>CALMWF010000041.1 GCA_937873445.1 uncultured Alphaproteobacteria bacterium
GAGCCGCCGCCAATTCAGGCGGAACCCGGTTCATCCCCGCGTGTGCGGGGAACAGGGGGCTGATGGTCAAAAGTATCACGGCTTTGCCGGTTCATCCCCGCGTGTGCGGGGAACAGACGGCCTATAGCCCAAGGCACAGCCGTGATAACGGTTCATCCCCGCGTGTGCGGGGAACAGAGCGTTTTGGACGCCGGCCTCATGACCGGGGGCGGTTCATCCCCGCGTGTGCGGGGAACAGGCGGCCCCCTCTGTCTCATCGCTCCCGTCATCCGGTTCATCCCCGCGTGTGCGGGGAACAGACCAGTTACAACTATATACTATGATTGGATTTTTTCATATGCAGAAAGCCACCGATCCGGGCGTCTTTCCGGAAGGCCGCACTTAAAACTTTATTTTGGCAGGAACTTCACCAGCTTCAGGCCATCAAATTCCACCGTCTGCCGGCGGTTTTGGCCCAGGGTTTCGAAATCAAAACCAGCATCGGTTTGGGCACTCCAGGCGATCACAGCATCTCCCTGATCGATCAACTCGGAGACCTGCTCTAAAATCATCTCGCGAACCTTGCGGGAGTAAACCCCGACGTAAACTCCAGCTCGAACCTCCAGCAACCACACGGCCAGACGCCCCCTGAGACGCGGTGGCGCGTTATTCACCACAACTACCATCATGAACGCATTCCCGCATCGCCGGTTTGGGGTTCATCAGAAAAGGCGGGGCCGACAGCGTATTCCGGATCCTCCGGCGGCGGCAGTTCGCCTGCGGTCAGCACTTCCTCAATGATAGGGATCAACCGGCTTAACAGATTGGTTTGCCTGAAACTGTCGCGACATGCCCGCCGAACCTCCATGTCCGGAGCTGCCGAGAGCTTGCCGTTGGCAAAAGCCGCAGCGACCCTGAATGCAACCGGCACAACGGTCTCAAATTTGAACAGGTCGGCGATATCATAGACAAACGACAGGGGTTTGCCGCTGTGGAGAAAGCCAACGGCAGGAGCATAACCAGCGGCCAAAACCGCCGCCTCGGTCAAGCCATAGAGACAAGAGGTGGCGGCAGACATGCAACGGTTGGGCACATCGGAAAGGTCGAAGTTTCCTGGATCGTAGTTTCTACGTGTCCAGGACACGCCAAACTGACGGGCCAATGCTCCATAGAGTGTTCGAACCCGGGCGCCCTCGATGCCTCGCAACTGCTGAATGGAGCGGCGATCCGGGGCTGCCTCGCCAAAGCGCAGTTCATACATCTTGCGAACCACCTTCAGGCGGGCCGTATCGTCCATGGCCATGCGGCATTGCCACAACAGCTTGTCCGAGCGGGCGCCACCGGGTTGGCCTGCCGCATAAAGCCGAACCCCTGCCTCACCCACCCACACCAGCAGAGTGCCTGCCCGTGCTGCGAGCGCCACGGCAGCGTGGCTAGTTCTGGTGCCCGGCTCCAGCATGATGGCTGCCAGTCCGCCGACAGGAATTACCGTGCGGACACCGGTTGCATCAACCAGAACGAATGCCCCATCCAGCACATCGAGCTGCCCCTTTTCCACAAAGATAATACTGGCCCTTTCCTTCATGGGAATGGGCGATGGGGGGCGTGCACCGGGCAGGCTCTGCTTCACCTCACGCAACCGGGCGCAGCAACATCAATCCGCATCCATAGGCCTTTGATCGGCCAAAGCCTTTATGAACCTTGTCCATGAAGGCAGACGGATCACTGACTTCCAGAACGCCCAGAAGATCAGCCACGCCCATCTGTGGACCTGGTGCGCGCTTCCGGAGTTTTGTAGCGGGCCGGAGATCGGCCACGTCTGCTTGTGGACCGGGTGCCCTATGCTGTCCTGGCAAAGCAATGGCGCGGTAGGTTTTTACCGAGAGACTGCGCAGATGGAATCCAGATTTATCGCCCTGCTGCGAAAGCCAGCCGGTGAGTGCCATCCGCGCAATCTCGTCCCGTTGTTCACGGTCGTTGACCACCTGTTCCTTGCGCACCTTGTTCATCGCATCCTGCACCACATCGCAGCGCTTGCGCCCAGCTCTGCCTTTGGAAGGGTCGATCATCCGATCCACGGTGGCATTGACGCGCAACTCGAAGGCAAGGCGCTGGCCCCGGTGGAAGGAAATTGAAAAGGGTTTCGTTTCAATGTCGAAGAAGGGCGATCCTGACTGCGGTTCGGGACCGAGAACAAAGAACTTGTCGTCTCCATCCATGTAGCGCCACAGAAACGCCGCTTCATCTCCTGGCTGTTTGTGGGTGCCAGAAAAAACAGTCCACAGCAGTCGATGGTGAATATCCATGGCAGCGCCCTTTTCGGGCGGCATGAGATCTTTAAGCAGTGGCGCGACACTGCCCGCTTGGCGCCGCAGAGTGAGCCTGGACAAATGTGTTCTTGTAGTGGGGGTCATCGTGTCACCGTTGGCGATTTGTGATCATGGCCAGAGTCCGTCTCATCGGTCGTCATGAATTCCCATTCGTCCCGACCGATGAATGTCCAGGTGGAGCGATTGAGTGGTTCATCATTCCGGCGGTTATGACGCAGTGGCACTTTGCTGTTTGGCAAAAGCCCGTTGTTGTCGGTGAAAATCACACCCTCGCCGAAACCTGCGGCTCGGCCCACTTGTTCCGCATGACAATGAAAGGCCTGCGCCAGGCTTTCAGCCGCGATGATGCGGGGCATGACGGGCGCTGAAAGAGGGCAAGACTTTCGTCCCAGCCACAGCGTGAATTTTGGGGTGAGAAAGGCGTCAGCAAGCAGTTCAAGACTGAGACTGTCCTGGCCGGTAGCGGGGCCCGCGACATAGGCTGCCTGCCAAACACCGCCTGAGCGGTATTCGCGTTGCGTAATGGATGTGATGGCCTCGCCTGAACCCAGGGCCTGGCGCCGCGTCATGAAGGAGCCCTTGGCCTGCGGAATGGACTCGTAGGTGTGAAAATCACGCACGAGGACACCGGAAGAGAGGGTACGGGTCGAAGTCGAAAGGCTCCTTGACAGTTTTTTCTGCCCTTCCACGTCGGAACGAAGAATGCCAAGAGCTGCGCCCACAAGCCCAAGCAAAGACGAGCGCGTAGGCCGATTGGCCGTTCCTCTTTGGCTGTTGCCAGCTTCCTCGCCAAAACTGGCGAGGGGTGCTTCCAGCAAAACGACCAGAAAGTCGCGCATGACCGTCACTCCTCGATGGCGTCCATGGCGAAGAGAGCCAGTTCATCAAGAGTGGCCGATGTGTCGGCGGTGACATTGAGTTCTTTTCCCGCTGACTCCGGTCCACCATAGACGCGCGAGAAGTCGGCCCGCTTCTGTTTGAGCGCCGTGATGGAATCCACCATGATATTTGATCCCTTGATGGGCTTGGCAAAGGCGCTGAACAGATTTACCGGCTGACCATTTCCCCGTTCGACCAGAATGAATTCCGGCCTGACGTGATGGGCAAAACTGTTGACCTTGCCCGATGGTGTCGCCGATGAAAGCGCTTTTACCAGTGCCTTGGCCGCCCGCCGGGCGAGAGGTTTGTCGCCTGCCAGATTGCCGATCAGGAGGTCAACGTTCACACAGGCATAGATGTAATAAACGCCGGAGCCGTAACCAGCCTCACCGACGAAGCCTGCACCGGCGTCGGTCGCGTCGCTCTTCAGATCATCAACCGCGGTGTAATAATCATCCTCAACATCGACCTTGTTGGTGGTGATGGCATGGGCGATCTGCACGGCGGCCTCGCGATTGAAGGCAGGGCTGGCCGCCAGCATGCGGCCAAACATGGCGATATCGACCGCGCCATCGGCGGTCAGCAACACAGGAACGTTTTGTTTTTTGAGTTCATCTTCGGTTGGCAGCTTTTCAGATTTCAGGAGTTCATCCGCCAGCGCGAAGGCTGCTGACTTTTCATCAGGGGAAACAAAGGCAAGCTGCTCGGTCTGTAGTGGGGCCTTGTCCTTTTCACCTTTGATCTTGCCGAACAGACCCGCCACCAGGCGGGAAATATTTTTCGCTTTATCTTCGTCGATTTTGTTCTTGAGATGATCGTAAATGGCGTCACCCAGGCGTTGGGTGCGCTCGCCCAATTGCCCGGCGAGGGCGGTCTGAAATTCCTCGGAGGTGCGCAGGGCGCGCTTCAAGGACTGGCTGGAAATTCGCTGACGCTGCACGCCGCCGACCACGGCAGTCTTGGGCCGGCCGAGATCATCGCGATTGGGATTAGACGGGGGGTAATGGGTGAGGCAGTGAATCTGGATAAAGCGGTCCATGGCATCGCTCCTTGTCACGTGTTCTGCGGTTCAAGAGATTTTATTTCGGCATCGTCATCGGTTGACGTCTGCCAATAATCGTAGTTCCACCTGCGTTGTGTGGTGTCATTGAAGAAGAGAATGTCACTGACGAATTTCCGCGTGTCGATGGTTTCCTTCCGCAACATCATCAATGCGCGGCGCAGGGTGCGGATGGCGGCCTCGTAATCCTTGCTCTCCAGTGCCATGAGAATGGCGCTGAAACGCTGCGGCGAAACGTATTGCGGTCCATCGGCGGACCCGCCCTTTGCCTCGCCCGCCAGACGGGCAAAACGACGGGGAATTCCGTCGGCACCTTCCACATGAGACAGCAGGACGGCGAGCAGAATGACATCATCATCCTTGTTCTTCAGACCTGTGTTGTGAACGGCCTGAAGCAACCGGTGGGTTTGCTGAATTCTCAGCGCGTCCAGCAACTGTGCGCACCGGCGCAGTTGCGCTGCCGCCGCGCGATCACCCTTCCTGTCGTCCCTGTCTGGGATGAGGGTGCGCCACCAGGTGAGGATCGCACCCACAGCTTCAGCAGCAATGGCTGTGCTCATGACTTCTTCTCCTTGGTCTTGGTCTTGGTTTTTGCCTTGGCCGCCTTCTTCTCCGGCAAGGGCAGTTGCAGCGTGGTGAAGAGACGTTCACCAGCCTTGCCCCAACCGCTGAAGCCCGCCATCATATGTCCGTGGGCCAGCGCCATGCGCCGGGCCAGCGTCGGATCGCGGCCGGGGGCAGGCAGAACGCGCTGGAAAATTTCGCCTGCCACCTTTTGCATTTCCTTCAACCAGCTTCGGGCCAGACCCGCCCTCTCCTGATCGGGCTTTTCGAGAAGACTGGCCAATGCGCGATGAAAAGCCCTTTCGGTGTTTTCGTAGAACGCCATGCGGCTTTCATCAAAGAGGCCAGCGTCCAGTGACGGCTTGGCACTGTCAGAGAACAGCGCTTCACGGAGGGCACTGCGCAGAATGATGTGCGCAGCATCACCAGCGTTGGCAAAGCCGATGGCCGTGTTCCGCAGCCTGTCTTCAAGGATCTTGTCATCCGTCAGGTACAGGGGCTGTTCGGCCCACAGATAGCTCATTGCCTCCATGTTGCTCATGGCCCAGCCCGCAACACGAAGTATCGATGACCCATAGACGTGCAGGATCATATTGGCCCGGTCACCACTGGCATCTTCCACATTCAGCGCAGGCAGAGCCAAAGCACCTTTGCCTTCATTCTGGCCAAAGGTGACGGACACCCAGTCTCGGTAACCGAAGCGGCCCGATTTGGGCTTCACTGAATAGGGCGGATCGCTTTCCTTCTGCCGCCGATAGGGTGTCAGCGGGTGGCGCCAAACGCCGTAATTCATGCCCCAGGGCTGCTGGCTGAAGCCGGTCACCAGCCGATCCTCGGCGCCTGTCAGCGGGCAAAACCCCTGCTCATTGGAAAATACCAGCCGGATGCGCCGGGGCATGCCGAAATAGGCATGGGCGGAATGAACCGCGGAATCATGCTCCGACACTTCCCGCTCGCCATGCTCTTTGTCAGAAACAAGAGTGGGCGCTACCCAAGGGAAAACCCGCTCCGGTCTAGCAAGGGGATCATCCCAGGAAAAGAAATTCTGGCTGACATTGATGATGATCCGGTGCCACAGGGTGGAAGGATTGCCGGGATTGGCGCCAGGAATGATCAGGGTGGTGAGTGGCCCCCCGCCACGCATGGAGGTGCGGTTGCCAGCACCGCCCGATGGCGCAAACTGCTGCAAGGCATATAGAGCCATGGCGGCGGCGGCCCGCCCCATGGCCGGATAGCGGTGGCGATGGGTGAGAAGGTCGGCGTTCTTGTTCTGGCCGTTGACGCCGGGTGTATCGATGAGCAGGGCATCGATGTCATTGGCTTCTGTTCGGGAGAACGCCTCGTAGTCCTGCATGAAAAGCGGGCCATCACCATCCAGATTGAAAAAGGGCACAATGTCTTGCACCAGACTGGCAAGGTCTTCCGCCGTTGGCAGGTTGCCCCAGAGATCTTCCAACGACACAGTGTTGGAAGCAGAGATGTGTGAGAGGGCCACCGACAGAACGCCGATGCAGAATTCATAGGAAGCAATGTTGAAATCAGGCCGTGGCCAGCAGAAGTCCACCGGCGGATCATCCGCCACCGTCAATTCGGTGAAACGGATGAGACTGGTGCGGCCAGACCGCCTCACCACCGGAAAAAGCGGATCTACAAGAAGGTTGTAGGGCATGGAACACTCGCGCATTGTCCAGCCATCACGAAAAAGAGGCTGGACCGATTCAGGATGATCGGCTAAGCGCGGTCACAGACCGCAAGTCAGGGTAAGGCGCTCATGCGAGTTCACCTCTCTTTCTTGGCCGGGCTGATTGTTATCCAGACACACAACCTGGCGTGGTTCCTGTAGGGGGCTCCTTCTGGTAAGAAGGAGCCCCTTCGCATTTTATGCGACTGAGTCGAGGGCGATTGTAAAGATTTTGGCACCGCAGTAAAGCTTTTTTATTTGGGGGAGTTTTTCCCCAGGCACGCCCCCAATAAGCTCCTTCGGTGCAGGATTTTGCGGCCAATTCGCAATTCAGCCGCAGCGGTACGTTCCCAATTGGACCCCGTGTTTACGGGGAAGGCTTATTTTGCCCCGCACTAAAGCGGTTCATCCCCGCGTTGGCGAAGATGAGACGCATAGACCCAAATTTGCAGCGTATGTCAATGTCGCAGACCCGGCGGCGATGCTCACAGATCCGTTGTGCACTTCGGCAATGGGGATTGTTTGCTCGAATTCTGGCCAGTTGCATCGGACGTCCGCGATCAGGGCAGCGTTTTCATTCGACAATGACACCTTCTCCCACATTTTTTTGCGCACGCTGACTTCCGACAATTCCCAGAGCAGACGGTCATCGGCGCCGTCCTTCTGGAAATAGGGAATGAGCCTGTTGCCCTGCCGCCGCGCCAGCCGGATGGTGACGGTGGCTTCGCCGTCTCTGGTCGGAACGGTTTCATCATTGTTCACGATGGCTTGGTCCAGATTGGAATAGCCCCTTTCAGGGCCAATGACATTCCATGTCGCCAGAGACACCTGCGCGCCACGTTCGCCCGCAACTTTTCCAGACCTTGCCTCAAGGCAATCCGGCACCCTTTCGGCCGCCTCGCCATACACTCCCTCCACCAGGGGGCGCAAATCGTCTGGCACTGAAATGCGCCCGGCGGCAAACAGAAGCCTGGCGCTACGCCACATGACGGTCGGATCACGATAAATAGCCGCCGCTTTGCCAAGAACTGGCTCCAGCCACTTGTCATCATGCACATGCGCGGGATCGGGAGAGACAATGGCAATGACCGGCTCCGGTAGAGGGCGGCCGGATGCTGGTCTCTGGTCCATGTGCCGCCACAGGCGGCCGGCGCGCTGGATAATGAGATCAACCGGAGCGAGATCGGAGATGATGAAATCGAAATCAAGATCCAAGCTCTGCTCAATAACCTGAGTTGCCACCACAATATGCCCGGCCCGATCCTGCGCGTGTGAATCCTTGCCGAAGCGCGCCAGCACATCAGCTTCAATGGCCATGCGGTCACCCATGGCAAATCGTGCATGAAAAAGCGTCATCTTGTCAGCCTTCTGGCCTAGCTCAGCAAGCTGCTCATAAACCGCGATGGCCTCATCCACCGCATTGCAAATAATCGCAACGGCCGCGCCCTTCTCTGCCGCGCCACGGGCCATGGCCATGGCGGCCTGACGGTCTGAAGCGCGCTTGACTTGAACGGTGCGTGCCAGGCGCCTGTCAAAGGCCACCGGCATATGATGAATCATGGGGTCGGGCGTCAGACAAACCGAGGTCAGCAGGGGATAGGCTGCAGATCCTTCTGCCGCCGTCTGCTTCGCCACAACCTTGTTGGCAAAACGATTGCCGCCTAGCCGCCTCCGGAGAAGGGGCTTGGCAAAGGCGTCGGTCATCCGGTCACGCAAGGTCTGGGGCAAGGTGGCAGAAAGAACGATGGCCGAACCCCCGTTCATGGCATGAACCTGCAACAGCGTCTCCAGCTCCTTGCCCATGTAGGCGTCGAAGGCGTGAGCCTCATCCACAATAAGCACCCGGCTGCTGAGCGCAAACTGGCGCAACGTCAGGAACCTCTTGCGAATTATGCCAAGGAAAGCCTGGTCGATGGTGCCCACGCCGATGTCGGCGAAAAGCGCAAGACGGCGGGAGTCAGCAATCCAGCCGTTGCAGAAGGCGCTGGTCGAATCCTGATCAGCGCCTTCTGCCTGAAGCGCCGCAACGCGCCGCGCCAGGCTGGACCGGCCATGGGCCAAAACCAGAGAGGGCTTATCACCCTTTCCCGCAAAGAAATTCTGATATTGGCGGAGCAGTCGGCCATGCATGGCATTGGCCGTGGCTGTGGTTGGAAGGGCAAAGTAGAGACCCTCCGCCTTGCCCCTCGCCATGAGGCGTGCGGCCAAGAGAAGAGCGGCTTCGGTTTTTCCCGATCCTGTGGTGTCTTCGATGATGAAGAGCTGGGGGCCGTCATCGCTGATGTCGGCTTGCGCGGCCATGCTTTGCATGGGGCGCGGTGCCGCTGCACAGGGAAGATCAAGAGTTGTGTAATCAGGCGCGGAACAAGGGGTGCTCGCCACCAAACCTTTGGCTTTAAGGGCTTCTGCGGCACGTTCTTTTGCCTTCGCCCAATAGGCGGCGGCTGACCCGTTGGTCTGTGTCGTGGCAAGGATCGGGAAGAAGGCTTCGTCCGAGCCAACCCAGTCGGCCACCGTAAGAAGGCCGTTCAACGCAAAGCTGGCTCGGCACAGACCATCTGGCGTCACTTCCGGCAGCGTCGTCACGCCGGAATGGTCGCGCATGATTTCTACAGCAGTGATGGCCGCCGCGATGCAGGGCGGGGTGAATGCTTCGGGGTGACTGTGCAGAAGAACGGGGTTGCTGGCGTTTAGCCTGTCAGGTGCCAGGCCATGGTGGCCCGCCACCAGAGCCTCCAGTTCCTGATGAAGACCGTTCAGGCCGGAAAGGAGGGACTCAATGATGGCGCGGATTGGACCATGACGCAGGTAGAGCGCCGAGCTTTGCCAATGACCAGGGCCCGGCGGCACATCGGCCGGCTGTAACTTCCCGAGAATGGCCTCCGGCCAGCAAACGCCGCTCTTTGCCTGAAATGGAACCGTGAATTTGCCGATATCGTGCAGGCCTGCCAGGAAGGCCACCATTCCAGGGACTTTTTCAATTCCTATCTGCAACTGCTGAGACAAGCGGCTGCACATATGCCGGTTGATGATGGTCAATTGCCAGGCGACAGCGGCAACATCCATGAGATGATGCAGGATGGGTTTGCTCACCACATTTCCGTCGGCGGCGATCCGCGTCTTTCCCCAAAAAAGATAGGAATCAACGGCACCGCTTGTAGAAAGGTCTGTATTGCCCAGCTCCATCGGACCGAATGATGCCCGAAGGACAAAAGGAATGCTTGCTCTTCTTTCCATTTTCCACTGTAACGGAGAGAAGATATTGGCAGCGCTGCATGAGACGCGGTCGTCAGAGGTCAGATAGGCGAAAAGAAAAGTCGAACGAAGTCATGAGGTTGGGAAGTGGGCCTCCGAGAATAGCTCATCCCTTGAGCACCAGCGCAGGCATTTTGTTTAAAACGGAACGAACTCTATGCCGATGATTGGCGGTGGACCCCGTACAGAAGCTGATGAGCGGAAAGTGTGGGAACCATGACCGTGAGCGACGGCTGAGATGGCGATATAGTGGAATTCGGCTTGGTGATGGTGAAATTGGCGTAGGCAATGCCGTCGAAGGGGCAAATCGCCTTCCACCCCGGTGCCGTGTGCGATTTGGGTGCAGAGGGACGCGGAAATGGCTAGAAGTATGTGCACGTGCGGCGGATCAAGCGCGCCCGCTGCGCCCCGGCCCTCCATGGACGATGCAGGAAAAATTGGAAATCAAAGCAAAGACCTTCGCCGTGGCCCCCATGATGGACTGGACCGACCGGCATTGCCGGATGTTCCATCGGGTGCTGACGCGGAACAGCCTGCTCTATACCGAAATGGTGACAGCAGCCGCCATCCGCCATGGCGACCGCCAGAGGCTTCTGGGGTTTTCGCCGCCGGAACAGCCGTTGGCGCTGCAGCTGGGCGGCAGTGATCCCGCCCTGCTGGCCGAGGCGGCGCGGGTGGGTGAGGACTGGGGCTATGGCGAAATCAACCTCAATGTCGGCTGCCCTTCCGACCGGGTGCAGGAGGGCCGCTTCGGCGCCTGCCTCATGGCCGAGCCGGAACTGGTAGCCGAATGCGTGGCCGCCATGCGCGCCGCCGTGCGCGTGCCGGTCACGGTGAAGTGCCGCATCGGCATTGATGATCAGGACGAGGACGAAGACCTGACCCGCTTTGTCGACAGGGTGGCCGCGGCCGGTTGCCGGACCTTCATTGTCCATGCCCGCAAGGCCTGGCTTCAGGGCCTCAGCCCCAAGGAAAACCGCGAGGTGCCCCCGCTCAACTATGGCCGTGTGCACCGCCTCAAACAGGCCATGCCGCATCTTGCCATCATTCTGAATGGCGGCCTTGCCTCGCTCGATCAGGCCGAGGCGGAAGGGGCGGGCCTGGACGGCGTCATGCTGGGCCGTGCCGCATATCACGATCCCTGGCTTCTGGCCGATGTCGACCGGCGCGTCTTTGCGGCCAAAAACCCGGTCACGAGCCGGGTGGAGGCGGTTCACGCCTTTCTGCCTTATATTGAGGCCGAACTGTCCCGCGGGGTCTGGCTGTCGCGCATTACCCGCCACATGCTGGGCCTGTTTCATGGCCAGCGCGGCGGGAGGTTGTGGCGCCAGGTTCTGTCCACTGAAGCCTGCCGCGAGGGAGCCGGCGTGGGGGTGGTTCTGCGGGCGCTTTCCGCCGTGGAGGGGGCAGCCGTAAGCCCAGGCCTGCCCGCCTGACCACCCGGAAAAAGCAGGGTGGAAATGGTCTCGCACGGCTGATACAAGGGCGGCGGGGGCAGTGCTGGCGCGGGAGTCAACCTGCGATCTAAGGGGGAGGGGGCCATGACGCCGCGTTACCTGATTGCCGCTGTGCCGTTGCTGCTCTGGACCGCACCCGCCCTGGCGCAGCAGGCGCCGGAATATGACTGTTCCTATCTGGCCGCTGTCTCCTTTGATGCCGACAACAACCACATCACCGCCTGTGCCGCCTCGCAGCGCACGGCGCAATCGCTGCATGTGGTCAATGATGCCGTGGCCCAGGCCCTGCGCCGCCGCTTTGCCCCTGTCAACGTTTCGCCCGCGGGCCTCACCGTTGATGAGGCAGAGGCGCTGGACCGGCTGTCGTCCTCCGCCATCACCATTGTACCCACCGCCGATCTGGCTGCCGCCACTCCCGTCGCGCCGCGCTGGAATGTCTGGCTCGATGGCCGCACCAGCCGGATTGACGGCGGGGCCGAACTTTCCGATCTTGACGGCCCGCTGACCAATCTGGTGCTTGGCGCCGATTACAAGATTTCCGACGCGGTGATCCTGGGTGTCATGGGCCTGCGCGAAACCTCGCATCAGGAATCCATGGGCACGCGCGTTGAGACCGATGGCTGGGGCGCCGGCGTCTATGGCGCCTGGTCCATCAACCAGACCTGGATGCTCTCGGCCAATGGCGCCTGGTACGACTTCGACAATGAGGCAAACGGCATCTTCTATGACAACAGCCGCGTGCAGACCGCCGCCGCCCTCACCGGCAATTTCTATTCCGGCACGTGGCGCTTCACGCCGTCACTGAGTGTGGCCTGGTCGCGCGAAAAGCAGAAGGAGACGTCGGGCGGCTGGCCGGACCAGACCTTCTACACCGGCGCGCTCTCGCCGTCGCTTCAGATCGGCAACACGGTGGCCCTCTCCGACAGGGTGACGGTGGAGCCCTGGGCCGGCGCACAGCTGGACTGGAACTTCCTCGACAAGACCAGGGAGGAGGGGCTGGGCACGGTGCGCAGCGACCCGGACACCGATCTGCGCCTGCAGGCCGGGCTGAACTTCAGCTTTGCCGGCCGGGCGCAACTGGCGCTCATCGGGGAAATGTCGGGCCTGATCATGGACGACAGCGATGCCTGGATGGGCGGCGCCCAGTTCGCCGTGCAGTTCTAACGCATCAGCCCGAAAAGTGCGCAGCGGTTTTCGGACAAGCTGATGCGCGCCCCACCATCAGCCCGAAAAGTGCGCAGCGGTTTTCGGACAAGCTGATGCGCGCCCCACCATCAGCCCGAAAAGTGCGCAGCGGTTTTCGGACAAGCTGATGGGCAAAGACTCCTTCAGTTTTTCAGGATCAGGGTTCCGTCCTGCACCTTGAAGCTTTGCAGGCGGCCAAGGTAGCTCATGCCGAGCAGCGAACCGCGCAACGCCCCCTCGGGCATCACCAGCGCATCCACGTCATAGACCTTCACCTGGTCGATGTTGACCTTTTTCAGCGTCACGCGCGCCGCCTTGGCCATGCCATTGGCGGTGCTGACCGGCACATCATAGGTCAGCGTGTCGGGATCAAGGCCGATGCTGTCGGCATCCTCGTGGCTCAACGCCACGGCGGTTGCCCCCGTATCCACCATCACCGTCACATCGCGGCCATTGATTTCGGCCTTCACCACATAGTGACCGTTGCTGCCGGATTTGAGCTCGGTCATGATCATCAGCTGATAGGCGGGTTCAGGCAAGAGCGGCGTGAAGCCCGGCAGACCCGCGCTCAGAGTGAGCAGAAAGGCAAGACCAAGAGAGGGCAGGGGGCCGGACCGGCGCATGGCAACTCCGTGAACGCAACACACACGGCGGACTCTAGCGGGGGCAGGGTGCCAATTGGTTGATGAAGCGTTGCGATCTGCCGTCAGGGTTAACCAATGCTTGCGGCCAGCGCCGCCAGCATGGCGATTTCGCTCAGCACCTGTGCCGCCCCCACCACATCATCGGTCTGCCCGCCGATGAGCCGCATCGACAGCGCCCTGAGGCCCGCCGTGGTGGCCAGCGCCGCCACCAGCGCCATCATGCCCGCCTCCGGCGCAATGAAGACAGCGCCTGCTGCCAACACCATGGCGCCGCCGGTGAACAGGGCAAACAGCGTCACCGCCCGGCTTGGCCGGTCGGGATAGACCATGACCATTTCGGTGCGGGCCGGGCGCGTGGCCCACAGCAGGTCAACGGCCAGTGCCCGCGAAAAGGCGGCCACCCCCGCCAGCAGCAGCACGGTGTCAAGCGGGCGCAGCATCAGCAACTGCTGGTAAAGTGCCGCCCGTCCCATCAGGCTCAGCACCAGGGCGGCCGTGCCATAGGTGCCAAGGCGGCTGTCGGTCATGATGTCGAGGCGCTGTTCGCGCGTCTCGCCGCCGCCAAAGCCATCGGCCGTATCGGCCAGGCCGTCCTCGTTGCGGCTGCCGGTCAACAGCATGCCGCCCGCCACCGCCACGATGGCGGCCAGCAGCGGCGGCAGGCGCAACAGGGCGGCACCCACCAGCATCAGGCCGGTAAGCGCCCCCACCACGGCCCCTGCCAGCGGGAAAAACCGCATGGCCCGCGCCAGCGGCGGCGGGTCCAGGGTGCGCAGAAAGGGAATGGGCAGACGGGTCTGGAAGCGCAGCGCCAGCAGCAGTTCGGCCAGCGGCCGGAAGCCGCCCGCATCACTGTCGCCTTCGTCTCTGTCGTCAGCCAGCATGATCGCACCCGCCCCCGGCTTTAATACCATTGCTCGGCTGTTGAAAGGCCCCGTGTGACGTCATATGACGCGGAACCGACCCCCAAGCCAGCAGGTTCCATCATGCCCTCCCTTGCTCCCTCCGGCCTGCCCTTTGACGACATCCGGTCGCTGCTGGGCGCAATGCCCGATCTGCCGCCCTCTCGCACCACCGGCAAAGCCTGGCTGGCCGCGGTGCAGCAACAGCAACAGGCCGCCGTGGCCCGGCCGGTGCTGGCGGTGTTCATTGCCCGCCATGCCAGTTCGCTGCTGACCCTCTCGGCTGCGGCGGCCGACGCAGACGAGGTCCGGCTAGCGGCCCTGCAACAGGGCACGGCCCCCGCCGCCCGGGCCTGTGCGGCCTCCGGTCTTGGCCTCAAGGTGTTTGAACTGGCGCTGGCCCACCCGGCCCCGGACATCTTCACCGCAACTGGCCTCGATGAGGCGGCCTGTGCCGCCACCATGGCCTATGGCATGGAGGCGGTGGCGGGCGGCTGTGATGTCCTCGGTCTGGCCGGCTTTGCCGTGGGCGGCGAGGTGGCGGCGGCCGCCCTGGGGCAGATGCTTCTGGGCGGCGATGGCGGGATGTGGCTTTCCACACCGGAGGGCGAACTGCGCCAGCGCCAGCTGGCGGCCCTGGCCCGCCTTGGCGGCGAAAGGCTGGATCCGCTGGAGGCGCTGCGCCGCTTCGGCGGGCGTGAAACGGCAGCCCTGGCCGGAGCACTTCTGGCCGCGCGGCTCAACCATGTGCCGGTGGTGGTCGAGGGCATGGCAGCCCTTGCCGCCGCCGCCGTTATCCACGCCCTCAGGCCCGATGCCCTGGCCCATGTGCGGCTGGCCGCCGGCCCGGACAAGGGCGCAGCCCGGCTGGCCGAAAGGCTGGGCCTTGAGCCGCTCCTGGCTGTGGATACCACAGATGCCACGGGGCTTTCTGCCGCCCTGGCGCTGGCCATGCTCAAAACCCTGGCCGAGGTGGCCTGAGATCAGCTCCTGCCGGCCAGCATGATCAGCTTGCGCTGGCTTTCGGAAACCACGCTGGCTTCGCCCGCCACCTGGCCGCGCGGCCCGTCCAGCACCCGGCTGCGCGGGAAGCTGCACAGCACTTCCGTGCCCACGCCCTGCTGGCTGTTCACGGTCACATCGCCGTCATGCAGCTTCATCAGCCCGCGCACAATGGACAGGCCAAGGCCCGCCCCGTCGATGGCCTTGCGGGTGGCCATGCTGCCGCGCCCGAAGGCCCCCAGCGCCTTCTCCACCTCATGGGCGGGAATGCCGGGGCCATTGTCCTTGACGCTCAGAAACACCGTGCCATCGCTTTTCTGCCCGGCCCTGATGTGAATGACGCCATGTGGCTGGGTGAATTTGATGGCGTTGTTGATGAGATTGATGGCCACCTGATAAAGCGCCCGGTGATCGCCCGACAGGCGCGGCAGATTGGGGTCAACCTCCATGCGCACCGTGTGGTGGCGTTCGCGCGCCTTGAGAGAGAGCAGCGCATTGGCCTCGCCCACCACCTCGCCCAGGTTCACCGGCTCATTGTCCAGTTCGCGCCGGCCGGCCTCGATGCGCGACAGGTCGAGAATGTCATTGATCAGGGCGAGCAGATGACTGCCGGAATGATGAATGTCGCCGGCATAGGCATGATAGGTACGGTTTTGCAGCGGACCGAACATCTCGCGCTCGAGAATTTCCGAAAACCCCATGATGGCGTTGAGCGGCGTGCGCAGTTCATGGCTCATGTTGGCAAGGAAGCTGGACTTGGCGCGGTTGGCATCTTCGGCCTTGTCGCGTTCGGCTGTCGCGGTGTCGCGCTGGCGCCTCAGTTCGGCAATGAGAATGTCTTTCTGCGCCTTGAACACCACCACATCACGCATGGTCTGCTGCAACTGGCGCGCCACGAAAATGAAGAACAGTTCCAGCGCCAGCACCACGCTGGCCAGGGACAGATACAGGGGCTCAGCCACAATCAGACAGCGGATGACGATGCCCAGCGTCATGGTGGAGGTGCCGGCCAGCATCACCGGCAGGAACGACCCCATCACCAGCAGCCGCACCACCGCCACCGCCAGAACGCAGGCCACCAGGAACAGGTGCTGGACAATGGCGGCATGGTCCCAGAACAGATAGAGCGGCGCCACCCAGCTCATGGCAAGCAGCAGTTCGGTGGCTGAAATCATGCCGATCCAGTCGGCTTGTTCAGACCGCCGCCGCGGCCGCTTGAAGAACTGGCTGGCGAGATAAAGCTGAATGGCCTGAAAGCCGAGGGCGGCAAAGGCCCAGGCGGCCACCTGCTGGCCGGTCAGCCAGGTGAGCATGCCCAGCGCCACGATGATGGTCAGCACCGGCAGGGCCAGCGCCACCTTGAGCTGGTTTTTCAGCACCAGGGCCAGCATGTCGCGTTCCCAGGGCACGCGGTCGTAAAGGTGCGGATCGGCGTCGGCCAGCAGGTCGTCCACCAGTTGCGGTTCGGCTTCATCCGCCGGAAGCGTGTCCGAACGCGTCACCCGGTCGAGAAAGGCCGATGCTGAAACCGATTGCGTCATGTGCCTGTCCCGGTTGCTGCCTCACAGGTTTTCCTCCGGGCGTCCTATCAGCAATTCGCTAATCCGGGCTTCCCCAGCTGGCTAAAATTTGATCGGTCCGAGGCCCCGTCATGTGCCTTGCGGCGTCCCGGCAAAGGTGGTTAATCCCATGCCGATTTGTCCATAAAGGCGCCGCCATGACCGCTCTCACCGAAGATCTCATTCTCTCTGCACTCAAGCGCATCGCCGCACCCGACGGCCGCGGCAATATCGTCTCTGCCGGTCTGGTTTCGCCGGTTGCCATCAAGGACGGCACCGTCATGTTCTCGCTTGCTGCCGATCCCGCCCACCTCAAGTCCATGGAGCAATTGCGCGCCGTGGTGGAGCAGGCGGTGAAGGCCATTCCCGGTGTCAGCAAGGCCATGGTCACCCTGACCGCCGAACGGGCCCCGTCTGCCGGGCGCAACGGTTCCGAGGCCCCCGCCAGCCAGACCCTGGGCAATGCCGTGCCCGGCATCAAACATCTCGTCGCCGTGGCCTCCGGCAAGGGCGGGGTGGGCAAGTCCACCACCAGCATCAACATCGCCCTCGCTCTCAAGAGCCTGGGTCTCAGGGTCGCCGTGCTCGACGCCGATGTCTATGGACCCTCCATGCCCCGCCTGTTCGGCATCAAGGACCGCCCGGAAGCCTCCAGCGCACCGGGCAAGCGCCTCAAGCCCATGAAGCGCTTTGGCGTCGAGGTCAGTTCCGTGGGCTTTCTGGTGGATGAGGACACACCCATGATCTGGCGCGGCCCCATGGTCATGGCCGCACTCACCCAGTTGCTGCGCGAGGTGGAGTGGTCGGAAACCGATGTCATGATCATCGACATGCCGCCCGGCACGGGGGATGCGCAATTGACGCTGGCCCAGCAGACGCCGCTGTCCGGCGCGGTCATTGTCTCCACCCCGCAGGACCTCGCCCTCATCGATGCGCGCAAGGGCATTGCCATGTTCCGCCGGGTCAATGTGCCCATTCTCGGCATCGTCGAGAATATGAGCTATTTCATCTGCAACCACTGCGGCACCCGCCATGAAATCTTCGGCCACGGTGGTGCCCGCGCCGAAGCCCAGCGCATCGGCGTTCCCTTCCTCGGCGAAGTGCCGCTTGATCCCGATGTTCGCAGCCGCTCGGACCGGGGCGAACCGGTGGTGGAATTTCTCCCCGATTCGGCCCATACTGCCCTCTATCGCGGCATTGCCCGCACAGTCTGGGAGGCGCTGGAGGGCAAGGCCGGCGCCAGGCCTCAGACCCGTGTGGTCTTTGAAGACGAGGCGTGACCGCGATCGGCGCCGGTTAAGCAAATCGTAACAGGCAGCTGATTCACCAGACCAGAGCGGGGCCGTGATTCGCCCCGGAGGGGGAAGGATGATGACTTTCATGCGCGTGGGCGGCGGCATTCTGGCGGCCGTCGGTGTCGTTCTGGCGCTGCTCAATTTTCTGATGCCCGGCCAGATGCAGGTCATGGGCCTGACGCCGGAAGCAGCCTTTACGCTGCTGGCGGGCGGCATGGTGGCCATGGGCCTGGGCGGGGTCATGGCGGCCATTGAGGCTGCCCAGGCGGGGGCTGCGGTCCATCTGCCCAGCCTCGCCGCTGATGAGCCGGTGATGGCCGCGCCTGCGCCGGTTGTTGTGGCGGCGCCGGAAGCCGCCGCGCCGGCGGAACAGATTTCCGAACCCGCGCCCGCGCCCGTTGCAGCCTCGGCCGAAGGATCGCGCACCGCCGAAGAGCGCATGGCCGCCTTCCGGCGCGAACGCTTCCCCGGCTTTTCCCGCCATCTTGGTGATGCGGCCGGTTCCACCCTCACCGGCCTTGGCACTGCGGCTGCCGCCACGGCGGCGACCGCCACTGCGGCCTCCGCTTCAGCTCATGACAGTGTGGCCGACACCATTGCCGCTCTGGAAAAGGCCAAATCCGACATCAACGCCGCCCTCGGCCAGTCCAGCGACAGCCTGACCGACACCGTGGAGGAAGTGGAGGAGGTGGAAACCGCCGCCGCCGAAGCCGTGGCGGTTGAGGACGAGCCCGCCGCCGAGACCGAGGAGCAGGTGGCCGACGGCGAACTTTACGTGGTTGAGGAAAAAATCATTCGCGGCCGGCCGGCGCGCGTGCTGTCAGACGGCACCGTGGAAGCCGAAACCGACGAAGGCTGGATGCGTTTCGAGAATCTCGACCATCTCGACGAATATCTGGACGCCACCGCGCCCGAACTGGGTGTCTGAACAGCTGCGTCTGACGAGATAACCCCGGAGGCCTGCCTCCGGGGTTATGCTTTGGCCACCACCTCAGGCCCTGTCCAGCCCGGCTGGGCACGGATCTGGTCCAGCCAGTTTTCGACATGCACCAGCGCGGCAAGGCTCAGGCCCTTCGCCGCCGCGGCCAGCAGTGTGCCGCCCAGCGCAATGTCGGCAATGGTCAGCCGCCGCCCGATCAGAAAGGGATGATCCGCCAGATGCTGGTCTGCCATGGCAAGCGCCTGTGCCGTTACCGGTGAAACCGATAATTCCCCCCTGTCAGACGTCAGGCAGCCGAAGCAGCGCGCGTCAAACAGCATCCAGCGCATGATCTGGCGGCGCTCGTCATCGCTTTTGGGGCCGAAACGCCGGGTTTCCTCGGCCAGAAAATCGAGAATGGCCCCGGCCTCGCGGACCGACTGGTCCCCGGCCAGCAAAACCGGGCCGCAGATGTCGGCTGTCTCGGGCGCCAACCGCCAACTCTGCCCCGCGAGCCCCAGCATCAGCGCCACTTTATAGGTGTCACCGGCGTGCGGACTGCCCAGCACCACATAATGTGCCATCATCACCCCCGGCCGGCCCCTTGGTCAGCATAGGGTGAGTCGCCCCTAGGTTGAATTTGATTTGCACCTGGGCAAGAGCCACAGCCTGGCGCAGCGCAGCCCCTTCCCGTCGGCCCCCCTGCTGGTCTAGATCATGGCCATGATGCCCCGTCTCACTGCTGTCCTTGACCGTCTTGACCGCCACCTGCCGCAGACCCTGGAAACGCTGAAGGATTTTCTGCGCTTTCCCTCCATCGGCACCGACCCCGCCCACCATGCCGACTGCCGCGCCACGGCAGAGTGGATGAAGCGCCATCTCGAAGCCCTGGGCTTCACAGCGGCACTGCATGACACCACCGGCCAGCCCGTGGTGCTGGGTGAATTGGTCCAGCCCGGCCTTCCGGCCGCGGCCCCGCATGTGCTGTTCTACGGCCATTATGATGTGCAGCCGGTGGATCCGCTGGCGCTGTGGACCCATCCGCCCTTTGCGCCGACCCTTGTAAAGGGTGAGGATGGGCGCGAGCGGCTCTATGCCCGCGGCGCCGCCGATGACAAGGGCCAGCTCATGACCTTCCTTGCCGCCGTGGCGGCCTGGCGGGCCGAGGGCGGCATTTTGCCCTTCCGCCTCACCGTGCTCATCGAAGGCGACGAGGAGGGCGACTCGCACCATCTGGAACGCTTTGTTGCCGCCCATGCCAAAACCCTCAAGCCCGACATCTGCTTCATCTGCGACACCGGCCTGTGGGATGATGACACGCCGCTCATCTGCACCTCGCTGCGCGGCTGCATCGCCGATGAGGTGACCATCACCGGCCCCCGCATTGATCTGCACTCCGGCTATTACGGCGGCCCCGCCGCCAACCCCCTGCACGCGCTGTCCGCAGCACTTGCCGCCCTGCACGATAAAAACGGCCGCGTCACCATACCGGGCTTCTATGACGGCATCGCAAAACTCACCCCCCGCCGCCGCAAGGAATTGCAGGCACTGCGCTTCAACACCCGCAAATATCTGGGTGATGTCGGGCTGAAAATCCCGGCGGGTGAAAGGGGCTACACTGCACTGGAGCAGATCTGGCTGCGCCCCACCGCAGAGGTGAACGGCATGACCGGCGGCTATACCGGCGAAGGCTCAAAGACCGTGCTGCCGTCAAAGGCCTCGGCCAAGCTCACCTTCCGTCTGGTGGCGGGCCAGAACCCGGCCTTGATCCGCAAGAATTTCCGCGCCTTCATCAAGGCGCAGTTGCCGCGTGACTGCACCGTCACCTTCGACAACCAGACCCATGACAATCATGCGGTGCTGCTGTCGTCAGACAGTCCGTGGATTGCCGCCGCCGCCCGGGCGCTGAAGGATGAGTGGGGGCGAAAGCCGGTCATCGGCGGCGAGGGCGGCTCCATTCCCGTGGCTGGGGCCTTTGCCCGCCACCTCAAGGCTGACAGCCTGCTCATGGGCTTCAGCCGGGCCAGCGACGCGGTGCACAGCCCGGACGAAAAATATGATGTCGATTGTTTCCACCGTGGCGCGCGCTCCTGGGCGCGCCTCATTGCCGCGCTGGCCGAAGGAGTTTCATCATGACCACCCTGGACCAAACCCTCGCTGCCGTGGATCAGGGGCTGGACGAAAGCCTTGCCCGCCTGTTTGACCTGATCCGCATTCCCTCCATCTCCACCGACAAGGCCTATAAGCCGGAGTGTGAGAAGGCCGCCGGCTGGCTGGTGCGCGAACTGAAGGATCTGGGTTTTGCCGTGACCGCCCACACCACGCCGGGCATGCCCATGGTGGTGGCCCATTACACCCCTGCGGAGGCCACGGCGAAAACGCCCCACTACCTGTTCTACGGCCACTATGACGTGCAGCCGGTGGACCCGCTGTCGCTGTGGGAGACGCCACCCTTTGAACCCGGAATTAAGACCGGCAAGGGCGGCGTGAAGCAGATCCATGGCCGGGGTGCCGCCGATGACAAGGGCCAGCTCATGACCTTTGTGGAGGCGGCCCGCGCCCTCATCGCCACCACCGGCACCCTGCCCATCAAGGTCACCTTTCTCATCGAGGGTGAGGAGGAGAGCGGCTCACCCTCGCTGGTTCCTTTCCTCAAGGCCCATGTGGAAGAGTTGTCCTGTGCGGCGGCCTTTGTCTGCGACACCAACATGTGGGACGCCAAAACCCCGGCCATCACCACCCGCCTGCGCGGTCTGGTGCATGATGAATTCACCATCACCGGGCCGAAGATCGACCTTCATTCCGGCGCCTATGGCGGTGCGGCCATCAACCCGCTGCGGGTGCTGACCAAACTGGTGGCAACCCTGCACGACAGGAACGGCAAGGTCACCATTCCCGGCTTCTATGACGGTGTGGCCCCGCTTCCCGCCGCCACCCGCAAGCAGTGGCAGAAACTGAAATTCAGCGAGAAGAAGTTTCTTGGCGATGTCGGACTGAAATATCCGGCCGGCGAGAAGGGCAAGAGCGTGCTGGAACAGGTCTGGTCGCGGCCCACCGCCGAGGTGAACGGCCTGTGGGGCGGCTACACCGGGGCCGGCACCAAGACGGTGATTCCCTCCCAGGCCCACGGCAAGATCACCTTCCGGCTGGTGTCCGGCCAGAAGCCGGAAAAGGTGCTGAAGGCCTTCCGCGCCTTTGCCAAAAGGCAGATGCCGAAGGATTGCACCATCACCTTCTCGCCCCATGGCGGCGGCAGCCCGGCTTCGGAAATTCCCGCTGCCAGCGCAGTGGTGGCGAAGACCGCTGCCGCCCTGAAGGACGAGTTCCGCCGTGACACGGTGATGATGGGTTGCGGCGGCTCCATTCCCATTGTCCGCTATTTCAAGGATGTGCTGGGCATGGATTCGGTGCTGGCGGGCTTCGGCCTGGCCGACGACGCCATTCACAGCCCCAACGAGAAATATGATGTGGCGAGCTTTCATCACGGCATCCGCTCCTGGGTGCGCATCATGACCGCGCTGGGACACTGAGCCATGGCCCTTGACCCCCTGGCGCGGGCCCGCGCCTATCACGATGCCTTCAATGCCGGCGATTTCGACACGCTCACCGCCATCATCGCCGAGACCGCCGAATATCACTCGCCCGGCATCAAGGGGGTGTTGCCGGGCCGTGACAATATTCTCAAGGCCATTCGCGCTTACCGTAAGGAATTTCCCGATCAGGTGAATGTCGAGGACTCGGTCGAGGTGATTTCACCCCATGCGGTGAAGAGTCATTGGCGCTTCACCGCCACCAGCAAATCCTCGGGCCGCGTGGTGAAGCGGCAGGGCTGGGAAATCCTCACCTTCAACGCCAGGGGCGAGGTGGTGGCGGTGGATGTGCAGGACGTGAACCAGGCCGACTAGCACAGCCTTCCGTCTTTGCCCCAACCATCAACGCTTCGTCGTCTTCAGGCAGCGAAGCCGCCCAGTTGCGGCGGCCGCATCTCCGGCGTTGTGCGCTGATCGGCAACCGGGCTGCCCACGGCCAGCCGGGTGGGGATGACCCCCGCCCACACCGGCCAGTCCATGTCTTCGGCATCATCGCCCGGCGGGCCGCTGCGGATCTTGGCCGAGGCTTCAGAAAGGTCGAGACCGAGAATGGTGGTGGCCTTCAGGTCGGCCTCGGTCATGGGCTTCAGACTGTCCCAGCGCCCCGGATAAAGCTGCTCGGTGAAGGCCTTGAGCCGGGCAATCTTGTCTTCCCGCTCCGTCACCTTGAAGGCGGTGCCGAAGGCCATGACCGAACGGTAATTGCACGAGTGGTTGAAGGCCCGCCGCGCCATCACCAGCCCGTCGAGCAGAAAGACACTGACGCAGACCGGCATGGCCGTGGCCTTCTCCATGGCCCGGCTGGCCGATGAACCGTGCCAGTAGATGTGGTGGCCCTCGCGCCATTGCAGGGTGGGCGTGGCGAAGGGCTGGCCATCCACCACATAGGCAACCGTGCATAGCGGCTGGGCATCGAGAATGGCGTGCACGGTGGCCGCGTCATAGTGGGCGCGCTTGTTCAGACGGCGAAGCCTGGTGCGCGGGCTGGGGGCAGTGGTGGTCATGGGTTGATCCTGATCTTGCGCAAGCAAAACTGCCTGTCCTATGGTCTGGCGGAAAGGACCAATTCAACCACCCATGGCCAGACCGCTTTCCACCCCCTCCACCCTTGACCTTGGCATTGACCGCCACGACCGTGAGCCGATCCAGCAGCAGATTGCCCGCCAGATCCGCGAACTGGTGCTGAGCGGCAGGCTGGCGCCCCATGCCAAGCTGCCCTCCACCCGCAGCCTGGCCGAGGAACTGGACGTGGCCCGCGCCACGGCGGTGGAGGCCTATGAGCAACTGGCTGGCGAGGGCTATATCGAAACCCGCTCCGGCTCCGGCACGCGGGTGGCGGCGGTGCTGCCCGAGGTGCTGCTCAACGCCGCCCCGCAACTGACGCCGCGCCGCCCCGCCGCCCCCGGCAAGATGAAGCGCGAACCGGCCAGGCCCTTCCGCACCGGGCTGGTGGACTGGGATCACTTTCCCCATGACGCCTGGGGCCGCAGCCTGGGCCGCTTCTGGCGCAATCCGCCCATCGCCCTGCTGGAACACCATGACCCCTTCGGCTGGCTGCCCCTGCGCGCCGCCATTGCCCGCCACCTGTTTGAGTGGCGCGGCATTGCGGTGGCCCCCGAGCAGGTGGTCATCACCGCCGGCGGCATGGATGCCTTCGATCTCATCCGCCGCGCAATCCTGAAGCCGGGTGACGCCATCTGGCTGGAGGAACCCGGCTATGCCACCGCCCGCCGGGTCTTTGCCCAGGGCGGGGCCGAGGTGGTGGGGGTGCCCACCGATGGCGAGGGGCTGGTGGTGGCGCGCGGGCGTGAACGGGCCCCCCAGGCACGCGCCGCCTTTGTCACCCCGGCCCGGCAATACCCCACCGGCGTCACCATGCCCCTGCCGCGCCGGCTGGAGCTGCTGGACTGGGCCAAGGCGGCGCAGGCGCTGGTCATCGAAGACGATTATGACAGCGAGTTCCGCTATGTCGGCCGGCCGCTGCCGGCGCTGATGAGCCTCGATACCCAGGACCGCGTCATCTATTCGGGCACCTTCTCCAAGGTGTTCTCGCCCATCATCCGGCTCGGCTTTCTGGCTGTTCCCAGGGCTCTGGTGGCGACCTTCCGCGAGGCCCGCGCCAGCCATGGCGCTCCGCCCTCGCTGCTGGTTCAGCCGGCGCTGGCGGAATTCATGGAAAGCGGCGCCTTCGCCATACATATCCGGCGCATGCGCCGCATCTATGCCGCCCGCCGCAAGGCGCTGCTTGCTGCCCTGGCCCCCGGTGATCGCCGCCTCTATCACATTGACGCCGCCCCGGCGGGCCTCACCCTGCTGCTGCGCCTGCCGCAGGAAAAAAGCGACGAGGCGGCAGCCCGCCGGCTGAAGGCGGGGGGCGTGGAGGTGCTGACCCTGTCATCGCACTTTGCCGGGCCGCTGCGCGAGTCCGGCCTGCTTCTGAGCTTTGCCGGCTTTGACGAGCGCCAACTGGTGCGGGCGGCCGAGGCGCTCATTGCCATTCTGTCGCAATTCTGACGGGGGCGCGGCGATTTGCGCCATGCCTTGCCCGTCACATTGCGCTGCTTTGCCGCAAGCGCGGGCGAGCATTCGCCACAATGCGCGATAATCTAGGCCGCATGCGCAGGCATGTATTCGCCATCACCGTTGCGGTCCTCATCACACTGGCCGCCATTGCCGCCCTGTTCACGGGCGGCGACATCATGCCTGGCAATGCCGACATTCCCACGGCCGCATTGACCACGCCATCCACCAATCCATAAGGGGACGCAATCAGCCGCCGGTGACGTTCATGTGGCGGGCCAGGGCAGGGCGGTTCTGCGCCCGGTCAATGACAAAGTCATGCCCCCTGGGCTTGCGGGCAATGGCACCATCAATGGCCGCATGCAGCGCCTCATCACCCTCTGAGGCGCGCAAGGGCGCCCGCAGGTCGGCGGCATCCTCCTGGCCCAGGCACAGATAGAGTGTGCCGGTGCAGGTCAGCCGGACACGGTTGCAGCTTTCACAGAAATTGTGGCTGAGCGGGGTGATGAAGCCCAGTCGCCCGCCGGTTTCGGCTACCGTGACATAGCGCGCCGGGCCGCCGGTGCGGTAGTCAGAATCCTGCAGTGTGAAACGCTGCGCCAGCCTCTCGCGCACCAGCGACAGGGGCAGGTAATGGTCGGTGCGGTCGCCCTCCACATCGCCCATCGGCATGGTTTCGATCAGGGTGAAGTCCATGCCTTCGCCATGGGCAAAGCGGATCATCTCGGGAATTTCGTCCTCGTTGACGCCCTTCAGCGCCACGGCATTGAGCTTGATGCGAATGCCCGCCCGCTGGGCTGCCCTGATGCCGTTCAGGACCTTGCTGATGTCGCCCCAGCGCGTCACCGCCCGGAAGCGGTCGGGGTCAAGCGTGTCCAGCGACACATTGATCCGCCGCACCCCGCAATCGGCCAGGGCATCGGCAAAAGTCTTCAGCAGGTTGCCATTGGTGGTGAGCGTCAGTTCCTTCAGCGCCCCCGATGTCAGGTGGCGGCCCAGGCTTTTCACCAGCGTCATCACCCCCTTGCGCACCAGCGGCTCGCCGCCCGTGAGCCGAAGCCGCGTCACCCCCCGGGCCACAAACGCCGAACACACCCGGTCCAGTTCTTCGAGGGTCAGCAGATCGCGCTTGGGCAGAAAGGTCATGTCCTCCGCCATGCAGTAGACACAGCGCAGATCGCAACGGTCGGTCACCGACACGCGCAGATAGGTCACCTTCCGGCCAAAGCGATCAATGAGAGGAGACTGGGACACCATGGCCCATTATCGGAGGCGCTCCAGCAGGGGTCAACTGCCTTTTCGACAGCACCGTTCACCTTATTGTTGGAAAGTTCCCGGGCGGTGATCCGCCGTTAACCCCGGCGAAAGCCTCATCCCGTCAGATGGCGCCGAACGTGGTGACCCATGGTTGTTATTCACACCGATGATATCGATTCCGACCTGCGCTGGCTTCTCGGCGCGGTGGCGCGCGGCCTGTCGCACAGCGGTGGTGATGCGGTTGTTCCCGCCCTGCGGAGCATGGCCAGCTATGACCTTGCCGGAGCGGCCCTGGTGCCGCCGCCGCCCCACCCCATTGCCGTCACCAGCCAGCTTGCCCCCGCCATTGCCGAAGCAGTGCTGCATCAGCCCGATGTGGCCGCCGCCCTGGCCGCCCTCAGCGACCATCTGCACTGGCAGGAAATGGCCGACGGTGTCGGTCTGGCCCAACTCGTCGGCCCTCAGGGGTTCATCGCCGGCCAGGCGCACCAGCTTGATATTCTGCTTCTGACGCCGGCCGCGCGCCACAGCCTGCCCGCTGTGGCCAACGCTCTGTGGTGGCCGCTCACCGGCCCCTCGCGCTGGCTCAACGGCAGTGATGTGACCGTGAAACCGGGTGGCGTGATGGCCGCCACCGGAGATGCCGTCCCCACCATCATCGCCGGGCGCATGCCGCTCCTCGGTCTGTGGCTCGGCACCGGTCAATAGCCGGGCGGCGGCACAAAGCCGCCAAACTCCTTTTCCAGCAATTCGGCAAAGCGAATGGCGGTCATGTCGCCATAGCTGCGGGCAATGATCTGCACCCCCGCCGGCAGGCCCTGCGCCGTCTGCCCCATGGGCGCCACCGTCGAGGGCAGATAGAAATTGCCGGAATAACCCGCCCAGAACAATTGATCCGTGGTCGGAACATCATGGCCATTGACCGTGATCGTCCGGCTGTGGCGTTCGCCCTCATGGTCATGCGGAAAGGCGGCCGACGCGGCAGCGGGACACAGCATCACATCCCAGTCATCAAAAAACGCCTCCCACAGAAGGCGCATCTGATGGCGGCGTTCATGGGCGTTAAGCCAGTCGCGGTGGCGCATGACATAGGCCCGCGTCATGGTGGCGTGATAGCTGCGGTCATCGCCTGAAAAGCCCTCTGCCCTGGTCAGATTGGCGGCAAAATCGGCATCCGACTGGCGGCGGCTGGTGGCGGCCCGCAACAGCGTGATGTAGTTCTCAAAGGCTTCCGCCGTGGAAAAGGCGGGCCTGGCCTCGAAGGACATGGTCTTCACCCGGCGCTTGAGGAAACCGGCAAGCCTCACCAGCAGATCCTGCACCGGCTGATCAACCTCGCTTTCCGGCGCCGTCAGCATCACCGCCACGCGAAAATCCTTAAGCCGCCGCTGGCGCGCCGGCGGCAGGGTAAAGGTCATGGCCCGCGCTTCCGGCCCGGCCGGTCCCACCAGCACCTTCATCATGGCGGCCAGGTCACCCGCCGACCGCGCCATGGGGCCGCCCACGCTGATGTCCGAGGGTGACACCGAGCCGGTGAGCGTCTGCCCCTTCAGCGAAATGATGCCGAAACTCGGCTTGTGGCCATAGACGCCGCAGTAATGGGCGGGATTGCGGATGGAGGCACCAATGTCGGACCCCACCTCTAGGCTGGCCATGCCGGTGGCGAGCGCCACCGCGCCCCCGCCCGACGAGCCGCCGGGGCTGCGCGTCACATCCCACGGATTGCTGGTGGTGCCGTAAATGGCATTGAATGTCTGCCAGTCGGCCAGCAGCAGCGGCACATTGGTCTTGCCATAGAGAACGGCACCCGCCGCCGTCATGCGGCGCACGGCCTCCGAGTCGGTCGCGGCAATGTTGTCGCGAAAGCGCGGATCGCCCCAGGTGGTGGGCGTTCCGGCCCAGTCGAAACTTTCCTTGATGGTCATGGGCACGCCATCCAGCGGCCCCAGTGCCTTGCCCCGGGCATGGCGCCGGTCGGCGGCATCGGCGGCGCGCCGCGCCCGGTCAATGTCGGCCACCACCACGGCATTGAGCGTGTCGTTGTGCAAGGCATATTGGTCAAGCGCCGCCTGCAGCAGCTCACGAGCCGAAACCTTGCGGGCACGCAGCAGGCGGGCCTGCGCCAGAGCGGAAAGAAAACACAGTTTGGTCATGACAATCCCTGTCGTGGGCGCGAAGCCTAACCCGCCTTGGCTCCGCCGCAAAGCGCCGCGTGGTCCAAGACAGGGGGTTTCGCTTCCGCTATGGGCAGGTCATGAGCCAATCGCAACACGGCGGAATCATGACCGGCTATGCCCTCGCTGCGGCCGGGGCGGCACTGTTTTCCACCAAGGCCATCTTCATCAAGCTGGCCTTTCAGGATGTGGCCAACGGCTCGCTGCTTCTGGCCTGGCGGATGATCTTTGCCCTGCCGGTGTTTGTGGTGGTGGGGGCGCTGACTCTGGCCCGGCGCCGCCGTGAAGGGCTGGCGCCACCGGGGCTGCCCAATGTGGTGCGCGCCATGTTCACCGGCATCATCGGCTATTACGTGGCCGCCATTCTCGACTTCAAGGGCCTGGAATATATCAGCGCCCAGATGGAACGGCTGGTGCTGTTCACCTATCCCATCTTTGTCATGGTGCTGGGCTATGCCTTCTTCAGTCAGCGCCTCACCCGCACTGGTGTTCTGGGCGGGCTCATCACCTATTCCGGTCTGGCGCTGGTCTTTGGCTCCGGCCTGTTCGCGGGCGGCAGGGGCGTCATCACCGGCACGCTGCTGGTGCTGGGAGCGGCCCTGTCCTTCGCCCTCTATCAATTGCTGGCCAAGCGCAACATTCAGGTGCTGGGGGCGGCCCTGTTCACCGCCATTTCCCTTGCCACCTCGGCGGTTGCCTCCATCATCCACTATATGGTGGAAAGCGGTGGTGCGAATTTTTCCGCGCCGCCGCGCTTTCTCATGCTGGCGGCGGGCACGGCGGCCATCGCCACCATCATTCCGTCCTTCCTGATGAATGCCGGCATGGCCAGGATCGGGCCGCAGTCGGTGGCCATGATCTCCACCCTGTCGCCGGTGGTGACCATTCTTCTGGCCGTGTGGATTCTGGGCGAACCCTTCAGCTGGGTTGATGCCGCAGGCTCAAGCCTGGTGCTGCTCGGCGTGGCGCTCTACACCTTTGGCGACAGCAAGGCTCAGAAGGGGCCGGCCTAGCCCACAGTATCTGGCAACGTCTCTTTCTTCCTCGCCATGAAGTCCTGCAGGGCCTCGTCAATGCCTTCGTCCAGCGCCGGGGCCTGATAGGCGGCAAGCGCCTTCTTCCACGCCGCATTGGCCCGCACCGTGATGTCCTTCGAGCCGTCGTCGCGCCACTGTTCATAGCTGTTGTTGTCGGCCAGCGTTGAACGCCAGAAGGCGGTTTCAAAATTGGCCTGGGTGTGGGCGCAGCCAAGGTAATGCGACCCCGGCCCCACCTCATTGATGGCGTCCAGCGCCTGGCCATTGTCCGAGAAATCAATGCCCGTGGCAAATTTCTGCAGCATGGTGAGCTGGTCGGCGTCGATCATGAACTTTTCATAGGACGACACCAGCCCGCCCTCCAGCCAGCCCGCCGCATGCAGGCAGAAATTGACCCCGCCCAGAAGCGTCGGCCACAGCGTGTTGGCGCTTTCATAGGCCGCCTGTGCATCGGGCGCCTTGGAGCCGCACAGCCCGCCGCCGGACCGGAACGGCACCCGAAGCCGCCGCGCCAGTTGCGCCGCGCCAAACAGCACATGGGCCGGTTCCGGCGTGCCGAAGGTGGGCGCACCCGACTGCATGGAAATGGACGAGGCGAAGGTGCCGAACACCACCGGCGCACCGGGGCGGCACAATTGCGCGAAGGCCATGCCCACCGAGGCTTCGGCGAGGATTTGCGTGAGCGTGCCCACCACCGTGACGGGCGACATGGCGCCCGAGAGAATGAAGGGCGAGATGACCGTGGCCTGACCGGCCCGCGCATATGCCTTGAGGGCACCCAGCATGGTGCCGTCAAACACCATGGGCGAATTGGCGTTGATGAGATTGATGAGCACGCAGTTCTGGTCGACGAACTCCGCCCCGAAGACGAGCTTCGCCATGGCGATGGAATCGAGCGCCCGGTCGGGATGGGTCACCGACCCCATGAACGGCTTGTCGGAATAGCGGATGTGGGAATAGACCATGTCGAGATGGCGCTTGGCCACCGGCACGTCCACCGGCTCGCACACCGTGCCGCCCGAATGGTGCAGGCTCGGCGACAGATAGGCGAGCTTCACGAAATTGCGGAAATCCTCGATGGTGGCATAGCGGCGGCCGCCTTCCAGGTCAGACACGAAGGGCGGGCCATAGACGGGGGCGAACACCGTGGCATCACCGCCCACCTGCACGCTGTTGGCAGGGTTGCGGGCATGCTGGATGAAGGTTTCCGGCGCCGTCTTGAGCAGCGAGAACACCAGTCCCTTGGGAAAGCGCACCCGCTCACCCTTGACGTCTGCCCCGGCCTCCTTCCACATTTGCAGGGCCTCCGCATCGTCGCGGAAGTCAATGCCGATCTCCTCCAGAATGCGCTCGGCATTGGCCATGATGAGGCCGATCTGGTCCTCGGAGAGGGGCTCGTAGAGCTTCACCTTGCGGCGGATGAAACCAGCCTGGTTCACCGTGGTGGTGGTGCGGGCGGCACGGCGTGCATCAGCCCCGCCACGGGCGCGGCGGGAAGGGGCGGAGGGGGCGGCATCGGTCATGTCTAAACCCTGAAAAGTGATGTGCTCTATGTCTAGAGCCTAGCCCTGGGCGGGCTGATGCGGCAAGCGGCGCGCCTTGGCGCGGAAACGACCTTCCTCACCAGATCACGGCAAGCTGTTGTGGCCCGTGCAGGTGGTAAAGATCGGCCATGGCGGCGGGGGCAGCGAGGCGCAGGCCCGGCAGGCGCTGGAACAGCAGGGGGATGGCGGTCTGCAAGTGCAGGCGGGCCAGCGGCGCGCCAAGGCAGAAATGCACCCCCGCCGAAAAGGCAAGATGCGGGTTGGGCGTGCGCGCCGGGTTGAAGGCGTGGGGGTGGGCAAAGCGCTGCGGATCGAGATTGGCGGCCGCCAGAAGCAGGCCAACACTGTCGCCCGCCTTCAGCGTCACGCCGCCCACCGTCACGTCGCGCAGGGCATGGCGGGTGAAAAGCTGCATGGGCGGCGCAAGGCGCAAGGCCTCCTCCACATGGCCCGGCGTAATGCCCTGCCGGATGCCGCGGCCGAGCAGCAACCGCACCACATTGACGAAGGCCAGGGCCAGCGCCTCGTGTCCCGCCGTCAGCAGCAGCATGGCGCTGGCGGCCATGTCGCTGGCAGAGATGGTTCCCGTTTCCTGTGCGGCGCGGAGCCGGGCCAGACCGCTCTCCGCCGGGGCCGCCAGCGCCAGCTTGGGAATGAGCCGGGCAAATTCTGCCGCCGCCTGTTCTGCATCCTGGGCCATGGCCTCATCGCAGCAGGCGAGATAGCGCCGCACCATGCGGTGGCCCAGCGCCGCCACCGTCTGGCCGTGGCGGGCCTCCACCCCCATGATGTCGAAAATGCTCAGCACCGAAAGCGGTGTGGCAAAGTCGGCCAGAAGGTCGGCCTGGCCCTGGGCTGCCATGCGGTCAATCAGCTCATGGGCCAGCCGCGCCACCTCGGCCGCACGCCCCCGCAACAGACGTTTGTGAAACAGCGGCGCCACCAGCCCGCGCAGCCGGGCGTGGTCTGGTCCTTCCCGCTCGAAAAACGAATGGGCCGAAAATTGATCGAAGGCCGGCGTGGGCCGGGCCGGGCAGAAGCCGAAGCCGCCATCCGCCTTGCGGCCAAAGCGGCGGCTGCGCAGAATGGCATTGACCGTGGCAAAATCGGCAAAGCACCACTGCCGCCGCTGCCGCCAGTAGAACGCCGGACAATCCGCCAGCAGCCGCGCATAGGCCGCCGCGGGATTCTGCACGAAGGCCGGATCGCGCGGGTCAAGATCAAGTGTGCGTGACTTGGAATCGATCTGCATGGCCTGTATTTAGCGGCCATGACCGAAACACGCAGCGTGACAGACGCCCACAGGCCGGGGGCGGAACGGCCAGCCTTTGAGTTCATCGTGCTGGTGGCGCTGCTCACCTCCATGGTGGCACTGTCCATCGATTCCATGCTGCCCGCCCTCGGCCAGATGGCGGCGGAACTGGGCGCCCCTCACCCGAACGACCGGCAGTTCATTCTGCTCGGCTTTTTCGCCGGCATGACGCTGGGCACGCTGCTGTTCGGCCCGCTGTCGGACGCGCTGGGCCGCAAGCCCGCCATTCTTGCCGGTCTTGCATTTTTTGCAGCCGGGGCGGCACTGTGCATCGTCGCGCCCTCCTTTCCGGTGCTCATTGCGGGACGTGCGCTGCAGGGCTTCGGCGCGGCGGGACCGCGCATTGTTTCCATCGCCATGGTGCGCGACGGCGCCAAAGGCGCGGCCATGGCCCGGGTCATGTCCTTCGTCATGTCGGTGTTCATGCTGGTGCCCATGCTCGCCCCCAGCCTCGGCCAGTTGATGCTGATGCTGTCGGGCTGGCGCAGCATGTTCGTGCTGTTCATCATCATGGCCGCGCTGGCGGCGCTGTGGCTCACCTTGCGCCAGCGTGAAACCCTGCAGCCCGAAAACCGCAGGCCGCTGGCCGCCGCCACTCTTGCGCATGGGGCCTGGCACTTTCTGTCGTCACCGGTGTCGCTGGGCTACACGCTGGCTTCGGGCGCGCTGTTTGGCGCCTTCACCTGCTATCTCTCCACCTCGCAGCAGATCTTCGTCGAACAGTATCAGCAGGGCCGGCTCTATCCCCTGTGGTTCGGCGCTCTGGCGCTGGCCATGGCCATCTCCATGCAGGTCAATGCCCGGCTGGTGCGCCATCACCCCATGGAAAGGGTGAGCCGCCTGGCGCTGGCGGCCTCCATCCTGCTGTCGCTGGTCATGGTCGCCGTCACCCTTGCTGCCCATGGCCATCCGCCGCTCTGGGTGCTGGCGATTTATTTCTTCGGCCTGTTTTTCTGCAACGGACTGATGTTCGGCAATTTCAACGCCATGGCGCTGGAGGCCATGGGCCACATGGCCGGTCTGGCGGCGGCCCTGTCCGGCACCCTGTCATCATTTGTGGCGGTGGTTCTGGGCACTCTGGCGGGCCAGTCCTATGACGGCACCATGACCCCCCTCAGCCTGGCCTTTGCGGGTTTCAGTGTGCTGTCGTGGATCGCGGCGCGCTGGGCGGCGGCGCATCGGCCCGTGAAATAAAAGCCCCGCCACGAGGGCGGGGCTTTGTCGGGAAAACAGAGAGAAGCTTAGATCGCTTCCTTGACTTCCTTGGCGGCGCGGAAGGCCAGCTTCTTGGAAGCCTTGATCTTGATCTGCTCGCCGGTGAGCGGGTTGCGGCCCAGACGCGCCGGGCGCTTCTTCACCTGGAAGATGCCAAGGCCGGTGATGCGCACCTTGTTGCCCTTCTTCAGGTTCTTCACGGTCATTTCCACGAAATCGCCGAGAAGGGTGCTCACGGCCTTCTTGGACATGTCGTGCTTGGCGGCCAGATCGGCGGCCATCTTGGTGAGAGCAACCGTCAAAACCTTTTCGTCAGCCATGTTTATCTCCGTTGGTTACGAATCAATGCGCCATGGTTAGCGCAAGGCGCGATTCGATAAAACCCTTATTTCTAGCGGCTCTTTTGAATCGCGCCGGAAAAGAGATGGACGAATCAAGGCGATTTTGAGTCGGGCCGAAGCGAAAGTCGCTTCGTTTGCAGATTCATTTCAATGATTTAGCGCCCGGGCTGCAGACGCTGCGCCGCCGCAACCCGCCCGATCAGGGGCAGCAGCGCGGCCAGTTCCGGGCCATGATCGAGCCCCGTCAGCGCCAGACGCAAGGGCATGAACAGTGTTTTGCCCTTGCGCCCGGTGGTTGATTTGACTGCCTCGGTCCACGCCTTCCACGTGTCGCCGGTCCAGGGTTCTGATGGCAGCAGGGCCAGGGCTTCGGTCAGGAAAGACCGGTCCTCCGGCGCTGTCACGTCTGCCACCGGGCCATCAATCACCTGCCGCCAGAGGCCCGCATCGGTCAGCCTTTCAACATTGCCGCGCACCGCCAGCCAGAAGGCCTCGCTCTCGCCCGGCAGCCGGTCCTTCACCGCCGTCCAGGGCAACAGATGGAGCAGGCGGGCATTGAGGTGGAGGAGTTCTCTTTCGTCAAAGCGGGCCGGTGCGCGCGACAGCTTGCCGAGATCAAAGCCGGCCACCAGTTCCGAAATGTCCGGACACGGATGAATATTTTCGGAGGTGCCCAGAAGCGCCGCCATGGAAACGACCGCCATGGGCTCCAGCCCGTCGGCGCGCATGGCGGCGATGGACAATGCCCCCAAGCGCTTGGACAGGCCCTTGCCGTCAGCTCCGGTGAGCAGGCTGTGGTGGGCATAGGCCGGAACCGCGCCGCCCAGCGCTTCGGTGATCTCGATCTGCACCGCCGTATTCACCACATGGTCTTCGCCGCGGATGACGTGGCTCACCCCGAAGTCCATGTCATCAATGACCGAGGGCAGGGTGTAGAGATAGGAACCGTCCTCGCGCACCAGCACCGGATCGGAAAGATTGGCGGTGTTGACATGCTGGGGGCCGCGGATGAGATCGTGCCACTGCACATCGCGGCCATCCAGCCGGAAGCGCCAGTGCGGCCTGCGGCCCTCGGCCTCCAGCCTCGCGCGCTCGGCGTCGGTGAGCTTCAGCGCCGCCCGGTCATAGATCGGCGGCAGGCCGCGCGCCTGCATGCGCTTGCGCCGCCGTTCCAGTTCGTCTGCCGTTTCATAGCAGGGATAAAGCCGCCCGGCGGCGCGCAGGGCGCTTGCCACCGCGGCATAGCGGTCAAATCGCTTCGACTGCCATTCCACCCGTGTTGGCGTGATGCCAAGCCAGGCCACATCGGCGGCAATACCGTCGGCAAATTCCTGGGTGGAGCGCGCCACATCGGTGTCGTCATAGCGCAGAATGAAGCTGCCGCCCGTCTTCAGCGCAAACAGCCAGTTCAGAATGGCGGTGCGCGCATTGCCGATGTGAATGCGGCCGGTGGGCGAGGGCGCGAAGCGGACAACCGTCATGATGGATCGCGATAGGCGTTGGTGATGGGATAGCGCCGGTCGCGGCCGAAATTGCGCCGGGTGATCTTGACGCCGGGGGCCGCCTGACGGCGCTTGTATTCGGCAATGTAGAGCATGTGCTGAATGCGCCGCACCAGTTTCTCGTCGTGCCCGCGCGCGGCGATTCCGGCCACCGTCTCCTCATTCTCCACCAGCCCCTGCAGGATGTCGTCCAGCACCGCATAGGGCGGCAGCGTGTCCTGATCGGTCTGGTTGGGGCGCAGCTCAGCGGTGGGCGCCTTGGTGATGATGCGTTCGGGGATCACCCGGCCCTGACGGTTGCGCCAGGCCGCCAGACGATAGACCTCGGTCTTGTAGACATCCTTGATGGGATTGTAGCCGCCGTTCATGTCGCCATAGAGCGTGGCATAGCCCACCGACATTTCCGACTTGTTGCCGGTGGTCAGCACCATGGCGCCGAACTTGTTGGATATGGCCATGAGAATGACGCCGCGCGCCCGCGACTGGATGTTTTCCTCGGTCACCCCTTCATTGGTGCCTGCAAACAGCGGCTGAAGGGCCGACAGAAACCCTTCGACCGGCGCTTTGATCGGCACCACATCATAACGCACCCCCAGCAGACGGGCACATTCCTCGGCATCGGTCAGACTGTCCTTGCTGGTGTATTCATAGGGCAGCATGACGCAATGAACGCGCGCAGCCCCCAGCGCATCCACCGCCATGGCCGCCACCACGGCGGAATCAATGCCGCCCGAAAGCCCCAGCACCACACCGGGAAAACGGTTCTTGTCGACATAGTCGCGCAGACCCAGAACGCAGGCCTGCCAGGTTTCCTCCTCCTGTTCGGGAATGCGCGCCTGCTCGCCCTTTTCCATGCGCCAGCCGTGCTTTTCCTTCACCCAGTGGGTGAGCGCCACGGCCTCCTCGAACATCGGGCACTGCAGGGCGAGCGTCCGGTCGGCATTGAGCACGAAGGAGGCGCCGTCAAACACCAGCTCATCCTGCCCGCCCACCTGATTGACATAGGCAAGCGGCAGTCTGGTTTCGGTAACCCGCCCCACCACCAGATTGAGGCGCACGTCATCCTTGTTGCGTTCAAAGGGCGAGCCGTTGGGCGACAGCAGGATTTCTGCCCCGGCATCCGCCAGCGTCCTGCACACCGTCTCGGTCCAGATGTCCTCGCAAATGGGCACGCCAAGGCGCACGCCACGGAAATTGATCGGCGCCGGCGGCGGCCCGGCATTGAACACGCGCTTTTCGTCAAACACGCCATAGTTCGGCAGATCGGCCTTGTAGCGCAGGGCGGCAATGCGCCCCCGGTCGAGCAGGGCCACGGCATTGTAAAGATGTTTGCCCTCGCGCCAGGGCAGGCCCATGAGAATGCCGGGACCATCGGCCGTGTCGCGTGCCAGCTCCGTCACCGCGTCGCGGCAGGCGGTCACAAAGGCCGCCCGCAACACCAGATCCTCCGGCGGATAGCCGCAGATGAAGAGTTCTGGAAACACCACCAGATCAGCACCTCTGGCCTGCGCCAGCGCATCCCGCGCCTTGGCCAGGTTCTGGGCAATGGCGCCCACGGTGGGGTTCAACTGGGCAAGGGCGATGGTGAGTCTCTCGGTCATGGCGAGGGTCATAGAGCAACTGCCTGTAAAACTGAATGCCCCGCGATTGACGCCAGCAGCCTTTCCGCCCAGAACAGGGCATGGCCGAAACCCTTGCCCCGTTGCTGCGCCGACAGCCACCGGAAGCTCCGGCGCTGCTGGCGCCGGAGCGCACACCCCTGAGCCATGGCGCCCTGGCGGAGCTGTGCGCGCGGGTTGAGCAGACGCTGCGCCGCGCCGGGCTGGGCCGGGGCAACCGGCTGGCCATGGTGCTGCCCAACGGGCCGGACATGGCGGCAGCCTTTGTGGCGGTGGCCAATGCTGTCACCGCCGCCCCCCTGAACCCCGCCTATACCGAGGATGAATTCCGCTTCTACATGGCCGATGCGCGGGCCGATGCACTGCTGACCGATGCGGCACCATCCCCGGCGCGGCAGGCTGCGGCAGCCCTCGGCCTTCCCGTTATCACCCTGACACCGCGTGACGGCGCTGGTGACTTTGACCTGACCGTGGACCAGCCCATTGCCCGCCGTCATGACGAGCCGGGACCGGCGCTGGTCATGCACACCTCCGGCACCACGGCGCGGCCCAAGCTGGTGCTGCTCACCGCCGCCAACCTGCTGGCCTCGGCAGACAATATCCGCCGCAGCCTGCGGCTGGCGCCCGAAGATCGCGGTCTCACCATCATGCCGCTGTTTCACATCCACGGCCTCATGGCGGGTGTTCTGGCGCCGCTGGCGGCGGGGGGCTCCATCTTCTGCACACCGGGCTTCAACGCGCTGAAATTCTTTGCCTGGCTCGCCGAGTCGGGAGCCAACTGGTACACGGCGGTGCCCACCATGCATCAGGCCATTCTGGCCCGCGCCGGGCGCAATCCTGATGTCATCGCGGCCCATCCGCTGCGCTTCATCCGCTCCAGTTCAGCCGCGCTGCCCGCGCCGGTCTTTGCCGCGCTGGAACAGACCTTCGCCTGCCCGGTCATCGAGGCCTATGCCATGACCGAGAATGCCCATCAGATGACCTCGAACCAGTTGCCCCCCGGCAGCCGCAAGCCCGGCAGCGTGGGCTGTGCCGCCGGTCCGGAAGTGGCGGTGATGGCCGAAGACGGCAGGCTGCTGCCGCCGGGTGAACTGGGCGAGGTGGTGACGCGCGGGGCCAATGTCACGCCCGGTTATGAGAACAACCCCGCCGCCAACGCCGCCGCCTTCGCCCATGGCTGGTTCCATACCGGCGATCAGGGGGTGATGGATGAGGAGGGTTTCCTGTGCCTCACCGGCCGCCTCAAGGAACTGATCAACCGGGGCGGCGAGAAGATTTCACCCCTTGAGGTGGATGCCGTGCTGCTCAGCCACCCGGCAGTGGGCCAGGCACTGACCTTTGCCATGCCCCACGCCAGCCTGGGCGAGGAGGTGGCGGCCGCCATTGTGCTGCGCGAGGGCCAGACGGTGAGTGAGGGCGCGCTGCAGGAATTTGCCCGCGCCCGCCTTTCCGCCTTCAAGGTGCCGCGCCGCGTTGTCATCGTGGATGACATTCCCAAGGGCCCCACCGGCAAATTGCAGCGCATCGGGCTGGCGCAGAAACTGGGGCTGGCATGACCAGGCTGTGCATTTTCGGGGCAGGGGCCATTGGCGGCGAGATTGCCGCCCGTCTGGCCCGGTCGGGCGACTGCGCGGTTTCGGTGGTGGCGCGCGGTGCCCATCTGGAGGCCATCCGGACGGGCGGCCTGCGCCTCATCGACGGGGATGATGAATTCACCGTGGCCGTGGCGGCATCAGACGACCCCGCCCGCCTTGGCCCGCAGGATTATGTGATTGTCGCCACCAAGGCCCATGACATGGCCGCGCTGGTGGAGCCGCTGCAGCCGCTGCTGAAGGCCGACACCGCGCTGGTCTTTGCCCAGAACGGCATTCCCTGGTGGTATTTCCATGGCCATGGCGGGGCGCTGGAAAACCGCCGCCTGGAAAGCGTTGATCCGGGCGGGGTGCTGTGGGAGCGCCTGGGGCCGGAACGCGCCCTTGGCACGGTGGTGTGGTTTGCGGCTGTGCTGGTGGCACCGGGGGTGATCCGCCATGCCTATGGTGAGCGCCTGCCGGTGGCGGAACCGCGGGGCGAAAAGACGGAGCGCGTGCAGCGCCTGAGCCATCTTCTCAGCCGTGCCGGCTTCAAAAGCCCGGTGAAGCCCGACCTCCGCCCCGAAATCTGGCTGAAGCTCTGGGGCAATCTGAGCTTCAATCCGGTCAGTGTGTTAACCCAGGGCACGCTGGAACAGCTCGCCGCCGACCCCCATGCCCGCGCAGTCATTGCCGCCATGATGGCCGAGGCGCAAACCGTGGCCGAGGCGCTGGGCATCCGCTTTCCCGTCTCCATTGCTGAGCGCATTGCCATGGCCGCGCGGGTGGGGGCCCACCGCACCTCCATGCTGGAGGACGTGCTGGCCGGACGGCCCACCGAACTGGAGGCCCTGCTGGGCGCGGTTATCGAGTTGGGAAAAGTCACCGAACATGCTACTTCTGCCTTGAAATTGGTTTACGATCTGGCCAGATTCCGCAGCCGTATGGCGGTCGGCCAGACGGCATGATTTGACAATGGAGCAGCACGATGCGTCTCGACAATGAACAGCCCAGCGACAACATTCAGGACGAGCGCGGTCGGGGCGGTGGCATCGGCTTTCCGGGCGGCGGCGGCTTCCGCCGGGTCAATATTCCCATCGGTGGCGGGTCCGGTGGCTTCTCCATGTCGACCATCATCTTCATGGTCATCGCCTATCTGGCTCTGAAATTCCTGTTCGGCATTGATCTGCTGTCCATGTTCAACGGCGGCGGCATTCCCCTGCCGCGTGAGGTGACCGAACAGATGCAGCTGCCCCAGGGCAATGCCGAGGTCGACAACCCCCAGGCCGACATGCAGGGCGGCGGCAATCCGTCCGCCGCCGCAACCGATCAGGGCCGGGAGTTCGTGGCCCGGGTGCTGGGCTCCACCGACCGGGTGTGGACCGGCGTATTCAGCAACATGGGCCGCGAATATGAAAAGCCCTCCGTGGTGCTGTTCAACGGCTTTGTGCAGTCAGCCTGCGGCCTGGCGCAGTCGGCCATGGGCCCCTTCTATTGCCCGCCGGATCACAAGGTTTACATCGACCTGTCCTTCTATCAGGACATGAAGAACAAGCTGGGTGCCCCCGGCGACTTCGCCCAGGCCTATGTCATCGCCCATGAAATCGGCCATCATGTGCAGAACCTGTTCGGCATCGCCGGCAAGGTGTCGGCGGCGCGCATGCGCGTGTCCGAGGAGGAGGGCAACGACCTTTCCGTGCGCATGGAGCTTCAGGCCGACTGCTTCGCCGGCCTGTGGGCGGCCCAGGCCGATGCCACCAAGAACATTCTGGAGCAGGGCGACATCGAGGAAGGCATCAACGCGGCCTCGCAGATCGGTGACGACCGGCTGCAGAAGCGTTCGCAGGGTTATGCCGTGCCGGATACCTTCACCCACGGGTCATCGGCCCAGCGCGTGCGCTGGTTCAAAACCGGCCTGCAGGCCAAGGACGTGCGCGATTGCGACACCTTCGGCACCGACAATCTGTAAGTCTGTGCAACCCATGAAATAGGGCGCCCGTGCGGGCGCCCTGTTGCTTTCTGCGCAAGTGCTGCGCTCAGGCCTTGTTCATGGCGTTCTTGATCAGGCCCACCACGATCATCAACACGGCGCCGCCAATGCCACCACCGGCGAACTGCTGGATGATGGCACCAATGTCGAGGCCGGAAGTGGCTGCTGCTGTGCTGCCACCCAGAAGTGATCCGAGAATCTGGCCGCCGATACCGCCGCCAAGAATGCCCGAAATGGTGTTGCCAAGCGTGCCCAGGCTTTTTTCCTTGAGCGCGGCACCGGCCGCGTTGCCGCCCAGCGCACCCGCCGCCAGCTGAATAAGCAATGATGTAATATCCATGGAACCCCCGACCTTTGAACTGCAACAATTTGCAGCTGGGTCATTATAGCGTGCCCTGATCTTGGGCAAAGCAAAATATGGGGTGTTGCCGGATCCGCCTTACAACTGGTTGTAGTGATTCGTCGCGCATGCGCCATCAATAGGCGTTTTCGCTTTTCAGCAGGGCAAAGGGTGTTTTCACCAGAATGGCCAGATCAAGCGCCAGCGACCAGCGGTCGATGTAATCGAGGTCGAATTTCACCCGCTGTTCGATCTTTTCATGGGTGTCGGTTTCGCCGCGCCAGCCGTTGATCTGGGCCCAGCCGGTAATGCCGGGCTTCACCTTGTGCCGGGCGAAGTAACCCTCCACCACCTGTTCGTAAAGAGCATCCGCAGCCTTGGCCTGGGTGGCGTGCGGCCGTGGTCCCACCAGCGACAACTCGCCGGTGAGGACATTGAACAGTTGCGGCAGCTCATCAAGCGATGTCTTGCGGATGATGCGTCCAACCCGGGTGACGCGCGGATCATCCCTGGTCACCAGCCTCGATGCATGGGCATCGCTCATGTCGGTATACATGGAGCGGAACTTGTACACTTCGATCAGTTCGTTGTTGAAACCATAGCGCCTCTGCTTGAACAGCACCGGGCCCTTGCTTTCAAGCTTCACCGCCAGCGCCACCGCTGCCATGACCGGCGCCAGGGCAATGATGGCCAGTGTGGCGATGAGCCGGTCCATGCTTTCCTTGAGAAACAGGTTCCAGCCCGACAGCGGCCGGTCAAACACCGACAAAAGCGGCAGGTCACCCAGATGACTGTAGGCGCGCGGCGACAGTTTCAGCGCCGAGGACTGGCCGGAAATGCGGATATCGACCGGCAGCTCCCACAGCCGTTTCAGGATTTGCAGCAGCCGCTGTTCGGCGGCCATCGGAATGGCGACAATAATGAGATCAACCCGGTTCTGGCGGGCATAGGGGGCCAGGTCGGCAATCTTGCCAAGCTTGGCATGGCTGTGGATAGAATGCGGGCTGCGGTTGTCGAAGCGGTCGTCAAACAGGCCGACAATGTCGATGTCAAGATCGCGTGAGCCTTCCAGTGTGGTGATGGCATCCTCGGCCGCCTTGCCGCCCCCGACAATGGCAATGCGCGGCACAAAGCGGCCGGCCCGTTCGGCCGGCACGGCCCAGGCCTGGGCTGCAAACCGCGTCACGGGAAAATGGACGGCGACAAGCGCCACCCAGCCCAGAACCCAGCTCTGCGCAGCGCTGCCAAAGGCCGGGCGGCTGAGCAGGAACAGGCCGAACCCCGCCGCCAGGGCAGCGAGCATCGATTTGGCCGTTACCGCCGCGCCCCGTGTCCAGCGCCGCGGCTCATAAAGGCCAAGGCTGCGGATGATAAACACCGTGCCCAGGCTGAGCAGAACCGCCATGAAGCCGATCATCGCGCTAGCGTCGCTGCGCGCCAGCGGCACACTGGCCAGACCCGTGAGCAGACTGCCGCTGAGCAGCACGGTCATGTCAGCCGCCTTCATCAGCCGTCCTGTGACTTCGCTCTCAATATGCCGTGCCGAGGCTGTCCCTGCTGCCATGTTCGTTCCCATCCCAATCCAGGGCGGACTCCGCCCCCTTGCCCTGCTCTGGCAGACGGGTCTTTATGGACGGTGAAAATCGCTTTCCGCGGTCAAGGCATCGAGCCGCATGGTAAATGCCGCACTGCCAGAAATTGCGCCTGCGCCGCTGAGGCCCGGAACCCACAGGGGCAAGGTCAGAGCGCTTCCCCCTTGACCACCCGTCACTTTCCGGCAAGTCTGGACCATAGAGGGGCACGAAACTGCCCCCAACGAGAACAAACAGTCACTGGCGCCACCGGTGGACTGGAAGCAGGGGCTGTAGCACCGCTTTCCGTCTGGCCCTAACGCCCCCAACAGGAAGGACGCAAGACATGAAGAAATATGCCTGGATCATCGGTGCCGCGGTGAGCCTTGCCGCCGCCGGGGCGGCCTCGGCCGGTACCCTCGATGACGTGAAGGCCAAGGGCTTTATCCAGTGCGGGGTGAGCCAGGGCCTCATCGGCTTCTCCAACCCGGATGCCCAGAACAACTGGACCGGTCTTGACGTTGACTATTGCCGGGCCGTGGCCGCGGCCGTTTTCGGTGACGCCAGCAAGGTGAAGTACACCTCGCTTTCCGCCAAGGACCGCTTCCCCGCGCTGCAATCCGGCGAAATCGACATCCTGTCGCGCAACACCACCTGGACCATGGGCCGCGACACCGCCCAGGGTCTGAAATTTGCCGGCGTCATGTATTACGATGGCCAGGGCTTCATGGTGAAGAAGGCGCTCGGGGTTGATTCCGCCCTCAAGCTCAACGGCGCTGCGGTCTGCACCCAGACCGGCACCACCACCGAGCTGAACCTCGCCGACTACTTCAAGGCCAACAAGATGGAATACAAGCTGGTGGCCTTCGAGAAGAACGAGGAAGTGCTGGCCGCCTATCAGGACGGCCGTTGCGATGCCTACACCACCGACCAGTCCGGCATCTATGCCGAGCGCCTGAAGCTCGCCACGCCGGATGACCATCTGGTTCTGCCGGAACTCATTTCCAAGGAACCGCTGGGCCCGCTGGTGCGCCAGGGTGATGACGCCTGGTTCAACGTTGCCAAGTGGACCTATTATGCGCTGCTGAACGCCGAGGAACTGGGCGTTACCGCCGCCAATGTTGATGAGATGATGAAGTCGGAGAATCCGGAGATCAAGCGTCTGCTCGGTGTGAAGAACGCCGACGGCACGGCCCAGGGCTTCGGCACCGGCATCGGCCTGTCCGAGGAATGGGCCTATAACATCGTCAAGCAGGTCGGCAACTACGGCGAAATCTTCGAGCGCAATCTGGGTCAGAGCACCAACATGAAGATTGCGCGCGGCAAGAACGCGCTGTGGAAGGATGGCGGTCTGCAATACGGCATGCCCATCCGCTGAACGACACTGCGGGAAGCCCGGCCCATCCGGGCTTCCTGCTGTGGCGCCTGTGGCGCGGGGCGCGGATGGGGATCTGCTGGCATCAGCACCTCCGCCCCCGCTTTTCACAGGTGGCCGCTTTTTCTGATTGCTGACGGTTTCGTCACCAGTCAGGCAGCTACAAAGACCGGTAAACGGCACAGGGGGGGATACATGACAACGGGGCGGAGCCATACGGCATGAGCCAGGCTTCAGGCCATACCGGCGACCGGCGCATCTCCCTGTGGAATGATCCGCGCGTCCGCTCGGTTGCCGCGCAGGTGTTTCTGGCGCTGGTGCTGATTGCCTTTTATTTCGCCATCTTCCAGAACCTGACCGAGAACCTGAAGCTCCGCAACATCACCTCGGGCTGGGATTTCCTCAACAAGACGGCGGGGTTTGATATCAACACCTCGCTCACCGGCTATAATTCCAACTCATCTTATTACGAGGCGCTGAAGGCCGGGTTCCTGAACACCCTGCTGGTGGCTGTGCTGGGCATCATCTTTGCCACCGTCATCGGCTTCATCGTCGGCGTCATGCGCCTGTCCAAGAACTGGGTTGTTGCCAAGGTTGCCACCGCCTACATCGAGATTCTGCGCAACATTCCCCTGCTGCTGCAGATCTTCGTCTGGTATGGCGCGGTTCTGAAACCGCTGCCCGGCCCGCGTGATGCCCTGTCCATTGGCGGTGTGGCCTTCCTGTCCAATCGTGGCCTGGTGCTGGCCCGGCCCATCTGGGGTGATGGCGCCTGGATGGGGCTGGTCGGCCTGGCGCTGGCCCTTGTGCTTGCCGTGGTCATTGGCCGCTGGGCCAAGCGCCACCAGATGGCCACCGGCATTCACTTTCCGGCCCGCTGGGTGGGGGCAGGCCTGATCATCGCTTTGCCGCTGGCATTCTTCGCCCTGGCCGGCTGGCCGGTCACCTTTGACTATCCCGAACTCGGCGGCTTCAACTTCAAGGGCGGCGCCACCATCGTGCCGGAATTCATGGCCCTGCTGCTGGCCTTGTCGATATACACCGCCACCTACATCGCCGAGGCGGTGCGCGCCGGCATTCAGGCCATCAGTCACGGCCAGACCGAGGCCGCTCTGGCGCTGGGGCTGAGGCAAGGGCTGGTGACCCGGCTGGTGGTCATGCCGCAGGCCATGCGGGTCATCATTCCGCCCCTGGCCAGCCAATATCTCAATCTCACCAAGAATTCGTCACTGGCGGTGGCCATCGGCTATCCTGATCTTGTCTATACCGGCGGCACGGTGCTGAACCAGACCGGTCAGGCGGTGGAAATCGTCTTCATCTGGATGGCAGTTTATCTCTCGCTCAGCCTGATTACCTCGGCCTTCATGAACTGGTTCAACGCCAAGATGCGGCTGGTGGAGCGCTAGATGGCCAAGCCTCCCAAAAAACCGGCCCGGCGCAGCGCGGTGCGAAAGACCGCGGCCAGGCCGGCGCGCCAGCCCGCCAAACGCGCCACCCCCGCGGCAGGAAAGCCTTCGCCGGAAGCAGCCATGGTTGCAGCGCTGCCGCCTGCTGCGCTGACAGCGCCTGTGCCGCCCGCACATCAAGGCCTGCGTGACCGTTATGATTATGTGCGCAGCGAAGAAGCCCCGCTTCTGCCCGCGCCGCGCAAAACCACCGGTGTCTATGGCTGGGTGCTGCGCAACCTGTTCTCCTCGCCGCTCAATACCATCCTCACCTTTGTGGTAGGGGGCCTTGCCCTCTGGGTGATCTGGAGTCTGCTCGATTGGGCCATCATCCGCGCCGCCTGGAGCGGTGACAACCGTGAGGTCTGCGCCGCACCTGGCGTTGGCGCCTGCTGGCCCTTTGTCTGGGCAAAGATCGGCCAGTGGATCTACGGTTTCTATCCCATTGACCAGCGCTGGCGGCCCAATCTCGTTTTTCTGATCGGGGCGGCCGCCATCATTCCCATGCTCATTCCCTCTCTTCCCTATAAAAAGTGGAATGGCATTTTCCTCCTCACGCTCTTCCCGCTCATCGCCATCATCCTGCTCACCGGCGGCCACTTCCCCATTACCACGACGGCCTTTGTCGGCGCCGCGCTGACGGTGGCTGCGCTGGCTGCCCTCACCCCGGTTGCCGCCTTCGGCCTGGAAAGCGGCATGAAGCGCAACCGCTGGGGGATCATTCTGGTGGCGCTGGGGGTGCTGCCCGCCATACTGGGCTTTGTTGCCATCATCGCCGAAGCCCTGCTGGGCCTGTTCTCCACCGTGTCCGGCTGGGCTGGCCTGGTGCCGCTCGTCTCTCTGTTTGATGGATTGAGTCAGCGCCTTGCCGATGGTCTTAACGCGGTCTTTTCCGTTACTGGCCTGCCGCTGCTGGTTGCCCTTCTGGTCATTTCAGGGGCGGCCCTGTCGCTGTTTGCGGTCTATCGCAGCGGCCCGGTCAACCGGGGCATTGTCTGGGGCTGGCTTGGTCTGCTGGTGGCGGTGCTGGCCACCATGGCGCTGCTGACCCTCGACTTCGGCCTGAGCCGGGTTGAAACCAACAATTGGGGCGGCCTTCTTGTCACATTGGTGGTGTCCATTACCGGCATTGCCGCCTCGCTGCCGCTGGGCATCCTGTTTGCGCTGGGGCGGCGTTCGAAAATGCCGGTCATCCGGGCCTTTTCGGTGCTGTTCATCGAAGTCTGGCGTGGTGTGCCGCTGATCACCGTGCTGTTCATGGCCTCCATCATGCTGCCGCTGTTTTTCCCGGCGGGCACAAACTTCGACAAGCTGATCCGTGTGCTGATCGGCATTGCCCTGTTTTCGGCCGCCTATATGGCCGAGGTGGTGCGCTCCGGCCTGCAGGCCATCGGCAAGGGCCAATATGAAGGCGCCATGGCGCTGGGCCTGTCCTATTGGCAGATGATGCGCATGATTGTTCTGCCGCAGGCGCTGAAGGTTGCCATTCCCAATATTGTCGGCAACTTCATCGGTCTGTTCAAGGACACCACGCTGGTGACCATCATCGGTCTGTTTGATTTTCTCGGCATCATCGTCACCGGCGCCAACGACGCCAATTGGGCCAGCCCGCAGACTGGCCCCACCGGCTATTTCGTCGCCGCCTTGGGCTTCTGGCTGTTCTGCTTCGGCATGTCCCGCTATGCCGCCTTCATCGAACGCCGGCTGCACACCGGTCACAAGAGGTAATCATGGCTGAAACAGCGCGCAAGAAATTCCAGATCGGTGACGAAGTGGCCATCGACATTCGCGCCATGAACAAATGGTATGGCGACTTTCATGTGCTGCGTGACATCAACCTCACCGTTCACAAGGGGGAGCGCATCGTCATTGCCGGTCCGTCAGGCTCCGGCAAATCCACCCTGATCCGCTGTATCAACCGGCTGGAAGAACACCAGCAGGGTGACATTGTGGTCGACGGCATTCCCCTCACCGAGGATCTGAAGAAGATTGATGAAGTGCGCCGCGAGGTCGGCATGGTGTTTCAGCACTTCAACCTGTTCCCCCATCTGACGGTTCTGGAAAACTGCACGCTGGCACCCATCTGGGTGCGCAAGATGCCCAGAAAGGACGCCGAGGAAACCGCCATGAAATACCTGACCCGGGTGAAAATCCCGGAACAGGCGAAAAAATATCCGGGTCAGTTGTCGGGTGGCCAGCAGCAGCGCGTCGCCATTGCCCGCGCCCTGTGCATGAGCCCCAAGATCATGCTGTTTGACGAGCCGACATCCGCCCTTGATCCCGAGATGATCAAGGAGGTTCTGGACGTGATGGTGGACCTGGCTGAAAGCGGTATGACCATGCTGTGCGTGACCCATGAAATGGGTTTTGCCAAGCAGGTTGCCAACCGCGTCATCTTCATGGACCGCGGCCAGATCGTCGAGCAGAACGAACCGGAAGAGTTCTTCACCAACCCGAAGAATGAACGCACCAAGCTGTTCCTCAGCCAGATTCTGCATTGAACTGGCGCAGCGCGTGACGCTGCGTTCATGGTTCCTTAACCAATCAATTCGACGGGCAGCAGCTCAGCCAGTTGTGGCTGGTTCTGCCTAATTCTTCATTTACCTTGAATCCCGATACTGCCACCCGGAAAACCATCGGGAACGCACCACAGTGCTCGCCAACAAACGGCCTCTCAGCCTGCCGGAACCGGATACAGCGGAACACGAAGCGCTGATCAAGATTGAGCAGATCGATACGATCGCCCGCCTGTCCACCCTGTCCGTCATCACGCTGTTTCTCGTTGTTCTGGTCACCGCCTGGCTGTTCTGGTCTCCGGCCAATGCCTTCTACTTTGTCGGACTGGCGGCCCTGGGAGGGGTGGTTGCTGGCACATCCCTGTGGTCCAACTGGCGCTGGATTCACGCCGTCGACAAGGAGCAGCTGACCAGCAACACCTTGCATCTGGCCACTTTGCTGGCCTTGCTGGGCGGTGTGCTGCTGGCATCGGTTCCGGTGCGCTTGTTCATTCCGGCGTCGCCGCAGGATAGGTTGCTGGTTGTTTCCATCTGCGCCGGCATTCTGTCCACCGGAATTACCCTGGCGGCTGTTCCCAGAGTGGCTTTCGTGTTTGTCACACCGGTGACGCTGGGGTCGCTGTGGGCGCTCGTCAAAAGCGACGAATGGTCAAACATCCTGCTCGCTGCACTTCTGGTCATTTACGCGACCTTCCTTGCTCTGCTGTCACTTTATCTGAGCCGCCTGGTGCGCAGCCGTGCCATAGACCGCATCAACCTGCACCGCGAACGCGCCCTGACCGCTGTTCTGTTGCGTGACTTTGAAGACAGCGCCAGTGACTGGCTATGGGAAACCGATGCGGATCTGCGTTTTGACCATGTGCCAGACCGCATTGCCGACATGACCAATATGCCGAAAGGCAGTCTCGAGGGACGCAAGCTTATCGACCTGCTTGACGGCATTGTCATGCCCGATAGCCGCGCCGAGCTGGAACGCATCCGCACCCTCACCGCCGAGCGCAAGTCCTTCCGTGACGTGCTGGTCCATGTTTGCATCGGCAGTCTGGAACGCTGGTGGCTGGTTAGCGGCAAGCCCTCCTTTGACCGCAATGAGAAATTCACCGGCTATCGTGGCGTCGGCACCGACACCACCGACAAGAAAAAGGCCGAGGACCGGCTGCACTATCTTGCCCTCCATGACGGCATGACCAATCTGGCCAACCGGGCCCAGTTCATGCGTCGGCTGGCGTCCGCCCAGGCCAGCCTGGAAGACATCGGCAAGTTTGCCGTGCTGTGTCTCGATCTCGATGAATTCAAGGCGGTCAACGACGCCTTTGGACACAGCAGCGGTGATGCTCTGCTGGTGCAGGCTGCCGAGCGTATGCGCTCCATTCTGTCGCCGGATGTCTGCCTCGCCCGGCTGGCCGGCGATGAGTTTGCCATTCTGGTGACCGGTGAGGAGAATTGCCGCCGTGACCAGCTGGCCGAGATGGGTCAGTCCATCATTGAGGCGCTCGGCCATCCTTTCCGGCTCGACAGCGTCAACGCCCACATCGGCGTCAGCATTGGTGTTGCCATGGCGCCTGATGATGGTGTGGACGAGGTTCTGCGCCGGGCTGATCTGGCGCTCTATCAAAGCAAGCGCAAGGGCAAGAACACGCTCCACTTCTACCAGGCTGACATGGACGCCATGCGCGATGCCCGCCGCATGATGGCAGCCGACCTGCGCACGGCCCTGAGCCGGGGAGAATTCGTGCTGCACTTCCAGCCCATGGTGCATGCCGTGACCCGCACCATCCAGGGCTTTGAGGCGCTGGTGCGCTGGCAGCATCCAAGCCGCGGTCTGGTGCCGCCCGCCGAGTTCATTCCGCTTGCCGAGGAGACCGGCATCATTGTCGTGATGGGTGAATGGATCATCCGTGAAACCTGCCGCGTGGCGCAGAGCTGGCCCTTGCCGCTGCGCGTCGCGGTCAACCTGTCGCCGGTTCAGTTCCGGCACTCCGACCTGCCCAGCGTGGTGGAGAGGGCGTTGCGCGAATCCGGCATTGATCCTGGCCGGCTTGAGCTCGAACTGACGGAAAACGCCTTCCTGGAGGAGACCGAGGAGACCGAGGAGACGCTGCACCGCCTGCGCGCTCTTGGTGTCAAACTGTCCCTTGATGATTTCGGAACCGGCTACTCCAGTCTGAGCTATCTCCGCCGCATCGCCTTCGACAAGGTCAAGATCGATCGCAGCTTCGTCAAATATCTGCCGGAGGACTCGCGCGATCTGTCCATCGTCCGGGCCGTGGTCGACATTGCCTCCAACATGGGCATGGCCATCACCGCTGAAGGCGTCGAAACTGATGAGCAGAGCCGCTGCCTGCTGCAGCAAGGCTGCCACCAGCTTCAGGGCTACCTGTTCTCAAAACCGGTAACCCAGGACGAGGCACTGGCCATGATGAATGCCATGTTGCCTCAGGCTCCAGTCGAAAAAGCCCTCGCTGTCTGATCCGCAACCGCAGTCCTTAACGCCCAGAAACAAAACGCCGCGCGGGCAGCGCGGCGTTTCGCATGCAGGGTCAGTCTCGGTTACTCGAGGTGCTCGGCAATGACTTCGACGAGGCTGTCGAGGCCCCCCTGCCATTTCCAGTATTCCTTGCTTTCATCCATGGTGAGCCGACAGTTGGCGCAGGACGACACCATGGTCGCAGCACCGGTCTTGGCCACCTGGTCGATCTTGAGCTTGAACACCTTGTGACGCAGATCGGCAGCCCGGCCCATGGCCTGCACACCGCCACCGCCGCCACAGCACCAGTTGTAGTCGGCAGCCGGTGTCATCTCGCGGAAGTCCTTGGCAAAGCCTTCCAGCAGATAGCGGGCATCCTGGGTGGCGCCGCCACGGCGCGAAATCTGGCACGGGTCGTGATAGGTGATGGACCCGTCCAGCGGCTTGAGCTTCAGTTTGCCTTCGCGTTTCAGCCGCGCCAGATATTCGGTGATGTGCAGCACTTCAAAGGGCAGGGGCCGGCCGATGGTGTTGCCGCCGCTCCAGCGCATCGCGCCATAGGCATGGCCGCATTCCGGGATGACGACAGTTTTGGCGCCCACCTTCTCAGCCGCCTCGACGATGCGCAGCGTCATGATCTTGGCAATGTCGGATTTGCCCGCCAGATAGCCGAAGTTGGTGGCCTCATAACCCTTGGTCGAGAAGGTGTAGTTGATTCCCGCCTTGTTCAGGATCTTGGCCATGGCCACGATGGAATCGGGATATTTCATCATCTCGATGGACGAGACGGTGAGCAGCACGTCGGCCTTGGCCTTGTCCACCGCAATCTCGATTTCGTTCTCGTCGGCCAGCCATTCCAGCCGGTCGGCAAGCTTGTCCGGCGACAGGCCGAGCGGGCTGCCATGGTCACGCGACATTTCGGCCGCCTGTTGCAGATCCTCCGGCCCCAGGCCCGCTGCCGCAAAGGCCTGACGCGCCCGCCCGACAATGCCGGCAATGTCGATGGCCATGGGGCAGATGGTGGTGCAGCGCCCGCACATGGTGCAGGTGTCGAACAGCAGTTCTTCCCATTCCTTCAGGTCAGCCTCGGTGATGGCCGGCGCCAGCCCCAGCCAGTTCAGCGGCCACTTGTTGTTCTTCATGGCCTTGGCAATGGGGAACAGCTTGTAGGCCGGGGTGTGCCGGGGATCACCCGAGGTCTGGTAGAAATGGCAGGCCTCGGCGCACTGGCCGCAATGCACGCAGGCCTCGGTATAGGCCGAGAGATATTCCTCGGTCTGGGCCAGAAAGGTCTTGGCGGCGGCCTTGACGTTAACGGGAGCATTCATGATCGATCCTCCGCTCAAGCCACGTTGATCTGCAGGTTGGCCTCGCCATCCGGGTTCACCACATGCACCGCGCAGGCAATGCAGGGGTCGAAGCTGTGGATGGTGCGCTGGATTTCCAGCGGCTGGTCGGGCTTGGCCAGGGTGTGACGGTCCATCAGGGCCGCCTCATAGGCGCCGGGCTTGCCAGCGGGGTCACGCGGACCGGCATTCCAGGTGGAGGGCACCACCGCCTGGTAATTGTCGATCTTGCCGTTCTTGATGACGATCCAGTGGGCCAGCGCCCCGCGCGGTGCTTCCATGAAGCCGACGCCGCGGGCTTCCTTCGGCCAGCTGGCAGGATTCCACTTCGCCGGATTGTGCACCGTCAGGTCGCCCGCCTTGATGTTGGCGATCAGGTTGTTGTACCAGCCCATCATCTGGTCGGCGATGATCTTGGTCTCCAGCGTCCGCGCCGCGGTGCGGCCCAGGGTGGAGAACATGGCGGTGAGCGGCAGGTCGAGCTTCTTCAAGGCCATGTCGGCCAGCGCCTTGGTGGGTTCATGGCCCTTGGCATAGAGCATCAGCACCCGGGCCAGCGGCCCCACTTCCATGACATTGCCCTTCCAGCGCGGCGACTTGAGCCAGGAATAGCTCTTGTCCACCTCAAGCTGGTCATAGGGCGGCTTCGGCCCGGAATAGTTGAGGGTGGTTTCACCCGCATAGGGATGCAGGCCCTTGTCGTTGCCGCCGGCATAATCATACCAGCTGTGCGACACGAATTCCTGCACCTCGTCGTCCTTGTTCAGGTCAATGGGGTGAATGGTGTTGAGATCGCGGTTCAGGATGGCGCCCTGCGGCACCAGCCACGATGACGGATCGCCATAGCCCTTCTCGGGGAAGTCGCCATAGCACATGAAGTTGCCGACGCCTTCGCCGCGGGCGAACCAGTCCTTGTAGAAGGAGGCCACGGCCAGCGTGTCGGGCACATAGACCTGATCGACAAAGGCCTGCATCGAGGTGATGATGCCCTTGATCTGTTCCAGGCCGGAGATGTTGACGGCAGTGCCGGCCACACCGGATGCCGCCGAGTCGGACAGGCTGATGGGGGCCGGAGCGCCGCCCACCAGGAAGTTCGGATGCGGATTCTTGCCGCCGAAGATGGCGTGGAACTTGGCCACCTCGCGCTGCCACACCAGCGCTTCCAGATAATGCGCCACCGCCATGAGATTGGCCTCGGGCGGCAGCTTGAATTCCGGATGGCCCCAGAAGCCCTGGGCGAAGATGCCAAGCTGGCCCGCCTCCACAAAGCCCTTCACCTTCTTCTGCACGTCGGCGAAATAGCCGGGGCTGGACTTGGGATAGTTCGACAGCGACTGGGCCAGCGTCGAGGTGGCGGCCGGATCAGCCGACAGGGCCGACACCACATCCACCCAGTCGAGGGCATGCAGGTGATAGAAGTGCATCACATGGTCATGCACATACTGCGCGCCGATCATCAGGTTGCGGATGAGCTGGGCATTGGCCGGAATTTCATATTTCAGGGCGTCCTCCACGGCGCGCACCGAGGCAATGCCGTGGACAAGCGTGCACACGCCGCAGATGCGCTGGGCAAAGGCCCATGCGTCGCGCGGGTCGCGGCCCTTCAGGATCAATTCAATGCCGCGCACCATGGTGCCGGATGAATAGGCCTGGGAGATGGCGCCCTCGGGCGTGGTTTCCGCCTCGATGCGCAAGTGGCCTTCGATGCGGGTGATGGGATCAACAACGATACGTTGGGACATGATGAGTGAACCTTTCTTCCCGCCTTAGATTTTCACGCCGCGGCGGCCATAGACCACGCCGGTGCGGCTCCGGGTGAGGAACACCAGGAAGGCGTGCATGAGTTTGCCGAAGGGGAACCAGACCAGCATCAGCGCAAAGCTGAGGATGTGCAGCGCCAGCAGGGTTTCATAGCGCAGCCACAGATGGTTGATGGTCATGATGCCGGTAATGACCGGCAGCACCGTCACCAGCCAGGTGATGTAGTCGTTGCCGGTGGATATGAGCTTGAGCACCGGGTTGGTCAGCCGCCGCACCAGCGCGCCGACCAGCGAGGCCAGCGTGACAATGGCGGCCAGCGTGATGACGCCGGTGGGCAGGCCCGGCCAGGAGATGCCGAACACGTCCTTGATGAACTGGATGTGCTGGGCCAGCCCGAACACCACAATGGCCAGACCGAGATGGAAGGCATAGCCGTTCACCAGCGCGAACACCGATGACTTGAGATAGGGGTCGGCCGGCCACATGTGGCGCCAGAAGCCGCGCAAACCCTGGCCGAAGGCCGAGCCGCTGTCGGCCCTGGCGGGCGAGTTGTCGCTGGCCTTGGGCAGCAGCACCAGCGAAAACAGGCGCCACAGCACACCGATGAGGAAGACGGCAAAGGCGATGGAGAGCGCCGGGCCGCGGGCAAAATCCAGAAGGGTCATGATTGCTTCTCCTTGATCGCCTGATTCTTGCGCTTGCGGGCCAGCAGGGCCGAGGCCGCACCGGCGGCCACACCCGCCGCCACCGCCCCGCCGATGAGGGCGGCGCGCTTGTCGGTCCAGGCGGCCAGCGGCGCATAGAAGCTGCCCTTGTCCCAGAAACCGGGTTCGGAGCAGCCGAGGCAGCCATGGCCCGACTGGATCGGGAAGGAGGTGCCGCCGTTCCACTTCAGCGTGGCACAGGCATTGTAGGTGACAGGGCCCTTGCAGCCCACTTCAAACAGGCACCAGCCGTTGCGGGCGCCCTCGTCGTCAAAGCTCTTGGCGAACTGGCCGCGTTCATAGAAGGGCCGCCGGTAGCAGCGGTCATGAATGTTGTCGCCGAAGAAGGGCTTCGGCCGGCCGCGCTCGTCCAGTTCCGGCAGTTTGCCGAAGGTGATGATGTAGGCCACCGTGCCGGTGATCGCCTCGGCGATGGGGGGGCAGCCCGGAATGTTGATGATCGGCTTGTCCTTGATGATGTCGGACACCGGCACCGCACCCGTCGGATTGGGCTTTGCCATGGGAATGCCGCCATAGGCCGAGCAGGTGCCCACGGTGATGATGGCAAAGGCATCCTTGGCGCATTCGATCAGCGTTTCGCGGTTCGACTTGCCGCCGATCACCGAATAGACGCCGTCATCGCGGGTGGAGATGGAGCCGTCCACCACCAGCACATATTTGCCCTTGTTTTCTTCCATCGCCTTCTGGCGGGCAACTTCCGCCGCCTGGCCGGACACCGCCATCAGCGTCTCGTGATAGTCGAGCGAGATGAGGTCGAAAATCAGCTCTTCCAGCGACGGGCTGAAGGACCGGGTGATGGATTCGGTGCAGCCCGTGCATTCCTGGAATGACAGCCAGATGACCGACTGCCGCTTGGCCGCCGCCAGCGCCTGGGCCATGGCCCTGGGCGCGGTGGGGGGCAGCGCCATCAGGCTGGCCAGCCACGTTGTATATTTAAGGAGTGACCGGCGGGAAATGCCGCGTTGCGACAGATGTTCGCCAATGGTGAGGTGGTCAGACATGCGAGGGTTGCCTCCCGTTTGCAAGGTGTTCGTCTGAGGAAGAGGAAGGGGGTGACACGGTCCAGGACTCGGCCAGCGCCAGGGCCTGCCGGACAGCGGCAGGGATGGCGGCAGCCACGGCCTCTGTCGGCTCCAGACCCCAGGTGAGACAGTCCGGCTGGATGCCGATGAGGGCGCGGCGCTCCGGCAGGGCGTCCGACAGGGCGGCAGCCATCAGCAGATCGGCCAGCGCCACCTCATGGGCGCTGCGTTTGACGCCTGAGAGCGCCCGGTCCATCTCGGCGCCGATGAAGACGCGCATTGTGCCCGGCGCTTCGCCCAGTTCCATGGCATCAACGGCAATGAGATGGTCGGCGTCCTCAATCTCCGGCAGCAGCGCCAGACCGATGGTGCCGCCATCCCGGACAATGAAATGGGGCGCGGCGTGCGGCTCCAGGGCCTGAATGACGTGTATGCCCACCCCGTCATCGGTGAGCAGCGAATTGCCGATGCCCAGGACGAGGGTTGTGGTGGGGTGAGTGCCGGTGCGCATGCGCATTTCCTTTGCGCTTATTCAGATATTCGTAGAGAATAATATTGAGCGATCCGAGGGTGCTGATCCAGATCAAAGTGGGGTGTTTCAGGCCCCCCTGCGGCACCGTGACATAGCCAAAAAACACCCGAACGGGGACAAAGATGCAACGCCTTGATATACATAATAAATCATTGACATATATGCAGATTAAAGGCTTCTTTTGGCCGCCGAAACAGCCGGATTTTGCCCTGCGGTCCGCCAATTTGGCACGGTCCATTCGCTGGAGTCTGGGGCCAATGCAAGGATTGCATATCCGAGCAATACCATCGCCGACCAAGTAAAACAGGTATAAGAAATACTTCTTTATCGAATCGCCCACATGGGGGCGTCCTGCATCCGCAGAGAGGGGCAGGAAAGGCCAAGGGGAAGGGGACGGAAGATGCGCAATGCCACAGGACTGGAACGGGCCCTGCCCATGCTCCACTGGCTCAGGCGCTATGATCGTCTTACCTTTGCCCGCGATGCCCTGGGGGCGGCGATTGTCTCCTTTCTCTTCATCCCCCAGTCCCTCGCCTATGCCCTGCTGGCCGGCCTGCCGGTGTCGGCTGGTCTCTATGCCTCCATCGTGCCGCTCATGGGCTATGCCCTGTTCGGCACCAGCCGGTTTCTCGCCGTCGGGCCGGTTGCCGTCATTTCCCTGCTCACCGGCTCGGCCCTGGAACCGCTGGCCGCCGCCGGCAGCCCTGAACACGCCGGGCTGGCCCTGACGCTGGCCCTGCTGTCCGGCCTCATGCTGGCGGCCATGGGGCTTTTCCGTCTGGGCTTCCTCGCCAACTTCCTCAGCCACCCGGTGGTCTCGGGCTTTGTTACTGCCTCGGTCATTCTCATTGCCGCCAGCCAGATGAAGAACATCTTTGGCATCCACGCCTCGGGCAACACCCTGTTTGAACTGCTGCCGCAGCTTGCCGCCAATCTGCCCGCCCTGCATTTGCCCACCACACTGGTCGGCATCTTCTCACTGGCGCTGCTGGTGTTCATGCGCAGGCGCGCTGCCCCGCTGCTGGGCAGCATGGGCTTCACCCCGTCCACCGCGGCCATGCTGTCGCGCATGGGGCCGCTGGTTGCCGCCTTTCTCACCATTGTGGCTGTCATGGTGCTGGGGCTGGAGGCCAAGGGCGTCAAGGTTTTGGGGCCGCTGCCCAGCGCCATTCCCACCCTCACCCTGCCGCCCCTGGAGCTCCGCACCATCACCCAGCTGCTGCTGCCCGCCTTTCTCATCAGCATCATCGGTTTTGTCGAATCCATCTCGGTCGCCCACACCTTTGCTGCCAAGCACCGCGATATCATTCTGCCCAATAATGAACTCATGGGCCTGGGGGCGGCCAATATTCTCAGCGCCTTCTGCGGGGCCTTTCCGGTGTCGGGCGGTTTTTCGCGCTCGGTGGTGAATTATGACGCCGGCGTGCAAACGCCCCTTGCCGCCATTCTCACCGGCATCGGCATTGCCATTGTGGTGGCCTTCCTTGCCCCCTTCATTGCCCATGTGCCGCAGGCTGTGCTTTCGGCCATCATCATTGTGGCGGTCATGTCGCTGGCCGACTTCTCCATCCTGCGCAACACCTGGGCCTATTCGCGCGCCGATTTTGCCGCTGCCGCCGTCACCATTGCCATCACCCTCATTGAAGGCGTGGAGATTGGCATTCTGGCTGGTGTGCTGGTGTCCATTGCACTGCTGCTCTACCGCGCCAGCCGCCCGCACATTGCCACCGTCGGTCTGGTGCCCAACACCGAGCACTTCCGCAACGTCAAGCGCCATGAGGTCATCACCTCCGACAAGGTGCTGAGCGTGCGCGTTGACGAGAGCCTGTTCTTTGCCAATGCCCGCTATCTGGAAGAGCAGCTTACCAGCCTTGCCGCCGAAAACCGCACCATGGAACATCTGGTTCTCATCTGCTCGGCCATCAACAGCATTGATGCCTCGGCGCTGGAGAGCCTCGAATCGATCAACCAGCAGCTTTGGGACATGGGCGTCACCTTCCATCTGTCGGAGGTGAAGGGGCCGGTGATGGACCGGCTGAAACGGTCACATTTTCTTGAGCATCTGAAGGGCCGCATCTATCTCTCGCACTACCAGGCCCTGCAGGAACTCGATCCCTCCGTGATAAAACGGGGTGAAGAGCAGCATGCCGCACTGCGCGCCGTGGTCGAGGACATGCAGCCAGCACAGTCCTGACCGGGGCCGCGGCGGTGGACACGCCATCCCCGGGGCGATAAGCCACGCGCCATCAACCGGTTCGTCCGCAGCCGTGGTTTCTGATGCGCAACCCCACCCGTGCCGAACGCCTGCTGCCCCTTCTCTATTGGCTGCGGCGCTATGACCGTTCAACCTTTCTCGGCGACGCCTTCGGGGCCGCCATTGTTTCCTTCCTGTTCATTCCGCAATCCCTTGCCTATGCCGTGCAGGCGGGGCTGCCGCCCTCGGCTGGTCTCTATGCCTCCATTGTGCCGGTCATGGGCTATGCCCTGTTCGGCACCAGCCGTTCGCTGGCCATCGGGCCCTTCGCCATCACCTCGCTGATGACCGGCACCATCCTGTCGCGCTTTGCCGTTCACGGCTCGCCCGAATATGCCGCGCTGGCGCTGGTGCTCGCAGTGCTGTGCGGCCTGTTTCTCATCGCCATGGGTCTGGCGCGGCTGGGCTTCCTGGCCAATTTCCTGAGCTACCCCGTCACCTCGGGCTACATCACCGCCTCGGCGCTGCTCATTGCCCTGAGCCAGTTCAAACTCATTCTCGGTGTGCATGGCGCGGGCACCACGCTGCCGGAAATCCTGCCCCATCTGTGGCAGAGCCTGCCCTCCACCCATCTCCCCACGGCCATCATCGGCGTTTCCGCCATTGCCGCCCTGTCACTGGCCCGCAGCCACCTGGCGGGCCTCCTGACGCGCTGGGGGGCAGGGGCAGGGGCTGCCAGTCTGGTGGCCCGTGCCGCACCGCTGCTGGTGGCCGCCCTGGCGGGGCTTGCCGTTCATCAGTGGCATTTGAAGGATCGCGGCGTGGCCATTGTCGGGGCGCTGAAGGGGGGCCTGCCGCCGCTCACCATTCCGCCCTTCGACCCCGCCAGCTGGGCGGCTCTGGCACCCTCGGCAGCACTTCTCGCCTTCGTCGGTTTCATCGGCTCTGTTTCCACCGCCCAGACCTTTGCCGCCAAGGAACGGGCCAGGGTTCTGCCCGATCACGAACTGCTGGCCCAGGGTGCCGCCAATGTGCTGGCCGGATTCTTCGGCGGCTTTCCCGTCACCGGCGGCTTTTCCCGCACCGTGGTCAATCACAGTGCCGGTGTCCGCACCCCTGTCGCGTCCATCTTCACCGGCATTGGCATAGCCCTGGTCTCCGGCCTGCTGGCGCCCTTCCTTTATTATCTGCCGCAGGCGGTTCTGGCCGCCATTGTCATTGTCGCCGTCATGTCGCTCGCCGATGTGCAGACGCTGAAATCCACCTGGGCCTATTCACGCGCCGACTTCACCGCCGCCGCCGTTACCATTGTCACCACCCTGATGGCAGGGGTGGAGATGGGCGTGCTCGCCGGTGTGCTTGTTTCCATCGCCCTTTACCTCTACCGCGCCAGCCGCCCCCATATGGCGGTGGTCGGTCTGGTGCCCAACACCGAGCATTTCCGCAATGAGCAGCGCTATGATGTCATCACCTCCGGCACGGTGCTGGGCGTGCGCGTTGATGAAAGCCTGTTCTTCGTCAATGCCCGCTTTCTGGAAGAGCAGCTGGCCGCCCTTGCCGCCCAGCACAAGGAGATCCGTGATCTGGTGCTGATCTGCTCGGCCGTGAACAGCATTGACGCCTCGGCCCTGCAAAGCCTCGAGGCCATCAACCAGCAGCTTCACGACATGGGCGTTGCCTTCCATCTGTCCGAGGTGAAGGGGCGGGTCATGGACCGTCTGCAGCGCTCGGACTTCCTCAAGCGCCTCACCGGCCGGGTCTATCTGTCCCATTATCAGGCCATGGCCGAACTGGACCCGGAGGTGATCCGGCGCGGCGACGAGCAGCATGCAGCACTCCGCGCCGTGGTCGCGGAGATGACGCCGAAACCAGATTAGCCGTTGGCCTTGTTCAGCGCCGTCAGCAATTTGCGCAGCAGCAGGGCGCCCGCCGCCCCCTTCTCGTCACCAATGATGGGCAGGCCTGCCGCCTTCCACGCCTCGATGCCGCCTTGCAGCAGCAGGGCCTTGCCGCTCACCATCTGGCCCAGCCGTTCAGCCTCGTCATCGGTGCGGTTGCCGTGCTGGCAATAGAAGATAACGGTCTTGCCGCCGGAGTCGATGTGGGCCGGCAGCGCTGACAGCGGATAAAGCCGGTCGCCGTCAATGCGCTCGGCATTGTGTTCATAGTCCTCGCGGATATCCACCAGCACCGCGCCACGCTTTATATAATGTGCGGCCTGCCTTGGCGTGACGTTGCGGGCGGGAGGGCGCGGGGCCATCTCAGCTCTCCGCCGCACCGGTCTTGCAGGCGCAGGCGCCGCCGCAGGCCGCGGCCCGCTCGCGGTATTTGGCTTCACCGGGCCGCTGCTCCACGCCGCTGATGGCGGGCCTTGCCGGATTGACCGGCACCTGGGCCATGACCTTGGTCACCGCCTCGAGATCAAGCCGCGCTTCGGCCTTGAAGGCCCCGGCATAGGCCAGATGTTCCTCGTTCAACTCGTAACAGGTGGCCCCCTCGATATCGAGCAGCACCGCATCCATGCCGCTGTCGCGGAAGGCGTGGTGGCGCTTGAGGAAGAAGTCGCCGCAGCACATGCCGACATAGCTCTGCACGCCGGCGTCCTTCATCTTGCCCAGGGTTTCGGCCAGATGCTCGAAATTGGTGATGGTGATCACCTCCATGTTGCGTTCGCGCGCCAGCGTATAGGCATCGCCCACCTCGCACAGGCCGCACTCCACGCAGTCAATGGTGTGGCGCCACTTGCACCAGTTGGGCTTGGCGCAATAGGGCACCAGCATGACACTGGCCCGCGCCAGTGCGGCCTGCGGGTCGGCACCGCTGCCCGCCAGCATGACGCCGCTGGCCTGTTCCGGCGTCAGCCCGATCAGGCGCTGCAGGCCGCGCTTGGCGGCGGCGCGGTCAATGAGCCGCGCCACATCCGTTGCGCCAAAGCCCGCCGCATCAAGCGGGTGAGCATAGAGCCAGTCGCGCGCCCGCCCGGCCACATCGGTGATGGCTGTGCCGTGCAGGGCAGCGGCCAGCTGGTTCAGTGCATCCTGGGGTGAGAAGTGGCCGTCGGTGGCAAAGCGCAGCGCCGTCACCGTTTCATCGGCGGCAAGCGTCAGCGCCACCCGCAGCGTTGCCCCCTCCACCTTGTCCTTGGTTTCGAAAGTGTCGCCCGCCACCGGCCATGGCAGCATGGCCATGGGCAAGGCATCCGCCACGGCGGGCAGGGGGCTGGTCACGGCCACAGCGTTCAGCACCGCCGCAGCGGCGGCAGCCAGCGCGGTCTGAATCTCACCGGGCTCCGGCACCCGGCCCATCACCGTGGCCAGATCCGTCATCCGCTCGCGCGCATGTTCCAGCCCCGTCACGGTCAGCTTTTCCGTGGGCACCAGCAGGGCTTTCATGGCCCCGGCAATATCAAGCTCCACCAGCAGCGTGCCAAACAGCAGGACGCTGTCGTCCGCCTCGGCCAGAAACACCGAGGCAATTTTCTGCCGACCCGCCACCTGCAGGTCATTGGGGGCTTTGAAAAGCGTCTCAACCCCCAGCCGCGCCAGTCCCGCCTGAACCATCTCGGCCCCGCGCCGCAGCCGATCGGCCACCGTGTCACCCAGCGCCAGCTTCGGCACCACGAGGCTGAAACACTGCTGGCCGGGGTCGAGATAGAGCGCGCCCCCCGCCGTGATCCGCCGCACCACCCCGATGCCCCTGTCCGTGCAATGCGAAAGCCGCACCTCGCGCTCCAGCGCCTGATGGCGCCCGATGCTGGCGGTCGGCGTGAAACGGTGAAAGCGCAGTTCGTCGCCCGTCAGTCCGCGGCCATGGGCCAGAAGCCGCGCGGCATCATCCTGGGCATGGCCAGCGCCAACGCCGGCGTCACTGACCGTCAGGACCTGTCGCGGCACGCGCAACGGATGGGGGTTGGTGTTCATCGTCCTCCCGCGGCGCTCTGGCGGCGACCGTCACCCCACCATAATATCAGATTGTCCTTATGGACAAGTCACCCTTGCGTCAGCGCCATTGATCCCCGTGTCGGAAGCAGGCATGATATTCCAAAATGTGAATAAACCCGGGAGATGTCATGAGCTGGCAAACGGCCCTTGGCCGGATTGAAGACCTGGAGGACGCGGCGTTCGATCCCGCCCTCGTTGCCGCCATGGAGGCGCGCGGCGATCTCATCCGGCATCGCACCATCACCTTTTCCACCCCCACCTTCAAGGAATATGACACCGGCGACCTGAAGGGCTGCGGCAAGAACAGTTTTCCCGCCTTCTCCATCACCGGCTCGGCCTGCGCGCTGAATTGCGATCACTGCCAGACAAAGATTCTCGAACCCATGATCCCGACTCTGCACCCGGAAGACCTCGACCGGCGGGTGCGCGACCTCATCATGCTCCAGAACCTGCAGGGCTTCCTGCTGTCGGGCGGCTCCAACCGGCACAATGAAATCAAGTATGAGCGCTTCTATCCGGTTTTGGAAAAGCTGAAGCGCGATTTTCCCAGCCTGCGCATCGCCATTCACACGGCACTCACCGATGAACCGGCGGCAAGGCGCATGGAGGCGGCGGGCATCGACACCGCCATGATGGATGTGATCGGCGCCGATGAAACCATCCGCGATGTCTATCACCTCAACCGGCCGGTGGCGGATTTCGAGCAGACCCTGGCCGCCCTCTGCGCCACCACCATGCAGGTCTCGCCCCACATCGTCATCGGCCTGCACTATGGCCGCATTCTGGGCGAGCAGACGGCCCTCGACATGGTGGCGCGCTACAAGACCCATGCGCTGGTGCTGGTGGTCATCATGCCCTTCTATGCCAAGCCCGGCACTTTCGTGGAGCCGGATGTGCATGAGGTCGGGCGGATCTTCCTGTCGGCCCGTGAAACTCTGGCCGACCGCGATGTGCTGCTGGGCTGCGCCCGCCCCGGCGGCATGCACAAGCGCATGACCGACGCCTATGCCGTCATGGCCGGGCTGGACGGCATTGCCTTCCCGGCGGAGGGAGCGGCCCCCGTGGCCCGTGCCATTGGCCGCAGCTTTACACAGCAGCATTCCTGCTGCTCGGTGAAACTCGACCCCGCCACCGGCCGCGCGGCGGTTGCCACCTGTGCCGCATGAAAAGCCCCGCACCCGTTGATGTTCTGGTGATCGGCCTCGGCCCGGCCGGGGCAGCGGCGGCGGCCGCTGCGGCAGGCGACGGCCGCAGGGTCATGGGCGTTGACCGCCGCGAACAGGCGGGAGAGCCGGTGCAATGCGCCGAATTCGTTCCCTCCCTCATCGGCCTTGAGGTGGCCGATCTGTCAGCGTCCATCCGCCAGGCCATCGAGGGCATGGTCACCTATGTCGAAACGGAAGCGGGCGACCACAGCCCGGATTTTCGCGGCGTCATGATCTCGCGCGCCGATTTTGACCGCGATCTGGTGAAGAAGGCGGAAGGGGCCGGTGTTGAATGCCGCTTCAGCAGCCCAGTCCGGGCCATTGCCGCCGACGGCGCGGTGGAACTGGCCTCGGGTGAAATCATCCGGCCACGGATCATCATCGGAGCCGACGGGCCGCGTTCCTTCGTCGGCCGCACCATTGGCCGGGTCAATGACGACTGTGTGGAATCGCGCCAGATCACCGTGCCGCTGAAAAAGCCCCACAACGCCACCGATATTTTCCTCTCCGCTGCCTTTCCCGGCGGCTATGGCTGGCTCTTCCCCAAGGGCGAGGTGGCCAATCTCGGCATCGGGCTGGCGCCGCAATGGAAGGACCAGTTGAAGCCGCTTCTGGACACGCTGCACCGCCGCCTGGTTGACGAAGGCCGCGTCGGCGCGGAGGTGCTGGGCCTCACCGGTGGTCTCATTCCCGTGGGCGGCATGCTGAAGGCGGTGGGTCATCTCGGCCCCACTGCAGTCTTTCTTGCCGGCGATGCCGCGGGTCTCGCCAATCCGGTCACCGGGGCGGGCATTTCCGCCGCCGTCATTTCCGGCACCATGGCAGGCCGCGCCGCCAGGGCGCTGCTGTCGGGGCGCGAAAACGCCGCCGCCGACTATATTGAAGAGCTGGATGATCTGTTCGGCCCGTCGCTGGCGCGGGCGCTGAAGCGCCGCCAGGCGCTGCTGGATTGCTATGCCCGCAATGAATTGCCCCAGACCGACGATCTGCGCGTCGGCTGGATTGCCTATCCCGAATACTGGGCGGCCTGAGAACGAGGAACACCATGAGCTGCATCAAGAACGAAACCGCCACCCCCGCCGAACCCGTTCCCGGCGGGCTTGATTTCAATCCCTTCGAGGTGATGGTGCCGCGCCCCGCCGGTGAAACACCGGCGGAAATGAAGAACGGCGCCCGCGTCAAGGCGAACAATGTGGAACCGGCCGGCGTCTATCGCCCGGACTACCGCATGCTCACACCGCACATGCGCTCGCCCGATTATGTGCAGATGTCCACCGCCGCCGCCATTTCGCTGGGCGTGGTCAATGGCAAGATGCACCGCTGCGCCTGCACCCGCTGCCTCAACCTGCTTCTCACCTATCCGGAAGGCTGCCGCGCCAATTGCGCCTATTGCGGCCTTGCCCGCCACCGCGAAGCCGAACGCGACTTTGCTGACCGCAACTTCATCCGCGTCGACTGGCCCGCCGTGCCCATGGATGAGGTGGTGAACATTGTGGCGCGCGATGTGAAGGCCAGCCCCTTCCATCGCATGTGCATTTCCATGATCACCCATCCCAAGTCGGATGAGGATACCGTCAGTGTGCTGAAGAAATGGACGGCGCGCATCGACCCCAGCGACATTCCCGTGTCGATCCTCTCCAACCCCACCACCATGACGCGCGCCGATGTGCAGCGCCTGAAGGATCTGGGTTCCGACATGTTCACCGTGGCGCTGGATGCCGCCACGCCGGAAATCTTCGACCGCACCCGCGGCAAGGGTGTGGACAGCCCGCATTCGTGGAAAAAATACTGGGACGTGCTGCTCGACGCCAGGGACATCTTCGGGCCGGAGAAATTCGGCGTCCACATCATCGCCGGCATGGGCGAGACCGAGCATGACATTCTCACTCTGGTCCAGCAGGTGAAGGATCTGGGCGGTCACAGCCACATGTTCTGCTTCTTCCCTGAAAAGGGTTCGCTCATGGACCATCTGCCCGCCACCCCGCGCGACCAGTGGCGGCGCGTGCAGCTGGGCCGCTATCTCATTGACTATTTCGGCGTGAAGGTGGCGCAGATGCGCTTCGACAACCATGGCCGGGTCATCGACTTCGGTCTGCCGTCGGGCGAACTGGACACGGTGATTGACGCGGGCCTTGCCTTCCGCACCTCCGGCTGCCCGGGCAAGTTCGGCGAGGATATTTCCGCCTGCGACCGGCCCTATGGCGACAGCCCGCCCAGCAATATCGCAAGCTATCCCTTCCAGCCGGAAGCGGCCGACCTGCGCCGCATCCGCCACCAGCTGGGCCGCGAAAAGCCGGGCCAGGAATACCGCGAGGGCGAGGAATTCGAGGGCCTCGATTCGTGAAGCCATTCCGTGTGATCGACACTGGCGTCCGTGCGGGCAGGGCGCAGATTGCCTTTGACCAGGCCCTGATTGACCTGCATCGCGACGGCGTCATTGGTGACACCATCCGCTTTCTCACCTTTCCGCCCACCGTTCTGGTGGGCCGCCATCAGGCGATCTCGCAGGAGCTTCACCTTGACGCCTGCCGCGCCGCGGGTGTGGGCATTGGCCGACGCATCACCGGCGGTGGTGCCCTCTATCTCGACGAACACCAGTTCGGCTGGGAGCTGATCTTCCACCGCAACACACTGGGCATTGCCTCGCTCGCCGATCTCACGCGTTTGATCTGCGAGGCGGCGGCCCATGGCCTGTCGAAACTCGGCATCGATGCCCGCTACCGGCCGCGCAACGACATTGAGGTGGGGGGCCGCAAGATCTCCGGCACCGGCGGGTTCTTCGACGGCGACACACTGTTCTATCAGGGCACGGTGCTGGGGGCTCTTGACCCTGCCGTGATGGTCAGCCTGCTCAACATTCCCGAGGCCAAGCGCGCCAAACATGCGGCTTCTGGCCCGCGCGTTGTCACGCTTGCCGAACTGTTCAATGGCGCGCCGCCACCCCTTTCGGAGGTGAAGCGCGTGATGCTGGAGGGCTTTGCCGAAAAACTGGGAATAGCGCCGCAGTGGCAGGACATCACCGCACGCGAGGAGGAACTGGCCCAACAGCTCCACGACGATGAAATCGGCACCGATGGCTTTGTCTATGAAATTGACGATCCCGCCGCCCATGCCGATGTGCTGGTGGGCGAGGTGCAGTCGCCGGGTGGGATGATCACTGCCCATGTGCGGCTGGAGGGCCGGCACGAGCCACGCTATCGCGAAGTGGTCATCACCGGTGATTTCTTTGTCACCCCGCCGCGCACCATCTTTGATCTTGAAGCCGCCCTGCGCGGCAGTCTGGTCAGCGACACGGCGGTAACCGTGGCCGACTTCTTCCGCACCGCCAGTGTCGGCCTTCTCAGCGTGCGGCCCGACGATTTTCTGGCGGCCCTGTGCGCGGCCACGGCGAAGGCCGCATGAAACTGCTTCATGTCATCCAGCACACCTCGGCCGAATATCTCGGTCTGATGGAGGATCATTTTGACGGCCGCGGCATTCGCTACCGCTATTTTCGTCCGTTTACGGAGGGAACGCCCTTGCCCGCCCGCTCGGCCACGGTCGATGGCCTCATTCTGCTGGGCGGCGGCCCCTGGGGCAGCCTGGGTGAACGCGCCCTGCCCACCCTGGCTGAGGAGGTGGCCCTCACCCGCGTCTATCTGATGAGCGGCAAGCCGGTCATCGGCATCGGCCTCGGCGCCCAGATCCTGGCCCTTGCCGCCGATGGCCAGACGGAGGCTGCCCCTCTCACCTTTGCCGTGGCCACGGCCCGGCGCGAGTCTCCTGATTCGCTGGCCGGTTTCATGCCTGAAACGATGCCGCACATCACCTACATGCGCGACCGGCCCGTGCCGCCCGCCTATGCTGTCACACTTTCGCGTGATGAGGCCGGTGCGCCAGCGGCCTTTCAACTGGGTGATAATGTCTTCGGCTTCCTTGGCCACCCCGGATTTAAGCGCGCCATGGCCGAAGATCTGATCATGGAATTCTCCGAATCTCCGGAAAATCCGGGCCCCGGTCTGGATCAGCTGACAGCAGTCAAAGGCCAAATAGAGGATTCTTTAATACCGCTTATGACGGGTATTATCGGGAAAACCGGCCTTATGCGTTAGACGCAAGTGCGAGACGACACCCTTGCGTTTCTCCAAAAAATTATAATACGCTAATATTCGTGGGCTTAAGGCTGGTGCCGGTCCGTCCACTAATAGAGAGTGGCAGGCCCGGCGCTGAAGCCACCAACCCAATGGGAGTGAATTTATGAGCAAGAAGCTCTTGATCGTCATGGCCAACACGGACCCGCGCAACGGTGAGGAACTGGGCGCGCCCTTTTTCCAGGCCACCGTGGCCGCCGCCATGGAATACGAAGTTGAAGTCATCTGCACCGCCACCTCCGGCCGCCTGATGAAAAAGGGCGAAGCGGAAAAGCTGGTGGTCAAGGAAGGCTCGCCCAAGACCGTCTATGATTTCATCAAGGACGCACACGACGCGGGCGCCGTGTTCAAATGCTGCTCCCCCAATCTTGAACTCTTCAGCATGACCGAAGCCGATCTTATTCCCGAATGCTCGGGTATCGTCGGCGGCGCGTATCTGATTGAGGAGATCATGGAAGGCGACTGCAAGGTTCTCACCTACTAAGGAGCATCACAGGATGAGCCATGCCCACGGTTCGCGGGTTCAGGAGTATATTGGCGACCCCGTGTCAGAGGCGCCGCAGGTGCCGCGCGCAAAGCTGGAAGAAATCTTCCAGGACATTCAGTCGGACATTCGCTTCGATCACGAGCTGAATGGCTGCCTGAATTGCGGCATCTGCACCGCCACTTGCCCGGCTGCCTATTATTACGACTACAGCCCGCGCGAAATCGTGCAGCTCCTGTGGACGGAAAATCTCGAAGGCATCTACGACGCCATGCAGGAAAAGATCTGGGCCTGCGCCCAGTGCTACACCTGCGCGGCGCGCTGCCCGTTCGGCAACTCTCCCGGCGGTCTCGTCATGCTGATGCGCGAGACCGCCATCAAGCACGGCATGGAATCAGCCAAGAACGTGCTGCGGCCCTTCAGCCGCGTCATGCTGAAGCTGATCTCCACCGGCAACCAACTTGCCCCCGACATGATCAACCCCGATCATTTCGCCGACTGGGGCCCCAACATTGCCAAGGTGAAGGCGCCGCTGAAAACGCTGCGCCGCGCCATTCCCATGCCCACCCTGAACACCACCACCACCGCCTGGGAGGTCAACCTCAAGACCTCGGTGGAACTCTACACCATCTGGGAAATGACGGGCGTTCTCGACCAACTCGAAACCATCGACCAGAACCTCTTCGACGTCATCACCGACATCATGGATGAGAAGCGCGACGAGTGGAAAGATTTCCTGGACGAGCAGGACGACGATTGATCCAGCAACGATCGGCGCTTGATCAGCGCCTGGGAGGAAGCACGAATGGCGAAAAAGCCGACCACCACTGAAGGCGAGCGTTTCACCGGGCACGGTTCCGAGTGGCGCCCCGCCAACCTGAGCCCGGAGGATGCGCGCACCGCCACCGCCTGGGTTGAGCAGAAGATCGACAAGCGCTCCATGCTGGTCAACAAGGACCGCGTGCAGGACGTGCGCGACGCCATGTGGGAATTGGAAAAGGACGGCCAGATCGTTGTGCACCGCATCCGCGATGAGCATGAGCCGGTCATTGCCAAGACCATTTATGGCTGGGACAAGAAAATCCCCACCAACCAGCTCTGGCATCACAAGTCCTGCGGCCAGTGCGGCAACATTCCGGGCTACCCCGCCTCGCTGCTCTGGATCATGAACCAGTTCGGCACGCGCTATCTCGATGAAACCGACCAGACCTCCTGCACAGCCTGGAATTACCATGGCTCGGGCATCGGCAATCTGGAAAGCCTGGCCGCCGTGTTCCTGCGCAATTTCCATCAGGCCTATGTGGCGGCCAAGGCCCAGGGCCTGCCGGAGGGCTATTACTACCCGCTGGTGCATTGCGGCACCTCCTTCGGCAACTACAAGGAAGTGCGCGGTTATCTGCTGTCCTCGGCCAAGCTGCGCGAGAACGTGAAGAAAATTCTCGAGAAGCTCGGCCGCCTGGTGGATGGCAAGCTGCTGATCCCGGAGGAGATCGTTCACTACTCCGAATGGGTGCACATGATGCGCCACCAGATCGCCGAACGCCGGGTGATTGACGTGAGCCACATCCGCGCCACCGTTCATCCCGCCTGCCACGTCTATAAAATGGTTCCGCAGGACGCGATCTATGACGACGACATTCTGGAAGGCAACCGCGTGGCCGTTTCCACCGGCGTCATGCAGGCCCTCGGCGCCCAGGTCATTGACTATTCAACCTGGTATGACTGCTGCGGCTTCGGCTTCCGCCACATCATCTCCGAGCGTGAATTCACCCGTTCCTTCGCTCTTGACCGCAAGATCAAGGTGGCGGTGGAGGAGGCCAGGTCCGACGTGATGATCGGCCATGATACGGGCTGCGTTACCACCCTCGACAAGAACCAGTGGATCGGCAAGGCCGTGGGCAAGGACTATGAACTGCCCATCCTCGCCGACGTGCAGTTTGCCGCCCTCGCCATGGGTGCTCACCCCTACAAGATCGTGCAGTCCCACTGGCATGCCTCTGCCACCGAAAAGCTCATGGAAAAAATGGGCATCGACTGGCAGGCCAAGAAGGCCGAATTCGAGGCCTATCTCACCGATGTCGAGGCGGGCAAACAGGAAAACCTTTATGACCCGCGCCGCATGATCACTTCCGGTCCCGGCTTCAAGAAAATCGAGCAACGCACATGAGCAAACCCATTCTGATTGTTGGCGGTGGCCCCGCCGGTCTCTCCGCCGCCCACATGCTGGCCCAGCTTGGCCAGAAAACGGTGCTGGTGGAAAAGCTGCCCCATCTCGGCGGCGCGCCCATCGTTTCGGGCTATGCCAAATTGGTGCCCTCGGGCGAGTGGGCCAAGGACGCCATCGGCGGCATGATCGCGCGTGTTGAAAAGAACAAGCTTGTGGACGTGCGCCTTTCCACCACGGTGAAGGACTTCAAGGGCGAGCCGGGCAAGTTCACCGCCACGCTCTCGGACGGCAAGAAGGTGGAGGCGGCCTCGGCCGTGCTGTGCACCGGCTTCACCCACTTTGACGCCATCAACAAGCCCGAATGGGGCTTTGGCATGTTCCCGGATGTGGTCACCACCGCACAGGTGGAGCAGATGATCTCCTCCGGCCAGGGCGTGCGCCGCCCCTCTGACGGCAAGAAGCCGCAGCGCGTGGCCATCCTGCTGTGCGTCGGCTCGCGTGACCGCCAGATCGGGCGCGAGTGGTGTTCCAAGATCTGCTGTTCGGTGTCGGCCAATCTCGCCATGGAAATCCGCGAGGAACTGCCGGATTGCCACGTCTATGTCTATTACATGGACATCCGCACCTTCGGTCTGCTGGAAACCAAGTATTATTGGAAGAGCCAGGAGGAGTTCAAGGTCAAGTACATCAAGGCGCGCATTGCCGAAGTGACCGCCCAGGGCGACAAGCTTCTGGTCAAGGGCGAGGACACGCTGGTCAAGCGCCCCATCACCATTCCCTTCGACATGGTGGTGCAGGCCATCGGCATGGACCCCAATGTCGACAACATGCTGCTGTCGGCCGTCTTCGGCATCGATCTGGAGCCCCATGGCTACATCGGCAAGGCCAACAGCTATGGCACGCAGGGCGCAACCTCGCGGCCCGGCGTGTTTGTGGCCGGCTCGGCCACCGGGCCGGAAACCATTGACGACTCCATTGCCCAGGCCAATGCCGCCGCCCTTGCCGCCTATGCCACGGCCCAGGGTGCTGGCCTGAAGGCCGCCGAATAGGCCCATGCGCTGGAAGGCCTTCCATAGCGCGCCCAAGGGTGCGACGGCGCTGCCGCCCCTGCCGGAGCTTCACCTTTCAGGTGAGGTGCTGCGGCAGGCGCTGCAGGCCGTCATTACGGGTGCTGAGGAACTGGGCGGCATTGAGCGCTACGTGGAAGCGGTAAAGCTCAAGTCCGACCTGTTCAAGGATGCGCTCGGCTCCGGCAAGCACCGGACGGTGCCACTCGAAACCTTCATGAGTCTCGCCACCTTCATGTCGTCGGTGCGCCGCCGCATCACGCCCTATCTTGATGAAAAGGGCATGAAGCTGATCCGCGAAGGGCTGGCCATTCTGCTGGATGACGCCGGCGACACCGCCTCGACCGACCAGCGCATGGCCGCCTTTGCCCGTCTTTTCCCGGAGGACCGCGCCCACAGCTATGTGCGCGACCTGGCGGCGGAGGTGCTGCACTATACCGACCCGGAGCGTTACCCGCTCATGTGCCGCTGGGTGTGGGATGCCGCCACCAACACCGGCGCGCTGCGTGAAATGTGGTTCGGCGACAATGTCGATCACACCATCATTCCCGCCGGCGACAAATATGACACCTTCCTGGCGCTGCGCCGCGACCTTGCCACGCTCTTGACCGAGAACGGCGTGTTCCGCGACCATCTGTTCTACATGGATCTGCTCACCGCCCAGGTCTATTCGCACTACATCTGCGCCCAGGGCGGCACCTATCTCAGGGCCGACTTCGCCTCACCCCAGGACCCCATGCAATATACCCGCCGCCTGCTGGGCCTTGACGGGGTGGAACCGCGCTCCGGCCGCGCCCGCCTGAAGTCCATCGACGGCAGCGCCTTCATCATCGACGATCACAAGCTCCTCGGCTGAAAGGGATTGAACCATGGCCATTCATGAAAAATCGCTGATCCGCCCGGAAAACATCAGAAGCCAGGAAAACATCGTCATCGACGGCATTGACGTGTCGGGCCACTGGTCCACCTTCATCAATGCCCGTGTCATCACCGACTATAATGAAAAGATGCAGGATGAAATTCAGGCCTTGCCGGGGGGTGAGAACATTCACCGCTGCTGGCAGTGTGGCTCCTGCACCAACAGCTGCACGGTGAACGCCATCGAGCCGCGCTTCAACCCGCGCTACTGGATCTATCTCATCCGCATGGGCCTGGAGAGCGAGCTTCTGCGCGACAAGGACATCATCTGGCAGTGCGTGTCGTGCAACAAGTGCACCAACATCTGCCCGCGTGACGTGGTGCCGGAAGGCATCATGAAAGCCACCGCCAAATGGCTGGAGCTGAAAGGCCACACCGAGGTCAATCCTTCCACCCACTTCGACGAAGCCTTCATGGAGCAGATTTCGGCCACCGGCCGCATCGAGGAAGGCAAGACCATGCGCATGCTGTTCAAGCGCACCGGCCGCTCGCTGTTCCAGGACTGGCTCATCGAAATGGTGAAGCGCATCGCCGTGAAGCTGCCCATGCACTACGTCTTCGGCATGGGCATCGAGCAGATCTTCCCGCCGCGCGTGTCGGGCTGGAAAAAACGGCTTGGTCCGGCGCTTGATGACTATGTCCACGAAAGTGAAAAGAAACAACGCCAGGCGCTGGGTCTGGATGACTTGATCAGCATGGCGCAGGCCGAGGTTCGGCCCGCCCACCAGAAAGCCGCGGAATAGGGAGAAAGCGCAATGGCTGAGATCATCAACACCATGAAGCGGGTGGCCTACTACCACGGCTGTGCGCTGGACGGCACCGGCCACGGCTATAACCGCTCCACCCGCGCGCTGGCCGGCGCCCTCGACCTTGAGCTTGAGGATGTGAAGAACTGGAACTGCTGCGGCGCCATGGAAACCAAGAACATCGACAATGAGGTGCAAACCTACCTGTCGTCGCGCGTTCTCTCCATTGCTGCCAATGAAATGGGCCACAAGAAGGTGATGGCCCCGTGCAACGGCTGCTACCACAATCTCAAGAAGGCCGAATATGACCTTGGCCACAAGGAAAAATCGCGCGAGGTGGTGGAGCGTATTTCCGCAAAGGCCGGCCACGAACCGTACAAGGCCGGTCAGATTGAAATCATTCACGCGGTGGACTGGATCAAGGAATCCATCGGCGAGGAGGGCATCCGCGAGCGCACCAAGGGCAAGCTCAAGGGCCTGAAGGTGGCCAACTATTACGGCTGCATGTACACCCGCCCGCGCCACATCTTCCCCGGGCGTGACGCGGGCCCGGGCACGGAATCAAACTTCCGCCCGCATTTCATGGATGACATTCTGGGTGCGGCAGGCGCCACCAATGTGGACTTTCCGCTGAAGAGTGCCTGCTGTGGCGGTGCCCACACGCTCTGTGATTCCGATACTTCCACCAAGCTCTGCATCAACATTCTGCAAACCGCCGAGGCGGCTGGTGCCGACGTGATCGCCACCGAATGCCCCACCTGCCATGCCGGTTTGGAAATGCACCAGATCCGTGCCGAAAAGGTCTTCGGCATCAAGACCAATGTGAAGATGATCTATTTCACCCAGCTTCTGGGCATCGCCATGGGTCTGTCGCACCGCAAGGTCGGCCTGCAGGAAAATGTCTCGGATGCGTCCTCGGTGCTGAAGGCCAAGGGCATCTGATGGCCACCCCCTGGGAGGATATTGAGCGCGCCATTGAGGCGCCGGGCCAGAGCCCGGAAAGGCTGCTTGCTCTGGGCGAACAGATCCTTGAGAACTGGCTGGAGGCAAAGGGCTTCACCCCCACCGAGGCGAAGCGTGAAAGCTTCCGCCTGCTGGCGCTCCATCATCAGGGAGCGAAGGATGAACCCTCCTTCAACGCCTGCCGTGAAACCTGCCGCGAGCTGGCCTGGCACTATAATCTGCTCAAGGACGGCGGCCCCGAGGCTGGCAATGCCGCAACCCGCGCCATGATGGTCATGGTGGCCAAGCATCTCATGCTGTTTGTGCGCGGCAAAATGGAAGTTGCGGAACTCGGTGAATTTTGCTGTTCTTCCAGACCAATTCGAGCGTTGGACAAAGACGAACTCCAAACCCAAGCAAGAGGCTGAATATGCCAAAAGTCAGAGGCTGCAATCTCCCCGACGATCTTCTGTATGACGTCGACAATCACATCTGGTTCCGCGACATGGGTGACGGCAATGTCCGCCTCGGCATGACCACGGTGGCTACCGCGCTGGCGGGCCAGCTTGTTGCCTTCACGCCCAAGAAGGCGGGCAAGGCCATTGAAGCGGGCAAGTCCTGCGCCACGGTTGAATCCGGCAAGTGGGTCGGCCCCGCCAAGTCCGCTGTGGCGGGCGAGGTTGTGAAGATCAATGATGAACTGGTGGGCAAGCCCAGCCTTGCCAACGACGATCCCTATGACAAGGGCTGGATGGTGCTGCTGAAGCCCACCGACTGGGCGGGCGTTAAGGCCACGCTGACACCGGGTTCGGCGGTGGCCGCCAAGTATGAGGCCAAGATGGCCGCCGACGGTTTCGCCGGCTGCGCCTGATCCATCCGCACGGATGCATGAAAGCCGGTGGCGCTGCCGCCGGCTTTTGTTTTTTCAATAGTCGGAAGGCAGACTCTATCATATGGCGCGGGCTGTGCTGGCCATCGCGCCCGTCGCTGTTCAGTCGAGTCGGGGGCGGCTCAGGCAGCCCACCAGCAGGTCCATGCGGCGCTTGTTCAGGGCCGCCCAGGCGGCCGCAATCTGCGCATCATCAGCCGTGGGGCTGGCGGCATGGCGTGCAAACACGGCGGCGATGAAGGCGGCCAGTTCCGGGTTCAGTTCAAAGGTGCGCAAATCACCCTGGGTCCAGCCCAGCAGCAGGGCAGCCTTGCCGAAGCGGGCGGCATCGCGTTCCACCCGCGCCAGCTGCTCAAGCTTCTCCAGGCGCAGAATGTCTTCCTTCAGCAGCTGGGCGGCAAACATGCTCTGGGTTTGCGCCGCCTCGGCGCGCAGCTCATCAATCAGCTTCATCATTCCTCCGCAACAGCATCCGACAGGGTGACCAGCCAGGCCGGATTGATTTCGTCATCATCCACCAGATCGCAGGTGAGGGCAGATAAAATCTTTGTGGCGGCCTCAGGCAGGCGCTTCGGCAATGCATAGCCGTTGAGTCTTCCCCACAGTCCCACCCAGCAGCGCACCGTGGTCCATGGATTATAACCGCCGCCGCCCAGCACCACGGCGCGCGGGGCCGCCCCCGCCACGCCCACCACCGCATCCCACAGCGCATCATTGCTCAGCATCATGCCGGACAGGGGGTCTCCGGCCAGGCCATCAGCCCCGCAGGTGATGACCACGGCCTCCGGCGCGAAAGCGGCCAGCACCGGCATGACGCCAGCCTCCATCACCGCTCTGTACTGCGAATCAGTGACGCCGCGCGGCACCGGAAAGTTGCGCGCCTGCGGCCCGTGGCCCTGTCCGGTGCCCGGCCAGCGCTTTTCCTCATGCACGGAAATGCACATCACCCTTGCATCCTGTGCAAAGGCATCCTCCACCCCGTCGCCATGGTGGGCATCAACATCGACATAGGCCACGCGCTTCAGACCGCCGTCGAGAAGTGTCAGAATGGCAAACACCGGATCGTTGAAATAGCAGAAGCCGGAGGCGCGGTCAGGGCGGCCATGATGCGTGCCGCCTGCGGGGTGATAGGCAAGGTGTCCGGCCAGCGCCAGCTGTGCGGCCATCACGGAACCTCCGACCGAACTTGCCGCGCGTTCGAAAAGTCCTGTGAATACGGGGTTTTCCATGGTGCCCAGCGCAAAGGTTTCGCGCTCTGCCCGGCTGGCCTGGCCGCTGCGGCTCACCGCCTTCACCGCCGCCACATAGTCGGCGCGGTGAAACCGCGTCAGCACGGCATCATCGGCCATGCCGCTGGCGCGGTAATTATCGGCATCAAGAAAACCTAAAATCCGGCAAATATCCGTCACCGGTCCGATGCGTCCGATGGCCAGAGGATGCCCCGGCGGATAGCCCTTGGCGTAATAGATTGGGCTGCTGATGAACAAGGGCTGTTTCCCGGACAACACAGTCATGTTCCTTATGCGGAGGTGGCAGGGTATGTTGCTTGACCTTGCCTGAATCATGGTATTTCATCCATTCTAATATATGAGTTTGCGCAAATAAGCATAACAAATACCGGTATTTACGGAGAGCCCCATGGCTGACAATCCCAAGAGCATGTCCATCATCGTCACCAAGGGCTCGCTCGACTGGGCCTACCCGCCCTTCATTCTCGCCACCACGGCAGCCGCCATGGATGTGAAGGTGACCATGTTCTTCACCTTCTACGGTCTTGAGCTTCTGAAGAAGAAACTCGACCTTCAGGTTTCGCCGCTGGGCAATCCCGCCATGAAGATGCCCATGGCCGGCATGCACATGGCCATGCCCAACCTTGTCGGCATGCTGCCGGGCGTGGATGCCGCAGCCACGGTCATGATGAAGAACATGATCAAGAAGAAGGGCGTGGCCTCCATTGAGGACCTGCGCATGGCGGCGGTTGAATCCGACGTGAAGATGATTGCCTGCCAGATGACCATGGACCTCTTTGAATACAAGATGGAGGACATGATCGAAGGGCCGGTTCTCGGCGGTGCGGCCTCCTGGGTCGACCTCGCCACCAAATCCGACATCAACCTGTTTATCTGATTGCCAAGGAGACATCATGGCTGACAAGACTCTCGACGCCAAGGGCCTGAACTGCCCGCTGCCCATTCTGCGCGCCAAGAAGGCAATCAATGAAATCAGCCCCGGCCAGACGCTGGAAGTGCTGGCCACCGACCCGGGCGCGGTTGCCGACTTCGCCGCCTTCTGCCGCACCACCGGCAATGAACTGGTTGAATCCGGCCAGACGGGCAATGTTTACCGTTTTGTGATTAAGAAGACTTGACCATCATTGTGAACCGGCGCGACCTCCGAGGCAAAACGAGGCGCGCCCTGAGGGGACTGGGATCATGAAGAAAACTCTGTTTGCAGCGGTTGGGCTGGCGGCGCTGACTTTGGGCAGTTCGCTGGCTTCCGCCACCGAAGGCTATTTCCAGCTGGGCTTCGGCCCGCGTCAGAGCGCCATGGGCGGCACCGGTGTTGCCGATTCGGTTGACGCCATGGCGCTGGCGCTGAACCCCGCCGGCATCGTCGGGCTCGAGAAGCAGTGGTCGCTGGGTGCGGCAGCCTTCATGCCCTTCCGCGGCTATGACGGCACCGGCACCGGCATGGTTCCGACCGGCAGCGTGAAGAGCGACTCCAACTTCTTCGCCATTCCCAACGCTGCCTATATCCGTCCCATCGATGAAAACTCGAGCTGGGGCATTACCCTCTATGGCAACGGCGGCATGAACACCGACTATTCCGCCGATTATGCCTGCGGCATGGGCGGCCCTGGCGTGTTCTGCGGCGGCAAGGCCGGCGTGGACATGATGCAGGCCTTCCTGTCGGTGGGCTATGCGCACCGCTTCGGCCCGGTGAAGGTCGGCATTGCGCCCACTTTGGTGGGCCACCGTTTCAAGGGCGTCGGCCTTGGTGCCTTTGCGCCCATGTCGTCGGACGCCGCCCACCTCACCAACAATGGCTATGACTATGCTTTCGGCGCCGGCCTGCGCGGCGGCATCGAGCTTGATCTGGCCGAAAACCTGCGCCTGGCGGTTGCCGGCCAGACCAAGATGTGGATGTCCAAGTTTGACAAATATGCCGGCCTCTTTGCCGAGCAGGGTGACTTTGACATTCCGGCCTCCATCACCGCCGGCCTGTCCTTTGATGCCACGCCGGACCTGACACTGAACTTCGACTACCAGCACATCTTCTATGAGGATGTGAAAGCGGTGGCCAACGGCTTCCCGACCGGTGCCCCCCTGGGTGATGACAATGGCCCGGGCTTCGGCTGGAAGGATGTCGACGTCTTCAAGATCGGTGCCGAATACAAGGCCAGCGACGTGTGGACGCTGCGCGCCGGTTATGCCTATGTGACCAGCCCCATCAAGGGCACCGATGTGACCTTGAACATTCTGGCGCCGGGCGTGGTGCAGCATCACATCACGGCGGGTGCGGCCTACAAGACCTCCGACACCGGCACGCTGGAATTCTTCGGCATGTTTGTGCCCGCCAGCCATGTCCGCGGCCCGGAACTGACCCCCATGGGGCCGTCCGGCGGCACAGTTGACCTGAACATGCATCAGATCCAGTTCGGCTTCGGCTACAACAAGAAGTTCTGATCCGAACCAAGGTATGCGAAAAGGGCGCGGGAGTGATGTCCCGCGCCCTTTGATTTTTGCCCTCTGGGGCGCGCCCTCTCAGGCCGTTTTGGCGCCATAGAACAGGGTGGAGACGTGCTGGGCCTCGGCAAAGAACAGCCAGCGTTCCACCATGGTGGCGGTGAAGGCCAGCGCCGCCGCCACCAGCGCCAGCAGCGGCGCCTTCAGGCTGACAAGAAGCAGCAGCATGGCCGCCAGCAGCAGGGCCAGAACCATGAGGCGCAGCCGCGCCGCGTGGCGCCGCGCCACCACATAGCCCATTTCCTTCTGCACGAAATTGATGGCCGTGTGCGGCACTTCCCATTGCGACACCTGGCCGATGCGCCCCAGACCGGTGGCGGCCTCCATAGTGTGGCTGCGGGGGGCGGCGTCAATGGCCCGCCAGTACAGCGCCTTCAGCACCAGAACGGCGGCCAGCGCCGCCAGCCCCAGCCACACCTGAAACGGCTGAAAGCGCCCGAACACAGCGGCCAGCGCCGCCAGCAGCGCCGCCCCCGTGGCCAGCGCAAACACCAGATAGACGGGTGCGGTCAGGCTCTGGTGCCAGGCGCGAATGGTTTTCAGGCTGGCATAGATCTGGGCTGTGCAGAACACGGTGATGGCGCACATGACCGCCGTGATGATGCCAAGCGGGGCAATGAATTGCGGCGCCTCATAAAGCCCGGACCACACCACGCCGAAGGCCAGCGCCGGCAGGAAGGTCAGCACCGCCGCCACGCCCTCGCGCGACAGCCATGACGACCGCCACTGCGAAAAGGCGCGCCAGGCCCGCTCCGGCCGGCCGAGATGGAATGTGGACGACAACAGCCCCACGCTGATGAGGCCCAGTGCCAGCACCATGGCGGTGATGCCGAAGGCGGTGGATGACGCCTGGCCATGCTGCGCACCGGCAAGGCCGAGCAGCGCCAGCAGCCCATAGCCCGCGCCGGAGGCGGTGGTGAACAGAATGACGGAATAGGCGGGATGCATTATTTTTTGCCCCTGCTTTTTGATTTTACCGCGGCCACGGCGGACTTCACCCGGCGCTTGATGGCCGCCACCCGGCTGACCTTTCGGGCAGCAGGGGCAGTGCCCGCATGCCCCGCCAGCAGGCCATCCGCCCACTGGAACAGCCGGTCCATGGCCGAGCCATCGCCACGCGGCAGCGCCTCCGGCGCCAGCGTGGTGGCGTCGCGCCGCGGCCGGGGCGGCAGGTAGCGATTGACCGGCTTGTAGTCCATCTCCGGCAGCAGCGCGAAGCCGCCGCGCGCCGCCACCAGTTGCGACACCGCCGAGGCCGGATCGCCCAGATCGCCGAAGTGCCTGGCCCCGGTGGGGCAGGCCCGCACACAGGCGGGAATGCGGTCTTCCGGCAGGAAGTTCTCGTTGTAAATGCGGTCCACACAGAGCGTGCACTTCTTCATCACGCCCTGCACCTCGTCATATTCGCGCGCGCCATAGGGGCAGGCCCAGGAACACAGCTTGCAGCCGATGCACATGTCCGGGTTGACCAGCACAATGCCGTCTTCGGCCCGCTTGTAGGAAGCGCCCGTGGGGCACACGGTGACACAGGCCGGCGTCTCGCAATGCAGGCACGAGCGCGGGAAATTGACAATGCGCGACTGCGCCTGACCCTTCTCCTTCACCTCATAGCCGTGAATGCGGTTGAGCCATGAGCCGGAATGATCGGCCCCGCGCGCATCCCAGTCGTTGAGCGGCGCGGAATAGCCCTGTGTGTTCCATTCCTTGCATGATGTGGCACAGGCCTGACAGCCCACGCAGGTGTCAAGGTCAATGACCAGACCGAGCTTCTTCTGGCCGGGGCGGGTGGTGTCGGGCAATGTGGTCATGCCGTCCTCCCGATGCCGGTCAGGGTGGGAAATTGCGGGTCGGCCTCGCCGGACTGGTCGGCGGCGCGTTCAATGCGCACCTTCAGGTCATACCAGGCCGCCTGTCCGGTCACGGGATCGCTGTTGGAATAGCGATAGCCGCCGCCGCGCTCCGGCAGCAGTTCCGAGATCAGGTGATTGAGCAGAAAGCCCTGCTTCGCCTCCGGCGCATCGGCGTCCAGCGCCCAGGCGCCGGAGCGCTTGCCAATGGCGTTCCAGGTCCACACCGTGCCGGGTTCAACCCCGTCCATCAGCCGCGCCTGCGCGCGGATCTGGCCGTGATGCGAGGTGACAGTCACCCAGTCACCATCGGCAATGCCCTTGGCCGCCGCCGTCTCGCGCGCCATGTACAGCCAGTTGCGCCCCAGAATCTGCCGCAGCCAGTCATTCTGTGACCCCCACGAATGATACATGGCCATGGGCCGTTGCGTCACCGCATGCAGCGGGAAGTCCTCCGCCTTCACCATCTCGCCCTCAAAGGGCGCATACCAGAAGGGCAGGGGGTCGAAATGATCGCGGATGCGGGCACGATGCTCCGTGGGCGGAACAATGCTGCCGTGGCCCTCCGCCGCCAGCCGGAATTTCTGGAACGGCTCGCTGTAAAGCTGGAAGATGATGGGGTCTGCCTTGCCGAGGAAGCCAAAGCCCACCGCCCAGTCGAGATAGTCGCGGTTCACATGCTTGTAGTATTTCATGTGCTCCGGCAGTTCATGGAACCAGTGGCAGCCATGCTCGATGTAGCGCTTGAGCTGGTCCGGGTTGGGCGCGCCCTTGCCCTCCGCCTTGCCATCGGCACCGCGGAAACCCGCCAGCGGCCCCACCCCCGGCGTGCGCTCATGATTCACAATGTAGTCGGCATAGCCGCCGGGATAGCGCGGTGAACCGTCTTCCTTCACCATGCCGTTGAGGCCCAGCCGCGCACCAAGGTCCAGCAGCACCGTCTGGAACGGGCGCACGTCGCGGTCCGGCTCCACCACCGGCTGGCGGATGGAATCGGCCGGGCCATCGGGTTCGGAAATCGGTCGGTCCAGCAGCGAGATGCAGTCCCAGCGTTCCAGATAGGTCGTGTCCGGCAGAACCAGATCGGCGTAATAGACCATTTCCGACTGATAGCTGTCGGCATAGATGATCCTGGGGATCACATAGTCGCCGGTCTTCTCGTCCTTGGCTGTCAGATATTTCAGCGTGTCCGGAACATTCATGGCCGAGTTCCAGCTCATGTTGGCCATGTACATGAACAGCACATCAATGCCATAGGGATCGCGCAGCCCCGCATTGGTGATGACCATATGCATGAGGCCATGGGCCGACATGGGCGCATCCCATGAGAAGGCCTTGTCCAGCCGCTGCGGCGCGCCGTGTTCGTCGATGAGCAGATCTTCCGGAGCGGTGACGAAGCCCAGCGGCGGCCCCGGCAGGGCCGTGTTGGGCTTCACCTGGCCCGGCTTGCCGGTGGGCTTGATGCCCGGCGGAATGGGCTTGGGGTAGGGTGCCTTGTAGCGATAGCCGCCCGGCACATCGATGGTGCCCAGCAGGATTTGCAGAATGTGGATCATCCGGCAGGTGTGGAAGCCGTTTGAATGGGCCGAGATGCCGCGCATGCCATGCATGGACACGGGCCGTCCCACCATCTTGTCATGGCGGCGACCAAGGTGATCCGTCCACGGAACATCCAGCGTGATGGCCTCGTCAAAGGCCACCCGCGCCAGTTCCGCCGCAATGCGCTTGATGCTGGCGGCAGGCACGCCGCAACGGTCCGCCACCGCTTCGGGTTTCCAGTCATCGCCAAGGAAACGTTCCGCCAGCAGCGTGAAGGAGGTTGCAACCCTGCGCCCGTCTTTCAGGGTGAAGCGGCCCATCAGCGCCGGGGTGGCGGTGGGCGACAGGGCCGAAGCCGGGGCCCTGGTTGCTGCGTCCCACACCAGCGTGTTGCCATCCCGGTCGCGGGCCAGAAGTCCATGCTCCGCCGTGCCGGGCTTCTCCACCACCAGCCAGGGCGCATTGGTGAAGCGGGTCAGATATTCGCCGTCGATCTTCTGCGCGGCCAGCAGCTCGTGAATGAGCGCGCCGACGAACAGGCCGTCGGTTCCGGGGCGAATGCCCACCCACTCATCGGCAATGGCCGAATAGCCGGTGCGGATCGGGTTGACCGACACGAACTTTGCCCCGCGCTCCTTCAGCTTCCCCAGCCCCATCTTGATGGGGTTGGAGCCATGGTCCTCGGCCACGCCGAACAGCATGAAATATTTGGTGTGCTTCCAGTCCGGTTCGCCGAATTCCCAGAAGGCGCCGCCGAAGGTGTAAAGCCCGGCTGCCGCCATGTTCACCGAACAGAAGCCGCCATGAGCGGCATAATTGGGCGTGCCGAACTGGGTGGCCCACCAGCCGGTCAGGCCCTGGCTCTGGTCGCGGCCGGTGAAGAAGGCAAGCCTCTTCGGGTCGGTGCGCCGCACCTCGGACAGCCAGGAGGTGGCAAGCGTCAGCGCCTCGTCCCACTCGATCTCCTTGAACGCGCCCTTGCCGCGCTCGCCCACGCGCAACAGCGGCTTGGCCAGCCGCGCCGGGGAATAATGCTGCTTGATGCCGGAGGATCCCTTGCCGCAGATCACCCCCTTGTTCACCGGGTGGTCGCGGTTGCCCTCGATGTAGCTGACGCGCCCGTCCTTCAGATAGACCTTGATGCCGCAGCGGCAGGCACACATGTAGCAGGTGGTGGTTTTGATCTCGTCCCAGCTCTTGGGCGAGCGCGTCACATGCGGTTCAGCACTCATGCGGCCAGCCTCCAAACGCCGCCGCAGCGGATGACAGTGTGCACGTCTTCCTCCCAGCCCTTGGCTGATTATTCATTGCGGCGAATATGAGGGATTATGCATGCGCGTGCAAGCTTTCGGCTCTGTGACCTTGGGTGAAGGAGCCATGACTGTCGCCTGACGGGAACTCGAAAATACGCCTCTCAGAGGCTCATTTTAGTCACCGCAAAAACCTCCCCGCCATCAGGCAGCCGACACCTGTCGCCCCGCTTTTGACGGGCGGATCAAAATCAGACAAGCTGCCGCCCGCATGGGGTGGGCCGTGTCGCGTCACGGTGCGCCGCTGCAGAAAGCTTGGGCATGGACGATCAACATATTGATGCATTGCTGGCGGTTCGGCGCAATGGCCGCCTGCTGCTCGGGCGTGAGCGCATCCGGCTTCTTGAACTGGTAGCGCAGCACGGCAGCATCAGCCGCGCCGCGCAGATGGCGGGGCTGAGCTACAAGACGGTGTGGGAGGCGGTGAACGCCATCAATAATCTGCTGCCGTCGCCCGCGCTGCTGACGCGCGCCGGCGGGGCCGAGGGCGGCGGGGCCGAGATCACCGCGGAGGGGCTGAAACTCATTGCCACCTTCAACCGGCTGGAAACCCACCTGTCGCGCATATCCACGCTCATGGCGGCCGAGGGCCTGGGCGACATCGAGGCTGATTTTCTCTGGACGCTGGGGGTGAAACTGTCGACCCGCAATGTCTTCCGCGCCGAAGTGGTGACGGTTGAGCGCGGCCCCGTCGATGTGTCGGTCAGCCTGCGCATTGCTGGTGATACCGCCATTCAGGCCATCGTCACCAACGCCGCCGCCGATGAACTGCAACTGGCCCCCGGCCGCAAGGTTCTGGCGCTGGTCAAGGCGCCCTTTGTGCATCTGTCGCCTGCTGCCTCGGCTGCTGGCCAGCCCGCAAACCGCTTCCCGGCCACGGTGCTGAAGCGTCAGGACGGGGCAGGCAGGTCACAGGTGACACTCGACATCGGTGACGGCAAGACCATGACGGCGGTGGTGGATCAGGCTGATGCCGAGGCGCTTGCTGTGGCGCCGGGGCAGCGGCTCACCGCCGCCTTCGACGCCAGCCACGTCATTCTCGCCGCCAGTTGAGGATCAGTTTCGGCCCGTCCTGCCGAAGCGCTCATCAAACGCATAGCCCATGCCGCGCACGGTGCGGATCGGATCCGGTTCGCGGCCCCGCTGCAACGATTTGCGCAGCCGGCCCACATGCACATCCACCGTGCGCTCATCAACATAGATGTCGCGCCCCCACACCGCATCCAGAAGCTGGCTGCGGGCATAGACCCGGCCCGGCGTCTGCATCAGATGTTCAAGCAGGCGGAATTCCGTGGGCGACAGATTGACATCGCGCCGGTTGCGGCTCACCCGCCGCGCCACCCGGTCGAGCATGATGTCACCAATGGTCAGCACATCGGCCACCGCCTCCGGATTGACCCGGCGCAGCACGGTCCGCGCCCGCGCCAGCAATTCCGGCACCGAGAAAGGTTTCACCACATAATCGTCAGCGCCGGTGGCGAGACCACGGATTTTCTCCGCCTCCTCGCCGCGCGCCGTTAGCATGATCACGGGAATGCTGCGCGTCTCCGGCTTGGCGCGCAGCATGCGGCACACCTCGATGCCGGAAATGCCCGGCAGCATCCAGTCGAGAATGATCAGGTCTGGCCGTTCCTCCTGAACAAGGCGGGCCACATCTTCCCCCTGCGCCGTCTGGCGCACCCGATATCCCTCCGCCGAAAAATTATAGGACAGCAGGATCTGCAGGGGTTCTTCGTCTTCGACAATGAGCAGCGAGGCGCTCATGGGCTTTCCTCATAGCGGGTGGTGCTGGTCATGTCCTTCTTGGGCCGCTCTCCGGCCAGAACGCTGCCATGCACCAGATAGTGAATGTTCTCGGCAATATTGGTGGTGTGGTCGCCGATGCGCTCCATGTTCTTGGCCCCGAACAGCAGATGGGTGCACATGCCGATGAGGCGCGGATCTTCCATCATGTAGGTCAGCAATTCGCGGAAGATCGAAGTATAGAGTGCATCAAGGTCTTCATCGGCATGCCAGACCTCAAGGGCGCGTGCCGCATCCCCCGCCGCATAGGCATCCAGCACCGCCTTCAACTGGTCCTGGGCCAGGCGGCCCATGCGCGCCAGGCCGGTCATCAGCTTGCGCGGCAGCGCCTCCGATACGGCATGGGTGCGCTTGGCGGTGTTCTTGGCCAGATCGCCGATGCGTTCAAGGTCGGAGGCAATGCGAATGGCCACAATGATCTCGCGCAGGTCGCGCGCCATGGGCTGGCGCTTGGCAATGGTGAGAATGGCCTTCTGCTCCACCTCGCGTTCCAGCGCGTCGATCTTCTCGTCATCGGCAATCACCTGATCGGCCAGCTTGCCATCGCGGCGCGACAGCGCATCGGTGGCCCGCGCCAGTTGTTCCTCGGCAAGCCCGCCCATGCGCGCCAGCAAGGTCTTGAGCGCCCCCAGATCCTCGTCATAGGCCTTGTAGGTGTGTTCCGTCATGTATCAGTCCTCAACCATAGCGGCCGGTAATGTAGTCCTGGGTGCGCTGGTCCGTGGGCGCGGTGAAGATTTTATCGGTATCGCCGAATTCCACCAGCGTTCCCAGATGGAAAAATGCCGTGAGCTGTGAAACCCGTGCTGCCTGCTGCATGGAGTGGGTGACAATGACGATGCAGAAGTTCTGGCGTAACTCGTCGATCAGCTCTTCGATCCTGGCCGTGGCAATGGGGTCCAGCGCCGAACACGGCTCGTCCATCAGGATCACCTCCGGGTTGACGGCAATGGCGCGGGCGATGCACAGGCGCTGCTGCTGGCCGCCGGAAAGGCCGGTGCCCGGCTGGTGCAGCCGGTCCTTCACCTCCCCGAACAGGCCGGCCTTTTTCAGGCTCTCCTCCACACGCTGTTCCAGTTCCGCCTTGCTGGCGCAGAGACCGTGAATGCGCGGCCCATAGGCCACATTCTCGAAGATCGACTTGGGAAAGGGGTTGGGCTTCTGAAACACCATGCCGACATGGCTGCGCAGTTGCACCGGGTCCACATCGGGGTCGTTAATGTTGCGCCCGTCCAGCGTAATGGCGCCGGTCATGCGGCAGGAGGGGATGGTGTCGTTCATCCGGTTCAGCGCCCGCAGGAAGGTTGACTTGCCGCAGCCCGAAGGGCCGATGAAGGCGGAGACCGCGCGGTCGGGAATGGTGATGGACAGATCCTTGATGGCATGCTTGTCGCCATAATGGATGTTGACGCCGCGTGCGGCCATCTTCTCGGGCCGGTCGGCCAGAATGCGCGGCAGGGGCGGTTTCATCAGTGGGGGGGATGCATCGTTCATGACAACTCCTACCACCGCCTCTCAAAGCGGTTGCGCAGATAAATGGCCAGCGCATTGGCGGCAAACAGCACGGCAATCAGCACCATGATGGCCGCCGCCGTCTTGGACCGGAATGCCAGTTCCGGCAGGTCGGACCAGAGATAGATTTGCACCGGCAGCACCGTGGCCGCGTCGCTGATGCTCCCTGGCACATCGGCGATGAAGGCCACCATGCCGATCATCAGCAGCGGTGCCGTTTCGCCGAAGGCGCGGGCCATGCCCAGAATGGCCCCGGTCAATATGCCGGGCAGCGCCAGCGGCAGCACATGGTGAAACACCGCCTGATGCTCAGAAGCGCCCACACCCAGTGCCGCCTCCTTGATGGACGGGGGCACCGCCTTCAGCGCCGCCCGTGCGGCAATGATGATGGTGGGCAGCACCAGCAGTGACAGCACCAGCCCGCCCACCAGCGGCGATGAGCGCGGCAGGCCGAAGGCGTTGAGAAACACCGCCAGACCAAGCAGGCCGAAGATGATGGACGGCACGGCGGCAAGATTGTTGATGTTCACTTCGATAATGTCGGTCAGCCGGTTCTTGGGGGCAAACTCCTCAAGATAGATGGCCGCTGCCACGCCGAAGATGAGCCCCAGCCCCAGCGCCACCGCCACCGTGAGCAGGGAACCGATGAGCGCCCCCCTGATGCCAGCCTCTTCGGCCTCGCGCGAGTCGCCATGACTGAAGAAGCGCCAGGAAAAATGCGCTGTCACCGGCAGGCGCGCCGTGAGCGCGTCAATGGCGGCCGGATCGGCGAGGTGCGAAAGACCCTTGAGATGGAGATCGGCCGTATCGGAGAGCAGCACCTCGGCCTTGACGGTTTGCCCGGCGGCGGCCGGCGCTTCCGCCAGTTGTGCCGCGAGCGCCTGTTCGGCGGAATGCGAGAACAGCGCCAGCACCGCCTTGCGCTGGCCGCGGCTTTGCGCCTCCGGAAACCGGGCGAAGATCGCGTCCTTGATCAGGCCGTCGTAGTTTTTTTCCGCCAGCTTTCTGGAATCAAGCGTCACCGGCAGTTCAACCCGATGTTCAACAAAGGCAGGCCAGCCCTTGCCCACGATATCGATAATCAGAAAGGCCAGAAACAGCGAGGTGAGCGCCAGGGCCGCCGCACCATAGCGGCGGAACCGGGCTTCGGCCGCGCGCCGCCGCCGCAGGGTGGGGTTTTGTGCGTTGAGACTACTCATAGTGCTGCCGGTATTTGCGCACCAGCCGCAGGGCGGCGATATTCAGTGCCAGGGTGAAGAAAAACAGCACCAGACCGAGCGCGAAGGCCGACAGGGTCTTGTCTGAGTCAAATTCCTGATCGCCCACCAGCAGCGTGGCAATCTGCACCGTGATGGTAGAGACGGCGGCCAGCGGATTGAAGGACAGATTGGCGGCCAGCCCCGCCGCCATGACCACAATCATGGTTTCGCCAATGGCCCGCGAGATGGCCAGCATGATGGCCGAGGCAATGCCGGGCAGGGCGGCGGGCAGCACCACGCGCTTCACCGTTTCCGATGGCGTTGCCCCCATGGCCAGTGAACCATCGCGCAGGCTCTGCGGCACGGCGTTGATGATGTCGTCAGACAGCGACGAAATCAGCGGCACAATCATCATGCCCATGACCAGGCCAGCCGCCAGCGCCGACTCCGAGGCAACATCAAGACCGAGCCCAGTGCCCACCTGGCGGATGAAGGGAGCCACCGTCAGGGCAGCAAAGAAACCCAGCACCACGGTGGGAATGCCAGCCAGCAATTCCAGCACCGGCTTCAGCGATTTGCGCAGTGTGGGGGTGGCGTATTCGGAAAGATAAATCGCCGAGAACAGGCCAAGCGGCGTAGCGGTGATGAGGGCAATCACCGTAATCAGAATGGTTCCGGCGAGCAGCGGCAGAATGCCGAAGGCGGCGGGGCTGCCGGTGGGGGCCCATTGCGTGCCGAACAGGAAGGAGAGAAGCGGCACCTCCCGGAAAAAGACGAAGCTCTCAAACAGCACCGAGGCCAGAATGCCAAGCGTCGTCGCCACCGCAACAGCGGAGCAGACGAGCAGGACCATCCGCACCGCACCTTCAAAGCGACGCCGCGCCGAGGTGCTTTTCGTGGTGAGGGCAAATCCTGTTCGTGCTGCTGTGGTCAATGCCGTGCTCATGGGGGTCAACGCCGGAACAGATGGACGTTCGGAGGGCCGGTTCATCCGCGGTCCCCCCCGTCCGCTCGGGCTACTTCAGGCTGTCAGCCTGCAGCGGCTCCAGAGAAAGTGCGGCCTTGCGGCTGGCTCCGGCCTGATCGGCAGGCAGCGTCACCAGCCCCTTGTCGGCCAGATAGCCGTCCTCGCCCAGCGCCTTGTCAGACACATATTCGGCGATGAATTCCTTCATGCCGGGAATGCTGTCCGCATGGCCCTTCTTGACATAGATGAACAGCGGCCGGGCCACCTTGTAGGTGCCGTTGGCAATGCTGTCATAGGAGGCTTCCACCCCATCGACCGGAATGTCGGACAGCGTCGCCTCGTTCTGCTCCAGGAAGGAATAGCCGAAAATGCCCAGGGCATCCGGATTGGCCTGCAGCTTCTGCACGATGAGATTGTCGTTCTCGCCCGCTTCCACATAGGCGCCGTCTTCGCGCATCGCCTTCCACACCGCCTCAAAGGCCTTGGCGTCGGCCTTCTTCAGGGCGGCCAGGCTTTCAATGCCTTCGGCACCCTTTTCCATCACCAGTTCGGCAAAGCTGTCGCGCGTGCCGGAGGTGGGCGGCGGGCCAAGCACTTCAATCTTGGTGGCGGGCAGGGCGGGGTCAATGTCAGACCAGTTCTTGTTGGGATTGGCGATGAGCTTGCCGTCCTTGTCGGGAATGGTCTTGGCCAGTGCCAGGAACAGCTGCGTCTTGGTCAGGCCGAAGGGCTTGGCCGCCTTGGACTGGGCGATTGACAGGCCGTCGAACCCCACCTTGATTTCCACCACCTCAGCCACGCCATTCTTGACGCAGGTTTCAAACTCGCTCTTCTTCATGGCGCGCGAGGCATTGGTGAAGTCGGGCGTGTCCTCGCCCGCCCCGGCGCAGAACAGCTTCATGCCGCCGCCGGTGCCGGTTGATTCCACCACCGGGGTCTTCATGCCCGTGGCCTTGCCGAAGGCTTCCGCCACCGCTGTGGTGAAGGGATAGACCGTGGACGAGCCCACAATCCGGATCTGGTCGCGGCCCGCCAGGGCCGGCGAAGCGGCGAGAACCAGGGCACCAAGGCCGATCATCATGCGTTTCATGTTCAATGTCTCCGTTGTGACGGATGGCAAGCTAGAAAGCGATGATGAGAGTCATGCGACAGCGAGATCACATGTTTATGACGGCTTAAGCTGTTGAAATATGACGATAAGTTATTCTGCTGCCGGAAACGCCACGCGGCATGTGGTGCCTTGGCCCACGGTGGAGGTGATGGCGAGCCTGGCTTCGTGCCGGTTGAGAATATGCTTCACAATGGCCAGCCCCAGCCCGGTGCCGCCGCGCGACCGGCTGTCCTGCACGCTGACGCGGTAGAACCTTTCGGTAAGGCGGGGAATGTGAATGGCGGCAATGCCCGGACCATGGTCGGTGACCGACACCACCGCCTGATCGCCCTCGCGCCGCGCGACAATCTCAATCCCCCTCGGGCTTGCGCCATACTTCAGGGCATTTTCGATGAGGTTGTAGAACACCTGCACCAGTTCCTCGCGCGCCCCCATGATTGGCAGCGCTGTGGCAAGGTCAAGATGAAGCGGTGTTCCCGTCTTCTCCGCTTCCGGCCTCAGAAGATCCGCCGCCTGCCTGACGGTGGCGGCAAGCTCCACCTCGGCTGCGGGTTTTAGATGCTCGTTGATCTCGATGCGCGACAGCGACAGAAGATCGTCAATGAGCCGCTTCATGCGGGCGGCCTGCGCCTGCATGAGATCAAGAAATTGCGTCCGGGCCTGTTCGTCGTCGCGCGCGGCCCCCTGCAGCGTGTCAATGAAGCCGGTGAGTGAGGCCAGCGGCGTGCGCAATTCATGGCTGGCATTGGCCACGAAATCGGCGCGCATCCGCTCCACCTGCTGTTCGCGTGTCAGGTCGCGGATCTGCACCAGAAGGGTGGCCCGCTCCGGCCCGCCCCCGGCAATGGCCGCCACCACCGCCTCGAACTGGCGCGGGGTGGTGCCGCGCGTTTCATAGGCCGCGCGCCGGCTCTGGCCGTCGGAAAGCGTCTGGGTCAGCGCCTCCAGCAGGGCCGAAGAGCGCAGCGAATGCGTAAGAGGCTGGCCGGGCGTCAGCGTGTCCACCAGGCTGAAGGCCGCCCGGTTGGCATGGAGCACCAGCCCCTGGCTGTCGAGAATGACGGTGGGATCGGGCAGAGCCGCCACCAGCGCGGCCACGCCCCCTGTGCCCATCGGTTCACCGGTCTCATTCATGCCCGCGACATAATCCCAAGGCGGGCCACCGCACAAGCACCCGACAGCCTGACGCTGCCATGATGATATGTCGGCTCAATTAAGGGAAATGGTGGGCGATACTGGACTCGAACCAGTGACCCCTGCGATGTGAACACAGTGCTCTACCAACTGAGCTAATCGCCCACAGGGTTCGCGCGTCTTAAGGGGCAGGGCAGGGCAAGTCAAGCCCGCCCCCGGCGCTCACAGATAATGCCGTTCCAGCAGCGGCCAGACCTCGTCGAAGTGCTGCACCAGATGGTCCGGCCCATAGGTTTCAACCGGTTCCGGCGTAAAGCCGAAGGGCACGGCGATGATGGGCACACCCGCCGCCCTTGCGGTCAGCACATCGGTCTCGCTGTCGCCCAGCATGAGGGCCTCTGCCGCGGCGACGTTGAGCCGCCGGGCCGCCTCGCGGAAGGGGGCGGCGTCGGGCTTGGCCACGCCGATGGTGTCCGGCCCGATCACCGCGCCGAAATGGCGCGACAGGTCAAGTTCATCCAGCAGCCGCACCGACAGCGCCTCCAGCTTGTTGGTGCACACGGCAAGGCCCAGGCCATGGGCCTTGGCCCTTTCGATCAGTGCCACCACGCCGGGATAGGGCGCCGACCCGGCGGCGGCGATGTTGTTCATGTAGAAATCGAGGAATGTCCGGTAGCGGCTTTCCAGCGCGGCGCCGGACAGCGTGCAGCCGCGCGCCGTGAAGCCGCGGGTCAGCAGCGCCTTGGCCCCGTGACCCACGAAATTGTTCATCTGTGCGGCCTGCAGGGGCGCCAGCCCGTCCAGTGCCAGCACATGGTTGGTGGCAGCCAGCAGGTCGGGCGCGGTGTTCACCAGCGTTCCGTCAAGATCGAAAACAAGGCCACGAACTGGCATCACCACTCCCTGAATCTGGCCCGTTTGAGCCGTTCCCGCGCCCGTGCTAACACCCATGCCACATCAATTGGGAGAAACGGATGACCCAGCGCAAGGCCCCCGCTTTGAAGGACTTACTCAAGGACAAGTCGCTGCTCAAGGACAAGTGTTACATCAACGGCAAATGGCTGGGCGGCAGCGATGTCATCACTGTCACCAACCCGGTTGATGAAAGCCCCATCATCACCGTGCCGAAACTGGGCCAGAAGGAAACCCGCGCCGCCATCGAGGCCGCCCAGGCCGCCCAGAAGGGCTGGGCCGCCAAAACCGCCCGCGAGCGCTCGGCCATCCTGCGCAAGTGGTTCAACCTGATGATGGAAAATCAGGACGACCTCGGCCAGATCATGACCGCCGAACAGGGCAAGCCGCTGGCCGAAGCCAAGGGCGAAGTGGCCTATGGCGCGTCCTTCGTGGAATTCTTCGCCGAGGAGGCGCGCCGCATCTATGGCGAGACCATTCCCTCGCCCTGGCCCACCAGCCGCATTGTGGTGGTGAAGCAGCCGGTGGGTGTGGTTGCCGCCATCACGCCGTGGAACTTCCCCAACGCCATGATCACCCGCAAGGCCGGTCCGGCGCTGGCGGCGGGCTGCACCTTTGTCTGCAAGCCGGCCAGCGAAACGCCGCTCTCGGCGCTCGCCCTGGCCGAACTGGCCGAACGCGCCGGCATTCCGCCCGGCGTGTTCTCGGTCATCACCGGTTCGGCCCGCGACATTGGCGCCGAAATGACCTCCAGCCCCATCGTCAAGGCGCTGACCTTCACCGGCTCCACCGAAATCGGCCGCATGCTCATGGCCCAGTGCGCCCCCACCATCAAGAAGCTGGGGCTGGAACTGGGCGGCAATGCCCCCTTCATCGTGTTTGACGATGCCGACCTTGATGCGGCGGTGGCGGGCGCCATGGCCTCCAAATACCGCAATGCCGGCCAGACCTGTGTGTGCGCCAACCGCCTGCTGGTGCAGGACGGCGTCTATGACAAATTCGCCGAAAAGCTCGCCGTGGCGGTGAACAAGCTGAAGGTGGGCGGCGGCACCGAGGACGGCGTCACCACCGGCCCGCTCATCAATGCCGCGGCCGTGGCCAAGGTGGAAGAACACATTGCCGATGCCGTGAAGAAGGGCGGCAAGGTGGTGGCCGGCGGCAAGCGCCTGGGCGGCAATTTCTTCGAGCCCACCCTCATCACCGGCGTCACGCCCGACATGGCGGTGGCGCGTGAGGAAACCTTCGGCCCGGTGGCGCCGCTGTTCCGCTTCAAGACCGAGGACGAGGCCATCGCCATGGCCAATGACACCGAGTTCGGCCTTGCCTGCTATTTCTACACCCGCGACATCGGCCGCGTCTGGCGCGTGGCCGAGGGTCTGGAGTATGGCATTGTCGGCATCAACGAGGGCATCATCTCGGCGGCCGAAGCGCCCTTCGGTGGCGTCAAGGAATCGGGTCTGGGCCGCGAAGGCTCGCACCACGGTGTCGAGGAATATCTGGAAATGAAATACATGCTGATGGGGGGCCTGGGCAAATGAGCAAGGACATGACCGCCGACCAGATGAAGCGGCAGGCGGCGGAAGCCATCGTGCCCCATCTGAAAACCGGCATGAAACTCGGTCTGGGCACCGGCTCAACGGCGAGGCACTTCGTCGATTGCGTCGGCGAACTCATCAGGAAGGGCTATAATTTCACCTGCGTGCCCACCTCCGAGGCCACCAAGAAGCAGGCTGAGAGCCTCAACATTCCGCTGACCACGCTGGAGAAGGAACCCGTCCTCGACCTCACCGTGGATGGCGCCGACGAGATCACGCCGGAACTCCATCTCATCAAGGGCGGCGGCGGCGCCATGCTGCGCGAGAAGATCGTCGCCACCTCGTCGAAGCAGATGTTCGTCATCGCCGATGAATCAAAGAAGGTGAAGCAGCTCGGGGCCTTCCCGCTGCCGGTGGAGATTGCCCTGTTCGGCTCGCGCGCCACCGCCATGAAGATCGAGCGCCTGCTTATCAACCTGAAATATCAGGGCAGCATCGGCGCGCGCATGACCAAGGATAACAAGCTCTACATCACCGACAATGGCAACATGATCGTCGACCTCAAGCTGGGCAGGATCGATGACCCGGTGAAGCTCGACGCCTATCTCGCCTCCATTCCGGGCGTGATGGATACGGGCCTGTTCATCAATGTGGCCCGCAAGGCCTTCATTGCCTCGCCCAGGGGTGTGGAGATCATCAGCCGTTGACCCAGCACGACTATGACCTGTTTGTGATTGGCGCGGGCTCCGGCGGGGTCCGCGCCGCGCGCATTGCCGCCCGCCATGGCGCGCGCGTGGCCATTGCCGAGGAATACCGCGTCGGCGGCACCTGCGTCATCCGCGGCTGTGTGCCCAAGAAACTCATGGTCTATGCCTCCCGCTTCGCCGAGGCTTTTGAAGATGCCGTGGGCTTCGGCTGGACCACCGAGAAGGTGAGCTTCGACTGGGCCACCCTCATTGAAAACAAGGACCGCGAGATTGACCGGCTCAACAGGATCTACACCCGCAATCTCGAAACGGCGGGTGTGGAGATCGTCCTTGAACACGCCGCGCTGACCGACCGCCACACGGTGAGGCTTGCCTCTGGCCGCACCGTTTCGGCCAAATACATCCTGATCGCCACCGGGGCCGCGCCCTTCATTCCGCACCATCTGCCGGGCCGCGAACTGGCCATCACCTCCAACGAAATCTTCCATCTGGAAAAATTGCCGCGCCGCATCGCCATTGTCGGCGGCGGCTTCATCGCCGTGGAATTTGCCGGCATCATGCAGGGGCTGGGGGTTGAAACCATCCTGCTCTATCGCGGTGAGCAGATCCTGCGCGGCTTTGATGATGACCTGCGCCATCACCTCGCCGCCGAGATGAAGAAGAAGGGCATCGAGATCCGGCTGAAGTCGGATGTGACGGCCCTCACCCGCTCCGGCGATGGCGTGCGCATTGAACTCAATGACGGCGCCCATTTCGGCGCATCGCACATTCTCTTCGCCACCGGGCGGCTTCCCCATGTCGAAGGCCTGGGCCTGGAAAAGGCGGGCGTGGAACTGACGCCGCACCGCGCCATCGCCGTCAATGACGGGTCACAGACCAGCGTGGACAATATCTATGCGGTGGGCGACGTCACCAACCGGGTCAACCTCACCCCCGTGGCCATCCGCGAGGGCCATGCCTTTGCCGACACGGTGTTCGGCGGAAAGCCGACGCGGGTAGACCACAGCCTCATTCCCGAGGCGGTGTTCTCGCAGCCGGAAATCGGCACGGTGGGCCTGACCGAAGCCCAGGCCCGCCAGGCGCACAAGCACATCGACATCTACAAGACCACCTTCCGCCCCATGATGCACACGCTCTCAGGCCGTGATGAGCGCATGCTGATGAAGCTGGTGGTGGATGGCGAGAGCGACCGTGTGCTCGGCTGCCACATCTGCGGGCCGGACGCCGCCGAGATGATTCAGACCGTGGCCATTGCCGTGCGCATGAAGGCCACCAAGGCCGACTTCGACGCCACCATGGCGCTGCACCCCACGGCGGCAGAGGAACTCGTCACCCTGCGTGAGAAATGGACCGGCTGAAGCCGCGCCCCGCTATTTTCCGCACTTCTGATCGAGCACGGCAGATTGATGGGTATTGAGGAACCAGTAGCCCCAGAAATCCAGGTGCCCGTCGGTCACGGTCCTGACCTGCACCCATTTGCCGTCGGATTGCTTCTGCCAGACATCGCACGGCACCCGGTCAAAGTCACCCGGCCAGCTCTGCACCTTGAGTTTGTCCTGCGCCATTGCTGTGGCGCCCAGCGCCACCACAAGCACGGCCGCCGCCGCTGCCAACACCCGCTTTGCCGTCATCCTGTCCTCCATGACACCGGCCTCAGCGCTCAGCCCGCACTGTGCGCCGCGATTGCGGAAAAAGAAAGACCGCCCCATTGGCGGACGGGACGGCCTTTCCACTTTCCCCCTGCGGATCCTCAGGAGGCTCGGAGACGGGGCGGCCTTCACCGCCCCGCCAATCTTACTTCTTGACCACCTCAGCCGTGGGCCGCGGCGTTGTGGCGGTTTCCGCTGGCAGCTGCGGCACCGTGATTTCCGGCAGCTTGCCGGTCAGCGACTCAAGGAAGGCCACAATGGCTGTGGTCTCGTCGTCGTTCAGCGTGGCGCCCAATTGCGCCGTGCCCATGACCGCCACCGCTTCCTTCAGGTCCCACACCTTGCCGGAGTGGAAATAGGGGGCAGTGATGGCAATGTTGCGCAGCGGCCCGGCGCGGAACACATAGGAGTCGTCCGCCGTCTTGGTGACGGCAAAGCGGCCCTTGTCGCCTTCCGGCAGAATGGCCGCACCCGGCTTCTCAACCACGCCGAACGGATAGTAGCCGTGGCCACCCACATTGACGCCGTTGTGGCAGGATGCGCAGCCCTTGTCGATGAACAGGGCCATGCCCTTCTTCTGGGCATCGCTGAGAGCGGCGTCATCGCCATTGAGATAGGCGTCAAACGGCGCCGGCGTCAGCAGCGTCACTTCAAACGCTTCAATGGCCTTGGCCATATTGTCGAAGGACACCGGGTCCTTTTCCTCCGGGAAGGCGGCCTTGAACCATTCCACATACTGCGGCATGGAGGTCAGCGTCTTCACGACATTGTCTGCCGTATTGGCCATTTCCACGCCCGCCTGCACCGGGCCCTTCGCCTGGGCCTTCAGGTCTTCGGCGCGGCCATCCCAGAACTGGGCCTCGTTCAGCACCGCATTGAGCGATGTCGGGGCATTGCGCGGCCCCTTCTGCCAGCCATGGCCGATGGAGGTTTCCAGGTTGTCGTCACCACCGGTGGTCAGGTTGTGACAGGAATAGCAGGAAAACACACCCGAAGCAGACAGCCGGGGGTCGAAATAGAGCGCCTTGCCCAGAGCAATCTTCTCCGGGGTCACAACATTGCCCTTCACCGCAGGGAGGGTGGAGGGAAGGGGTTTGAACGCCGCCACGGCCTTGTCACGCAGTTCGTCGGCCACAGCGCTGCCCGCCAACAGGCTGGTTGCCAACAGGATGGATGTGAGAAATTTCATGGATAACCTCAATCAGTTGCGGTTCCTGCACATGCAGGGTGGGGTTACAGATTCGAATTAGTCTAATCTGAAACCTTAACGGCTTGTAATCTCGCCCAGGCGTGCCGTCTTTGAGCCGGGTCAAAAGGTCAGTAGATTTGACCTATTCTAATTTGAATATCGCTCCGGCACCTGCCCTTGCGTGCCCTTTCCCCCTGCGCGATAGGTGGGAAATGACCGTCCACACCCATGATGAGTCCATTCCGCGCAACACCGGAACGGCGTTCCATCAGAACTGGTTTGCCCGGGCGCAGGTGAATGCCGCCGCAGTTGGCAGCCGTGTGGCCGATCTGTCGCGCCGCCGCATTGCCCGCGAACAGGAACCCCTGTGGCTCACCCGCGCCATTGAATGCATGGACCTGACCACCCTCGCCGGCGACGACACCAGAGGCCGGGTGGAGCGGCTCTGCGCCAAGGCCATGTCTCCCCTGCGTCCCGATCTGGTGCTGGCGCTGGGCCGCAGGGACAATCCGCCCCATGTGGCCGCCGTCTGCGTCTATCCCGCCATGGTGCCCCATGCGGTGAAGGCGCTGGCGGGCTCGGGCATTCCGGTGGCCTCGGTCGCCACCGGCTTTCCCGCCGGGCTCACGCCGCTTTCTGCCCGCCTTGCCGAGATCCGCTACGCCGTGGCTGAAGGCGCGGCCGAGATCGACATCGTCATCTTCCGCGAACATGTGCTGACCCAGAACTGGCAGGCCCTTTACGATGAGGTGGCCGCCATGCGTGAGGCCTGTGGCGCTGCCCACATGAAGGCCATTCTCGCCACCGGCGACCTCAGGACCCTGCGCAATGTCCACCGCGCCGCCATGGTGGCCATGATGGCCGGGGCCGATGTCATCAAGACCTCCACCGGCAAGGAGGAGGTGAACGCCACCCTGCCGGTGTCGCTCACCATGCTGCGCGCCATCCGCGACTATCAGGCGCTCTCCGGCCAGACCGTGGGCTTCAAGCCCGCGGGCGGGCTGCGCACCGCCGCCGATGCGCTGGCCTGGCTCACCCTGATGAAGGAGGAACTGGGCAAGGCCTGGACCGAACCCGACCTGTTCCGCATCGGCGCCAGCTCGCTGCTCGCCAGCATCGAGCAGCGGCTTGACCATCTTCTCACCGGGGCGGCCCCCACGCCCCACCGCCACACCCTTGCCTGAGGCCCGCCATGTCCTCGCCCTTTGCCACCCTTGACTATGGTTCCGCCCCGGTAAACGCCGAGGCGGCCCGCAGCTTTCTCGCACAGGCGGCTCCCCAGCCCGCCGTCGCGGCAGCGCAGAAGGCGGCTTCGGCCGCTGCCACCGCATGGCGCAAAACCGCGCCCGCCCTGCGTGCCCAAAGGCTTCGTGCCCTTGCCAGGCACATGGAACAGAAGGCGGGCTTTCTGGCTGCTCTGGCCGCGCTTGATGGCAAGGTGCCGGTGGCCAGCACTCTGGCCCAGGTAGTGCCGCGTGCCGTGGCGGCCCTTGACCATTTCGCCGATCAGGCCCCGCTGCTTGCCGGGGCACCCGGCCTTGCCGCCGTGCTGGGCGAGGGTGCGGGCCTTGCCGCGCTGGTCGAGGCCGTGGCCCCCGCACTGGCGGCGGGGCAGGGGGTGGTCATCGCTTCAGCCGCGCCCATGGCCCGTGCCTTCGCCGCGCTGGCCGCTGCAGCGGGCCTGCCCGGGGGTCTGGTGCAGACAGTCAAAAATGATCCGTCCACGGAGCAGGCGCTGCTCGCCCTTGCCGCCATCACCCATGTCAGCTTCACCGGCCCCAGGGCCAAGTCTCTCGCCCTGCGCGGCCAGCTTGCCGCCACCGGCAAGACCGCATCCTTCACCCTCAGCGGCCCCACGGTCCTCATCGTCCATGACGATGCCGACCTTGACGCCGCGGTGGAGGCCGCCGCCCACTTGCTCTGGCCGGGCGAGGGGCATGGCGTCCGCCTCCATGTGCAGGAAGGCGTGGCCCCCCGCTTTTCCGGCAAGCTGGTGAACCGCCTGTCGCGCCTCCGCCTTGGCGATCCTCTTGACGCCAACACGGATCTTGCCGCCGATGTGAAACCCGTCCTGCCGGACATCACAAGCTTCCGCACCCCCGATGAGGCGGTGCAACTGGCCAACCATCCCGGTGATGCCGTGGCCGCTTCGGTGTGGAGCGAAAACCTGTCCTTCGCGCTCGACACGGCAGCGCGCCTGCGCTGCGCCACGGTCTGGCTCAATGGCGTAAACCACCACGCCCCGGCAGCACCGGCGGTTCAGCACTTCCCCCGGCCGGGCAAAAACCCGGCCACTGCCGAGATGCTGGCCGCCGCGGTCAAGGCCCAGACGGCCTGGGCGGCGCTGGCCCCCGCTGCCCGGGCGGAAAAGCTCGCACACCTTGCCGCCAGCCTCCCGGCCAGGGCCGCAGGCCTGGCCCACCGCCTCATGGCCGCGGGTGATGCCACCGGGGTTTCGCGCCGGGTCCAGCCCGGCCTCGTTTTCTTCACCCTGCCGGATCCCCAGGGTGTGCTGGCCGTGACGCCTGCCAGCCCCGGTCTGGAGGGGCTGGTGACGGCCGTCCTCCCGGCCCTGGCGGCGGGCAATGCCGTTCTCCTCCACAGCCCGGAGGGCGCTGCCCGCCGGGCGCTGGAGGTGGCCGCCGCGCATCTTCCGCCCGCCCTCATCAGCTTTGCCAGTGCGGAAAAAATCCTTGCCGATGAACGGCTTGCCGGGAGTTTCGCCGGAACCCCGCCGGCCCGTCACAAGACCGTCTGGGCCGCCTTCGGCACCTGAATGACACCCGCCCTTTGGCGGGGCTTGAATATATTAGAAATAACTTATATATGCCGCCTGAGATTAAGTGAAATTCCGGAGATTACAGATGAACATTGACCGTTCCGTCCTTGCCTTCGCGGGTGTCATGGTGCTGCTGTCGGTGCTGCTCACAGAGTTCGTGTCGCCGCTCTTCATGTGGTTCACCGTCTTCATCGGCGTGAACCTGCTGCAGTCGGCCTTCACCGGCTTCTGCCCCGCCGCCATGATCTTCAAGAAGCTGGGCGCCAAGGTGGGCGAAGCCTTCCGCTGAGATTGAGACAACGGGCCTCGCTGCGCCGGGTCCCGTCGTCCTGTATGTCATCACCTTCCGTAACGCCGTCCGGCGGAGGACCACACATGCTGAAATTCCCATTGCGCTCCGTGGCGCTCGCTGTCCTGATGGCCGCTGCCGGCCCGGCGCTGGCCGCCGAATACCAAGTGCAGGTGCAGCAGGTGCCGGACCTGAAGGCCGTCTATGGCAAGGTGGAAAGCCGTGACATCGTGGCAGCCCGCGCCCGCATCGGCGGCACGCTGGCCGAAGTCACCGTCACCGAAGGCAGCGCCGTCAAATCCGGCGATGTCATTGCCCTGGTGGTGGACGACAAGCTGGCCCTCCAGCTTGAGGCGCTGGACAGCCAGTTGAAGGCCCTGCAGGCCCAGCTCGACAATGCCGCCCTTGAATTGAAGCGCGGCAAGGCGCTGGCCGCCTCCGGCACCATTGCCAAGGCCCGCCTTGACCAGTTGCAGACCCAGGTGGACGTGCTGACCAACCAGCTGTCCTCCACCCAGTCCAACCGCGCCGTGGTGGTTCAGCAGGCCCAGGAGGGCCGGGTGCTGGCGCCCGCCGCCGGCCGCGTGCTCACCATTCCCTCGCCCAGGGGCACCGTCATCATGCCGGGCGAACCGGTGGCCCGCATTGCCTCAGGCGGCTATTTCATCCGCCTCTCCCTGCCGGAGCGCCACGCCGCCCTGCTGAAGGAGGGCGACACGGTGGAAATCGGCGCCCGCGGGCTGCAGCCTGCCGCCTCCATCGGCCAGCCCCTGCGCACAGGCAGGATCGTCAAGGTCTATCCGGAAATTGAAGGCGGCCGCGTGGCCGCCGATGTCGAGGTGGATGCCCTGGGCGATTACTTCGTCGGCGAGCGCATCCTGGTCCTGGTGCCCACCGCGCTGCGCCCGGTCATCACCCTGCCGCCCGAAGCCGTCAACAACCGCTATGGCGTGGACTATGTGAAGCTGATGAACGGCAACGGCCCGGTTGATGTGCCGGTCATCATCGGCGGCATGATGAACACGCCAGACGGCAAAAGGCTGGAGATCATCTCCGGCCTGCATGACGGCGACCGCGTGGTGCTGCCATGAAGCTGGGCATTGCCGGCAATCTCACGCGCGGCTTCATCACCTCGCCGCTGACGCCGCTGTTCCTGCTCGCCGCCTTCATGGTCGGGCTGGTGGCGCTGCTCACCCTGCCGCGCGAGGAGGAGCCGCAGATCTCCGTTCCCATGGTTGACATCTATCTGCGCGCCAACGGCCTCAAGGCCGAGGACGCGGTGAAGCTGGTCACCGAGCCCATGGAAACCATCATCAAATCCATCGACGGGGTGGAGCACGTCTATTCCCAGACCAAGGACGACAACGCGCTGGTCACCGCGCGCTTCCTGGTGGGCACCAATGCCGACGCCGCCATTCTGCGCGTCCACGAGAAAATCCGCGCCAACATGAACCGCATTCCGGTGGGCATTCCGGAACCGCTCATTGTCGGGCGCGGTATTGACGACGTGGCCATCGTCGTTCTCACCCTGTCGCCCAAACCCGAGGTGGCCAGCCACTGGGATGCCAATGGCGTCACCCGCGTCACCCGCGAATTGCAGGTCGAGCTGGCCAAGCTGCCGGACATCGGCCTCACCTATCTGGTGGGTGACCAGCCCGAGGAAATCCGCATCACCCCCGACCCGGAAAAGCTGTCGCTCTACGGCATCACCATGCAGCAGCTGGCCGCCAAGGTGGCGGGGGCCAACCGCTCCTTCGAGGCGGGCACCATCCGCGATGGCGGCAGGCAGATTTCCCTCATGGTGGGCCAGACCCTGCAAAGCCCCTCTGAAATCGCCAACATCCTGCTCACTGCCCGGGACGGCCGCCCCGTCTATGTGCGCGACGTGGGCGTGGTCGCCGTCACCTTCGGCAGCAATGAGTGGCGCGTTGCCAACATCGCCGATCTGAAGAACACGCCCACCCGCGTGCCCGCCGTGTCGCTGGCCATCGCCAAGCGTTCCGGCACCAATGCCGTGGTCATTGCCGAGCGCATCGTCGAACGCCTGCACCAGCTTGAAGGCAGCGTCATTCCCGACGGTCTGCAGGTCCAGGTGACGCGCGACTATGGCGAAACCGCCAATGAAAAGGCCAATGAGCTTCTCTTTCATCTGGCGCTTGCCACCATCTCTATCGTCATTCTGGTGGGCTTCACCATCGGCTGGCGCGAGGCGGGCGTGGTCGCTGTGGTCATTCCCACCACCATTCTGCTCACCCTCTTTGCCGCCCGCATCATGGGCTACACGCTGAACCGCGTGTCGCTGTTCGCCCTCATCTTCTCCATCGGCATTCTGGTGGATGACGCCATTGTGGTGATCGAGAACATTGCCCGCCACTGGGCCATGAAGGACGACCGCAGCCGCGTTCAGGCCGCCATCGAGGCGGTGGCCGAAGTGGGCAATCCCACCATCGTCGCCACCCTGACCGTGGTGGCCGCCCTGCTGCCCATGCTGTTCGTGTCCGGCATGATGGGCCCCTATATGAGCCCCATTCCGGCCAATGCCTCGGCGGCCATGATCTTCTCCTTCTTCGTGGCGGTGATGGTCACCCCCTGGCTGATGATCAAGCTGGGCGGTGGCACCCACGGCCATGGCGACCACGGTGCCGCCCATGGCGGGCTGATGGGCAGGCTTTACCTGCGCATGGCCCGGCCCATCGTCGTGTCAAAGGCGCGTTCCTGGCTGTTTCTGGCGCTGGTGGGGGCGGCCACCCTTCTGTCGCTGGTGCTGTTCTACAGCAAGAGCGTGACGGTGAAGCTTCTGCCTTTCGACAACAAGTCCGAGCTTCAGGTGGTGGTCGACCTGCCGGAGGGGTCTTCGGTGGAGGATACCGACCGGGTGCTGCAACTGGCCGCCCAGCGCATCGCCACCATTCCGGAAGTGACCTCGCTGCAAACCTATGCCGGCACCGCCGCCCCCTTCAACTTCAACGGTCTGGTGCGCCACTATTACATCCGCACCTCACCCGAATTGGGCGACATTCAGGTGACCCTGTCGCCCAAGGGTGAGCGCGAGCGCACCAGCCACGACATCGCCCTTGAACTGCGTGAGAGGCTGAAGGACGTGACCCGCCCGGCGGGCACCGTGGTGAAAACGGTGGAGCCGCCGCCCGGTCCGCCGGTTCTGTCCACGCTGCTGGCGGAAATCTATGGCCCGACGCCGGAAGCGCGCCGCGTTGCCGCCGCCAAGGTGCGCGCCGCCTTTGAAAGCGTGCCCTTTGTGGTCGACGTGGATGATTCCATCGGCGTTCAGGTGGAGCGCGCCCGCGTGGCCGTCAATCAGGACAATCTCGAATATCAGCATGTCGAGGAATCCGACGTCTACGACACGCTGCAATATCTCTATGCCCCCAACACCGTGGGCTATTCCCACCGTGGCGGCGGCCGCCAGCCCATTCCCATCAAGGTGGGCCTGGCCAAATCCGGCAAGGTGCTGGATGAAAAGACCCTCTCCACCCCCATTCCCGCCAATGTGCTGCCGGGTGATCGTGGCGTCGTGGAACTGGGCGATGTGGTGACGGTGAGCCGCGAGCTGACCTCCTTCCCCATCTTCCGCCACAACGGCCACCCCACGGAAATGGTCACCGCCGAACTGGCGGGCGCCTATGAGGCACCAGTCTATGGCATGATGGCGGTGGACGAGGCGCTGGACAAACAGGACTGGACCGGCCTGGAAAAGCCGGAAGTGATCCTGCATGGTCAGCCCACGGATGATTCAAAACCGGCCCTGCTGTGGGATGGCGAGTGGGAAGTCACCTGGGTCACCTTCCGCGACATGGGGGCGGCCTTCATGGTGGCGCTGCTCGGCATCTATATTCTGGTGGTGGCGCAGTTCAAATCCTTCAAGCTGCCGCTGGTCATCCTGACGCCGGTGCCGCTCACCCTCATCGGCATCATGCTCGGCCACTGGCTGTTCGGCGCGGCTTTCACCGCCACCTCCATGATCGGCTTCATCGCGCTGGCCGGCATCATCGTGCGCAACTCCATCCTGCTGGTGGACTTCATCACGGGCGCGCGTGAACCGGGCCGGCCCCTGAAGGACGTGGTGCTGGAGGCGGGCGCCATCCGCTTCAAGCCCATCCTGCTCACCGCCATTGCCGCCATGATCGGCGCCGCGGTCATTCTGGCCGATCCCATTTTCCAGGGTCTGGCCATTTCGCTGCTGTTCGGTCTGGCCTCCTCCACCGCCCTCACCGTGCTGGTCATTCCGGCCATCTATGTGGTGCTGCGCGATGACGGCAAGCCGATGAGCAGCGAGGATGACGCGCCGGGCGATGAAGGCGCTGCTGCCGCCGCCCATTGACGGATCAATCCTCCCGGCCCCGGCCGGGAGGTTTACAGATAGCGTTCTTCCAGATGGGCCATGAAGGCGGCCGGTGACAATGGCGCGCCCGTGGCCTGGCGCATGATCTCCTGGGTGGACAGGAAACTCGCCTTTTCCCACACATTGCGCCGCCGCCAGTCATTGAGGGCTGAAAAATCGCCGCGGGCAATGAAGGCCTCCACCTCCGGCAGATCGCGCTTCAGGGCGGCGAACTGCTGGGCCGCCGCCAGCGCCCCCAGCGTATAGGACGGGAAATAGCCGAAGGCCCCTGACGGCCAGTGCACATCCTGCATCGGCCCGTCGCGGAAATTGCCGCGCGTGTCGAGGCCGAGGGCCGCCTTCATCTGCGCATCCCACGCCTCCGGCACATCCTCGGGCTTGAGCGTACCGGCAATCAGCGCCTGCTCCAGCTCATAGCGCAGCATGATGTGCAAGGGGTAGGTGGCCTCGTCGGCATCCACCCGGATAAGCCCCGGTTGCACCCGCTGCACCGCGCCCAGAATGACCGCCGTGGTCACACCCTTGAGCTTTGCTGCGCCCAGATGCTTGCGCGCCAGCGGCAGGGCAAATTTCCAGAAGGCACCCCGCCTGGCCAGCTGCATCTCTGAAAACAGGCTCTGGCTTTCATGCAGCGCCATGCCGCGCGCCTTGCCCGCCGGCCAGTGCCGCCAGTCGCGCGGCAGGCCCTGTTCGTAAAGCCCATGCCCGGTTTCATGGACAATGCCCATCAGCGATGAAATGAACTCGCTGCTGCGATAGCGCGTGGTCATGCGCACATCATCCGGCACGCCGCCGCAGAACGGATGATGCGACTGGTCAAGCCGCCCGTGGCTGAAGTCAAAGCCCAGCGCCGCCATTACCGCCTCGCCCAGCGCCTTCTGCCGCGCCACGGGGTAGGGGCCGCGCGGCAGGGCCTTGGTCCGCCGGCGCGCCTGCGCCGCCATGGCCCTGGGAATGAAATCGGTCAGGAAGGTCTTCAGTGTACGGAACACCGGCGTGACCTCGGCCATGCGGTTGCCGGGATCAAACTGCTCCATCAGCGCATCATAGGGCGCGAGCTTCAACACCTCGGCGCGCCGGGCCGCCTCCTCGCGGGCCAGTTCCACCACGGTGCGGAAGGCGGGCAGAAAACCGGCCCAGTCATTGCGCGGCCGCAGCGTCCGCCACAATTGCTCCGCCGCCATGCGCGCCTTCACCTGGCGGGCCACAAACGCCGACGACAGGCAGGTGAGATTGGTGTGGACCCGGCGAAACTCGCGCAGGGCCGCCCGGCGCAGCGGGTCGCTCTCCGTGGCCTCGGCCGTGGCCAGCCACTCCGCCACTTCCGGGGCGGTGCTCATGTCGTGGTGCAGGGCGGCAATCTCGGCCATGGCGGCGGCCCGCGCCGAGCCGGAGCCTTCCGGCATCATCACCGCCTCGTCCACCCCCAGCATGGCCTGGGCATGGTCCAGCGCATCAAGTCGGTGGCACAGGGCATCAAGCCGGTCAAAGGACATGGCATTCTCCGTGAAAAATCCGGCACCTCATACACCACCACGGCAGCCCTTGCCATTGTGACGGTTGCCAGACTGGCAGGGTGCGCCTAGCTTGCTGGCAGAGGCATTGTTTGGAGACGCTTTATGAATCACCGCCACCGCAAGGTTCTGCACAGCCTGTTCAGCCATCCCATTCCCACCAACATTCACCTGCACGAAGTCGAGACGGTGTTGAAGGATCTGGGCGCTGAACTGGGCCATAGCGGCCATGGCCGGGTGAGTGTGGCGCTGAGCGGCAAAACCCTGTCCGTCCACGGCGGCGACCATGGCCTGTCCAAGGACGAGGTCACCAGCCTGCGCCACTTCCTCACCGAATGTGGCGTCGATCCGGTCCGCGACTATCCGCTCTGACCCCGAAGCCATGCCCGGCCGGGATTGGATGGGTCTGTTCCCGGTTCTGGCGGGCCTGTCGCCGGAGGAACGGGCGCTGCTGGTCAGCCAGGCCAGGGTGATGAGCCTGGCCGGGGGCAGCCGTCTGTTCGGGCCGGGCGATTCGCCTGCCGCCATGCTGCTGGTGCTGGGCGGGCAGGCCCGTGTCACCCACCTCTCCGATCAGGGCCGTGAACTGGTGCTCTACCGCCTCACAGCGGGCGAAAGCTGCGTGCTCACCACCGCCTGCCTGCTGGCGGGCGAGGACTATATGGCCACCGGCCTGGCTGAAACCAGTTTGCAGGCGGTGGCCATTCCGCGCGCCCTGTTTGCCGAACTGCTGGCGCGCTCGGCGGCCTTCCGCGATTTTGTTTTCACCTCGCTGTCGCGGCGCATGACCGGCATTTTCCGGTCCATCGCCGATGTCGCCTTTTCCCGGCTGGATGTGCGCCTGGCCGAGCGCCTGCTGGCGCTGGCGGGGCAGGGGACGGAAATCGTCACCACCCACCAGAAACTGGCGGCGGAACTGGGCTCCGCGCGTGAGGTCATCTCCCGCCAGCTCAGCCGCCTGGCCGAACAGGGCTGCATCAGCCTCAGCCGCGGCCGCATCACCATCCGCCAGCGCGCCGCCCTTCTCCGCCTCGCTGCGGGCCGTTGACAGTTTGGTGACTTGGTCACAGACTCCTGCGGGGGCCAGTCCCTATGTTAAAGCGGCCAAACCAAGGAGGCACTTCATGACACCCAATGTTGGCGGCGCCGACCGCATCATCCGCATCGTTCTGGGCGTGGTTCTGCTCGCGCTCGTTTTCCTGTCTCCCGCCACGCTGGGCGGCGGGGCGCTCTACTGGATCGCGCTCATTGCCGGTCTGGCCATGCTGCTCACCGGCCTGTTCCGCTTCTGCGGCCTCTATACGCTGCTGGGCATCAGCACCTGCCCGACCAAGTAACGGCCTTTTGACATCCCGCCCCGGACAGGCGCCGGGGCGGGCATATTCGAAACAGTTGAAATACCCGCCCGGCAATGGCAAAAGGCGCCGCCATTTCCGAGGAACCTGCATGCGCCCCTATCAGTTGACCGCCGATTATTCCGTTTCCGGCCAGATCAAGCCCGCCGATGTCGCCGGGCTGGCTGCCATGGGCTACAAGTCCATCATCTGCAACCGGCCCGACAATGAGGGCTTCTTCCAGCCCGCCTATGCCGACATTGAAAAGGCCGCCCGGGAAGCAGGCCTTGCCTGCCGCTTCATTCCCCTGGGCCGGCCCATGACCGGCGACCCGGTGGCCGACACGGTGAAGGCCATGGCGGAAATGCCCAAACCCATCCTGGCCTACTGCGCGTCCGGCAACCGCTCGCAGCAGCTCTTCATGGCTGCCAGCCGCGGCCGCTGACCCTTTGGCGCGGCCGCCCCCACCGCGCTAAGAAGGGGGCGCAATGATTCGCCGGATGTAGTCCATGCTTGAAGGTTTTCTGACGGGTGAGGCCCTGGTCGCCCTCGGCCAGGTCATCATGATTGACCTCGTGCTGGCGGGCGACAATGCCATCGTCATCGGCCTGGCGGCCGCCGGCCTGCCGAAGGAACAGCGCACCCGGGCCATTCTCATCGGCATTCTCGCCGCCACCGTGCTGCGCATCGGTTTTGCCGCCGTCACCACCCAGCTTCTGCAGATTCTCGGCCTGCTGCTCATGGGCGGCATTCTGCTGCTCTGGGTGGCGTGGAAAATGTGGCGCGAGCTGCGCGACGGCGATGCCGACGAAACCGAAGCCCTGGAAGCCATCACCGAACAGGACATCAACGCCGACCAGAAGATTGCCGGCAAGGCCCCCCGCAAGACCCTGCGCCAGGCCGTCACCCAGATTGTTCTGGCGGACGTGTCCATGTCGCTCGACAATGTGCTGGCGGTGGCCGGGGCGGCGCGTGAACACCCCGCCGTGCTGGTGCTGGGTCTCACCCTGTCCATCGCCCTCATGGGCCTGGCGGCCTCCTTCATTGCCAGGCTGCTGCAGAAGCATCGCTGGCTGGCCTATGTGGGTCTGGTCATCATCCTCTATGTGGCGCTCAAGATGGTCTATGAAGGCGCCCACGAAGTCTGGCCGGCGCTGCCTCTCTGACCCGCCACCACCACATTGACAGGCCCCATGCCTTTTGCGACCTTGCCGCCGTCCTGGTCCGGCAGACGGCTGGTCAGGTCTGATCGGGCGAAGGCATGGCACATATTGTGAAAGGCATGGATGTGATGCCGGCAGTTCACCGCTGCCGTGGCTGTGCCGTGCGCCACCGGGCCGTCTGTGGCTCCATGAACGAAGACCAGATCCAGGCGCTGAACAGCATTGCCCGCACCCGGCTGATTGAAGCCGGTCAGGTCATCATGTCCGATCAGGAACCGGCCACCTTCTTTGCCAACATCATCTCCGGCACGGTCAAGCTCATCAAGAACACGCCCGACGGCCGCCAGCAGATTGTCGGCCTGCTGTTTGCCCCGGATTTTCTGGGCCGCGCCTTCTCGCGCAACAATCCCTATTTCGCCGAAGCCGCCACCGACGTGGAAATCTGCATGTTTCCCAACGCCGCCTTCGAGCGTCTGGTGGAAAGCAACCCCGATTTGCAGCACCGCCTGTTTGAGCGCACCCTCGATGAACTGGATGCCGCCCGCGACTGGATGCTGTTGCTCGGCCGCAAGACGGCGGAAGAGAAGGTTGCGAGCTTTCTGCTGCTCATTGCCCGCCGCCAGCTTCTGTCGGGCTGCACCCATGACGGGCTGGGCCAGGCCGACGGCAGCTTCGCCCTGCCGCTCACCCGCGCCGACATGGCCGACTATCTCGGTCTCACCATCGAAACCGTGTCACGCCAGATCACCCGGCTCAAACTCTCCGGTATCGTTGCCATGAATTCCAACCGGGTCATGGCGGTGCCCGACATGGCCAGACTGGCCGCGGCAGCAGGCCAGACGGCGGCAGCCCAGGGCTGAAACCCGTCCCTCAGTCGTGATAGCCCACCACCTGGGCGCGGTTCCTGGCCATCTCCTGATCCAGCTGCTTGAGATCGGCCGCCGACAGATGCGCCCGCGCCAGCGGCATGATCACCGCATCCTCCCAGTGGATGTGGCGGCGGTAGCCTTCAAAGAAGGCGCGCAGCATGTAGCCGAGCATGTCGGCATTGCCGTGGTGCCGGCCCTGAGCCAGGATTTCCAGCTGTTCGATAATTTCGCTGGCCAGCGCCTCATCTGAGTCGTGCTCGTGTTCCAGCCGCTGGATGGCCTCGGTTAATACCGGTATCTTGGCTGCATATTTATTAAGCAGTGGAAAAAGCCCGGCTTCCTCGTCGCGGTGGTGCAGCGGAATGTCATGGCGCAATGCCTGAACCGCCTGCCGGCACAGTCCGGGGTCTGTGTCCTGGGGCAGGCCATCGGCAATTTTCTCAAGAATATCACAGAGATGCTCCTGCATCCGGTGCTCATGATCCAACAGGTCAAGGGCGCTGCGGCGCAAGGCGGGGCCGGGGACTTGAGCGGCCCTATCGTGGCGGACAGTCATCAATTGGACCCCGGAAACAGGCTGTGACGATTTGCCTGACGGCAAGGCGTGACACTAAGTCCCTTGCCAAGTGACGCTTTGATCCAGATCAATGTCCCCTGACTGGCGATCCTTCATCGCTGGTATATGGCCGGAACTCATCCGGTCGTCTCGATTTCGAGTGGGCAAAGGCAATGACAGAAACAGCTCAATTCATCAAAATTGGCCTTATGGCATTGGTGGCTGTTGCTCTGGTCGCTCTCGCGGCCAAGGCACACGATCCAATCCTGGCCTTCCATGCCGTGGTCGGCGCTCTCGCCGCTGCGGTCACCATCATTTACTGGGCGCGGGGCTATCCGGGCCGAGCACAGACCGTTGGCGGTCAGGAAGTGTATCTTGATGGCGTCGTCCGCTGGGGCGCGCTCATCACCGTATTCTGGGGCGTCGTCGGCTTCCTGGTGGGCGTTGTTGTCGCTCTCCAGCTCGCCTATCCGACGCTGCTGACCGGCATCGAATTCCTGAACTTCGGGCGCCTGCGTCCGTTGCACACTTCGGCGGTGATCTTCGCCTTCGGTGGCAACGGCTTGATCGCCTCCAGCTTCTACATCGTTCAGCGCACCAACCGCACCCGCCTTGCCCTTGGCAATCTGGCCTGGTTCGTGTTCTGGGGCTACCAGCTCTTCATCGTGCTGGCGGCCACGGGCTATCTCCTGGGCTTCTCCCAGGGCCGTGAATATGCCGAACCGGAATGGTACGTCGACCTGTGGCTCACCGTGGTCTGGGTTGCCTACTTCCTGGTGTTCTTCGGCACGCTGCTGAAGCGCCGTGAATCCCACATTTATGTGGCCAACTGGTTCTACCTGTCCTTCATCGTCACCATCGCCATGCTGCATCTGGTCAACAATGCGGCCGTGCCGGTTTCGTTCATTGGCACCAAGAGCTACTCGGCCATGTCCGGTGTGCAGGATGCCATGACGCAGTGGTGGTATGGCCACAACGCCGTGGGCTTCTTCCTCACTGCCGGCTTCCTGGGCATGATGTACTACTTCGTTCCCAAGCGCGCCGAACGTCCGGTCTATTCCTACCGGCTGTCCATCGTGCACTTCTGGGCGCTGATCTTCCTTTACATCTGGGCTGGTCCGCACCATCTGCACTTCACGGCTCTGCCTGACTGGGCGCAGACCCTTGGCATGATCTTCTCGATCATGCTGTGGATGCCGTCCTGGGGCGGCATGATCAACGGTCTCATGACGCTCTCGGGCGCCTGGGACAAGATCCGCACCGATCCCGTCATCCGCTTCATGGTGATGTCCGTGGCCTTCTACGGCATGTCCACCTTCGAAGGCCCGATGATGTCCATCAAGGCGGTCAACTCTCTGTCACACTACACGGACTGGACCATCGGCCACGTGCACTCCGGTGCCCTGGGCTGGGTCGGCATGATCACCATGGGTTCGTTCTATCATCTCATTCCGCGCCTCTACGGCAAGACTGAGATGTATTCCACCCGCATGATCAGCTGGCATTTCTGGCTGTCCACCCTTGGCATCGTGGTTTACGCCTCGGCCATGTGGGTGTCGGGCATCATGCAGGGTCTGATGTGGCGTGAATATGACTCGCAGGGCTTCCTGGTCTATTCCTTCGCGGAAACCGTGCAGGCCATGCATCCCTACTACGTGCTCCGCGCTCTCGGCGGCGCCCTGTTCCTGGTCGGCGGCTTGCTGATGGCCTGGAACGTGTGGAAGACCGTCAGGGGCACCAAGGCAGTGACCGTGGCCGTTCCGGCTGCGGCAGCGGCATAAGGAGGACACGAAGATGTTCAGTCACGAAACAGTTGAACGCAACGCGACACTCCTTCTGCTTTTGGCCTTTGGTGTCGTAACCATCGGCGGTCTGGTGGAAATCGCACCGCTCTTCTACCTTCAGAATACCATTGAGAAGGTGGAGGGCATGCGCCCCTACTCGCCGCTGGAACTCACCGGCCGCAACATCTACGTCCGTGAAGGCTGCTATACCTGCCACAGCCAGATGATCCGTCCCTTCCGGGACGAGGTCGAACGCTATGGCCATTACAGCCTCGCGGCGGAAAGCATGTATGATCATCCCTTCCAGTGGGGTTCCAAGCGTACTGGCCCGGATCTCGCCCGCGTGGGTGGCCGCTACTCTGACGAGTGGCAGCGCAACCACCTTGCCGACCCGCGCTCGGTCGTGCCGGAATCGGTCATGCCCAGCTATCCCTTCCTGTACAATCGCTCGGCGGAAAACCCGGCCATTGGCGATCACCTGAAGACGCTCGCCCTCCTTGGTGTGCCCTATACTCAGGAACAGATCGACAATGCCGCCACCGACCTGAAGGCACAGGCGACACCTGATGACGCGAATGCTGCTGCAGTTGCCACCCGCTATCCCAAGGCGCAGGTGCGTGACTTCGACGGCAACCCGGCGTCAGTGTCGGAAATGGATGCGCTCATTTCCTACATGCAGATGCTTGGCACTCTCGTGGACCTCAAAGCCTACGATGCCAATCCCACTGTGAGGTAGGGATGACCTATGACTCAATGCGAGCCTTTGCCGATAGCTGGGGCTTGCTCTTGATGGTGCTTTTCTTCGCCGGGGTCGTGATCTTCGTGTTCCGCCCCCGGTCGAAGGAAACCTACGATCACCTGAGCAGGCTTCCGCTGGAGGACGATAAGGCTCCGCTGGAAAAAGATGATAAGAGAGGATGAGATGTCAAAGCGCGAGCGCGACGAGATCTCCGGGACCGAGACCACAGGTCATACCTGGGACGGTCTGAAGGAGCTGAACACGCCCCTGCCGCGGTGGTGGGTGTGGACGTTCTACGTAACCATTATCTGGGCGTTGGGCTATTCCATCGTCTATCCGAGCTGGCCCTTGCTGACCACCAACGTCAAGGGTCTGTGGAACTGGTCAAGCCGTGGCGATGTGGCCGCTTCGCTGTCGGCAGCCCAGGGTGCCCAGAAGGAATGGCTGGACAAGATCAATGCCGCCGACGTTAACGCCATTAACGCCGACGAGCAGCTGCGCAACTTCGCCGTTGCGGGCGGTGCTGCCGCCTTCAAGGTGAACTGCGTGCAGTGCCACGGCTCCGGCGCGGCCGGTGCGGTGGGCTACCCCAACCTGAACGACAACGACTGGCTGTGGGGCGGAAGCCTTGATGCCATCTACACCACCATTCAGCATGGTATCCGCTCCACGGATGACGGCAGCACCCGTGATTCGGCGATGCCGGCCTTTGCTGATGGTGTGCTGGATGCCACCCAGATCGATCAGGTCGCCAACTACGTGTTGAAGCTGTCCGGCAACGAGGCTGATGAAGCCGCCGCCACCGCCGGGGCTCAGCTCTTCACGGATAATTGTGCGTCCTGCCACGGCGCTGATGGTAAGGGTATGCGCGATTTCGGTGCGCCGAACCTGACCGACAGCATCTGGTTGCGCTTTGATGCTCCCACCAAGGAGAACATCGTGGCCCAGATCAGCAAGCCGCATCATGGCCTGATGCCGGCCTGGGCAGCCAAGCTGGATGATGCCACCATCAAGCAGCTGGCAGTCTATGTGCACTCTCTGGGCGGTGGCGAATAAGCCATCCCCCGACCAAAACATCGGGATGCGGCAAGTGGTCCATTGCACTTGTCTGAAATAAGAAGCATTCTAGATGTCACTTTAGAGCCCCGGTTCCCCTGGAGCCGGGGCATTTTCAAGAAAGGCAGGCGTGGCCGTGAACGAACAACTTGATTCCACCATTGAACAGCATGATGCCGTTGCCGTTCACAGTGAGGGCAAACGCTCGACGCCTCTCTATATTGCTTCGCGGAAAGTCTACCCCAAGGCGGTCAGCGGTTATTTCCGCAATCTGAAGTGGATCCTCACCGCCATCTTCCTGGGCGTCTATTACATCACCCCCTGGATTCGCTGGGACCGCGGCGAACACGCGCCCAATCAGGCGGTTCTGGTCGATATTCTTCACCGCCGCTTTTATTTCTTCGGCATCGAAATCTGGCCGCAGGAATTCTATTACGTGGCGGGCCTTCTCATCATGGGTGGTGTGGGCCTGTTCCTCATCACGTCGGTGGCTGGCCGCGCCTGGTGCGGCTATGCCTGCTGGCAAACCGTCTGGACCGACCTTTTCCTGGTGGTGGAGCGCTGGATTGAGGGTGACCGCAACGCCCGCATCCGCCTGGAGAACGGGCCGTGGACGGCTTCCCGCGTCGCCAAGTTCCTGGCCAAGAATGCCGTCTGGCTGCTCATCGCCCTGGCCACCGGTGGCGCCTGGATTTTCTATTTCGCCGATGCGCCGACCCTGCTGAAAAGCTTCTTCACCGGCCAGGCCCCCTTCGTGGCCTATGCCACGGTGGGGGTGCTGACCTTCACCACCTTTGTTTTCGCCGGCTACATGCGTGAGCAGGTGTGCATCTACATGTGTCCGTGGCCGCGCATCCAGTCGGCCATGTTCGACGAGAATTCGCTGCTGGTGACCTATAATGCCTGGCGGGGCGAGCCGCGCTCGCTGCACCGCAAGAAGGCACTGGCCGCCGGCCAGAAGGTTGGCGATTGCGTGGATTGCAACGCCTGTGTGGCCGTCTGCCCCACCGGCATTGACATCCGCGAAGGCTCGCAGCTGGGCTGCATCACCTGTGCGCTCTGCATCGACGCCTGCAACGAAGTGATGGACAAGATGGGTCTGCCCCGCGGCCTCATTTCCTATTCCAACACCGTCACCTACAACGACAATGCGGCGGGTAAACCCACCCACCTCAAGGCCTCGACGGTGTTTCGTCCGCGCACCCTCATCTACTTCACCGTGTGGTCGCTGGCGGGTTTGCTGATGATGATGAGCCTGTTCACCCGTGAGCGGCTGGACGTCAACATCGTGCCGGATCGCAACCCGCTCTATACGAAACTGTCGGATGGTGGCCTGCGCAACGGCTATCAGCTCAAGATTCTCAACATGAAGCAGCAGCCGCTGACCTTCCGGGTTGAGATGCAGGGCCTGGCGGAAGGTTCCTTTGCCGGCGATGGCCTGACCATGGTCAGCCCGCGGGAGGCCACCGTCAATGTCGAGGCGGACAAGCTGAAAAATGTCAAAATCTATGTTACAATGCCGCCCAATACGGTAAAGTCCGAGAGTTCGGAACTCGCCTTCAAGGTCACGGAAACCGGGCCTGAGGGTGATGGTGAGAGCCTGGTGACGGGAACGGTGTTCCACGGACCGAAGGTGAAGTAGGAGCATGACGCCATGACCACCGCAGCGCGCGAGTTTACCGGCAGACATCTGCTGTACATCCTGGTGGGCTTCTTCAGCGTGGTCATCGGCGTCAATCTGCTCATGGCTCATTTCGCCAAGTCCAGCTGGACCGGGCTGGTGGTGGAAAACGGCTATGTCGCCAGCCAGGAATTCAACAAGGAACTGGAGAAGGCGCGGGAGCAGAAGGCCCTGGGCTGGCTGCCGGAATTCATCTACGACTCCGGCCGCGGTCTCATCGAGGTCAAGGTGCTGGATAAGACCGGCACCCCACTGCCGGTGAAGGGGGCCTGGGTCAGCCTTGTTCGCCCCTCGGATTCCCGGCTCGACGCCAATCTCACCATGACACCGGACGGCCTGGGCCATTTCCTGTCGGAAAAGAAGCTGGAAACCGGAAAGTGGCAGGCGCGCCTGCAACTGGAAGACGCCACCGGCCACACCATGCGGCAGGAATATTCCTTCGTAGTGCGCTGAAGGCGCCCGCCCGCCATGACCGTCTGCTGCCCGGCCCCTGGCACCGACATCCCCGTTGTCCCGTTGACGGGTGATGAGGCCCGCCACTGGATTACCAGTGCCGGACCGGGCCGCAGCCGTATCGAATTCATTGTGCCGGAGGCCAATTGTGTCGCCTGCATCGGCGGCATTGAGCCCAGCCTCAATGCATTGCCCGGGGTGGTCTCGGCGCGGGTCAACCTCACCGCCCAGCGCGTCGCCGTGGTCTGGCAGGATGGCGCGGCCGAACCGCAGCAGTTCATGCAGACGCTGGCTGATCTCGGCTATACCGCACGTCCCTTTGATCCGCGTGAAAACGGCGTTCTGTCCGAGCAGGAGGAGGGCAAGGCCCTGCTTCGCGCACTGGCCGTGGCGGGCTTTGCCGCCGGCAACATCATGCTGCTGTCGGTGTCGGTCTGGGCCGGGGCCGATGGTGCCACGCGTGACCTGTTCCACTGGATTTCCGCGCTCATTGCGCTGCCTGCGGTCATGTATGCCGGCCGGCCGTTCTTTTCTTCGGCGCTGGCGGCGCTGCGCCATGGCCGGGTCAACATGGATGTGCCCATTTCGCTGGGCGTTCTCTTGGCCACCGTCATGTCTCTCTATGAGACACTGCATCATGCCGAACATGCCTTCTTCGATGCGGCGGTAACGCTGCTGTTCTTCCTGCTGGCGGGCCGCACCCTCGACCACATGATGCGGGCCAAGGCGCGCTCGGCCATTTCCAACCTCACCCTGCTCATGCCGCAGGCCGCCACCATTGTGGAAAACGGTATGGCCCGCATCGTTCCCGCCGCCGCGCTGAAGCAGGACATGACCCTGCTGGTGGCAGTGGGCGAACGCCTGGCTGCCGATGGCGTGGTGGTGCAGGGCGTGTCGGAACTGGACCGGTCGGTGGTAACGGGTGAATCGGTGCCCGAACTGGTGCAGCCCGGCACCGAGGTTCAGTCCGGCACCATGAACCTGTCAGCACCGCTGACAGTGCGCATCACCGCCGCCGGCCAGGACACCTTCATTGCCGAACTCATGAGCCTCATGGCGGTGGCCGAACAGTCGCAGTCGCACTATGTGCAACTGGCCGACCGTCTGGCCAGACACTACGCCCCGACCGTGCATACCGTGGCGGGCGCCACCCTGCTGGGCTGGCTTGCCTATAGCCACAACTGGCACACGGCGCTGATGAACGCCATCGCCGTTCTCATCATCACCTGTCCCTGTGCGCTTGGCCTGGCCGTACCGGCGGTGCAGGTGGTGGCCACGGGGCTTTTGTTCCGGCGCGGCATCATGGTGAAGGACGGTGCGGTTCTGGAAAAACTGTCCCTGGTGGATACGGTGGTGTTCGACAAGACAGGCACCCTCACGCTTGGCCAGCCGGTGCTGCTGGACGGGCGTGACGTTGCCCCCCGCGCCATGGCCCTGGCCGCGGGCCTCGCCCAGCACAGCCGCCACCCGCTGTCGCGGGCCGTGCTGCGCGCCGCCACCGAGGCGGGCATTGCGCCAGCAGCCGTCAGCGCCATGCAGGAGATGCCCGGCTGCGGCCTGGAGGCACAGGTCGAAGGCAAAACCGTCCGCCTCGGCAACCGCCTGTGGTGCGGCCTTGGCGAAGCGCCCGATGCGCCCGGCATGGAATTTGCGCTGACGGAAAACGGCGCCCTCATCCACATCTTCAGCTTTGAGGACGAATTGCGCCCCGGTGCCGCCGCCGCCGTGTCCCGGCTCAAGGCGGCAGACCTCAGGGTTGTGCTGCTCTCGGGTGACCGGCCCGCCGCCGTGGCGCGGCTTGCCGGCCTGCTCGGCATTGACGACTATCATGCCCGCCAGACCCCGCAGGACAAGCTCGCGCGCGTGGCCGCGCTTCAGGCTGAGGGCCGCAAGGTGCTGATGGTGGGCGACGGCATCAATGATGCACCGGCACTGGCGGCCGGCTTCACCTCCATGGCCCCGGCCAGCGCCTCCGATGTTGGCCGCGTTGCCGCCGACACGGTGTTTCTGGGCCACTCGCTGCTGGCCGTGTCGGATGCCCGCGCCCTGGCGGTGAAGGCACAGAAAACCGTGAAGACCAATTTCCTCCTGGCCCTGGTCTATAATGCCCTTGCCGTTCCCATTGCTGTGTTGGGCTTTGTGACACCCTTGATTGCCGCCGTCGCCATGTCCACATCATCCATATTGGTGGTGGCCAATGCCCTGCTTCTGGGCTGGCGGGCGCCACTGTCCATTCCCCTGCCTGCGGCCCCCAGGCCGCCGGTGGGCCACAAACCGGAGGATGATTCTATGATGCCGCTCAACGCACCGCCGCAGGCTGCCGAATGAACACGCTGGTTTTTCTCATCCCCATTGCCCTGCTGCTGGGCGCGGTCTGGCTGGGGGCCTTCATGTGGTCGCTGAAATCCGGCCAGTATGATGATCTTGAAGGTGCGGCCTGGCGCATCCTGAACGATGATGACAAGCCGCTGCCGCCGCCGGACAAGGACGACAGGTCACGCAAGTCCTGAGGGCAGGTCCACCGCCGGGCTGCTGCTGGCCCTTGCATGACCTGACAAATTCCGCGAATCCTGACGTCATGACACCACCGGCCGGCACATGACGGATCACGCGTCCCATTCCCTCACCACCATTCTCAGGGCGCTGGTGCCCTTTGCCGGCGCCTATGTGCTGTCCTACACCTTGCGCACGGTGAATGCCGTGGTGGCGCCCGATCTGGTCGCCGACTTCGCCCTCAGCGCCGGTGAACTGGGCCTGCTCACCTCGGCCTATCTCCTGTCCTTCGCGCTGTTCCAGCTGCCGCTGGGTGTGCTGCTCGACCGCTATGGCGCGCGCCGGGTGCAAAGCCTGCTCATTCTCGTGGCGGCCTCCGGCATTTTCCTGTTTGCCGCCGCGCCGGACTTTCTCACCCTGGTCATCGCCCGCGCCCTCATCGGCCTCGGCTTCTCGGCGGGTCTGATGGCCAGCCTCAAATCCTCCTCCGACTGGGTGGCGCCGCAACGGCGCGCCTTCGTCAACAGCCTGTTTCTGGCCGCCGGCGGCCTGGGCGTGGTGGTGGCCACCAAGCCCACCGCCCTCATGGCCCAGGCCTGGGGCTGGCGCGGGGCCTTCATGGTGCTGGGGGCGCTGTGCATCGCCGTTGCCGCCGTCATCTTCACCGTGGTGCCCGCACGCCCCGGTGAAGGCAGGGCCGCCGCCCCTCTGGGGGAACAGGTTGCCCAGCTGGTGGCCATATTGAAACTGCCGCTGTTCTGGCGCATCGCCCCGCTGACCGGGCTTTCCACCGGCGTGTCCATGGCCATCATCACCCTGTGGAGCGGGCCGTGGCTGCGCGATGTCCTTGGTCTTACGCGCCAGGCTGTGGCCAATCACCTGTTTCTCATGGCCCTGGCCTTTGTGGCGGGCAATGTGCTGGTGGGTGTGGTCGCCGACCGGCTGCAGCGCCGGGGCTTTGGCATCATGGCCATCATGCTCGGCGTCCTGTCGCTCTACATGGCGGGCCTGCTGGTGCTGACCCTGCAGGTGAAGGCGCTGGCCCTGCCGGCACTCATGCTCATGGCGGGCACCGGCCAGTCGGGCTTTCTCGCCTTTCCGTGGTTTGCCGCGCGGGTGGGGCCGGGGCTGGCCGGCCGTTCCAACGCCACCATCAACTTCATCATGTTCATGGTGGCATTTGCCGCCCAGGCCCTCATCGGCGTCATCATCGGCCGCTTTCCGCCCACCGCCACCGGCTATGCGGCAGAGGGTTACGGCCTCGCCTATGGTCTGTTTCTGGGGGCCCAGATCATTGCTCTGCTGTGGTATCTCGCCGCTCCCAAAAGACTGACAGAGGATTCCCAATCATGATCAATCCCGTCATCGCCGAAGTCACCCGCGGCGGCATTGTCGAAAGCCGCCACCGCGGCGCCGTGGCCGTGGTGGATGGCACGGGCCGCATCGTTCTGGCGCTGGGTGATGTGAAGGCGGCGGTTTTTCCCCGTTCGGCCATCAAGGCCTTCCAGTGTCTGCCGGTGATTGACAGCGGTGCCGCCGACCGCTTCGGCTTCACCGATGAGGATATTGCGCTCTGCTGTTCTTCGCACAATGGCGAGGCCGAACATGTGCGCGTGGCCCGCGCCATGCTGAACAAGTGCGGCGCCAGTGAGGCTCATTACGAATGTGGCGCCCACTGGCCGCTGAACGAGGCCGCCCACCACGCGCTGGTGCGCCAGGCGCCGGAACCCGCACAGGTGCACAACAACTGCTCCGGCAAGCATGCGGGCATGCTGGCGCTGGCCCGGCAGCTGGGCGCCGATCCGCTGGGCTATGTCCAGCGCGACCATCCCGTGCAGCGCGCCATTGCTGCCGCCATGGGCAAAATCTGCGACATCGACCTTGATGCCGCGCCCTGGGGCGTGGACGGCTGCTCGGTGCCCACCTGGGCCATGCCGCTGTCCAGCATGGCGCTGGGTTTTGCCCGGCTGGCCGCGCCCGCTAACGCCGCCGGAAGCCGGATCATTGCCGCCGTGCGCGCCCACCCCTTCATGGTGGCAGGCAGCGGCCGCTTTGACACCGAGGTGATGCAGGCTGTGCCCCGCCTGTTCTGCAAGGTGGGGGCCGAGGGGGTTTATGGCGCCGCCATTCCCCATGCCGGTCTGGGTCTGGCGCTGAAGGTGGATGACGGTCAGGGCAGGGGGGCCGAAGTGGCGCTGGCCGAAACCCTGCTCAAGCTCGATTGCTGGACAGCGGACGAACGCCGCCTGCTGACGGGCTTCAGCCACCATCCCCTGGCCAACTGGCGCAAGATCGCGGTGGGCGAGGTGCGCGGCGTTGCCGCCTCACCATGAATTATGAGACGTGATTGTTGCTGACGGTGATGTGGGCCGGAGGGCTTGCCCCCTTCGTGCCCAGATCGCCGGTCTTCGGCGTGTCATGGTCAAAGCCGGAAATGGCCGTCCTGGCCCCGGTGATGGTGTTGTCGCTGATAATCACCCGGCCCGCCCCTTCCGTCACCGAGGCAGTAATTCCCCAGGGGCAGTCCTTCACCGTGTTGGCGCTGATGGTGACATTGCGGCAATAGGGGCCCCAGCCGGCATTGATGCCGAAGTCACGTGTCCCTTCCACCACATTGCCGGTGATCAGCGTATCGGCTTCGGCCGAAATGGCGCCGCCGGTTTTGGCGCCCGTGGCCTGCTCTCCCCGCACCTTGCGAATGAGATTGCCCGACACCACCGCCAGCCGGCCGCCTTCGCGGAAATTGGTGATCGAGATGCCAAATGCCACATCCTCGATGAGATTGTTGCTCACCACCGCGCCCTGATATTCAAATTCGCAGTAGATCGTCACCTCGCCCATGCGGCTGATGGAATTGGCAATGATCTGGCAGTCGTCGCCGGAATTGTTGCGCACGGCGGAAAAGGCGCAGTCGGTGATGCGGTTGTTGGCCACCATGACACTGCCGGCCTTGTAGACATTGATGCCGTTGCCGTTCTGGCCGTCGCCGCCGGCATTGGCGGCAATGCGCTGCACGATGTTGCCCAGAACCTGGCTGCCGTCCTGACCCTTGGCCTCGCGCCAGATCTGAATACCGTTGTTGCCGATGTCCTCCAGCCGGTTGGCCGTCACCTGCAGGCCGCCCGTGGCATTCAGGCTGAAAATGCCGGTCTGCTCCTGATGGCGAAAATGGCAGTTGCTCACCGCCCCCGAACTGTCGCGGAAGGAAATGCCGTTGCCGCCGCCCAGAAAGCCGCAGTGGTCCACCGTCACGCCGGTTGAGTCCCCCACCGTCACCAGATCTCCCTGCAGCCCCGCCTTGCTGAAGGTGATGCCCGACAGCATCACCGATTTGGCGCCGGTGATGCGCAGAACGGCAGAATTGCCGCTGGTGCGCAGAACCGTCTTGCCCGCAGCGCCGGTCAGGCTCACGGGCTTGGTGATGTCCAGCATGTCGACCAGAAACGTGCCCGCCCCCAGCCGCACCTCGCCACCCTTGGCCTGGGCAGCGTCGAGGGCGCGTTGCAGGCGCTCCTGCACATTGCCGCCAATGGCCTCAATGGTATCGGCTGCCGCCGCCACGGGGGCAAGCGGCAGGCTGGCGGCAGCGGTCAGCATCATCCGCCGGGACAGGGTCATGCTGGTCTCCCTTCGGTTGCGGGCCTGTCGTTGGAAACCCGGAAGTTGACAGGCCGGCCCGCCATCGCAAAGCAAAATCTGGTAACGGTGTAAACGCCGCGCCGCCCTCTGCCTCACGCCTGCTGCGCCAAAACACCACGGCGATCCCCCTGCGGCGATGACGCGCATTTGATTTGGATCAACGAAGACTCGCAATGTGTGATCCAGCATGCCGCAATTCGAGGAGGCTTTAATGGGCAACATCGGCAAACTGACGGCTATTCTCTATCCCCTGATCGGCACCACTCTGGCGGGCATTCTGTTCACCGTCGGTCTGGCCACACCGTCCATGGCCAACAACAAGACCATGTTGATCGGTCTTGCGGCTCTGGGCTTTGCGGTCTCGCTGCCGTTCTCCTGGTGGGTCGCCAAGAAGGTTTCGGCGCTGACCAAGAACCGCTGAGATCCGGTCCGTCCCGGCCGATGAGGCAATGCATCGGCGCGGGCGCGGCGGACTGAGCAGGCCAAACCGGCCCCGCCCTGTGGCGGGGGGGTGCCTGTCAGTGCTGCTGAACGATTGCCGCTCCCATCCGGGGGCGGTTTTCTTTTCATGCGGCCTTGCCGCTCGTGGCGGGCAGGCAACAGGCTGGCGACTCAGCGCCCCGTGGCAGCGTCAGCCGACCGGCGGCTGGGCATAACCCAGATGGGCCTCAAGCCGGTCCAGCACACTGTCGGCAGCGTCGGGAATGGCCGTGCCGGGCGGAAACACCGCCGCCGCCCCCATGGCCAGCAGCGGCTCCACATCCTGCGGCGGAATGACCCCGCCCACCACCACCATGATGTGGCCCTTGCCCGCCCTGTCCAGGGCGGCCTTCAGCAGCGGCATATGGGCCAGGTGCCCGGCGGTGAGGGTTGAAACGCCCACCACATGCACGCCCTCGGCAATGGCCCGCTCGGCCACTTCCTCCGGCGTGGCAAAGAGCGGCCCGATGACCACCTCAAAGCCCAGGTCGGCAAAGGCCGAGGCAATCACCTTCTGGCCGCGGTCGTGGCCGTCCTGGCCGATCTTGGCCACGAGAATGCGGGGCGCCTTGCCCTCATGCTCGGCAAAGGCCTGCACCTTGTTCTTGGTCTCGGTGATGCGGGCAATGTCGAGGGAGGTTGCCTCATAGACACCCTTCACCGCCTTGATCTCGGCCACATGGCGGCTCCACACCTTTTCCAGCGCAGCGGAAATCTCGCCCACCGTGGCCTTGGCGCGGGCCGCATCCACGGCGGCGGCCAGCAGATTGCCCTCGCCCGATGAGGCCACCCTGGACAGTGCCTCAAGCTTCGCCGCCACGTCGGTGCCGTCGCGCTCGGCCTTCAGCCGGGTCAGCTTTTCAATCTGGCGGGCGCGCACGGCGGAATTGTCGACCTTGAGAATGTCGATCTCCGGCTCGTGGGCGGCGAGATATTTGTTGACCCCCACCACCGTCTGCTCGCCGGAGTCGATGCGCGCCTGGGTGCGGGCGGCCGCCTCCTCGATGCGCAGCTTGGGCACGCCGGATTCAATGGCCTGGGCCATGCCGCCCAGTTTTTCCACCTCGGCGATGTGGGCGCGCGCCCGCGCCGCCAGATCAGCCGTCAGCCGCTCCACGAAATAGCTGCCGCCCCACGGGTCGATGACGCGGGCCGTGCCTGCCTCCTGCTGCAGCAGCAATTGCGTGTTGCGGGCAATGCGGGCCGAGAAATCGGTGGGCAGGGCCAGCGCCTCATCCAGCGAATTGGTGTGCAGGGACTGTGTGCCGCCCTGGGTGGCGGCCATGGCCTCGATCATGGTGCGCGTCACATTGTTGAACACATCCTGCGCGGCCAGCGACCAGCCGGAGGTCTGGCAATGGGTGCGCAGCGCCAGCGAGCGTTCATCCTTCGGGTTGAAGCGGCTCATCAGTTCGGCCCAGATCATCCGGCCCGCCCGCATCTTGGCCACTTCCATGAAGAAGTTCATGCCGATCGCCCAGAAGAAGGAAAGGCGCGGCGCGAACTTGTCGATGGCCAGACCCGCCTCCACCCCTGCCTTGGCATATTCATAGCCATCGGCCAGCGTATAGGCGAGTTCGAGGTCGGCGGTCGCTCCCGCCTCCTGCATGTGATAGCCGGAAATGGAAATGGAGTTGAACTTCGGCATGTGGGCCGAGGTGTATTTGAAGATGTCGGAGATGATCCGCATGGAGGCCTTGGGCGGATAGATGTAGGTGTTCCGCACCATGAATTCCTTCAGAATGTCGTTCTGAATGGTGCCGGCGAGCTTCTCCGGCGCCACGCCCTGTTCCTCGCCCGCCACAATGTAGAGCGCCATCACCGGCAGAACGGCCCCGTTCATGGTCATGGACACGGTCATCTGGTCGAGCGGAATGCCATCAAACAGGGTGCGCATGTCATAGATGGAATCGATGGCCACCCCGGCCATGCCCACGTCACCGGCCACACGCGGATGATCCGAGTCATAACCGCGGTGAGTGGCAAGGTCGAAGGCGATGGACAGGCCCATCTGCCCGGCGGCCAGATTGCGCCGGTAGAAGGCGTTGGAATCCTCCGCCGTGGAAAACCCGGCATATTGCCGGATGGTCCAGGGCTGGGTGGTATACATGGTGGGGTAGGGGCCGCGCAGATAGGGCACAATGCCGGGATAGTGCTGGGCAAGGTCAAGCCCCTGCACATCCTCCGCCGTGTAGAAGCTCTTGACGTCGAGGCCTTCGGGCGTGCGCCACAGATCCCGCGATCCTCCGTTCACGGAGGAAGCGGCAAAGGCGATGCGCGAGAAATCCGGAATGCGGGTCATGGTTCAGGCCTCCACTTCCGGGCTGTATTCATCCTTGAGCCGGTAGGCCGTGGTGCCCACCGTGGGCAGGCTCGTTGCGGCATCGGGCCGGGGTTTGGGCCGCCTTCCCGTCTCCGCCGCCTGAAACACGCCCCAGGCCTTCTCGCACAATTGCGCGGTGAGGTCTTCAATGACGCCTGCGCCCGCCGCCGGGTCATCCACCCGCCACAGCTCGGATTCCTCCAGCAGCACGTTCTGGACATTGCGCGCCACCCGCCGGGCAAAGCTGTTGGGCAGCCCCTGCGCTTGGGAAAAGGGCAGCACGGTGAAGGACGACGCCCCGCCCAGCCCCGCGCCGAACACCGCCGCCGTGGCGCGCAGAATATTGGTGTGCGGGTCCAGCGTTGCCATCATCCGCCACGAGGTTTCGCCATGCAGCGCCAGCGCTGCGGCCGGCAGTTTGGCCGCCTCCAGCACCCTGGCCCAGAGCAGCCGTGCCGCCCGGAACTTGGCCAGCGTCAGGAACATGTCCTGATCCGCCGCCAGCACCATGGACACGGCCCTGGCCAGATCATCATCACCAAGATTTTCCAGAGACCGGAGATGACGGACACCCTCGGCCAGCGCCACGCCCAGTTCCTCCGCCGCCGTCAGGCCCTGTTCATGGGCGGCGCGGCCATCGGCCACCATAAAGGGTCCGGCAAAACCCTGCTTCATCAGCGCCGCCACCGGCCCCGCTTCAGTCAGACCGAAATGAACCGCAAGCCGGGCCGGATCGAGCGGCTGTTTATCGATGTGGCGGGCGAGAGCCACCGCCGCCGCGCTGGACCCCTCCAGCCGCAGGCTGGTGGCATGCAGCGGCAGGCCATGCAGCGCCGCCGTCAGATCGGTGAGCGCCAGACCGGCACCGCGCGCCGTGGCGGCATCCGCCATCACCAGCACCACGCCGTTCACACCATTGCCGATGTCGTCCCGCGCCTGGGCATTGGCCACCGCCGGGGCGGGCGCGTCCATGCGGGCGAAAATCTCCCACGGCCCGTGCAGCGGGCGCACCGCCCGCGGGGCCCCCGTGACCGGCGCGTAAAGCGGCTGGCGGATCACGCCGTCCGCCATGGTGCTCACCAGCTTCTCGGTGAAGTCCGCGCCCTTCAGCACGCCCTCCACCTTCTTCAGCCATTGCGCTTCGGTTGCCGGGGAAAATGTGGTCATGGTGTCAATCCTGTCTGCCGGTCTTCCTTGGCCCCCGGACCGGAACGGGGCAAGCCGACGATGGTTGAATCCATGCGCCGGACGAGGGTCCCATCCGCCCCATCCGCAGGGCGGAATGCCGCCCCGTTTCCGCCATCCGGCCCTTGCTTTTCGCCCCCTGCGCTATAAGTGTCAGGGCCAGCCGTCAAGCAGGGATTCCGCCATGACCGACAATGCCATTTTCCTCGGCAAAAGCACCAGGCCGGAGGTGCTCTACCTCGGCATGGCCAACCGCCACGGCCTGATCACCGGCGCCACCGGCACCGGCAAGACCGTAACCCTGCAAATCCTGGCCGAGAGCTTTGCGGCGGCGGGGGTTCCGGTCTTTGCCGCCGACGTGAAGGGTGATCTGTCGGGCATCGCCATGCAGGGCGAACCCAAGGACTGGGTGATGGAGCGCGCCAAACTGGTGGGCCTGAAGGACTTTGACCAGCACGCCACCCCCACCATTTTCTGGGACCTGTTCGGCAAGCAGGGCCACCCCATCCGCACCACCATCACCGAGATGGGCCCCCTCATGCTGTCGCGGCTGATGGGCCTCACCGAGGCGCAGGAGGGCGCTCTCAACATTGCCTTCAAGATTGCCGATGAGGAGGGCCTGGCCCTTCTCGACCTGAAGGACCTGCGGGCCCTGCTCAAGGACCTGGCTGACCGCGGCAAGAAAATCACCACCGACTATGGCAACATCAACGACCAGACCATTGGCGCCATCCAGCGCCGTCTGGTGGTCATTGACGAGCAGGGCGGCGACCAGTTCTTCGGCGAACCGGCCCTCGACATCAAAGACTTCATGCGCACCACCCGCGATGGCCGCGGCTACATGAATGTGCTGGCCGCCGACAAGCTCATCAACGCACCCCAGCTCTATGCCACCTTCCTGCTCTGGCTGATGTCGGAACTGTTTGAGCAGATGCCCGAAGTGGGCGACCCCGACCGGCCCCGGCTGGTGTTTTTCTTCGACGAAGCCCACCTGCTGTTCCAGGAGGCGCCGCCCGCCCTGATCCAGAAGATCGAGCAGACGGTGAAGCTCATCCGCTCCAAGGGCATCGGCATCTATTTCGTCACCCAGAACCCGCTCGACATTCCCGAAACCGTGCTGGCCCAGATGGGCAACCGCGTGCAGCACGCGCTGCGCGCCTATACGCCGAGGGAACAGAAGGCGGTGCAGGTGGCGGCCACCACCTTCCGGCCCAATCCCAGGTTCAAGACCGAAACAGCCATCACCGAACTGGGCAAGGGCGAGGCGCTGGTGTCGGTGCTCGACATGAAGGGTGTGCCCACCATGGTGGAGCGCACCTTCATCCGTCCGCCCTCCGGCCGCTCCGGCCCCATCACGCCGGAAGAGCGTGCCCGCATCATGGCGGCCTCACCGGTGTTCGGCGCCTATGACAACCCGGTGGACCGCGAGTCGGCCTATGAGAAACTGAAGACCCGCGCCGCCGCGCAGGCCGATGCGGCGGTGGCCGAGAACACCGCCCGGGTGCGCACGGCCCGCACCGGCGCCCACACCACCACGGCAGCCCCGCGCCAGCGCGACAGCGCCACCGACCGCTTTGTGAAAAACATGGCCGGAACGGTGGGCCGTCAATTGGGCACCACCGTGGCCCGTTCCATCGGCAATGCCCTGGTGCGCGGCATATTGGGCGGCCTGACCCGGCGCTGACCCTGCTGCTTGTGTTTGAGCGCCGCTGTAGCGGCGGCGCTATGCTGCACCGCATATTGACGCCCCCCGCCGCATCAGGGAATGGTGCCGCAAACGACGCCGGGAAAACCCGGTGCGGGGAGGACGCCATAGCCAAACTTGAAACGCGCCATGCCGACCGGATTTTCAGCGCCATCAGCAGTGATGCGGCGGCGCGCTCCATGCTGGTGGCCTCCTGGCAGCGTTCGGCCACCATCCACCGCCGCGACCCCGCCGAGGCTGCGCCGCCGCGCCGCCTGAGCGACGGTGAACTGCGCGCCGTGCGCCAGCGCATGGAGCCGGTGATTGCCGCTTCGGCCGACATTCTCGATCACCTCCACCGCGCCGTGGGCGGCAATGGCTGCTGTGTGTTGCTGTCGGATGCGCAGGGCGTTCCCGTGGAGCGCCGCGGCTTTCCCGGTGATGATGAAACCTTCCGTGACTGGGGCCTGTGGCTGGGCAATGACTGGTCGGAGGCCGCCGAGGGCACCAACGGCATCGGCACCGCCATTGCCGAAAAGCGCAGCGTCATCATCCATGCCGACCAGCATTTTCACAGCCGCAACACCGGCCTGTCCTGCATGTCCGCACCCATCTTCGGGCCGGATGGCGGGCTGATGGCGGTGCTTGATGTGTCCTCCTGCCGGGCCGACCTGACCAGTGAAATCATCCCCATTCTGTCGCTGACCGTGAACTGGGCGGCCAAGCGCATCGAAGTAGGCTGCTTCCGCAACGCCTTCCCCGCCGCCCGGCTCATGGCCGGGCCGGGACAGCCCGAGGATGTCATGCTGGCCATTGACCATGATGAGCGGGTGGTGGGCGCCACCCGGGCGGCCCGCCACGCCTATGGCATCACCGACCGGCGCATCGCCGATGGTCTTCCGGCAGCGCTGCTGTTTGAAAGCGAATGGGACGGCGGCTCGGCCCTGTCCCGCGCCGAACAGCAGACGGTGAAGCGGGCGCTGGCCGAAGCGCGCGGCAATGCCTCGGAAGCGGCCCGCCGCCTGGGTGTGTCGCGCGCCACCTTCTACCGCATGCTCAAGCGGGCCAGCTCCTCCGCGCCCTGATTATTGCGGCGCACACTGTTTCAAAACTGAAACAGATGCTGGCCATCGCCTGCTGCGGCCGGATTGCGCGTCACCGCCACTGCGCCACATTTTCGGGCCAAGCCGCCACTCAAGGCGGCGCTTGGAGGAGAACGACCCATGGCTAAATCAGACTCGGAATCCGTTTACAAGGCCCGCTATGACAACTGGATCGGCGGCAAGCGCGTGCCGCCCAAGGCCGGCAAGTATTTCGACAACATCTCGCCGGTGAACGGCAAGAAGCTGTGCGAGATTGCCCGCTCCGATGCCTCCGACATTGAAATGGCGCTGGATGCCGCCCACAAGGCCAAGGACGCCTGGGGCAGGACCAGTGCCGCCGAACGCGCCAATATTCTGAACGCCATGGCCCAGCGCATGGAGGATAATCTCGCCCTTCTTGCCAAGGCCGAAACCCTCGACAACGGCAAGCCCATCCGCGAGACCACCGCCGCCGACCTGCCGCTGGCCATTGATCATTTCCGCTATTTCGCGGGCTGCATCCGCGCCCAGGAGGGGGCGCTGTCCGAGATCGACCACGACACCGTGGCCTATCACTTCCATGAGCCCTTGGGCGTGGTGGGGCAGATCATTCCGTGGAATTTCCCGCTGCTCATGGCGGTGTGGAAGCTGGCGCCCGCTCTGGCCGCCGGCAACTGCGTGGTGCTGAAGCCCGCCGAGCAGACGCCCGCCTCCATCATGCTGTGGATCGATCTGGTGGGCGATCTTCTGCCGCCCGGCGTGCTCAACATCGTCAACGGCTTCGGCCTTGAGGCGGGCAAGCCGCTGGCCTCCAGCCCGCGCATTGCCAAGATTGCCTTCACCGGTGAAACCACCACCGGCCGTCTGATCATGCAATATGCCTCGCAGAACCTCATCCCGGTGACGCTGGAACTGGGCGGCAAGTCGCCCAACATCTTCTTTGCCGACGTGGCCGAAGCCGATGATGACTTCTTCGACAAGGCCATTGAAGGCTTCGTCATGTTTGCGTTGAACCAGGGCGAAGTCTGCACCTGTCCCTCGCGCGCCCTCATCCATGAGAAGATCTATGACAAGTTCATGGACCGCGCCCTGAAGCGCGTGGCGGCCATCAAGCAGGGCGACCCGCTTGATCCTGCCACCATGATCGGCGCCCAGGCCTCCTCCGAGCAGAAGGAGAAGATCCTCTCCTATCTCGACATCGGCAAGAAGGAAGGGGCGCAGGTTCTGGCCGGTGGCGGTGTGCCGAAAATGGCTGGCGATCTGGCGGGCGGCTTCTACATCCAGCCCACCGTGTTCAAGGGTCATAACAAGATGCGCATTTTCCAGGAGGAAATCTTCGGGCCGGTGGTCTCGGTCACAACCTTCAAGGATGATGACGAGGCCCTGTCCATCGCCAACGACACGCTTTACGGCCTCGGTGCCGGCGTGTGGAGCCGCGATGCCAACACCTGCTACCGCTTTGGCCGCGCCATCAAGGCGGGCCGCGTCTGGACCAACTGCTATCACGCCTATCCGGCCCACGCGGCCTTCGGCGGCTACAAGCAGTCGGGCATCGGCCGCGAAACCCACAAGATGATGCTTGACCACTACCAGCAGACCAAGAACATGCTGGTGAACTACAGCCCGAAGAAGCTGGGCTTCTTCTGACAATCGGCCGGCGCGGGCGGGAACCAATCCTGTTCGCGCCGGTTTCTCCTTCGGAGGTTCCCATGACCGAGGTTCCCGCCCGCGTATTGGCCACGCCCGATGCCGAAGCCCTGATTGCCGAACTGAGGCAAACCCACGGCGACCTGCTGTTTCACCAGTCGGGCGGCTGCTGCGACGGCTCGGCCCCCATGGCCTTTCCGCGCGGCGAGTTTTTCGTCGGGGATGCCGATGTGCAGCTGGGCGAGATCGGCGGCCAGCCCTTTTTCATGAGCCGGTCACAGTTTGAATACTGGAAGCATACCCAGCTCATCATCGATGTCATTCCGGGCCAGGGCGGCATGTTCTCGCTGGAGAACGGCACCGGCCGCCGCTTCATCACGCGCTCCAGGCTGTTCACCGATGCGGAAGCGGCCAGCCTGCCGGAAATATGATCATCCGTTTACGGACGGATCAGATGATCTCGTCTTCATCCGCCACCACGGCGGCTTCGGTCTGGGCGCGCCCGCTGGCTGGGGTGGCACGGGCAATGTGAAACAGCGCGTCCCCCCGGTTGACCAGCGGAATCTGTGTGCGGCCAATGATGATGCCATCATCCACCGCCACCACCGGCACCGAATGGCCGCCCACCGGATCAGCCACCACGCCGATCACTTCCTTTTTGCCCACCCTGTCGCCACAGCGCCGCAGCGTGTGCAGAATGCCGCCTTCCGGGGCGCGCACCCAGCTTGAAGCCCTGGCCACGGCCACTTCCTGGTGCGGCAAGGGCCCCGGCGCCTCGTCGATCATGCCCAGTGCCGCCATCACGCGCAGCACGCCCTTGACACCCGCCTCAATGGACGGCTCGTCAAAGCGCAGCGCCTCGCCCCCTTCATAGAGCAGCACCTTGACGCCTTCCTTGGCCGCATTGAGGCGAAGCGACTTGTCGCGCAGTTTGGAAATCAGCACCACCGGCGGCGCAAAGGCCTCGGCCAGCTGCAACAGTTCGGCATCGCGCGGCGCCACCCGCACCTGCGGCAGGTTCATGCGGTGCAGGGCGGCGGTGTGCAGGTCAATGCCGTATTGGCAGCGCATCACCACTTCGCGGAAGAACAGATCAGCCAGAAGCGACGCCAGCGACCCCCGGTCAGAACCGGGAAAGGAGCGGTTGAGATCGCGCCGGTCCGGCATGTAGCGCGAATGGGTGATGAAGCCGAAATGATTGACGATGGGCACCGCCAGCAGTGTGCCCTTCACCGCCCGCAGCGCCGGGTGCAGCAGCACGCGGCGGATGATCTCCACCCCCTGCACCTCATCGCCATGCACCGCCGCCGACAGAAACAGCGCCGGGGCCTTGTGCCCGCCATGCACCACATGCACCGGCAGGTCCATGGCGGTGGCATTGGCCAGGGTTGAAATGCGCAGGTCCACCCGCTGGCGCGTGCCGGGGGCAATGCTCTCGCCGCCGATGACAAAGGGTTTCATCCGCGCCCCCGTGTCTTGGTGCGGTGCGGCTTGGCGTGGCTTTCGAGAAATTCCAGCATGGCCTTGGCCATGTCCTTGCCGGTGGTCTGCTCAATGCCCTCAAGGCCGGGTGAGGAATTGACTTCCACCACCACCGGCCCCTGGCTGGAGCGCAGCATGTCCACACCCGCCACGTTGAGGCCCATGGCCTGGGTGGCCTTCAGCGCCATGGATTTTTCGGCGGCGGTAATGTCAACCCGGACACCGGTGCCGCCGCGGTGCAGATTGGAGCGGAACTCGCCCTCGGCACCGCGCCGTTCCATGGCCGCCACCACCTTGCGTCCCACCACAAAGGCGCGGATGTCGCGCGCCCCGGCCTCCTTGATGAACTCCTGCACCAGAATATTCACATTGGCGCCGTGGAAAGCCTCGATCACCGATTTGGCCGACAGCGTGGTTTCACCCAGCACCACGCCAATGCCCTGGGTGCCCTCCAGCAGCTTGATGACCACCGGCGCACCGCCGACGATTTTCAGAATATCATCGGTCACACCCGCATCATTGGCAAAGGCCGTGACCGGCAGGCCCACCCCGGCGCGCGCCAGTAATTGCAGCGAGCGCAGCTTGTCACGCGAGCGCCCGATGGCCACCGATTCATTGAGTGGATAGACACCCATCATCTCGAACTGGCGCAGCACGGCCGTGCCGTAGAAGGTGTGGCTGGCGGCAATGCGCGGGATCACCGCATCAAAGCCCTCCAGCTTCTCGCCGTGATAGCGCAGCTCCGGCTTTTTGGAGGTGATGTTCATGTAGCAGCGCAGATAGTCGATGGCGACAATCTCATGGCCGCGCGCCACCGCCGTTTCCATGATGCGCTGGTGCGAATAGAGCCTGGGATTGCGGGTCAGCAGCGCGATCTTCATGGCCGTTTCTTTTTCTTTCTGGGCTTCAAGCGGGTGATGACAAAGGAGCGCGAGGGGCTGACGGCAAAGCGGCCGCTGATGCTCTTTCGCCCCAGCAGCATGGGAACGCCCATGCCCGCCCGGTCGGTCAGCGTCACTTCGATGGGCCAGCTTTCCGCGCCCAGGGCAAGGGTGGTTTCAATGACGGCCCGGTGCTCGGCATGGCCGCTGGTGCTTTTCACCCGGCGCTGGCCGGACAGCGGCAGATCATAATGGTGGTTGCGGCCATGCAGCGGCACGGTGAAGCGCACCCGCTCGCCATGCACCCTGATGTCCTCGGCGTGCAGGGCGGCGCTGCGCGCGCCCGTGTCCACCTTGGCAATGATGAGGCCCAGCGCCAGATCGGGCAGGCGCACATGCTCGCGCCAGCCGATGAGGCGGGGTGGGGCAGGGCTGGCCTTGATGCGCGGCATGGCTTTCTATGCCACGGCGCGGCGGCGGGCGGAAGCCTCAGCCGATCTTGACGGTTTCGGCAATCTCGATGCCGAAGCCGGACAGGCCCACGTAATGGCGGCTGGTGGAGGTGAGCAGCCGGATGGAGCGCACGTCGAGGTCGCGCAGGATTTGCGCCCCCAGCCCGACATCGCGCCACGACTGCTCGCGCGAAAAGGCCGAGCCGTGCTTTTCCGGGGCCACATGGCTGGCCGGAACGCCCGCCGTGCCCTCCTGCAGATAGACCAGAACGCCCCGCCCCTCGCGCCGGAACAGGTCGAACACCTGGTTCAGCGTCTGCCGGTTGCCGAACACATCCTCCAGAATGTTCTCGCGGTGCAACCGCACCGGAATGTTGCGGCCCGAGGCAATGTCGCCATAGACCAGGGCCAGTTGCTCCACCGCGTCAAAGGGCGTGCGGTAGGTGATGCCGGTGGCCGGGCCGATGACGGTTTCGATGCTGAAGCGCCCGGTGCGCTCCACCAGCCGCTCGCGCGACTGGCGGTAGGCAATGAGGTCGGCCACCGAAATGATCTTGAAGCCGTGCTGGCGGGCAAACTCCAGCACCTGCTGGCCGCGCTTCACCGAGCCGTCGTCATTCACCAGCTCGCAGATGACGCCCACCGGCGGCAGGCCGGAAAGGCGGGTCAGATCCACCGCCGCCTCGGTGTGGCCCGAGCGCATGAGCACGCCGCCCGACTTGGCCACCAGCGGAAACACATGGCCGGGGCGCACAAAATCATCGGCCTGCACATTGGCATTGGCCAGCGCATGCACGGTGGCGGCCCGCTCCCGCGCCGAAATGCCGGTGGTCAGACCATCCTTGTAGTCAATGGACACGGTGAAGGCCGTGCCCATGGGAGCGTCGTTCAGCGCCACCATGGGATCAAGCTTCAGGCGGCGCGCATCCTCCGGCGTCATCGGCGCGCACACAATGCCGGAGGTGTGGCGCACCATGAAGGCCATCTGCTCCGGCGTGATGCGGGCGGCGGCGGCAATGAGGTCGCCCTCGTTCTCCCGGTCGTCGTCATCCACCACCACCACCATTTCGCCCCTGGCAATGGCGGCAATGGCCTCTTCCACCGTGTCCAGTGACCGTTCCATGGGCATATCCTCGTTTCTGAAATGATGGGGCAGCACCGCGCCACCGGTGATCTCGGCAATCTTCAGCGCCAGTTCCAGCGACGGCTGCGCCCCCGCCACCAGCTGCGATACCCGGCCCTGGGTGATGCCCAGGGCCTTGGCCAGCCCGGATTGGGATGTGTTGGTGCTAATAAGCCAGTCCGCCAGACGCATGGCCCATATTAGCCACGCTAATAATCAACTGGCAAGGGGCTCCGGCTTCCACGTCCGCTCCAGCACGGAAAGCCAGTTATCATGGGTGATCTTGCGGATCAGCGCCGCCCCGAAGCCCGCCTGTTCCATGGCCCGAATGAGCCGCGGCAGGCCCAGCACATCGCCAATGGCGTCGGGAATATCAGCGCCGTCGAAATCCGAGCCCAGCGCCACGCCATTCTCGCCCGCCACCTCGATCATGCGGGCGGCATGGGCCACCAGCACATCAAGACTGACATCACGCCCCCAGCCGCCGTCGGCGCGCAGGAAACCCACCGCATAATTCAGCCCCACCACGCCCCGCGACTGGCTGATGGCCTTGAGCTGCGCATCGGTCAGGTTGCGGGCCGAGGGGCAAAGCGCATGGGCATTGGAATGGGTGGCAACCAGTGGCGCGTCCGAAAGCTCTGCCACGTCCCAGAAGCCCTTTTCATTGAGGTGCGACAGGTCCACCAGAATGCCGAGATCATTGCACGCCGCCACCAGCCGCTTGCCCGCCGCCGTCAGCCCCGGCCCCGTGTCGGGTGAGGAGGGGAAGCGGAACGGCACGCCATGACCGAAGACATTGGACCGGCTCCACACCGGACCGAGCGAGCGCAGACCCGCCGCATGCAGCAGGTGCAGGCCGTCCAGATCCTCGCCCACCGCCTCAAGCCCTTCGATGTGCATGATGGCCGCCACCGCCTCATCGGCTTCAGCGGCCCTGATCTCTGCCACGGTGCGGCACAGGCGCAGGCGCCCGGCGCTTTCCGCTGCCAGCTTCACCAGCAGGTCGGCCATGCCCAGTGTGGCCGCCAGTGCGGCAGCGCGCGAAAGCGGCGGCGCATCGGGCGGATTGGGGTCGGAATAATTGGCCGATGAGGCTTCCGGCGGCGGGAAGATGGCAAAAAACCCCCCGGCAAAACCGGCCTTCTTCATGCGCGGCAGATCAAGATGGCCCTCATTGTCGCCATGGATGAAGCGCTTCACCCGCTCATGGGCGGGCTTCTCCCACAGGCGCAGCAGCACATCATTATGCCCGTCAAAAACCTTGAACATGCCTCACCCATGAAAAACCGGGGCGAGAAGACCCGCCCCGGCCCGGAAAGTCAATGCTGGGGCCTCAGGCCTTGGCCATCAGGCCTTCCACATAGTCCCAGTTGATCAGGTGATCCACGAAGGCTTCGAGGTATTTCTGCCGGGCATTGCGATAGTCGATGTAATAACTGTGCTCCCACACATCGACGCCAAGAAGCGGCGTGCCGCCATGCATCAGCGGGTTTTCGCCATTGGCTGTCTTGGTAATGGCGAGCTTGCCGTCCTTGCCCAGCGTCAGCCAGGCCCAGCCGGACCCGAACTGGGTCACACCCGCCTGCACGAAATCGGTGCGGAACTTGTCATAGCCGCCCAGATCAGACTCGATGGCCTTGGCCAGCTTTGCCGGCAGCTTGCTGCCGCCGCCCTTGGGCTTCATCCAGTTCCAGAAATGCAGGTGGTTGTAATGCTGGCCGACATTGTTGATCAGCCCGGCGATCTTCTGGTCATAGGCCGCCTTGCAGATCTCCTCCAGCGACTTGTCCTTGAGGGGGGAATCGGCCAGCAGCTTGTTGCCATTGTCCACATAGGCCTGATGGTGCTTGTCGTGGTGGTATTCCAGCGTCTCCTGCGACATGTGCGGCGCCAGGGCAGAATAGGCATAGGGCAGCTTGGGCAGTGTCAGGGTCATTGTTCTTCCTCCGTTGTGGCGGGAAAATAGGGCGCGCCGTGATCTGGAACAAGTCTAACGTGGGCCTCACGGAAAAGTTCCCGCCAGCCGCGCCTGCCCCCGGAACAGAGGGAGAAACAACGGCCACCCTTGCCAGCGCCACCGCTTCAATGCCAAGTGAACCGGAAGGGGATTGCCGGTGACTCTTGATCTTTCAGTGATGGCGCTGCTCTGGGTCGTGGCGCTGGTGGCGGGCTTTGTCGATTCCATTGCGGGCGGCGGCGGGCTGCTCTGCCTGCCCGCGCTGCTGCTGGCGGGCTTTGACCCCGTGGCGGCGCTGGCCACCAACAAGGTGCAGGGCTCCTTCGGCACCGCCTCGGCCACTCTTGCCTTCACCCGCAAGGGCCATCTTGACCTGCTGGCCAACTGGCAAAGCGTGGCCACCACCTTTGCCGGTGCCTGTCTCGGCGTGCTTGCCGTTCAGGTGGCGCCGGTGCGTCTCCTGTCCGGCCTGCTGCCGGTGCTGCTCATCGCCATGGCCCTCTATTTCGCCCTGTCGCCGCGTCTTTCCAATGCTGACGCTCATCCGCGCCTGCCCTTTGCCTTCTTCATCGCGGGCTTTGCGCCCGTCATCGGCTTCTATGACGGCATCTTCGGCCCCGGCACCGGCTCCTTCTTCATGCTGGCGCTGGTCACACTCTTTGGCTTCGGCATTGTCCGCGCCACCGCTACCACCAAACTTCTCAACCTCACCTCCAACCTCGCCGCGGTCATCATGTTCACCTTCACCGGCAAAATCGTCTGGTCGGTGGGCTTGATGATGGGGGTGGGCCAGTTCATCGGCGCCCAGGCGGGTTCGCACCTCGCCATGGCCCGGGGTGTTGCCGTCATCCGGCCGCTGCTGGTGGTGGTGTGCTGCGCCTTGACCGTGAAACTCCTCGCCGACCCCGCCAACCCCATTCACCAGTGGCTGGCGTCAATGCTGCGCTGAATTACTGAAACGCCTGCAACCCCGTCTGGGCCCGGCCCAGAATGAGCGCATGCACATCATGCGTGCCCTCATAGGTGTTGACGGTTTCCAGGTTCACCATGTGGCGGATGACGTGGAACTCCTCGGAAATGCCATTGCCGCCGTGCATGTCGCGGGCCATGCGGGCAATGTCCAGCGCCTTGCCGCAATTGTTGCGCTTCAACAGCGAAATGGCGGGCGGGGCCGCCGAACCGCGCTCCAGCGCCCGGCCGAGCGCCAGGCAGGCCGCAGTGCCCAGGGCAATTTCGGTCTGCATGTTGGCGAGCTTCAGCTGCACAATCTGGTTGGCGGCCAGGGGCTTGCCGAACTGCTTGCGGTCCAGCGTGTATTGGCGGGCCCGGTGCCAGCAATCCTCAGCCGCACCCAGAACCCCCCAGGCAATGCCGAAGCGCGCCTTGTTGAGGCAGCCGAAGGGACCGCCCAGCCCCTTGCCGCCCGGCATCAGGGCGTCTTCCGGCACCTCGCAATTGTCGAGCACAATCTCACCCGTCACCGAGGCGCGCAGCGAAATCTTGCCCTCGATCTTGGGCGTGGAGAAACCCTTGCTGCCGCGCTCGATGAGGAAGCCGCGAATGCCCTCATCCTCCAGCTTGGCCCACACCACCGCCACATCCGAAATGGGCGAATTGGTGATCCACATCTTGGAACCGTTCAGCACATAGCCGCCCTTGCTCCGCCTGGCGCGGGTCTTCATGCCGCCGGGATCGGAACCGGCGTCCGGCTCGGTCAGGCCGAAGCAGCCCACCCATTCGCCGGTGGCCAGCTTCGGCAGATATTTCTGCTTCTGCGCCTCCGAGCCATAGGCTTCGATGGGGTGCATCACCAGCGAGTTTTGCACGCTCATGGCCGAGCGGTAGCCGGAATCGACGCGCTCGATCTCGCGGGCGATCAGGCCATAGGCCACATAGCCCAGGCCGGAGCCGCCATATTTCTCATCGGTCATGACGCCGAGGAAGCCCATGGCCCCCAGCTCATTCATGATCTCGCGGTCAAAGCGCTCGTCGCGGAAGGCACTCATCACGCGCGGCAGCAGCTTGTCCTGGGCGAAGGCGCGGGCCGCGTCGCGGATCATGCGCTCGTCCTCGGTCAGCGTTGCCTCAAGGTCGAGGGGGTCTTCCCAGTTGAAATCGCTCATGGCGGCCATGGTGGGTCTCCTTTGCCTCCTAGAAAAGCCATGGGGGGGCAATTGTCAAATCGCCAGACCCGTCCAAAGGGGGGGGCCAGCGCAGGCTTATTTGATCAGGGCGGACAGGGCCTTGAAGGTGGGGGTTCCGGCCTGGCCGAGCAGCTCGAACACCGCCATTTCCGTGGTGACGACCTGCACCCCATTGGCCGTCATGCGTTCAAAGGCCAGCTCCGCCGAGGACGGGCGGCGCGACGACATGGCGTCCGCCACGGCAAAGACCGCAAAGCCCGCCATGGCCATGTCTATGGCCGTCTGCAACACGCAGACATGAGCCTCGATCCCCGCCAGAATGACCTGCGGGCGGCCCGCCTCATGCAGACCGATGAGATGATTGGCCAGCGGCCGGTCGCGCCAGCAGGAAAAGCTGAGCTTCTCAAAGCGCCAGACATTGGCGTCCGGGGCCACCAGTTCCGGCACCGTGTGGCCCAGACCACGGGGATATTGCTCAGACACGGTGACCGGCACCGCAAGCGTGGTTGCCGCCGTCAGCAGCAGGGCGGCATTGCGCACCACGCGGTCTGCCTCGTGCATGGCGGGCAACAGGCGCTCCTGCACGTCGATCAGCAGCAGCGATGATTTTCCGGCATCAAGCAGCATGAGTTTTCCCCGTCATCTTCAGGCCGAAGGCATAGACCAGCGCCACTTCTTTCAACCGGTCAAAGCGGCCGGAGGCGCCGCCGTGCCCTGCGCCCATATTGGTCTTGAGCAGGGTGAGACCACCGTCGCTGCGCTTCTCGCGCAGCCTGGCCACCCATTTCGCCGGTTCCCAATAGGTGACGCGCGGATCAGTGAGGCCCGCCACCGCGAGAATGGCGGGATAGCCATGGGCGCCCACATTGTCATAGGGCGAATAGGCGGCAATGGTGCGATAGGCCGCCGCATCGGCAATGGGGTTGCCCCATTCCGGCCATTCCGGCGGGGTCAGCGGCAGTGTGTCGTCCAGCATGGTGGTGAGCACATCGACAAACGGCACCTCGGCCACAATGGCGCGGAACAGATCGGGCGCCATATTGGCCACCGCCCCCATCAGCATGCCGCCGGCGCTGCCACCCTGGGCCACAATGGCGCCGCGCCGGGTGAAGTTTTCCCGCGCCAGAAATTCGCCTGCGGAGATGAAATCGCGGAACGTGTTGGCCTTATGCTCAAGCTTGCCCATCTTGTACCAGCGGCGGCCCTTCTCCTGGCCGCCGCGAATGTGGGCAATGGCATAGACAAAGCCGCGGTCCACCAGCGACAGCACATTGGTGTTGAAGCCCGCCGGCATGGACATGCCATAGGAACCATAGCCGTAGAGCCACAGCGGCGCTGACCCGTCCAGCTGTGTGGTGGTGCGGTAGAGCAGGGTGACAGGAATGCTCTCGCCATCATGAGCGGGCGCAAACACGCGCCGCGTCACATAGTCAGCGGGATTGTGCCCTGACGGCACCTCCTGTTCCTTGCGCAGCACGCGCTGCCGCGTCACCATGTCATAATCATAGACGCGCGCCGGCGTGGTCGGCGACGAATAGGTGAAGCGCAGCGTGTCGGTGTCAAACTCGCGCATGTCGCCGAAGCCAAGGGCATAGGCCTCCTCGGCAAAGGCAATCTGGTGCTCTTCCTCGCTTTCCATGTCGCGGATGACAATGCGCGGCAGGGCGTTCTCACGCTCCAGACGCACCATGTGGCGAGCAAACATCAGCACACTGACAATAAACACGCCGGGCCGGTGCGCGATGAGATCCTGCCAGTTCTCCGGGCCGGGCCGGTCCACCGGTGCCCACATGATCTTGTAGTCTTCGGCGTCATCGCGGTTGGTTTTGAAGATGAAGCGGTCGCCCCAGTGTTCCACGTCATATTCAACATTTTCCCGGCGCGGCGCGATGAGAAGGGGCGGCATGAAAGGGGCATCGGCAGGAATGATCCGCGCCTCCGATGAATCGTGGTCGTGCGATGACAGCACGATGAACTGTTCCGAGGCCGTGTGCTGCACCGAGGTGAACAGGCCGGGGTTCTTTTCCTCATAGATGAGCCGGTCATCGCCCTGCGCGGTGCCCAGCAGGTGGTGCCAGGTCTTGAGCGGGCGGTGATTGTCATCCTGCTCGATGTAGAAGAAGCTCTGCCCGTCCGCCGCCCACACTGCGCCCCCGGCGGTTTTTTCCAGAACATCGGCAAGGTCGGTGCCGCTCTCCAGATCGCGCACCCGGATGGTGTAGAATTCCGAGCCGTTGTCGTCGCAGGCCCAGTCGGCCAGCCGCTGGTCGGGCGAGGTGCCATAGCCATAGCGGAAATAGTCCTTGCCCGCCGCCATGGCATTGCCGTCGAACAGCACCTGCTTTTCGCCCCCGGCGCGCGGAACCCGCTCATGCACCGGATATTGCCCGCCCGTCACATAGGCGGTGTTGTAAACCCAGGGGCCATGCGGTGCGGGCACCGATGTGTCGTCCTCCCTGATCCGCCCCTTCATTTCGGCAAACAGTGTTTGCTGCAACGCCTCGGTGTCGGCCAGCTCGGCCCTGATATAGTCGTTCTCGGACTCCAGATGGCTGCGGATGTCGGCGGGCAACAGGCCGGGATCATGCATCACCGCCTGCCAGTTCTCCGCCTTCAGCCACTGATAATCATCCTGCCGGGTGATGCCGTGATGGGTCTGCACAAAGGGGATTTTCTTGGCCGCAGGCGGCAGGGGCTTGGTCATTTTGTCTCGGTGCCGGGTTTGAAGTCCAACGCCGCGCCATTGATGCAATAGCGCAGTCCGGTGGGCTTCGGCCCGTCCGGAAACACATGGCCTAAATGGGCGCCGCAGTTCTGGCAATGTATTTCCGTGCGCTCCATGCCGTGGCTGGTATCACGCGCCTCGCCCACGGCCTGGCGGTCGGCCGGCTGCCAGAAACTTGGCCAGCCGGAGCCGGACTCATATTTGGCCTGGGAGGCAAACAGCAACCCGCCGCACACCGCGCAATGGAAGGTGCCTGGCCGCTTTTCATCATTGAGCGGACTGGAAAAGGGCCGCTCGGTGCCCTTGTCAAACACCACATGGCAGGTGAGTGGCGAAAGTTCGGTTTTGTCGCGCATGACAGTTTCCTCCCTGATCCCTCATCTGGGGAGGCGGGGGACGGGATGAAAGGGAAAAATTCACCCGCTGTTAACCATAACTCCACGGCCGCCCGTTCTGAACCAGCCAATCTGGCCGGTATTAAGCAAGTGGATAGGGATAGCGGGGTTAGCTGGTGCGGATTGTGGGGAGTTTTCTGTGGGGATCATGTCTGAACAGGCCGAATGGCAGGGTGATGACACCCAGGCGCAGGGCCTGACGGCGCGCATAGAGGCCGGACTGGCCAGTGCGGCCGGTGGCAGGCCGCGCATTGACGCCAGCTCCTTCCGCCTGCTGACCGAGCGCCTGAAGCGCCCGGCGCCTCAGCCGACACTTCCGGTCATTCCCGATCTGATGGTGGCACCGGCCCCGGTGCCCGAAGCTGCTGCGCCGCTGGTGGCGGTGCCCGATGCTGCTGCGCCGCCGGTGGCGGTGCCCGAAGCTCTTGCGCCGCCGGAACCGGAATTCCTGCCGGATGCGGAGCCGGTTGACCTGTCCTCGCCCGCGCCTGAGCCCGTCTCGCCCTGGCGGCTTGAGACGGCGTCGGAATTTTCGCAGCCGGTGCTGCACGCGCCGCCCGCCATTCTGCCGCCGCCCGAGGAGCAGTCCCTTGCTGTGCCGGCCGCGCCCGCCATGCCGGCCGATGCCTCTGCCGGGCATGTGATCTACGGTCCGGTTCATCCCGACATGGCCATGGACCTGGGCTATGTGCCGCCGCCGGTGCTGTCCGAGCCGCGCGCCGCCGAACCGCGCCCGCCGCGCGGCGAATCCCGCCTGCGCCGCAAGCCGGAAAGCGAAACCCAGAACGAAGCGCCCGCCGCGCCCGAAAAGCCGGAGCCGCGCCGCCGTTCTGCCGACAGCAATGTCCAGCTTCTGAAGCAGATCAAGATGCTGGTGTTCTCGCCGCCCAGCCTGGCCGACCGCACCGCCTATCTCAAGGAGGCGGCCGAGATCATGGCCGCTGAAGAGGCCCAGCAGCGGGCCGAGGCCGCGCCCGAGGAACTGGCCCCCGAACTGTCGCTGGATCATATCCAGCCCGCATCGGAGGCAGGCGAGACTGCCGCCGCCATCGAAACGGCAGCAGTGGAACCCGCCCTTGGCGAACCGCTGCCGGACGACGAGCCGGGTCCGGCAGCCGCCGTGTCCGCCCCTGACCTGCCCGCCATTCCGCCCGAACTGGCCTTGCCCCAGGAGGTGTCCGAACCCCTGAGCGAAACCCCAGCCGCCCCCGTGGCCGCAACCGCCGTTCCGCCGGCCGCCCCCACCGTGATGAACGAGGCCGAGGCGATGGACCTGGCGCGCTCGCTTCTGGACATGATGAGTGCCAGTGCCGGTAACGCCCTGCCGCAGGAACGGCTGCTGGCGGCCGATACCTTGCTGCGGCTGGTGCCGCGTCTGCCGCTCAAGCCGCGGGTGATGCTGGCCGACCGCATCGGCATCATGGAGCAGCCGCCCCATCTTCTGGTCAGCAAGCTGATCCGCGACACCGCCATCGAGGTGGCCGGTCCGCTTCTGGAAAATGCCTCGCAACTGACCGATCAGGACCTGGCCCAGGTCATCGAGGAAAATCATCAGGGCAAGCTGCGCATGATTGCCCGCCGCCGTCATGTGTCGCGCGCTGTGGGCGATCAGCTCATCGCCACCCGCGATGCCTCGGTGCAATTGACCCTCATCCGCAATGCCGGGGCCGAAATTTCCCACAACGGCTTTCTGGTGCTGGCGGCCGAGTGCGAATTCAAGCCCGACCTGCTGGCACCCTTGTGCACCAGGCCCGATCTGCCCGCCCCCACGGCCTTCGACCTGTTCTGGCTGGCGCCGCCGCAGCTCCGCCGCTATCTGATTTCGCGCTTTCTGACCGACTCTGAAACCCTCGCCCGCATTCTCAAGATCACCCTGGCAAGCCAGGGCAGCGATGAACCCGCCGAGGACCGCACCTCGATCCTGCAAACCGTGCAGGCAGTGGTGGCTGACATCAGCGCCGGCCGCTATGAGGCCGGTGCCGAACGCCTGGCCGAGGTTGCCCGCATCAATCAGGCCACGGCGCTGCGCGTCATCGGTGATCCCCAGGGTGAACCGCTGGCGGTGCTGCTCAAGGCCATTGCCTTCCCGCGCAATGAAGTCACCGAACTGCTGCACCAGTTGCAGCGCGGCGACCATGCCACCCTGCAGCGCGGGCGCGATGTCAGCGAATTGCAGGCGCTGTTCGAATCATTGTCCTTCAATAAAGCCCGCATGCTGCTGACCTATTGGGACTGGGCGGTCTTGAAAACTGGCCCCTATGCGCCGGTAAATTAGAACGACAACAGTTCTCTATCGGAAAAGACACTAAAAATCGCTCCCATCACCGTCTTTTGTTGCCTTTGGTCTAGGCAATAAGGGGATTTTCCCCTATAGAGATGCTTCCTCTATTAACGTTGGGAATATTATGGAACACAAGAGCACTCTGGTCGATCTCACCTCGCAGATCGTGTCATCCTTTGTGGGCAAGAACGCGGTGGCAGCCGCTGAACTGCCCAAGCTGATTGCCGATGTTTACGGTGCCCTCAGCGCCGCCACCGAGGGCCGCAGCGTGACCAGCATTGCGCCGGGCACCAATCCGGCGGTGCCGCCGAAGAAGTCCATTCACCCGGACTATCTTGTCTGTCTTGAGGACGGCAAGAAGTTCAAGTCGCTGAAGCGCCACCTGCGCACCCATTACAACCTCTCGCCCGAAGCCTATCGCGAGAAGTGGGGGCTCGCACCCGACTATCCCATGGTCGCCCCAAACTACGCCAAGACCCGTTCCAACCTGGCCAAGAGCATGGGTCTGGGCCGCAAGCCGGGCAAGAAGCGCTGAAGCGCTCCTCACGCAAAATTATTTTCGTGGCCCGGACGAAAGTCCGGGCCTTGTTTTTTCACGACTTAATGGGGCGTCGGGCCAGCGCAGCGCCGTGCCGCGGGGTTCCTGATTCAATCCGCCGCAGCGGGACTCTTGCGGATCACCGGAGGCCGATTCATACAGTGAGAATCGCTTTGGGGCATCGATTCGCAAGAACGGGGTTGGGGCAGTGGACTTGGGAACGATTGGCAATGCTTTTCGTGCACAGCTTATTGTGCCGGAACAGCGGCAACTCTTCGATTACTGGCTGGAGCAGACGCGCGGCCGCGTGATGCCGGCGCGGGCCGACATTTCGCCGGCCCGCATTCCGCGCCTGTTGTCCGGCATCAGCCTGGTTGAGGTGAACGCCACCAGCCGCCGCTGCCGGTTCCGCCTGGCGGGCACCCGGCTGCGCGAAATCTATGACCGCGAAATCACCGGCCTTCACCTCGACGATCTGGACTGGGGTGACAAGGAAGACTACTGGCGCGCCGCCTATGGCCGCGCCATTGATGAGGCCAAGCCGGCGCAGGGCGTGGTGCGCGGGCCCACCGTGCACAAGGAACATCTCATCCAGTACTGGCTGAAGCTGCCGCTGTCGTCGGATGGCGCGGTGGTGGATATGCTGCTGTGCCACGACTATTTCATGCCCGCCAGCGAGGCGGCCCATGATTTGCGTGCGGCCCACGCCGGATAGGCGCAATAGGCATTGATTCCTAATTTAGGATTTGCTAGGCTGCGCGGGTTGCAGGGAGACTCGCATGGCCAGACCGCGTTCCGCCGCCCATTCATCCGCCTCCTCATCTTCCACGCCGGACCGGAGCAGCCTGGCCAGGGCCGGCCATGAGCTGATGCGGGCCTTGTCGCCGCCCGGCCACTATCTGCGACACACCGCGTCGGGCTGGCGCCTTCATGGTCCGCGTCACAGTCCCGATGCTCCTCAGGCGGCGGTGGATGACGCGCTGGTGGCCCGCCTGCTTGAAGTGGGAGTTCTGCTGCGCCGGGGCGGCGGCGAGGTGGTGCTGGCCCCGGCGGCGGGCCAGCCGCGCCTCAGCGAAACCGAAAGCCCGCTCGCCCGGCTTCACCTCCGCACCGGCAAGGATGGCATGCCCGCCATTGATGCCCAGCAGTTTGCCGCCGGCGAGCGCCTGCGCGCCGATTTCGAGCGCAGCCACATGCAGGCCCGTCTCACCTCATCGTGGGATGTGCCGACGCGCGGCAGCCGCGGTGGCAATGCCAGTGCTGATCTGAGCGATGGCGCCATTGCCGCGCGCCAGCGCCTCTATGCCGCCTTCGAGGCGGTGGGGCCGGAACTGTCCGGCATTCTCCATCAGGTGTGCTGCCTGGCGGCAGGCATGGAGCAGGCGGAGCGCGTGCTGGCCCTGCCGGGGCGCAGCGGCAAGGCGGTTCTGGCCATGGCCCTGACCCGGCTGGCGCGTCATTACGGCCTCATCAATCCGGCCCGACCCATTGCCCAGGCCGGCATTCGCCACTGGGCGCAGGAAGGTTCACGCCCGGTGGTCATGGACTATCACCGCACTGGTGCGGGCAACCGATAGGCCGCCCTCAGGCCGCACCCTCGGCCAGCCGCCGCGCATCGGCCTTGATCCGCGCCACCATGGCCATAAGCCCGTTGGCCCGCTGCGGCGTCAGATGCCCGGACAGGCCGAGGCGGTCGAAGATGGCGCGGGCGTCAATGGCCTCGATGTCGCTGAGCCTGCGGCCATCGAAGATCATCAGCGCTATGGCCACCAGGCCCTTGACGATGAGGGCATCACTGTCGCCCTGAAGGCGCAGCACAAGGCCCTGTGGTCCTGTTTCCACCCGTTCCGCCAGCCACACCTGGCTCATGCATCCTGCCACCTTGTTGGCGGCGGTGCGGCTCTCCTCCGGGAAGGGCGGCAGGCCGCGGCCCAGTTCGATGACATGGCGGTAGCGCTCCTCCCAGTCATCGATCACCTCGAAATCATCCATCAGCTGTTGCAGGCGGTCAGACACAATCCATCTCCGGAAATCATGCCCACTGGTTACGCCACCCCTGTAGCCAAGAAAAGCGCCGAAAAAAAAGCGCCCTGTCCGCAGGGGGGGCAGGGCGCAGGGCAACCGGGGGACCGGTCTAGCTTCTGGCGGCACCCAGGGGAGAGCGCCACTCAGGAATAAGATCTTCCAGATGCAGCGTGTTCTGGCTGACACGCTGTGCCGCGGGCCGGGGCGCGGTGGCTCCGGTGGTGATGGGATCGCTGTGGGCCTCGCGAGAGCGGGTGGGGCGCGGTGCGCCGCTGGAGTCACTGGCCCATTCATAGATCAGGCGGGCGGCATATTTTGCCTTGCGCTCCAGTTGCCGCAGCACATGGCCGGTGGTGTCGCACACGGCAGGCTGGCGGCCGCAGAAGCCGCGTGCATCGCCCACCGCATCGGCGGCGGCGGCAGCCACGGCAAAGCCGGATGGTCCCGGCTGTTTGCCTGCCGCGCCATCCTCCGGCGGACTGGGCAGCAGAACCGCCAGTCCACAGAGCACGATGCTGGTGCGAATAATCTTCATACCTATCCCCTTCGCCCGTGGTTCTAGCAGCAATGATTTGCCCGGCGGTTCACCGGCGCTTTGGCATTTGAATCGCATTTTCGGCAAACTGGAAAAGCCCTGTTCAGCCCTGCTTAACCAGCGTCGGAAAGGTTCTGTTAACCAGCCCCAAGGCACAGTGACAGCCACAATGGGGCGGTGTCTTTGCCGCCCGGGATGGGATTCGATGAAGCGCAGCACCATGCCGGACAAGGGCCACCGCCACAGGGGGGCGGGGGCGGCTTTCCTGCTCACGGTCACCGTGTCACTCAGCGCCCTCATTGCCTGGAATGCCCTCATCGGTCAGGCCGGGCAGGGGCCGGGAACCCTGCTGGCGCGCGACGTTCCGGCCGGAGCCTCAACCCATGTGGAGGTGGTGGCCAAGACCGATGGCCAGACCACCATCACATTGCGCTATGATCCGCAGGTTGAAGCCGTGCAGCGCGCCCTGAAGCAGGCGGGCTATTACACCGGAACCGTGGACGGCGTGGAAGGTGCCCGCACCCGCGAGGCCGTGCTGGCCTGGCAGCGGGCCACCGGCGCGGCCGAAACCGGCACCATTGACGGGGCACTGCTTGACCACATCCGCTTTACCCAGCAGGTGGCCGCCGCCGCCCAGGCCACCAACAGCATAACCCCGCCCGAACCCGCATCCGCAACACCGGACAATGCCGCGCGCCTGACCGAGACGGCGCGCATCATGAAGGTGCAGGCCGATCTTGCCGCCCTGGGCTATGAGGTGGGTGAACCCGATGGCACGCTGTCCGCCGACACCCGTGCCGCCATTCTGAAATTTGAAATGGACCGCGGCCTTGCCATGGATGGCGCGGTGAGCGAGGCGCTGCTGGCGGAGCTGGCCAGGTCTGCTGCCGCAGCCCCGTGATCCCCCGCCTCAGAACCGACATCTGGGTGCAGGCCCTGCTGCGCCGCAATGCCGCGGCGGGCCGCTTCGGTGCGGTCATTCACAAGGGCGCTGCCGAGGCCGGTGCGGTCTATGTCATCATCAATCACCTGGACGGCACGCTGGACCTTCTGGGGCCGCCGCCCGGCCCCGCCCATGACGAGGCGGGAGACCGCCGTTTCCGCCGCGAAATTGCGCCCCCGGCAACGCAGGCCCAGATTGATGCGGCCATGGCCAGAAAGCGCCGCATCGATCCCGATCTCTGGCTGGTGGAAATCGAGGATCGCGAGGGCTGCGGCGGCCTTGCACCGGACCATGATTGACGGGCTGCAGCAGGCCTTCTGGCTTATCTGATTGTTAACCATGTTTCCGCTTTAGTGACCGTGGTTGAGGCCCATCGGCAAGCGAGGACGAGATGATGAGGTCAGTTATTGAGTTTCCCCTGGCGCTGGCGCGCTTGCGCTCGTCCGCGCCGTGCGGCCATCCGGCCGAGATCATCATATTTCCTGGTGTGCGCTTTGAACGCCTGCCCGATGACGCCATGCCGCGCCGGCCCGTCCGCCGCCGCCGCACCTCGCGTCAGATGCGCACCCTGCACCCCGAGAAGACCCATCCCTGATCATATCGTCCGGTGGCGTCAGTTCGGCGCCACCGCGCCACAGCGGCTGGTGGCCATGGCTTTTTCCGCCTGCGGCCGCAGCAGCACATCATCCACCGGCGCCCACAGCACCGCAAGGCCGCGCTTCTGCGGTGTCAGCACCTGCCAGCCTGCCGCACTCACCGTATCCCGATCGCCGCCGCTGCCCAGCATCTGCTCAATGAACGACGGCTGCGGCACGAAGCGCACCGTAATGTCGGCGCTGCCCGCCTGTTCATCGGTGAGGGAATAGAACTGCTTGCCGTCGCGGCCATAGCCGGTGAGCGTCCAGTAGCCGTAGGGCATGTGGGCCGTGAGCGCCACCGGCCCGTCGCCGACATTGTATTTGCACAGCACCACCACGCTGGAGGCGGGATAGGCCGGAAACAGCCGGCTTTGCGCCGAAGTCGGCAGAACAAATGCCTGATTGTCGGGAATGTCACGGGTTTCAGCCGCCAGGGCGCGCTGAAACAGCAGCGGCGGCGCAAACAGAACGTAGGAAATATAGCTGGCCACCGCCACCAGACCGGCCAGCGCCAGCCAGAATATCCGACCCCACCACAGCCGCTTCATCTCAGCAGCCCTCTTGCTTCAGGCTGGGCAATTGCAGCGGCAGGCCCTCCTGTGGCGAACCGGCCATGAAATAGATGCTGTAGCGGCCTTCGCTGGAAGGCCTCAGCCAGTTGCCGGGCTGGGCGCGCCGGGCAATGCGCACCACCAGGCTGCCGTCTGCCCCGGTCACAGCACCGGGGGCCGCCAGCACCGGCTGGCCCGCAACGAGGTTGCCATTATCATCGGCAAGCGCCAGGCTCCACCAGCGCAGGCCGCTCACCTCGCCCTTCACCACCACCACGCAGCTGCCGCTGAGGGCATTGCCGTCATCGTCGCGGTTGCGGAAGAAGCTGCGGGCATGGGCCGCAGCCGGTGGCACCGTGCCGGCGCTGAGAAAGAAACCCGCAGCATAGGAAGCGGTAACCGGCTGGCCCGCGAGCCGCCATTCCCGCCAGCCGGGATTGCCCACCACCGTGGAACTGCCGGACGAGTAAAGGCTCCACGATGCCGTCACCAGACCAAGCCCCAGGCCGGTGGCAAGGGCAGTGAGGGCAAAGGCCGCAGCGCGCATGGGGGGTGAACCTCAGAAATTGAACAGCGTGCGCTTCTTGCGCGGGGAGGAGGGTTTCGCCGGGCCGAACAGGCTGTCGAAGAAACTCTTTTTCTTTTTTGCATTGGTATTGGGTTGCGGCAGCACCAGGGTCTTGGATGACTGTGCGGGCGGCGACACCACCGTCACCTTGCCGGGATCGTTTCTGCCCGCCGGTGCAACCACCGTCACCTTGGGCTTTTCAAACAGCGAGAACATGCCCTTCAGCACATCTTCGGCCTGATCGCCCGACTGGCCTTCAGCGCTTGCTGCCGCATCATCAACCGCTTCCGCCGAGCCATCGGCCGCTGCCACCGTGTAGCTGGCGTCCAGCGGAATGCCGGCCAGCCCGGCAGGCGTCAGCCCCTGTTCGGCCACCTCCATGATGCGCTTCCAGATCGGCGCGGGGATGAGACCGCCCGTCACCTTGTTCATCGGCGTGAAATCGTCGTTGCCCACCCACACCCCGGTGACGTGATGGGCAGTGAAGCCGATGAACCAGGCATCACGGTAGCTCTGGTTGGTGCCGGTCTTGCCGCCCTGGGGCGCAAAGCCCAGATCGGCACGGCGCGCCGTGCCCTGTTTCACCACCGCGCTCAGCATGGTGTTGAGATCGGCCACCGTTTTTTCATCAATGGTCTGAACGGCGGCGGGCGCCGTGCTGGCGCGGTTATAGACCAGGTCGCCATTGGGCTTGCGGATTTCCAGAACGGCATAGGGTTTGGTCATCTTGCCGCCGGCGGCGAAGGTGGCATAGCCGTGCGTCAGATCCATGAGGGTCAGCGCCGAAGTGCCCAGCACCATGGGCGCCCAGCTTTCCAGTTCGCCCTCAATGCCTGCCGCCCGCGCCGCGCTGTGAATGGCCTTCATGCCCACATCCTTCAGGATGCGCACCGGCACCGAATTATAGGAATGCGCAATGGCGCTGGTCAGGCTGACGCGCCCGGCATAGCCGCCCGAATAATTGCGCGGCGCCCAGTTGCCATAGGACACCGGCCCGTCGAGCACGATGGTGGTGGGCTTGTAGCCGTTTTGCAACGCCGCCAGATAGACGAAGGGCTTGAACGACGAGCCCGACTGGCGCTGGGCATCGGTGGCGCGGTTGAACTGGCTGTCGGCATAATTGCGCCCGCCGACGATGGCCTCCACCGCGCCCTCGGGCGTCATGGTGACGGAGGCCGCCTGGCTGAAGTTGTTGGGGGGCCCTTCCACATCCACCGCCTCATTCAGGATTTTCTGGGCCGCAGCCTGAATGGGGCGGTTGAAGGTGGTTTTCACCTCCAGCACGAAGTCGCCGGTAATGTGGTTCTGCTCCAGCACATCCAGCGTGTCGCGATAGGCCCAGTCGAGGAACCAGTCCGGGCTGTCGGTCATGTCCTGCACCACCGTGGTGACCGGGGTGCGCTGGGCCTGCAGCAGTTCGCCCTGGGTGATGAAGCCGGCATCAAGCATGCGGTAGAGCACCACGCTGGAGCGGGCGCGGGCCGCATCCATGTTCTGGTGCGGCGCATAGGAGGTGGGGGCCTTGAACAGCCCGGCGATGATGGCCGCCTCCGCCAGGTTGATGTCGCGCACCGACTTGCCGAAATAGAACTGCGACGCCGCCTCCACCCCATAGGCGCCGCCGCCGAGGTAGGAGCGGTCGAGATAGAGCTTGAGGATCTGTTCCTTGGACAGGCGGGCCTCGATCCACAGCGACAGGAAGGCCTCATGCACCTTGCGCCGGATGGTGCGCTCCGGCGACAGGAACAGGTTCTTGGCCACCTGCTGGGTGATGGATGAACCGCCCTGGGTGGAACCATCACCGCGCGCATTATGCACCACCGCGCGCACGGTGCCGATCACGTCAACGCCGAAGTGGTCGAAGAAGCGCGCATCCTCGGTGGCCAGCACCGCCTGAATGAGACGCGGCGGAATATCCTCCAGCGGAATGGCGTCGTCCTGGCGGATGCCGCGCCGGCCGATGACAATGCCGTCGCCATCGGTGAAGGTGATGGCATAGTCGCGGCCGCGGTTCCACACGTCACCCGTGCCGGAGAAGGGCGGCAGGGCATAGGCCAGAAGCAGAAAGGCGAAGGCCGTGCCCAGCGTGCCCATGTCGTCCAGCACGTCAATGATCAGCCGCCACGGCCCCCGCACCCGGAAATGTTCGAGGAAGGAGGCATAGGCCGACCAGCCGCGCTTCAGCCCGTCCCAGGCTTCGAACACGGCGGTGGAGACCCGCGAGTCGAAGCGCCAGAACGCACGGTAGAAGGGATTGCGGGTGGGAAGTTCGGACAAGGGTTCGGGCCTGTGCTGCTGGGACAGGGATTAACGGGATTGCGCGCGCCCCGCAAGATAAGCCGTGATCGTGGCAAAATAAGGCGGCGGGTGCTATGGGACGCCATGGACCGCAAAGCCCCCTTCTGGGACACGAAAAGCCTCGACGAAATGACGCCGGAGGAATGGGAGAGCCTGTGTGACGGCTGCGGCCGCTGCTGCCTGAACAAGCTGGAGGACGAGGACACGGGGGAGTTTCTCTACACCCGCGCGGCCTGCAGGCTGCTCGACCTCAAGACCTGCCGCTGCCGCGACTACGCCAACCGGCAGGCCCAGGTTTCGGACTGCGTGGCGCTGACACCCGCCGCCGTGCGCAGTCTGGGCTGGCTGCCGGAAACCTGTGCCTATCGCCGCCTGAAGGAGGGCCGGGGCCTGGCCTGGTGGCACCCGCTGGTGTCGGGCCGGCCGGACAGCGTGTTCGAGGCCGGCATTGCCGTCAATCACGGGGCCTATTCCGAGGAGGGCATTGCAGTCGATGATCTGCTCGATCATCTGTGGCGCCTGCCCAAGGCGCGGCGCAAGCCCAGGCCGTGATCAGGCCGGGCGGTTTATCTTCACCGCGGCCGCCAGCACAATCGGGCTGAGACCAACGCCGCCTGCCGCCACATGGGCCAGCAGCCCGCGCCGCATCCGGCTTTCCCAATAGGCATTGATGTGGGTGGCGGTTTCCGCCGCCGCCTCGGCCTCGCCATAGGCCGAAAAGAATCCGGCAATCTGATTGGCCATGCGGGTCAGGGTTTCGGTTTCCGTTTCAAACGCCGCCGTCACGGGGTTTCTCCGTCAAAGATCATCACGCCGGATTGGGCCAGGGCCGCCAGCCTGACCCCGCTCTGCGCCGCCAGGTCCAGCGCCAGTGCCGTGGGCGCCGACACGGTGGCCAGCGCGCCGATGCCCGCCATGGCGCATTTCTGCACCAGTTCAAAGCTGCACCGGCTGGACATGAGAACAAAACCCTGGCGCCCGGCCGTGCCATCGCGGGCCAGCGCGCCGATCAGCTTGTCGAGGGCATTGTGGCGGCCCACATCCTCGCGCGCCAGCCGGATGGTGCCATCGGGTGCGCACCAGGCGGCGGCATGAACAGTGCGGTTCACTTCCGCCATGGGCTGAAAGCGCGGCAGCGCCTCATAGGCGCGGGCCACCGCCTGAGGCAAAAGCTCCGTGGACGGAGGTTTGGCCTGGGGCAGGCGGATCACATCGGCCATGGCCGCAACCCCGCACAGGCCGCAGCCGCTGCGCCCCTCCAGGCCGCGTTTGGCCAGACGCGAGGGATCAAGCCGGTCTTCGGCAATGGCCAGTTCCACGGAAAAGCCCGCCCCCTCCGGCAGAATGAGCAGGCCGGTGATGTCGGAGGCGTCCTTCACCACCCCCTCGGTGAGGGCAAAGCCTGCGGCGAAATCCTCCAGATCCTGGGGGGTTGCCATCATCACTGCGAAATTCTCGCCATTGATGACGAAGGCCACAGGCACCTCCTCCGGCACCTGCCAGGTGATGGCCTTGTCGCCCGACAGCGTGTGCAGCACCCCCCTGACCGGCACCGAGCAGGCGGGCTTGCGGCTGTGGGTGGTGAGGGGGGCGAGCTTGCGCGTCATTGCCTTCTGGCCTCGCGCCGGGTGCTGGCGGCACGATGCTCCGTCCACTGATTTTGCCAGTCGGAGGCGGCATTGGTGAGCCCCACCTGCACCGCTGTCACCTTGTATTCCGGGCAATTGGTGGCCCAGTCGGAATAATCCGTGGTGATGACATTGGCGCCCGTCACCGGGTGGTGGAAGGTGGTGTAGACCACACCCACCGGAATGCCTTCGGTGATGTGGGCGCGCAGCGTCGTCTGGCCGACCCGGCTGGACAGCGACACAAGCTGGCCCTCGGAAATGCCGCGCAGCTCGGCGTCATGCGGGTGGATTTCCAGAATGTCCTCCGGGTGCCAGGCCACATTGCCGGTGCGCCGCGTCTGGGCCCCGACATTATACTGGGTCAGCGTGCGCCCGGTGGTGAGAATGAGCGGGAAGCGGCCGGTGGCGCGTTCCGGTGTTGCCACGTAATCGGTGAGCATGAAGCGGCCCTTGCCGCGCACGAAACCCTTCACATGCATGATGGGCGTGCCATCGGGCGCTGCGTCATTGCACGGCCACTGCACCGAGCCGCGCTCGTCCAGCATCTTGAACGAGACACGGGCGAAGCCGGGGGTGAGGCGGGCAATCTCGTCCATGATTTCGGCGGCCGAAGAATAGGCCATGGCATAGCCCATGGCGCTGGCCAGTTCCGCCACCGCCTGCCATTCATGCTTGCCGGTTTTGGGCGCCATCACCGGGCGCACCCGGTTGATGCGGCGCTCGGCATTGGTGAAGGTGCCGTCCTTTTCCAGAAAGCTCGTGCCCGGCAGGAAGACATGAGCATAGGCGGCGGTTTCGTTGAGGAACAGGTCCTGCACCACCACGCAGTCCATGGCGGCCAGGCCCGCCGTTACATGCTGGGTGTTGGGGTCGGACTGGGCGATGTCCTCGCCCTGCACGAACAGGCCCTTGAAACTGCCGTCCACCGCGGCGGCCAGCATGTTGGGAATGCGCAGGCCGGGATCGGAATCGAGCGTCACGTTCCAGTCACGCTCGAACAATCCGCGCACGGAGGGATCGGAGATATGCCGGTAGCCCGACAGTTCATGCGGGAAGGACCCCATGTCGCAGGAACCCTGGACATTGTTCTGGCCGCGCAGCGGGTTCACGCCCACGCCCTCGCGCCCGATGTTGCCGGTGAGCATGGCGAGGTTGGCCAGCCCCATGACCATGGTGGTGCCCTGGCTGTGTTCGGTGACGCCGAGGCCATAATAGATGGCGCCATTGCCCGCCGTGGCATAGAGCCGGGCGGCGGCCCGCAGCTCCGCGGCGGGAACGCGGGTGATGTCCTGAACCGCCTCCGGGGCATGGCGCGGGTCGGAGATGAAATCGGCCCAGCGCGCAAATTCCGCCGTGTCACAGCGTTCGGCAATGAAGGCCTTGTTCTCCAGCCCTTCGGTGAGGATGACATGGGCAAGCGCGTTGATGACCGCCACATTGGTGCCGGGCAGCAGGGCCAGGTGATGGACGGCTTCCACATGGGGCGAGCGCACCATGCCGGTGGCGCGCGGGTCGATGACGATGAGTCTGGCGCCCTGGCGGATGCGCTTCTTCAGCCGCGAGGCAAAGACCGGATGGCCATCGGTGGGGCTGGCCCCCACCACCATGATGACATCGGCCTTGTCCACCGATTTGAAATTCTGGGTGCCGGCCGAGGTGCCGAAGGTTTTTGACAGGCCATAGCCGGTGGGCGAATGGCAGACGCGGGCGCAGGTATCGACATTGTTGACGCCGAAGGCCGCGCGCACCATTTTCTGCACGGCGAACACTTCTTCATTGGTGCAGCGCGACGAGGTGATGCCGCCGATGGCGCCCTTGCCGTATTTGGCCTGAATGGCCTTGAAGCGGGAGGCAGCGTGGGCGATGGCCTCGTCCCATGTCACTTCGCGCCACGGATCGGTTATCCGTTCACGGATCATCGGCGTGGTGATGCGGTCCTTGTGGCTGGCATAGCCCCAGGCGAAGCGGCCCTTGACGCAGGAGTGGCCCTCATTGGCGCCGCCATCCTTCCACGGCACCATGCGGATCACTTCGTCGCCGCGCATTTCCGCCTTGAAGGAGCAGCCCACCCCGCAATAGGCGCAGGTGGTGAGCACCGTATGTTCCGGCTGGCCGCGGGCAATGACGGTGTTTTCCATCAGCGTTGCCGTGGGGCAGGCCTGCACGCAGGCCCCGCACGACACACATTCCGAGGCAAGGAAACCTTCATCCATGCCGGCGGCAATCTGCCCGTCGAAGCCGCGGCCATCAACAGTGAGCGCGAAGGTGCCCTGCACCTCTTCGCAGGCGCGGACACAGCGCAGGCAGACAATGCACTTGGCGGGATCGAAGGTGAAATAGGGGTTGGTCGTGTCCTTCGGTTTGTAACTGGCGTTCACACTGCTGTCGGTGTTGCGGGCGGCAATGTGGTTCTTGCCCTCAAAGCCGTAGCGCACCTCGCGCAGGCCCACCGCCCCGGCCATGTCCTGCAGCTCGCAATCACCATTGGACGCACAGGTCAGGCAGTCCAGCGGGTGATCGGAGATATAGAGTTCCATGACGCCACGGCGGAGCTGCAGCAGCCGGTCGGACTGGGTTTTGACCTTGATGCCTTCTGCCACCGGCGTGGTGCAGGAGGCCGGAGTTCCCTTGCGGCCCTCGATTTCCACGATGCACAGGCGGCACGAGCCGAAGGGCTTCACCATATCGGTGGCGCACAGCTTGGGAATCTGGGTGCCCAGTTCCATGGCGGCGCGCATGATGGAGGTGCCCTCCGGCACGGTGACGGTGTGGCCGTCGATCTCCAGTGTCACCAGCTTTGTGCTCTGGGCGGGCGGGGTTCCGAAGTCCTTTTCCGTGAGGAGGGTCATGGGCGGCGCTCCTATTCGGCGGCCTTGGCCGCGGGCTGGAAATCTTCCGGGAAATGGCTGAGCGCCGACAGAACCGGCATGGGGGTGAGGCCACCCATGGCGCACAGCGAAGCATCGGTCATGGTCTGGCACAGGTCCTTCAGCAGGGCGAGATTGGCCGCCGGGTTTTCGCTGGCGCGAAGCCGGTCAATGACCTCGACGCCGCGCTGCGCGCCGATGCGGCAGGGGGTGCACTTGCCGCAGGATTCAACCGCGCAGAATTCCATGGCGAAGCGCGCCTGAAGCCCCATGTCCACCGTGTCGTCAAACACCACCACGCCGCCGTGGCCGAGCATGGCGGATGCCCCGGCGAAGGCCTCATAGTCCAGCGGTGTGTCAAGCGCGGCCTCGGGCAGATAGGCGCCAAGGGGGCCACCCACCTGAACGGCGCGGATGGGCCGGCCCGAAGCGGTGCCGCCGCCGAAGTCATTGATCAGTGAACGGAGGCTTGGCCCGAAGGCCAGTTCAACGAGGCCGCCCTGCTTGACATTGCCGGCGAGCTGGAAGGGGAGCGTGCCGCGCGACCGGCCCAGCCCCAGCGCCTGATAGGCGGCGCCACCCCTGGCCAGAATGTCCGGAACGGCAGCAAAGCTCAGCACATTGTTGATGATGGTGGGCTTGCCGAATAATCCCTCCAGCGCCGGAATGGGCGGCTTGGCCCGGACCATGCCGCGCTTGCCTTCGAGGCTCTCCAGCATGGCGGTTTCCTCGCCGCAGATATAGGCTCCGGCCCCGGTGCGGACATGCAGCGAGAAGGAATGATTCGTACCCTGAATAGACTGCCCGAGGAAGCCCGCCGCTTGCGCCAGTTCGCAGGCCCTGACCATGGTGGCAATGGCCTGCGGATATTCCGAGCGGATGTAGAGGAAGCCTTCCCGCGCGCCAGCCGCCAGCCCCGCAATGGTCATGCCCTCGATGAGCAGGAAGGGATCACCCTCCATCAGCATGCGGTCGGCAAAGGTGCCGCTGTCGCCTTCATCGGCGTTGCAGCAGATGTATTTTTCAGGCTCTGCCGCGTTGAGCACCGTCTGCCACTTGATGCCGGTGGGAAAGCCCGCGCCGCCGCGCCCGCGCAGGCCAGACGCCGTGACCTCGGCCACAATGTCGGCGGGGGATTTTTTCAGCGCCGCGGCAAGGCCGGCAAAGCCGCCATGGGCCTGATAGTCGGCAAGCGACAGAGGATCGGTGAGGCCGCAGCGGGCGAAGGTAAGGCGCTGCTGGTTCTTCAGGAACGGAATGGCATCGGTGCGGCCGTGGGCGAGGGGATGCTTGCCGCCTTCGTGGAATTTCGCCTCGAACAGGGAGGCGACATCCGCCACCGTGACCGGCCCATAGGCCATCCGGCCCATCGGCGTATCCACTTCCACCAGCGGTTCGAGGAAGGCCAGACCGCGCGAGCCGTTGCGGACCACCACGATGTCGAGCTTGCGCTCCCTGGCTTCGGCTGTGATGCGGGCGGCCACCGCATCGGCGTCCAGCGCCAGGGCGAAGCTGTCGCGCGGCACGAAGAGGCGGATCATGATGCCACCTCCGTGAGCAGCGTCGCGAGCCGCTTGCCCTCGGCACGAGCGTGGAGTTTGCCGTCCACCATGACGGCGGGGCCGATGGCGCACAGGCCCAGGCAATAGACGGCCTCCAGCGTGACCGAGCCATCGGGCGCGGTTTCACCGGTTTTGAGCCTGAGGTGCTGTTGCAGCGCGGCCTCGGTTTCCCGCCCGCCCCGCGCCTGACAGGCCTCGGCCCGGCACACCCTGACCACATGGCGGCCTGCCGGCTGGCGGCGGAAATCGTGATAGAAGCTGACCACGCCGAAGACTTCGGCGCGGGAGCGGTTGAGCGCCTGGGCCAGGGCCGGAATCACCGCCTCCGGGATGAAGCCCAGTCGGTGCTGGATCTCATGCAGCATTTCCAGAAGCGCATCTGGGCGGTTGCCGTGGGCCTGGGCAATGGCGGTAGCCGTTTCCACGGCGGGGCTGGCGGGCGTCTGGCTCATGGTCCCTAGATAACGGCAAGTTTCATGGTCCGCCAATCACTTGCGGCTGTATGCGGCGTGATTGCGTCATGGCGTTCCAAAAAGAAAATTCCTTCAATAGGAAGATAATCCTTGACAGCGCGCGCTGGCTGGGGCATAAAAGGGCATACTCCACACATGGGTCAAGCGATGACGGAAGACGGACCGGGGCCGGAAGCGCCCCACCCGCTGGCGGCGGCGCGCGCCGATTATGAAAATCCCGCCACTGATCTGAAGGCCATAGCGGCGCGCTTCGGCATCGGTGTTTCTGCCCTGGTGCGCCACGCTAGACTGAGCGGCTGGCGCCTGCGCGGCCGCAAGAAGGACACGGCGGCAAAGCGGCAGAAACGCGAGACGGCGCGCCAGACCATAGCCCGGCTGCGCGATCTGGTGCAGCGGCGGCTGACGCAACTGGAAAGCCAGCTCGACGCCATCGGCGAGGATGTGGCCGCCATTGCCAGTGAGCGCGATCTGCGCGCCATGAACACGCTGGTGCGCACTCTGGAAAAGGTTTTGGAACTTGAGCGCGACGAACGGAGACGGCGGAGCACCGCCCGCACACACGCCCGCCAGTTTGATGACGCCGGGCGTGAGGAACTTGCGCGCCGCCTTGCGGCTCTTCACCGCCAGTGGCAGGCCGAAGAGGCTGGCGCTGCACCTGCCCAGCCGGGAGGTGACGGAAGCCAACCGTGACTGGCGCTATTGGGCGCGCGAGGGCCAGCAACTGCCGCCCGATGGCGAGGCCTGGCGCTGCTGGCTCATTCTCGGCGGCCGCGGTGCGGGCAAGACCCGGGCCGGGGCCGAATGGGTGCGGGCCATTGCGCTGGGCTTGTGGGAACCGGCGCTGGCGCGCTGTGAGCGCATTGCCATTGTGGGGCCGACCTTTGATGAGGCCCGGGCCGTGATGATCGAGGGCAAGAGCGGCCTTCTGGCCATTCACCAGCCGGAGGAACGGCCGAAGTTCGAACCGTCGAAGCGGCGTCTGACCTGGCCCAACGGCACCGTGGCACAGGTGTTTTCCGCCGCCGAGCCGGAGGGCCTGCGCGGGCCGCAGTTTGACGCCGCCTGGTGTGATGAGCTGGCGAAATGGCCCCGGGCCGAGGAGGCCTGGATGAATTTGCAGATGGCGCTGCGCCTGGGCACCAGGCCCGTGGCGGTGGTGACCACCACGCCGCGGCCCATGGCGCTGCTGAAGAAACTGATGAGCGATCCGGCAACGGCGCTCAGCCGGTCGCGCACCAGGGACAATGCCGCCCATCTGGCGGAAAGCTTCATGGCCGATGTCACGGCCCGCTATGGCGGCACCAGGCTGGGGCGGCAGGAACTGGATGGCGAGCTGATCGAGGATGATCCCGATGCGCTGTTTGCCCGCGGTGTGATTGAAGCGGCACGGGTGCAGGCCACCCCCGAACTGGCGCGCGTGGTGGTGGCGGTGGACCCGCCCGCCGGTGACGGCGCGGGCGGCAATGCCTGCGGCATCATCTGTGCGGGGCTGGGCGTGGATGGCCGCTGCTATGTGCTGGATGACGCCACGCTGCGGGGGGCAAGCCCGGCCAGATGGGCCGCCCGCGTGGTGGCGCTTTATCATGCCCGCCGGGCAAGCCGCGTGGTGGCCGAGGTCAACCAGGGCGGCGCCATGGTGGAGGCGGTGATCCGCGAATGTGATGGCGATGTGGCTTTCACGCGGGTTCACGCCACGCGCGGCAAGATGGCCCGGGCCGAGCCGGTGGCGGCTTTGTATGAGCAGGGCAGGGTGAGCCATGTGGGAGTGTTTGCCGACCTTGAGGACCAGATGTGCCAGCGCCTGGAAAAGGGCGCGAAAAGCCCTGACCGGGTGGACGCGCTGGTGTGGGCGGTGACCGAATTGATGCTGAAGCGCAAGGCCGAACCCAAGGTGCGGGTGGTGTGAGGGCGGAACGACAAGCGCAGGGCGGCGAGGAGAAGGGTAAGCATGTTTGAACGGTTGAAACAGAAACTGGCGGGCAAGGCCTCAGCTGTGGCCCCGCTGGTGGCCCTGCACATGGCGGGCAGGCCGCAATGGACGCCGCGCAACTATGCGGCCCTGGCGCGCGAGGGCTATGCCGCCAATGTCATCGGTTATCGCTGTGTGCGCATGGTGGCGGAGGCGGCGGCGTCTGTTCCGCTCATGGTGTTTGCCGGCGGTGCTGAGGTGGCCGACCATCCGGTGAAAACCCTTCTGACCCGGCCCAATGACGGCCAGAGCGGGCGTGAATTTCTCGAAAGCCTCTATGGCTTTCTAATGGTGGCGGGCAATGCCTATGCCGAGGCGGTGCTGCTGGAGGGCAGCCCGCGCGAACTTTATGTGCTGCGCCCCGACCGCATGAAGATCGTGCCGTCGCGGCAGGGCTGGCCGGAGGCGTTTGACTATTCCGTGAACGGAGCAAATGTCCGGCTGGCGCGCGAGCAGGTGCTGCATGTGAAGCTGTTCAACCCGCTTGATGACTACTATGGCCAGTCGCCGCTGGAGGCGGCCCAGCGGGCGCTTGACACCCACAATGCCGCCGCCGCCTGGAACAAGTCCATGCTTGACAATGCGGCACGGCCTTCGGGCGCGCTGGTGTTCACCGGCGGCGACGGGCAATTGACGCAGGATCAGTTTGACCGGCTGAAGCGCGAGCTGGACGCCAATTATCAGGGCGCGGCCAATGCCGGGCGGCCCATGGTGCTGGAGGGCGGCCTGGACTGGAAGGAAATGGGTTATTCCCCCAGGGAGATGGATTTCATTGCCGCCAAGGATGGTGCCGCGCGCGAAGTGGCGCTGGCCTTTGGCGTGCCGCCCATGCTGCTTGGCATTCCCGGCGACAACACCTTTGCCAACTATGCCGAGGCCAACCGCAGCTTCTGGCGCCAGACCGTGGTGCCGCTGACCGGCCGTGTGCTGGAGGCGCTGGCCCACTGGCTGGAGCCGCATTTCGGCCAGGTGGCCATTGTGCCTGATCTTGACCAGGTGGAGGCGCTGGCCGCCGACCGCGATGGTCTGTGGGCGCGGCTGGAGAAGGCAAGCTTCCTCACCGATGACGAGAAGCGCGAAGCCGTGGGCTATGCGCCACGGGGGACGTAGGGGCCTCACCCTTTCTCCGCAAACGGGGAAAGGGATTTGCGGGGGGGGGGGGACAGCGCCCTTTTGAGGGCGGCGCATAACCAACAAGGATCATTGCATGGCTGGTGTGAAAGCGCCGGAACGGCCGGTTGCGGCTGTGGCCGGGTCGGGTGTGTTTGTCGGCTATGCCAGCCTGTTTGGCCGGCGCGACGGCGCGGGTGACATTGTCATGCCCGGTGCCTTCGCCGCCAGCCTGAAGCGGCGCGGGGCCGGTAACATCCGCATGCTGTTTCAGCATGATGCCGCCGAACCGGTGGGCACCTGGCTGGACATTCGCGAGACGGCACGCGGGCTTTATGTGCGCGGGCGGCTGGACCGCAATGTGCAAAGGGGCCGCGAGCTTGCCTCGCTGTTGGAAACCGGCGGGCTGGATGGCCTGTCCATCGGTTTCAAGACGGTGAAGGCGCGGCGCGAACCGGCGCGGGCGGCGCGGCTTCTGACCGAAATCGATCTCTGGGAAATCTCGCTGGTGACCTTCCCCATGCTGGAGGGGGCGCGGGTGAGTGCCGTGAAGCAGCACCATATGGCCAAGGCCGAGGCGCTGTTCCGGCTGTGACGGACAACACAATCATCATTCCAAGGAGCAAGCGGATGGATGTGACGGAAGGTTTGGAAACCAAGGTTGCGGGTGGTGGCGATGCTGCCCTTGATCAGATCATGGGGGCCTTTGAGGCCTTCAAGGAGGCCAATGACGAGCGCCTGGCCCAGATTGAAAAGCGCATGGGTGCTGATGCCGTGACCGCCGACAAGGTGGAGCGCATTTCGCGCCATCTCGACGAGCTGACGCTGAAGGCGAGGCGCCCGGCCCTGGGCGGGGCAATGCCGTCCGAACCCTCCGAGCACAAGCGCGCCTTTGACGCCTATGTGCGCAAGGGTGAAAGCAGCGGCCTGTTTGACATCGAATCCAAGTCCATGTCGGTGTCGGTGGGGGCGGACGGCGGCTATCTGGTGCCCAGCGAAACCGAGGCCGAGATTGGCAGGCTTCTGTCCAGGGCCTCGCCCATCCGGGCGATTGCCGATGTGCGTCAGGTGTCCACCACCCTCTACAAGAAGCCCTTTGCCACCACCGGGGCGGCCTCGGGCTGGGTGGGGGAAACGGCGGTGCGCCCGGAGACGGCCTCCGCCACCCTGGCTGAACTGCAGTTTCCGGCCATGGAGCTTTACGCCATGCCGGCCGCCACCCAGGCGCTGCTCGACGACAATGCCGTGAACCTGGACCAGTGGATTGCCCAGGAGGTGGAGACGGTTTTTGCCGAGCAGGAATCGGAAGCCTTCGTGGTGGGGGATGGCGTGGCGCGGCCCAAGGGCTTCATGAGCTACACCAAGGTGGCCCAGAGCGGCTGGAGCTGGGGCAAGACCGGCTATATCACCACCGGCGTGGCCGGCGGCTTTGCCGCAGCGGGTGCCTCTGATGCCCTTGTCGATCTCATCTACAGCCTGAAAGCGGGCTATCGCCAGAACGGCAGCTTCGTCATGAACCGTGCCACCCAGGCAGCGATCCGCAAGCTGAAGGACACGCAGGGCCACTATCTGTGGCAGCCTGCCGCCACGGCGGATGGCACCGCCAGCCTGATGAACTTCCCGGTGGTGGAGAGCGAGCACATGCCCGACATTGCCGCCGACGCCCATGCGCTGGCCTTCGGTGATTTCCGCCGCGGCTATCTCATCGTCGATCGCGTTGGGGTGCGGCTGCTGCGCGACCCCTATTCGGCCAAGCCCTATGTGCTGTTCTACACCACCAAGCGCGTGGGCGGCGGCATTCAGAACTTCGACGCCATCAAGACGCTGAAGTTCGGCACCGCCTGACACCGGCCCTCCCCACTATTTTGGGGAGGGATCATTTTCTCCAACAGCGGGTGATGTGATGCCCCAGATATTGACTGTGCCTGCGGTGGCGGAGCCTCTGCCGCTGCCGCTGGTGAAGGCCCACCTGCGCCTGACCCATGATGACGAAGACGAGACCCTGACGCGGCTTGCAGCCGCCGCGCGCCGCGTGGTTGAGGCGCGCACGGGCCTTTCGCTGACGGCGGAAGGCTGGTCCCTCTTCCTTGACCGCTGGCCGGAGGATGGCGTGGTGTCCCTGCCGCGCGCCCCGGTGATGGCGGTCAACCGGGTGACGGTGCATGGTGAGGAGGCGGCGGCGGAGATCGATCCCGCCCATTACTGGCTGGACCGGGCCTCCAGGCCCTGTCGGCTGGTGATGCGGGCCGGGCGCGCTCTGCCGCCGCCGGGCCGCGCGCTGAACGGCATCGAGATTGCCTTCACCGCCGGGTTCGGCGAGACGGCGGCGGATGTACCCGCCGATCTCACCGAGGCCATGCTGCTGATGGTGGGGCAATGGTATGCCAGCCGCGGCGATGAGGATTTTTCCCCGTCGCTGGCCGCCGCCGCCCTGCTCAACCGCTGGCGCGAGGTGCGGCTGTGAGCGATCCCGCCTTTGCCCTGACCCGCGCCCTGCGCGAGGCCCTTTTGGCCCATGCCCCGCTCACCACGCTTCTGGGTGGGGCCCATGTTTTTGACGAGCGCCCGCGCGGCGCCAACCCGCCCTATGTGGCCTTTGTGGCCCATGAGGTTCGCGACTGGTCGGTGCAGCAGCAGAAGGCGCATGAGCATTTCGTGACGCTGGAGGCCATGACGGCGCGGCGCAGCCGGGCCGATGCCCAGGCGCTGGCGAGCGCCATTGAAGCCGCGCTTGATGATGCGGCGCTGACCCTTGACGGCCACACGCTCGTCAATCTGCGGCTGATTTTCTGGAGCGTGGCCCGGATGAAAAACACCGACCATTACGGCGCCACCCTGCGGTTTCGCGCCGCCACCGAACCCACCATTTGAACACGGAGATTGTCATGAGCGCGCAAAAGGGCCGCGACCTGTTGCTGAAACTCGATGCGGGCGGCGGCTTCCAGACCGTGGCGGGGCTGCGTTCCAATGCGCTGGCCTTCAATGCCGCCAGCGTGGATGTGACCGATCAGGAAAGTGCCGGGCAGTGGCGCGAGCTGCTGGCCGGGGCGGGCCTGAAGACCGCCAGCATCAAGGGCCAGGGCATTTTCAAGGATGCGGCGTCCGACGCGCTGATGCGGGCGATTTTCTTCAATGGCGGGATTGTGCCCTGGCAGGTGGTGGTGCCGGACTTCGGCACGGTCACCGGGCCGTTTCAGATCATCGCCCTGGAATTCACCGGCCGCCATGACGGCGAGGTGAGTTTTGACCTGGCGCTGGAATCGGCCGGCGCCCTGACCTTTGCGGGCGCCTGACATGGCCAATCATCAGCGTGGAGAAATATCCGCCGAGCTGGGCGGCGAGAGGCGCACCCTGTGCCTGACGCTGGGGGCGCTGGCCGAGATCGAGGCTGCCTATGGCGGGGCTGATCTGCTGGCCATTGCCGAACGCTTTGAGGGCGGGCGCATTGCCGCGAGCGATGCCATCCGCATCATCGGCGCGGGCCTGCGCGGGGCAGGTGCCAGTGTCAGCGATGATGAGGTGGCGCGCCTGACCGTGGCCGGTGGCGCGGCGGGTTACATTGCCATTGTGGCCAGGCTTCTGACCGCCACCTTCAACCCCGACGGAACCCCGCCGGGAAACGGGTGAGCGCCGCGGGGCAGGTTTTTCCCTGGCGGCGCCTGATGTTTCTGGGGCTTGGGCTTTTGCGCCTGGCGCCGCGCGATTTCTGGGCTCTGACCCTGCGCGAGCTGTCAGCGGCACTGGGCGAGGGGGCCTCGCCGCTTGAGCGGGCGCGGCTTGACGAGATGATGAAGGAGTTTCCTGACCATGGCGGCGAGTGACGGCACAATTAGCGAAAACCTGACGCTGCAGACCGAGGCTTTGCGCGGCGAGATGGAAAGTCTCAACCGGCTGGCCGACAGTTTTGGCAGCCGGATGATCAATGCCTTTGCCGGTGCGGTGGTGCATGGCCGGAAATTGTCGGATGTGCTGCGCGGCCTGGCGCTTTCCCTGTCGCAGCAGGCGCTGAGCGCGGCGTTGAAGCCGCTTGGCTCTCTGTTCGGGTCGCTGTTTGCCAGTGCCAAGGGCAATGTGATTGCGGATGGGCGCGTGATGCCCTTTGCGTCGGGTGGCATTGTCAACAGCCCGGTGCTGTTTCCGCTGCGCGGTGGCACCGGCCTGATGGGCGAGGCGGGGCCTGAGGCCATCATGCCGCTTTCGCGCGGGGCCGATGGCAGGCTGGGTCTGCGGGTCAATGGTGGCGGCGGCGGCACTGTGACGGTGAATATATCAACCCCGAACCCCCAGGCCTTTCAGCAGTCGCAGACCCAGCTGGCCGCACTGGTGGCCCGCGCCGTGGCGCGCGGCCAGAGGAATTTGTGAGGGGGATGATTGCCCCTCGTACGCCCATGGCTTTGCCGTGGCGGCCAACCCTCTCCCCGTGGACGGGGAGAAAAACGGAGTTGAGTGATGGCCTTTGATGATGTGCGCTTTCCCACCGCCATTGCGCGCGGTGCGGTGGGCGGGCCGGAGCGGAAGACCGATATTGTCACCACCGCATCGGGCCGCGAGGAGCGCAATGGCCGCTGGGCCGACTCGCGCCGCCGCTATAATGCCGGTTTCGGCCTGGCCTCGCTTGACGACATCGAGACCGTGGTGGCCTTTTTCGAGGAGCGCCGCGGCCGGCTGCATGCCTTCCGTTTCAAGGATCACGCCGACTACAAGTCATGTCCGGCTTCGGCCACGCCCGCGCCCACCGACCAGACCATCGCCACCGGCGACGGCACGGCCAGGACCTTTCAGTTGCGCAAGCGCTATGGCAGTGGCCTGCGCGATCACTGGCGAACCATTGTGGCCCCCGTGCCGGGCAGCGTGGTGGTGGCGGTGGCGGGCGTGGTGCAGACCGATTTCAATGTTGATTCCACCACCGGTCTGGTGACGCTGGCGGCCGCCCCGGCGGCCGGTGCCGTGGTGATGGCGGGTTTTGAATTTGATGTGCCGGTGCGCTTTGACACCGACCACATCACCATTTCGCTGGCCCAGTTCAATGCCGGGGAAATTCCCGACATTCCGCTGCTGGAGGTCAGGTCATGAGGGCATTGCCGGAAGGCCTGCAGAACCATCTTGACGGCGGCGTGACCACCCTGTGCCATTGCTGGCGGCTGCGGCTGCGCTCTGGTGACGTGCTGGGCTTCACCGATCATGACCGTGATGTGGTTTTTGACGGCGTGACCCACGAGGCCGCCGCCGGTTTCACGGCGAGCGAGATGGAAAGTGCCGTGGGCTTTGCCGTGGACAACATGACGGCAGCAGGGGCGCTGTCCTCCGAACGGCTTTCGGCCGCCCGCCTGCAGGCCGGTGATTTCGATCATGCGCAGATCGAGGTGTGGCGCGTCAACTGGCAGCAGGTGAGCCAGCGGGTGTTGCTGCGCGCTGGCCATCTGGGCGAGGTGAGCCACGGGCCTGCGGGTTTTTCCGCCGAATTGCGCGGCCCCGCCCATCTGCTGGGCCAGGTGCGGGGCAGACTCTATCATCATGGCTGCGATGCCGTGGTGGGGGATGGGCGCTGTGGTGTCGATCTGTCTGATCCGGCCTTCTGCGGCCAGGCACATGTGATGGCGCAGCGCGGCGCCTGCGGCGTGGTCATCAGCGGGCTTGAGAATTTTGCTACCGACTGGTTTACCCGCGGCACACTGGAATGCGTGACCGGTGCGCAGGCCGGGCGGGTGTTTGAGGTGAAGCGCCACCGCCAGGAGGCGGGCCTTGGCCTGTGTGAGCTGTGGCACGCGCCGGACCCGGCGCTGGCGGCGGGTGACGTGGTGATGCTGCGGGCCGGCTGCGACCGGCAGTTTGCCACCTGCTGCGCGAAATTTGCCAATGCCGTGAACTTTCGTGGCTTCCCCCACATGCCGGGCAATGACTTTGTCATGGCCTCGGCCCAGGCGGCGGGCCGTTATGATGGCCAGAGCCTGAACCGGTGAGTCATTCCATGTCTGATTGTGAAATCGTGCGGCTGGCGCGCGGCTGGCTTGGCACGCCCTATGCCCATCAGGCTTCACTGAAGGGCGTGGGTTGCGATTGTCTGGGTCTCATCCGCGGGGTGTGGCGTGAGGCCTACGGGTTTGAACCCGAGACGCCGCCGCCCTATGCGCCGGACTGGGCCGAGGCCGGGACCGAGGAAGTGCTGCTGACGGCGGCACGGCGCCATCTCATCGGCATTGAGCGGGACGCCATTGGCCCCGGCGCGGTGCTGCTGTTTCGCTGGCGGCCCCATCTGCCGGTCAAGCATGCTGCCATTGCCGTGTCGTCTGACCGCATGGTGCATGCGCAGGACGGGGCGGCGGTGAGCGAGGTGGCGCTGACCCCCTGGTGGCACCGCCGCCTGTCTCATGCCTTCCGCTTTCCGGAGTGTGAACGCTGATGGCCACCGTTGTTCTGCAATATGCCGGGGCGGCCCTTGGCACCATGCTGGGTGGCCCCATTGGCGGCATCATCGGCCGCGCCGCGGGCGCTCTCGCCGGTGGTGTCATCGACAATGCCCTGTTCGCCAAGACGACGCGGCGCGAGGGGCCGCGCCTTGACAGCCTGAAGGTGATGAGCTCGGAGGAGGGGGCGGCCATTCCCCGCCTTCATGGCCGCATGCGGCTGGCGGGTCAGGTCATCTGGGCCACCAGCCTTGAGGAAGTGTCCACCACCCAGACCCAGAAGGCATCCGCCAAGGGCGGGCCCAAGGCCACCACCACCAGCTACAGTTATTTCGGCAATTTTGCCGTGGGCCTATGCGAGGGGCCCATTGCCCGCATTGGCCGGGTGTGGGCCGATGGCAACGAGATTGATCTCGAACGCTTCACCACGAGGCTTTATCAGGGTACGGAGGATCAGGAGCCGGACAGTCTCATCGTTGCCAAGGAAGGGGCCGACAATGCCCCCGCCTATCGCGGCCTTGCCTATATCGTCTTCGAGCGCCTGCCGCTGGCCGACTTCGGCAACCGCCTGCCGCAGCTGTCCTTCGAGGTGGTGAAGCCGGTGGCGGGTGGTGCGGCCGACAAGGTGACGGGCCTGGTCATCATCCCCGGTGCGACCGAATTTGGCTATGATACCACCTGTGTGACCCGCAACGCCGGTGCCGGTCAGACGGCGAGCGAGAATGCCCACATCTCGTCCGAGCGCAGCGACTGGAGCCTGTCGCTGGATGAGGCGCAGGCCGCCTGCAGCAATCTGCGCCATGTGTCGCTGACGGTGGCCTGGTTCGGCGATGATCTGCGCTGCGGCCAGTGCCAGCTCATGCCGGGGGTGGATGATGCCGACAAGCTGACCACGCCGGAAAGCTGGAGCGTGGCCGGATTGAGCCGCGCCCAAGCCCGTCTGGTGAGCCGGTCGGGCGGCGTGGCGGCCTTTGGCGGCACGCCATCCGACGCCAGTGTCATCCGCGCCATTCAGGACGCCAGGGCGCGCGGCCTCAAGGTGATGCTCAATCCCTTCATTCTGATGGATGTGGCCACCGGCAACGGCAGGCCGGACCCCGCCGGCGGCCCGGAACAGCCGGCCTATCCCTGGCGCGGGCGCCTTGGCCTGTCGGTGGTGCCGGGCCGGGCGGGCAGCCCTGACCTTACCCCGGCGGCGCTGACCGAGGTGGCGGCCTTTGTCGGCACCGCCCAGCCCGGCCATTATTCCGTGAACGGAACATCGGTCAGCTATTCCGGCCCGGCCGAGTGGCGCTACCGCCGCATGGTGCTGCATATAGCAGCGCTTGCCAAGGCGGCGGGCGGGGTTGACGCTTTTCTCATCGGCAGTGAATTGCGCGGCCTGACCACGGCGCGCGGCCCCGGCAACAGCTATCCCTTTGTGGCCGCCCTGGTGGCGCTGGCGGCGGATGTGAAAACCCTGCTGCCCGATGCCCGGATCACCTATGGCGCTGACTGGAGCGAATATTGGGGCCATCAGCCGAGTGACGGCAGCCGCTGGTTTCATCTTGATCCGCTGTGGGCGAGCCCGGCCATTGCCGCCGTGGGCATCGACAATTATTTTCCGCTGACCGATTGGCGCGATGGCGACGATCATCGTGACCGGCAAGCGGGTTTCCGCACCATCTATGATCCGGCCTATCTCAGGCACGGGCAGGCGGGCGGCGAGGGCTATGACTGGTATTACGCCAGCGAAGCCGACCGCGCGGCCCAGCTGCGCACGCCCATTCGCGACACGGCCAGGGGCAAGGACTGGGTATTCCGGCCCAAGGATATCAGGGGCTGGTGGGAGAATGAGCATTTTGACCGGCCGGGCGGCGTGGAGCAGGCCACCCCCACCGCCTGGGTGCCGCGCTCCAAGCCGGTGTGGTTCACCGAAGCGGGTTGCCCCGCCATCGACAAGGGGTCGAACCAGCCCAACCAGTTCTTCGACGCCAAGTCAGCCGAGAGCGGCCTGCCGTGGTTTTCCTCCGGCGCGCGCGATGATCTGATCCAGCACCGTTATGTCACGGCGCTCAGTGATTATTGGGCCGGGCAGGGACCGCACAATCCCGTCTCGCCCGTCTATGGCGCGCCCATGGTGCCCGCCGACCGCATCTATTACTGGTGCTGGGATGCCCGGCCCTTTCCGGCCTTTCCCAATCTCACCGGCGTGTGGAGCGACGGCGGCAACTATGCCCGCGGCCACTGGCTCAATGGCCGCATCAGCGCGGCCGATCTCGGTCAGGTGATTGTTGCCGTGGCCCATGGCCATGGCCTTGCGGATGTGGCGGTCGATGAGGTTCATGCCCTCATTGACGGGCTGGTGCTGGACCGGCCCATGGCGGCGCGCGACGCGCTGGAGGATGTGCTGGCGGGCTTTGCCATTGATGCGGTGGAGCGCGGGCCGACACTGGCCTTCCGGGCCCGGGCCATGGCCGATGGCCCTGTGCTTTCCGATGCTCATCTGGTGCAGGAGGACGATGATCCGCTCTACACCATCACCCGCGCCCAGGAGACGGACCTGCCTGCCGCACTGCGGCTTGTCTATGCCGAGTCCGGCCTGGATTACCGCAGCGCCGCAGTGCGCAGCGACCGGGCCGGTGCGGCAAGCCGGCGGGAGACGACGCTGTCGCTGCCGGTGGCGCTGGGCCAGGCGCAGGCCCAGAGCCGGGCCGATGTGGCGCTGGCGGAAAGCTGGCGGGAGCGCGGCGAGGTGAGCTTTGCCCTGCCGCCGTCACGCCTGGCGCTGGAACCGGGTGATGCCGTGAGCGTGGCCGGGCAGCGTTTCCGCCTGACCCGGGTGATCGACGCCGGGGCCTTGCGCCTGTCGGGCCGGGGCCATGAGGCCGCGCTTTATGATGCGCCCGCCGCCGCGCCGCGGGCCGGAACGCTGGCCGCCGCTGCCATTTATGGCAAGCCCGACGCCGTGCTGATGGACCTGCCATTGTGGACCAGTGCCGCTGCCGGTGCGCCCTGGCTTGCGGCTCAGGCCACACCCTGGCCGGGGCGTCTGGCGTTGTGGCGAAGGCAGGGTGAGGCATCCTTTGTGCTCGACCGGCTGGTGCTGGCCCAGGCCACCATGGGGCGCACCACATCCCCTCTGCCGGCGGGTGTGCTGCATCGTTTTGATGAGGGCACGGTTGTGGAGGTTCATCTCGACCAGGGGGCGCTGCATGCGGTGAGCGACGAGGAATTGTTGAACGGCGCCAATCTGGCGGCCGTGGGCGATGCCGATGGCAGTTTTGAGGTCATTCAGTTCGGCCGGGCCGAACTGGTGGCGGCGCGCCGCTATCGCCTGCGCCATCTGCTGCGCGGCCAGGGTGGCTCGGAAGCGGAGATGCTTGCTGAGCGCGCCGCGGGCGCCCGCTTTGTGCTGCTCAATGCTGCCGTGGTGCAGCCCGCCGGGGACACACCGCTGGCGGGCGACAGCCTGTGGCGGCTCGGACCCGCGCACTATGACACGGCCCACCCGGCCTGTGTGGACCTGTCCTTTCATGGAGCAGCACGCGCGCTGCGCCCGCTCTCGCCCTGCCGGGTGACGCTGCGGCGCGGCGTCGAGGGCGTAACCGTGAGCTGGCTGCGGCGCGGGCGCGTCAATGCCGACGGCTGGGAGGCCGAGGAGATTCCCCTGGGCGAGGACAGCGAGGCCTACCGGCTGGAGGTTTGGCGCGGCGGTGTGAAGCAGCGCAGCGTGCAGCTGGCAAGCCCCAGCTGGCTCTATGCCCCGGCACTGGAGAGTGCTGACCGCGCCGGAACAACCGAGCCGCTGGTTCTGCGGCTGGCCCAGCTTTCCGCCACGCAAGGTGCCGGTAGCTTTACGGAGATAGTGATCAATGTCTGAGACCCCCATGCTGGGACTGCCGCTGCTGGCGGCGGCCCAGGCCCAGAAACATGTGACCCACAATGAGGCGCTGCTGCTGCTTGACGGGCTGGTGCAATTGTCGGTGCGTTCGCGCCAGCTGGTAGCACCGCCGGCGGATGCCGTGGCCGGTGACCAGTTCATTGTGGCTGCCGCTGCCACCGGCGACTGGCAGGGGCAGGGCGGCAAGCTGGCCAACCGCGATGAGGCGGGCTGGCGCTTCTTCACGCCGCGCCGGGGCTGGCGCCTGTGGGTGGTGGATGAGGATGCACTGCTGGTTTTTGACGGTGCCGTGTGGAAGCCGGTGCCGGTGGCAGGCCCGCTTGACAATCTGAGCCGTCTGGGTGTGGCGGCCGCAGCCAGCGACGATAACCGCCTCACCGTCGCTTCGGCCAACACGCTGCTGACCCATGCCGGGGGCGACCACCGCCTGAAGATCAACAAGGCCGCCGCCATCAACACCGCCGCACTGCTGTTTCAGGACAACTGGTCTGGCCGGGCTGAAATGGGTCTGGCGGGGGATGACCACTTTCACCTCAAGGTGTCGAGCGACGGCGCGGTCTGGCGCGAGGCGCTGGTCATTGATGCGGCGACCGGCAGACTGACCGCCAACGGCGTCACCACCACCACCGACATTGAACGCATCGCCGCTGCCCAGTCGCGCTTTCCCCTGCGCCTGCGCGGCGGCAATTTTCTGGCCGTTGACGGTGCTGCCGGTGCACTGGTGGTCAACAGTGGCGGCGTTCTTTCGGCGGCCGGACTGGCCGGAAGCCTGTCGCAGCTTGCCAATGCCACCGGCGGCACCACCATCAGCCGCAAGCGCCGCCTTGATGTGGTGGCTGCCAACAGCCTGCGCCCGCATTTTCTGGGCGATGGCAGCGCCGCCGGCCTGCTGATCGAGCCTGCCGCCACCGTGCTCAACAAATATTCACAGCCCAGCGTGAGCCTTCTGGCCGACAAAGCCAATGTCTCTGACACCACAGCCCCCGCCAATTCCGGCCGCACCGGTAACTGGTGGGATTATCCCGACAATCTTGTGGCGCGCTATGCCTATGGCCGGATCACCCCGCAGGGCAATACCACCTATTGCATTCAGGCCGAGGTGATTGTTGCCGATGGTGATCTGCCCACCACCAGCGATCTGTCCTTTGACCTGTTCGAGCCAGCGTCGAGCATCAAGAATCCTGATACCGGCGTGCAGGGCTTCCGGGTGGAAGGCCCCTATGCGGGCGGCGTCTATCACCTGTCCGCCTATGTCATCACCGCTGCCACGCCCACCTATACGGTCTTCGGCGTGCAGAAGAGAACCACCCATTCCGCCAAGCGGGTGCGGGTGGGACGCATCAATGTCTGCGAGGGCCGCTATCCCTCCAGCCTTTTCGACAATGCCACCGGGGCTGCCGTGACCCGCGCGGGCGATGTGCTGACCCTGCCGGTTGCGGGCTACACCACCGATGCGCTGACGCTGGCAGCGGAGTTCATGTGTCCCGCTCCGGCAGCGGCGGCACGCACCCTGGCGGTGCTCCATGCGGCCTCCGGCGAGAAGCTGGTTATGGCCATGGCCGCTGGTGCAACCGCTGTGACCGCCACGGTGATGGTTGGCGGAGCCGTTGTCGGGACGGCGGTCAGCGCCGCCCTGACTGCCGGTACACGCTGCCGGGCGGTGGTTGTGCTTGATCAGGCGGCCCGCAAGGTGCGGGTCACTGTGACCGGCGGTGCGGTGGTCGAGGGGGCGGCCAGCGCTGTGCCCGCCGCCCCCGTGAGCCTTATGCTGGGTCATAACGAAGGTCAGGCCCAGTTGAACGGCGGCCTGCTGGCGCTGGCGGTGGTCGACCGCGGCTGGTCAGCGGCCGAAATGCTGAACTGGGTGGCGGGCTCATGACCACGCTGGAACGCGAGGTGGGCAACCTTGACGCCCGCATGGGCGCGGTGGAGCAGGAGTTGCAGGCCATTCGCCATGATGTCCGCGAGATCCGCGATGCGCTGGTTGAGGCGCGCGGCGGCTGGAAGGTGCTGGCCCTGGTGATGAGCCTGTCGCTCACCCTGGGGGCGGCCCTGGGCCGCTTTCTGCCCGACATGCTGCGCGGCTGAAATATCAGGAGAGAGACATGAAGATGAGCGCGGAGGGCCTGGCCCTCATTCGCGACCAGGAAGGTTTTCGCGGGCAGGCCTATCGCGATGTGGCAGGCGTGTGGACCATTGGCTTCGGCCACACATCCATGGCCGGGCCGCCGGAGGTGAAGTCCGGCATGAGGATGAGCCGCGCCGAGGCGGAAGCCGTGCTGGCCCGCGATGTGGCGGAATTTGCCACCGGCGTGGCCCAGGCTGTGACGGTGGAGCTGAGTGACGCGCAGTTTTCGGCGCTGGTGTCCTTTGCCTACAATGTGGGACTTGGCAATTTTCGCCGCTCCAGTGTGCTGAAGGCAGTGAATGGCCGCGACTTTGCCGCCGTGCCGCGCCGCCTTGGCCTGTGGGTGAAGGCGGGCGGCCGCACCCTGCCGGGCCTGATCCGCCGGCGTGCCGCCGAGGCAGCGCTGTTTGCCGGACCGGAACAGCCACCCCCTGACGACAGGAGACCGGTGCCGGAGGTGCCGAGGGGCAAGGAACTGGCGGCGAGCCGGACCGTCTGGGGCGGGGTGGTGGCGCTGCTGGCTGCGCTGGGGCAGGCGGTCCTGTCGCCATCGCCGTGGGCGGTGGTGGCGGTGCTGGCGGTGCTGGCGGGGGTGGGTGTGGTGATTTACGAGCGCCATCGCAAGGCGCTGGAGGAGGGTGTGTGATGGCGGTGCCGCTGACGCTTGTGAGCCAACTGGTGTCCGGACTGATGGCCGGACCGGTGGGCAAGATCATCGATGGCTATGTGGCCGATGTGGAATTGCGCCGCAAACTCAAGGCCGAACTGGAGGGCAATCTGCTGAGCCACCTCGGCCAGTCGCTGGCCCTGCAGCAGGCGGTGGTGCTGGCCGAGATCAATTCGGAACACTGGCTGACGCGGAGCTGGCGGCCGTTGCTCATGCTGCTGCTGATGGGCTTTCTGGTGCTGGTGGGCCTTGGCCTGCCCCTTGCCGATGTCATGCTGGGCCATGCCGTGCCGTTTAACCCGCGCTGGCAATCACTGCCTGAGGGCTTCTGGGACTTTCTCAATATCGGCATGGGCGGCTATGTGGGCGGGCGCACGCTGGAAAAGATCTTTGCGCGTCTGTCCACCACCGGCGTGGTGGCAGGCGGCGTGGCGGCGGCAACACGGCTGGGCAAGGCCTTGAAACGCTGACCGAAAGGGGCCAGCTCAGGCCCGGCACAGCGTTAAAAAACCGTCATTTCCCTATTCATCCGCCGTTCAGTTTGCCCCCTGTATGACGGCACACAGGAGGTACGGGCGGAAAGGATTGCGCATCATGGCCGGGTTCATCAAACAGGCGGTTTACAGGACCGCAGCCATCATGGCTGTGGCCATCGCCCTGGCCATGCCTGCTGCGGCCCAGAAGGGTCCGCCCGCCCGGGTTTTCGTTCCCAACTATCATGTGGCGCCGCCACTGCTGCGGCCCACCGCCCCGCACCCCCCGGCACCGCTTCTGACCAAGATCCGGCCATCGCAGGCGGCTGCCCTGGCCAAGCGCAGCGTGCCCGGTTCCAGCGTTGTCGGCGTCAAGCTCTTGCCGTCCGGTGATTATGCTGTCACCCTGCGCACCGATACCGATGTCAGCCGGGTGATCGTCAGTGGCGAGGATGGCAGTGTCCAGTGACGGCAACGGCCCCAGCAATGGAATGACCCATGCGCCTGCTTGTCGTTGAAGACGACCCCGATCTCAACCGTCAGATCGCGGCGGCACTGTCCGATGCGGGCTATGTGGTGGACAAGGCCTTCGACGGCGAGGAAGGTCACTTCCTTGGCGATACCGAACCCTATGACGCGGTGATTCTGGACCTCGGCCTGCCGGTGCTGGATGGCGTTTCCGTACTGGAAAAGTGGCGCCGGGCTGGCCGCAAGATGCCGGTGCTGATTCTCACCGCCCGCGACCGCTGGAGCGACAAGGTGCAGGGCTTCGATGCCGGGGCCGATGATTATGTCGCCAAACCCTTCCACATGGAGGAGGTTCTGGCGCGGGTGCGCGCCCTTTTGCGCCGCGCCTCGGGCCATGCCACCAGCGAACTGTCATGTGGGCCCCTGTCGCTGGATACCAAGGGTGCCCGCGTCACCGTCAATGGCATGCCGGTGAAGCTCACCTCGCTGGAATTCCGGCTGCTGGCCTATCTCATGCATCATCGCGGCCAGGTGGTGTCGCGCACCGAGCTGGTGGAACATCTCTACGATCAGGATTTTGACCGCGACTCCAACACCATTGAGGTGTTCGTGGGCCGCCTGCGCAAGAAGCTCGGCGTTGATGTGCTCCACACCGTGCGCGGCATGGGCTACACCCTGACCGAGCCGCAGAAAGATGGCTGAACGCTCGCTGGCCTGGCGCCTGACGCTGACCTCGGCGCTGACGGCCGCACTCATTCTGGCAGCGGCCGGCCTGTTGCTGGCACGCCTGTTCAATCAGGCTCTGGAGCGCAACTTCGATGCCCGGCTGGCCGCCGTGATGGATGGCCTCATTGCCACAGTTGAAGTGTCTGCCGAGGGCGCGCCGGTTCTGAATGCGGCCCTGGCTGATACCCGCTTCAGCCTGCCGCTGTCCGGCTGGTATTGGGAAGTGACCCCGCCGCAGGGCAGGGGACTGGCCGAGGCGGTGTCCGGCTCGCTGCTGGAAACCAGGCTTCAGCCCACGTCACAGCAGCTGGCCAACCGCGACAAGGATGGTGTGGCCCGATTCTACATGACTGACAGCGAGGGCAAGGCGCTGCGCGTCATTGAACGGCGCTTCAAGCTGTTTGGTGGTGCCGATGACTATTCCTTTCTGGTGGCGGGCAACTTTGATGAGTTGAAGGCCGAGCGCCGCGCCTTTCACCGGGCCCTAACGACCGTGCTGAGCCTGTTGGGCCTTGGGCTTCTGGCGGCGGTGTTCCTGCAGGTGCGCTTCGGCCTCAGGCCCCTGCAGCGCATGGAAAGCGATCTCGCGGCCATTCGCAGCGGCACGGCAGAAACCCTGCAAGGCAGTTATCCCTCTGAAATCCAGCCGGTTGCCGACGAACTCAATCTGCTCATCAAATCCAATGCCGAAATTGTTGAGCGCGCCCGCACTCAGGTGGGCAATCTGGCCCATGCGCTGAAGACGCCGCTGTCGGTTCTGGCCAATGAGGCGCGCGACAAGAACCTGCCGCTGGCCCGCAAGGTCATGGAGCAGACCCGCCTGATGAGCGATCAGGTGGCGCTTTACCTCGACCGTGCCCGCCGTGCTGCCCGCGCCCAGACCATTGGTGCGGCAAGCCCGGTGGACGAGGTGCTGGCCGGTCTGGCGCGCACCCTGGAACGCATCAACCGTGACCGCGCCATAACCGTGACGGTGGCGGGTGAGCGCGACCTGAAGTTCCGTGGCGAGCGCCAGGATTTCGAGGAGATGGCCGGCAACCTGATGGACAATGCCTGCAAATGGGCGCGGGCGCAGGTGACGGTCACCATGCATCGTGCCCCCAGCGCCGATGGCCGCCACTGGCTGCTTCTGCGGGTGGAGGATGACGGGCCGGGGATTCCCGAAACGGCAAGAGCCGAAGCCCTGAAACGCGGACGGCGGCTGGATGAAAGCAAGGCGGGCTCTGGCCTTGGTCTTTCCATCGTTACCGAAACGTCGGCCATGTATGGCGGCAGTCTTGATCTGGGGGCGGCGGCATCGGGCGGTCTGCGGGCTGAACTGCGCCTGCCAGCGGTGGCGGTCTGATCGTCTTTCCGGTGAGGAAAGAGAACAAAATCAATCACAGGTTTAACGCGCGGCCAATGCCCGAATTGCTCAGCAGCAATGCGCCGCGGCTAAGTTTGCTGTGCAATTTTCATTGATTTTTCCATGCCGAGTTTTTAAAGCAGAACCCGGTGACCGGTTTCACACGAATTTTTGGTTTCACGGCTGCCCGAGTGGCGATGGTTTTCAACTGATAGTTGAAAAGAGAAGGTGAGACTCCCGTCTACTGCCCCCGGTCGCGGGATGACTTGCCTGGGGAGCGAGCCGTTAGGCCCGCTCCCCTTTATTTTGCCTCGGCCCTCAGGGGCGCTCTTACAGCGCCGGCACGCCGCGCTCGCGATAGGGGGTGCGGCCATAGAAGGCGCGGTAGCATTTGGAAAAGTGTGACGGCGAGGTGAAGCCGCAGGCCAGCGCCACATTGATCACCGACAGATCGGTTTGCAGCAACAGCGAGCGCGCCTTCTTCAGGCGGAGTTCGAGATAGTAGCGCTTCGGGCTGCGGTCGAGATAGCGCCGGAACAGGCGCTCAAGCTGGCGGGTGGACAGTCCCGCCTGTTTCGCCAGCACCGAAGGCGACAGCGGGTCTTCAAGATTGTCTTCCATGCGCTCGATGATGGTGACGAGCTTGGGATGGCGCGCGCCGATGCGCGCCGGCAGCGACATGCGCTGGTGTTCGCTGTGATGGCGGATGGGCGAGTGCAGCACCTGCTCGGCCACATTGGACGCGAGTTCCTGGCCGTGCTGGCTGGCGATCATGGTGAGCATCATGTCGAGTGCCGTGGTGCCGCCGGCACTGGTGAAGCGGTCGTCATCGATTTCAAACAGACCGCCCGTGGCATCAAGGTCGGGGAAGGCCTCGGTGAAGCCGGGCATGTTTTCCCAGTGGATGGTGCAGCGCTTGTTGGCCAGCAATCCGGCCTCGGCCAGCAGATGGGCGCCGGTGCACACCGCGCCGATGACCATGCCCTTGCGCGCCGCCTTTCTCAGCCAGTTAAGCAGGCGCTTGTCGGAGTGGTGCTGGATGTTGAGACCGCCACAGACGATGACCAGCGCCTCGGCCGGAATGGCCTCCAGATCGCCGTCCACCATGGTGAGGATGCCGTTGGATGCCGCCACCGGCTGGCCATCGGCCGAATGCATGGTCCATTTGTAGAGTGGCTTTTCCGCCGCCCGGTTGGCCAGACGCAACGGCTCGATGGCCGAGGTGACGGGCATCATGGTGTATTCCGGCACCAGGATAAGGGCGATCTCCTGCGGCAGTTGTTTGGGCGGATCACCGAACATGAGGATCTCCATTGGCGACGAAGTGCCGCATTTTGGGCATAAAAGCCATTTTCCGTCAAGCGAAGACAAAAAAACGACACTAGACATTGGTGTTGTCAAAAAACGGCATTGCCTGTCGCATTTTCGTGCGATTGTCGCCACGGGGCGCGGCAAAGCTCGGCCATGTCCGGAGCTTCGCCCATGACTGCAACCCATTCATCCCAGCCACAAAGTCCGGTGGCGGCCTTTCTGGCCAACGCCTCCATGGAAATCACCCCCAGGCAGGTGGAGAAGCTGCCGCTGCTGGTGAAGCATTTGCGGCCGGGCGCGCGCGTGTTCATCGCCCTCATTGATCCCGCCGAAGTGGCGGGCCAGATCACCGCTGCCAAGGCGGTGCGCCAGGCGGGGTTTGATCCCGTTCCCCACATTCCGGCGCGCTTTGTGCGTGATGCGGCCGACCTTGATGCCCGCGTCGCTGGCTTCGTGCGCGAAGGCGGCGTTTCAACCGTGTTGGCGCTGGGGGGTGGTGCTGCCCAGCCCATGGGCGCCTTTGACTCCACCCTGCAGATGATGGCGACCGGCGTGTTTGAGCGCCATGGCATCACCACCATTGGCATTGCCGGGCACCCCGAGGGCAATCCCGACATTGAGAAGATTCACGGCGAGGCCATGCTGCTCAGGGCGCTGAAGGACAAGCAGCAGTGGCTGAATGACAAGGGCCGGAGCGGCTTCATTGCCACCCAGTTCCTGTTTGAAGCCGCACCGCTGGCCGCCTGGGCCGCCGGACTGCGCAAGGAAGGCATCACACTCCCCATCGCGGCGGGCATTCCCGGCCCCGCCACCATCAAGACGCTGGTGAAATATGCCGCCATGTGCGGCGTTGGCAATTCCGCCCGCTTCATCAAGAAGCAGGCGCTCAACATCACCAAGCTGCTCACCGTGTCGGCGCCCGATGATCTGGTGGAGAAGCTGGCGGTGCTGCATGAGGCGAAGCCGGAACTGGGCATTGCCGCGCCCCACCTCTATCCCTTCGGCGGCTTCGACAAGCTGTTTGACTGGATGGCCCCAAAGCTGGTCTGACCGTTTGAATGAATAAAAGTGCTTATATGTTTAGCGCACATAGCTAGTCGAGTCGGACGTCGTCGCGGCGGCGGTTGAACTCGGATTCGGTTAGCTTCCATCCACCCCGGCTCGGCGATTGCTCGCAACGTTCGACCTTGCCCGCGTTGAACAGCTTGATGAGCATTCCAGTTGCGATAGCGTCGTTCATCGAGGCCACGTTCCCTCCGCCACCTCCCCCGTCGCGGAAGATACCCGCACGTCGGCTGATTACCGCTGCGCCGATGCACTCCTTCTTGTGGGCAGCTTCCAACAGCACGTCGAGAATTGCTTCCTCAAGATGAAACTCCCCCAATCGAGAAAGCTGCTTCGGTCGGATGCCTGCCATCAACGATCTC
>CALMWF010000042.1 GCA_937873445.1 uncultured Alphaproteobacteria bacterium
ATGGTTTATTGCGCATCAGCTTTTCCGAAAAGTCTGACAACTTTTCGGGCTGATGCGTCAGTGCCGGAAGTGGCGGGTACCGGTGAAGACCATGGCAAGGCCCGCCGCATCGGCGGCCTCGATCACGTCCTGATCCTTCAAAGATCCGCCGGGCTGGATCACGGCAGTGGCACCCGCTGCCGCGGCCTGCAGCAGGCCATCGGGGAAGGGGAAAAAGGCATCGGAGGCCACCACCGACCCCCTGACGAGCGCCTCCTTCACGCCTGCGGCCGCCGCCGCATCCTCGCTCTTGCGGGCGGCAATGCGGGCGGAATCCACCCGCGACATCTGGCCAGCGCCCACCCCCACAGTGGCGCCATCCTTCACATAGACAATGGCGTTGGACTTCACGTGCTTCGCCACCCGAAAGGCAAAGCGCAGGTCGGCAAGTTCCTGGGCCGTGGGCTGACGTTTGGTCACCACCTTCAGCTCCATGTCATCGACGCGGGCTGCATCGCGGGTCTGCACCAGTAGTCCTCCGGCCACTGTCTTGGCCGCATAGCCGGGACCTGATGCATCCGGCATGTCCTTCAGAAGGAGCAGGCGAAGGTTCTTCTTGCCGGCAACAATGGCGCGCGCCATGTCATCAGCCCCGGGCACCAGAATGACCTCGGTGAACAGCTTGGTGATCTCGGCAGCGGTCTTTTCATCAAGCGGGCGGTTGAGGGCAATGATGCCGCCAAAGGCAGACACCGGATCGCAGGTGAATGCTTTCCGATAGGCCTCCAGAGCCGTTTCGCCCAGCGCCACGCCACAGGGATTGGCGTGCTTGACGATGACGCAGGCAGGCTTGCCCTCGGGCGCCAGTTCGGCCAGGCATTCAAGGGCGGCATCGGCGTCATTGATGTTGTTGTAGGACAGTTCCTTGCCCTGCAACTGCTCGGCGTCCATGACGCCGGGGCGGGCATCGGTGGTCTTGTAGAAGGCTGCCTGCTGGTGCGGGTTCTCGCCATAGCGCAGCAGCTGCTGGCGCCGCCCGCCCAGGGCAATGAAGGACGGAAAGGGTTCGCCCAGTTCACCGGCAAACCAGCGGCTGATGGCAGCATCATAGGCAGCGGTGCGGGCATAGGCCTTGAGCGCCAGCGAACGCCGTGTGGCAAGGGTGGTGGCCCCGGCGTTGCCCGCCATGTCGGTGAGCACGCGGGCATAATCCTCCGGCTCGACAATGACCGTCACATGGTCGTGGTTCTTGGCGGCGGCCCGGATCATGGCGGGGCCACCGATGTCGATGTTCTCGATCACCTCATCGGCTGCGGCGCCCTTGGCCACCGTCGCCTCAAAGGGATAGAGATTGACGGCAAGAAGGTCGATATCGGCAATGCCGTGGGCCTGTTGGGCGGCCTCGTGTTCGGCATTGCCGCGCACCGCCAGAAGCCCGCCGTGTACCTTGGGGTGAAGCGTCTTGACCCGGCCGTCCATGATTTCGGGAAAGCCCGTCACCTCGGACACGTCGCGCACGGAAAGGCCCGCCTCCTTCAACGCCCTGGCGGTGCCACCGGTGGACAGAATGTCTACGCCACGGGCGGACAGCGCCCGGGCGAAGTCGATAAGGCCGGTCTTGTCGGAAACGGAAATGAGCGCCCTTCTGACGGGGCGGGCTGTGGCGGTCATGGCGTAATCCCTTTCGCCGACCCCGGTAAAGGATGGCGTTGGCCATGGCAAGGCGGCACGTGTCCGCACATGTCTAGAAGGGCAGAGACTTTGGTTCAGTCACTGGCCGTGACCAGTTCGGGCTGGCTTTCGCTTCTGGCGCGGGCGGGTTTGCCCTGCTTGCGCAGCGCCCAGCGAATGGTCACCGGCCCGGCTGACGCTCTAGGCCGGAGAACGATCTGCTGGCTGCGCCGCGGCCCTTCGCTTCCTGCCATGAACACTGAATCCTCAAGCCGCATCTCCACCTCAGCGGCCTCCATTTCCCACACCGCCCGGCTGGGCAGGATGAGCAGAAATTTCTCGCCCTGATGAAAGCTTTGTGCCCTCACCGTGGGATGGAGATGAAGCCTCAGGCTCACACCCTCTGGCACCTGGCTTAGACTGTCACTCACCCTGAGGTGTTGGCCATTGCCGGACAGGAAGCATTCACGCTGGTGGCTGACACCCTGAGCATGATGGGCTGTCATGGTGAGCAGGCTTCCGGCTCTGGCATGTTCCAGGGTGGCGGCCGCGCTGGAACTGGCCTGGGCCTCATCATCACCAAGGCTCAGCGTGTTGTGGGCAAGGCTGGAGCAGGCCGCCCTGTGCCAGTCGGCATTGCCCCAGCGCGGGCTGCCACAATTGCTGAGGATGCGGTGGGGGCCGTCGGAAAATTCAATGGCGAGCGCGCTGTGATGTGGCCCGCCCGTGGCAGTGTCGGCCACCAGCAGGGCCTGCCCCTGGGCAAGGCGGGCAAAGCCGGCATGGGCTGCAAGGCCCAGCGGTTTGCCCTGGGTGGAATCGAGGGCAAGAAGGGCTGCCACCTCCGCCGTCATGGACGCGGCACCCTGAAACAGAGCCAGGCCGCCATCCCCATGGCAGAGCAGGCGGAGCATGGGCAACATGCGCTCCAGTGCGCCATGCAGGGCGGCGGGTACCGGCAGCCGGGCTTCAAACATGGCCTGGCGCAGCGGCAGAAGAAGGCTCAGCAATTCCATGAGGTGGGCAGGCTGGCGTGAAAGGGGCGCGCCGTCCGGCAGAATGAAACCGGCAAGGCCGCGTGAAAGGCGGGCTTCCATGGCATCGCGCAGCGTGTCGAGGCCGCTGAACACGGTGACGGCATGGGCAAGCGCCACGCCCTGCCACAGGTCAAGGCCCACATCATGGCGGCGCTGGCCGAGAATGCGCTGGGCCTGGCTGGCCACCAGGCGGGCGAGCTTGTCATCGGTGGCGGCGGCAAACAGCAGCGGACCATCAAGGGTCAGGTTGAGCAGGGCGGTTGCCTCAACAGCAGGATCGGGGCTGCGGGCGGTTTCGGCCCAGGCGGCCAGCAGGCGTCGGGCCATGACGCTGGTCAGTGCCCGCGGTTCGGTGGCGAAGTCCCTGAGCCAGACCAGGCCATGGAGCGCGGCCGCAGCCTGGGGCGGCAGATGGGTCGCAAACAGATCAAGCGGCGGGCAGGTCACGGTCATGCCGCCGAGGTCGCAGTGCCCGCGATACATGGCGCGCGCCCGGTCCGGTGATCCGGGCGACAGGCGCGGCACCGCCCGGCGCAGACTGACCGTTGCAGCAGGCTCATGCGCAGGCCAGCCCGCGCGGGGCAGGCCGGCCAGACGTGCTAGCAGTCCACGGGCGCCCATGGGCAGAGGGTTCCATCGCGCGGGGTTGAGGGTTCGGGGGATGGAGTGTCAGCCAGCCATGGTTAATGAAACGCTAATGGCCGGCGAGGATGAGGCGGGCTGTGTAAAATCCGTCCAGCGTGTCGCCGCCGAAGGCCATGGCGGGCAGGGTGCGCAAATCCCCCGCGGGGGTGATGAACCGGGCTTCACCACCCACATCGGCGGGCTTCACCGGCAGGCGGGAAAATTCGGGCTGACGGGTCAGGAAGGCTGCGGTCTGGTCTTCGCCCTCCTCCGGCAGCAGCGAGCAGGTGCAATAGAGCAGCATGCCACCCGGTCTGGTGAGGGTGGCCGCCTTGTCCAGCAGGCGCGCCTGCAGTTTCACCAGCCCGTCAATCTGGCGGGCGGATTTGAGATGGGGCAGGTCGGGATGACGGCGGATGGTGCCGGTGGCCGAACAGGGCGCATCCAGCAAGACCAGGTCATACTGCCGGTGCTCTGGCAGGGCCAGCACATCGGCGGTGAGGACGGTGGCGGCAAGGCGCAGGCGTTTCAGATTGTCGTGGAGCCGGGCCAGGCGCGGGGCGGAATCATCGACGGCGGTGACGGTGGCCCCGCGGGCGGCCAATTGCGCCGTCTTGCCGCCGGGCGCGGCACAGAGGTCAAGTGCCGTCTTACCCGCCACGGACCCGGCCAGCATCACCGGCAGGGCGGCGGCGGCATCCTGAACCCACCACTCACCCTCGGCAAAACCGGGAAGCTCGGTCACCGGACCATGCTGCAGTGGCAGGCGCAGGCTGCCGGTGGGGAGAAGTGTGGCCGAAAGGCGTTCGGCCCACAGCGCGGCATTGTCCTTCACGCTGATATCAAGGGGGGCCTCATGGGCATGGGCCAGGGCAATGGCATGGGTGGTTTCGGCCCCATGGGCGGAAAGCAGGCGGGCCTTGAGCCAGTCCGGCAGGTTGCGCGACGGGTCCGCAGCGAGGCTTTCGGGATCAAGTCCCGCCACCTTGCGCAGCACGGCATTGATGAGACCGGCGAAGTGGCGGGCCTTGGGGTCATGCTTGGCGAGATCGACACTGGCTGAAATGGCGGCGTGCGGCGGGGTGGCCATGAGCAGCAGTTGGGCAGCGCCGAGCAGCAGAATGAGAAAGGCGGGGCCGCTGCTCTTCGGCAGGGGTTTGGCCAGAAAGGGCTGGACTGCCGCCGTCAGATCGCCATGGCGGCGCAGGCTCACGGCGGCCAGCGCATGGGCAAAGGCGCGGTCACGCGGGGCGAGCTTGGTGAAGGCGGCATCCGTCTCCATCTGCTGGTCGAGGGCAACTCCCTCCACCAGCACGCCATAAACAAGCTTCAGCGCCACGGCGCGGGCGGCCAGTCCTTCCGTGCTGCCGCCCGGCTTCACCGTCAGCCCCAGGGGCCCTGGGCGGAGGCGGTGCGCGACGACGCACTCCCCATATCGCGGGCCATGGCCTCCAGCGCGGCAATGCGGTTTTCCGTGGCGGGGTGGGTCGAGAACAGATTGTCCATGCGCTCGCCATGGAGCGGGTTGATGATGAACATGTGGGCCGCCGCCGGATTGGCCTCGGCTTCGGGATTTCTGATATGGGCCGCCGCGCCGGAAATCGTCGCCAGAGCATGGGCCAGCGCCAGAGGCTTGCCGGAAATTTCGGCCCCCATGCGGTCGGCGGCATATTCACGGCTGCGGCTCACCGCCATCTGCACAACCATGGCGGCCAGCGGCGCCAGCAGCATCATGGCAATGGCGGCAATGCCGCCCAGGGGGTTGTCACGGTCGCGGCTGCCGCCAAAAAACATGCCAAAATTGGTAAGCATGGAAATGGCGCCGGCAAGGGTGGCGGTCACCGTCATGATGAGGGTATCGCGGTTCTTGATGTGGGCCAGCTCATGGGCCATCACGCCTTCCACCTGTTCGGGCGACAGGCGCCGCAGCAGGCCGGTGGTGGCGGCAACCGCCGCGTTTTCAGGATTGCGCCCGGTGGCGAAGGCGTTGGGCTGGTCATTGTCCATGAGATAGACCTTGGGCATGGGCAGGCCGGCGCGCCTGGCCAGACGCTCGATCATGTCGAAGAATTCGGGTGCCGCCGCACGGTCGATGGCTTGGGCGCCCGCCATGCGCAGCACCATCTTGTCAGAGTTCCAATAGGAAAACAGGTTCATGGCCAGCGCGGCAAAGAAAGCAATCATCATGCCGGGGCCACGGCCCAGACCATAGCCCACGGCCATGAACAGCGCCGTCATGGCGGCGAGCAGCAGGGTGGTCTTGAAATAGTTCATGACAGGTCTCCGTTCGGCCCTGCTATATTGGGCGGCATGACGGATTCTTCAAGCACGGAACGGGTGTTGCCGCCCGCCGCTCAACGCGCTCTGGCCGAGGCCGAGGCCCGGCGCAAGGCAGCCCAGGACAAGGCATCGCTGCCGCCGGAGGTTCACGGCCGCAAGGGGCCAGAACCCACCCGCTACGGCGACTGGGAAAAGAAGGGTATCATCTCGGACTTCTGAAGGGTTGCTGCCCATCAGCTTGTCCGAAAAGTCTGCATCTTTTCGGGCTGATGGGTGGTGTTTTCCCATCAGTCTGTCCGAAAAGTCTGACGTTATATATTAAGCGCACTTCGAGGAACTGGCAAAGAACATCCTGAAGGGGGAGTTGAAGCGCAGGGGCGTGACCTATGCTACACTCGCTGAAAAGCTGGCAGCAATCGGCGTTCACGAAACGGAACCTCAATAACAAGGTGAGTCGTGACGGCTTTAGTGCCGCCTTTTTGCTTCAGTGTATGGTGGCAATAGGGGCTGGAGAAATTAGGTTTTTGCCTTAGTCCGGAAGATCTATGACTTCGTGAAAGTTGGTGACCTTGTAGGCCGCAACTCGATCCCCGACCATATCAACGAGCACATCCACATAGAAGCCCTTCTTGAAGATGTTGGCTTCACTTTCCGATATCTCGTGCTTGATTCTATCCTTCGCCATTTCTGAAGCATAGACCAGCGGGCGCGGGCGGTGATCTATTGCTTGAATAATGACCTGCTCACCTGATGGCCTTTGCAGTTCCGCATCCTTTAGGTTGGACTGGAAAAATCGCATCAAGACCATCCGTTTATTGTGATCCTCGTGATGCTCAATTATCCTTACATGCTCACGCATGTTCCCGATGGCAGTTCTGGCTTCTTGTGTTGTGAACTTAATAGCAGCGCGTATCTTTGATTGTCCGCCCTCAATCACAATTGACTCGATGTCTTGTCGGCCATTTGGGTCATTGGCAATTGCCGCCATACCCTCCATAACGTCTTTGAGTTCGGACTTCGTGTATTGATCTGGTCTGGCACCGGGGGTTTGGTAGGTTCTTACTATATCGCCCACGCGCTTGATGAACTGGTCAACGATTAGGCCAACGTCAATGGCCTGCAATATTGGCATCACATAGGGAACCAAGTCAGCGATGATTGATCCCTGCCTCACTTCACTTACATAGATTTTTGCATCGTCACTCAGGTCTGGGTTTTCGGCCTTCATGAACCTAGAATATTCACTCCCAATCGAAGCAAAGGCCGAAACAAAGTCATTCAACTCAATGGGTTGAGTTGTTTCAATCTTCACCCGAATAAAGGCGCCAGCCTTTTCCATGAAGTCACGGTAGCCAAGGTTGCAAGGTTTGTCACTATTCATCGGATTCTCTTATCCGGTCCGTGTCAGCGCCTGGTGCGCTTGATACAGAAGGCCGAAAAGTCTGCAACTTTTCGGGCTGATGGTCAGGAAAACCCCAACTGGCGGCGGATGTCCGCGGCTGTCACCCCCGCCGCGCGCAGATCGGCGAGCGACCGATCACCCTGTGACTTGGCCAGTTTGCGCCCGGTGTCATGGCGGATGAGGTCATGGTGGTGGTAGTGCGGCTCAGGCAGACCCAGTATGTCCTGCACCAGACGGTGAATGGACGTGGCGGCGAACAGATCGGTGCCGCGCACCACATGGCTCACCCCCTGCAGGGCATCATCAACACAGACGGCGATATGGTAGGAGGTGCCAATGTCCTTGCGGGCGATGACCACATCGCCCCAGACAGCGGGATCAACCGGTAGCACCCGGCCCTTCTCGGTCATGGTGAGGGCGCGGCCCCCGGCGGCGCGGTCCATGGCAAGGCGCAGGCTGGCGGGAAGGCCGGGCCGTGGCCCGGTGCTGCGGCAGGTGCCGGGGTAGAGCGGCTGGCCCTCCGGATCGGCGGGGGATGGCGGCAGGGCCGCCAGATCCTTCCTTGTGCAGCTGCACGGGTAGGTGAGGCCCGCTTCGGTCAGACGCTTTTGGGCGGCGTGATACTCGGCGAGATGCTCACTCTGCCAGCGCACCGCGCCGTCAAAGCGGAGGCCCAGCCAGTGGAGATCATCAATGGCGGCCTCGCCGAGACTTCGGTTGCAGCGGGTCTGGTCAATGTCCTCGATGCGGAGCAGCAGGTGGCCGCCCGCCTCCCTGGCCCGGTGCTGGTTCAGCAGGGCCGAATAGGCATGACCGAGGTGGAGCCGGCCATTGGGGCTGGGGGCAAAGCGGAAAACGGGCCTGGGCGTCAGCATGGCGCAAGCCTCTTGCGCTGCTTTGGCCCAGCGGTCAAATCTTGGCCCATGAAGCGCATTGCCAATGACCAAGATCTGGCCCGCGGGGTCACCCTTCTGCTGGCGCTGGAGCCGCGCTTCCAGCCGGTGGTGGCAGCCCACGGCCTGCCGCCGCTCCGCCTGGCGCCCGAAGGTCTCCACACCCTCTTGCAGATCATCACCGAACAGTCGATCTCGCTCAAGGCGGCCGCTGCCATCTGGGCGCGGATCGAGGCCAGGGTTTCACCCCATGATGCGGCGGCCATACTGGCCATGACGGTGGAGGACTACCGGGCGCTGGGGTTGAACGGCGCCAAGGCGCGGGCCTTTCACGGGGCGGCCAGGGCGGTGCAGTCGGGCCAGCTTGATCTGGCGGGCCTGCGCCAGCTGACCGAGGCCGAGGCGCGGGCGGCCCTTCTCGCCCTGCCGGGGGTAGGGCCGTGGACGGCAGAAATCTACCTGATGGGGGCTTTGGGCGAGGCCGATATTTTTCCAGCGGGCGACCGGGCCCTGCAGCTTGCCGCCCATGACCTGTTTCACCTCAGGGCCATACCGGAGGCCAAGGCGCTGGCCCGCCGGGCCCGGAAGTGGTCCCCGGTCCGGGCGGTGGCGGCGCGGCTGTTGTGGCGGCACTACCGGGCCATGCGCGAAACGGCACAGGGCTGACGGCTTCAGGCGCGGGTGATTTTCTCCTTCACACTCCCGCCACAGGGTTTATGGTAGGCTGGTTTCCGACCCGGAGGTGACGTCTTCCCTTTTCACCACGCTCGTGTTGCGCCTGAAGCCTGCCCGGCCCTTGTGCTCAATGCCGACTACCGGCCCTTGAGTTACTATCCCCTGTCGCTGTGGAGCTGGCAGGATACGCTGAAGGCGGTGTTCATGGAGCGGGTCAATATCGTCTCCGAGTATGACCGGGTGGTGCGCAGCCCGTCCTTTGAAATGCGCCTGCCCAGCGTGGTTTCCCTCAAGACCTATGTGAAGCCGTCGCGCCAGCCCGCCTTCACGCGCTTCAACGTGTTCCTGCGCGACCGCTTTTCCTGCCAGTATTGCGGCGCCCATGATGACCTGACCTTCGATCATGTCATTCCGCGGTCACGCGGCGGGCAAACCACCTGGGACAATGTGGTCACCGCCTGTTCGCCGTGCAATCTGGCCAAGGGCGGCATGATGCCAAGGGAGGCGCGCATGCATCCGTCACAGCGGCCGCATGTGCCCACGGTGGCCGAGCTGCATGCCAATGGCCGCCACTTTCCGCCCAACTACCTGCATGAAAGCTGGCAGGACTATCTCTACTGGGATACGGAACTGGATCCGTGAGGTCTGCTGCCGAAGAAGGCAGTCATCGCCAGACCAAGACAGACCAGCGCATTCCAGCCGGCGAGCGAAATGCCAAGAATGCGGATGGCCGGCACATCGCACATCACAATGGGCTTGCTGAGGTCTGGCAGACCGCCTGTCAATTGCCCGCCGGTGCAGGTGGAGGGGCCTGGCCAGAATTTCCATTCAATGCCCGCATGCCAGGCGGCGAAAATGGCGTTGCCGAGAAACATCAGTCCGGCCAGCAGCAGCAGGGGCCGGGCGGCGGGTGATTTCTTCAGCGTCAGATAGAAGGCAAGCAGGGTGACGGGAATGCCGGCGTAATAGGCCCAACGCTGATAAAGGCAGAGCGGGCAGGGCGCATAGCCCGCCAGTTGAAACCCCCAGGCCGAGGCCAGGGCGGCAATGGCCGCCAGCGCCACCAGCAGGCTGGCGCGTTGGGTGGTCAGGTGCTTCAGCATGTCAGGCTTCCCGCTTGGCTGAAATATTTGAGCGCCAGATAAAGACCGATCAACAGGGCGGCAATGAGGCCGGCGATGAGATGCAGGCGCTCTTCGATGAAGGTTCGGATGGGTTCACCATAGCGGCGCAGCGCCCAGGCCAGCGCCAGGAAGCGCGCCCCCCGGGCCACCACGCAGGACACCACAAAGAAGACAAAGCTGATCTTGGCCACACCGGCCAGAATGGTGACCACCTTGATGGGTGGCAGATGGGCCAGCCCCGATGTCACCAACAGCAGCATGAGGGTGTCGCCATTGGCGCAGTGGCGGAGCTGTTCGAAACTGTCGAGCTTGCCATAGAAGGCAAGGATGGGCTTGGCCAGGGTTTCATAGGCGAAATAGCCGAGAAAATAACCGGCGATGCCGCCCGCCACCGAGGCCGCCGTGGCCACCAGGGCATAGCGGTAGGCGCGCTGCGGCCGGGCCAGCGACATGGGCAGAAACAGCACATCGGCCGGCACCAGAAAGATCGAGCTTTCGATGAAGGCAATGACCGCGAGCCAGATTTCCGCCGTGGGGCGGGCGGCCAGCGACAGGGTCCAGTCGTAGAGTTTGCGCAGCATGAGGTTCAATCCAGTGACGGGCCACGGCGCAGAGCCTTGACCGAGCCCCGGCGCGACTTGGCGTCGAGGCGGCGGGTCTTGGAGGCTTTGCTGGGCCTTGTGGCGATGCGTTTGCGCGGCCGGATGGCGGCTTTGGCAATGAGGCCGACGAGGCGCTCCAGGGCGGCGGCGCGGTTTCTGTCCTGCGAGCGGAATTGCTGGGCCTGAATGACGAGCTCGCCGTTCTGGGTGACGAGATGTTTGGCCTGGGCCTTGAGACGCGTGATGACGTCATCGGGCAGGCCGCTCCGGTCGAGGTCGCAGCGCAGCTCCACGGCGGTTTCCACCTTGTTGACGTTCTGCCCGCCCGGCCCTGCGGCACGGGCAAAGCTTTCACTCAGCGAGCGCTCGTCAAGAAAGAGGGAATCAGTGACCCGGATCATGGCCCGCTTAAAGGCCATTGGCGCGGGGCGTGCAAGCGCCCGCCCTTGCACGGGCGCCTGCCCTCGTCTAGAGCAGGCGCGGGGCAAGCCTCTGTGGCGGAATGGTAGACGCGACAGACTCAAAATCTGTTGTCCGCAAGGGCGTGGGGGTTCGAGTCCCTCCAGGGGCACCATGGGCCGGTCACATTTACCCGGCAGGAAAGCAATTCCGCCGCCCTGGGTTGATTGCCGGCGCGTGATGGGATAGCTCACGATCTTCATTGAGACAGGTGGTGTGTTGGCTGCGTTTTCACGTCTTCTTCTGCTGGTGGTGCTGGGGTTTGGGCTTGCTCGGCCCGCTCTGGCGCAGGCGGATTCCGATGACGATGGCAGCACCATTCCCGGCCCCGCTGATGTTGCCGCCAGCGGCCCCTATGTGGTGTTCGACGCCGGTTCGGGCGAGGTGATGGCCGCCGATCGGGCGGGGGAGCCCTGGTATCCCGCCTCACTGTCCAAATTGATGACCGCCTATGTGGTGTTCCGCCATCTGCGCGATGGCTCGCTCCGGCTCGATCAGGAAATTACCGTTTCCGCCCTGGCCAACAGCCAGCCGCCGAGCAAGCTTGGCCTCGGCATCGGCAAGACCATATCCGTTGACCTCGCGCTGCAGGCGCTGCTGGTCTATTCGGCCAATGACATGGCCTATGTGCTGGCCGAGGCGGTGAGCGGCACCAAGGTCCGATTCGTTGCCGAAATGAATGCGGCGGCCGAAAGGCTCGGTCTGGCCAGCACGCATTTTCAGAACCCCAACGGCCTGTTTGATCCGCGCCAGCTCACCTCGGCGCGTGACATTGGCATTCTTGCCGCTGTCATCCTGTCCGAATTCCCGGAGTATCAGGGATATTTTTCCCAGCCCTCCGTCAAGGTGGGGGCGCGCACCCTGATGAACCGCAACAGCCTGCTTCGGGTCAATCCGGAGGCCAACGGCATGAAAACCGGCTTCGTGTGCAATTCCGGCTACAATCTGGTGGCGGCCATGAGCCATGGCGGGCGGCGGGTCATCGCCGTCATTCTGGGGGCGCGCTCGGGCGGGCATCGTGTGGCGCTGGCCCAGAAGCTGATGGCCGAAGGCCTTGCCCGTCCGCCCGGTGCGAACCCGGCGCGGGTGGCCCAGATTCCCGACCTGCCGCTGGGCACGCTGGTGCCGGCCGACATGACCACCACCGTGTGCCGCAACAAGCCTGCCGCCACGCTCGCCTCGGCGATGGAGCCGGGCGGCTGGGGGGTTTCCTTCGGCACCTATGACACCGCCACATTGGCCGACATGGCGCTGCGTGGCCGCCTCATTGGTCCGGCGGTCATGCGCGCCACCGGCACGGCGGGGGTGGTGGAACTGCCCGGCAAGGCGGGTTTTGCTGCCATGCTGTGGGGGCAGGAAGCGGTCACCAGCCTCAACCTGTGCACCAAGCTGCGCGAGGAAAAGGTTCATTGTGACGTGATGCCGCCCACGGCCTTCCGTCAGATCGCCATTGCCGCCGTGGCCGAGCAGCCGCCGCCTGCACCAGCGGTGGTGCAGGGGTCTGATCCAGGCCGGGCCAAGGCCGCACCGGCCAAGCCGCCCAAGGCCAAGCGCAGCCCGCGCCCCAAGAAGAAAAAGTGATGGCAGCAGAGGGGCGGCGCACCGGCATTCTTCATGCCCTGGCGGCGGCCACCGCCTATGGCACCCTGCCCAGCATGGTGCGGGCGGCCTCCAGCCTGGGTGTGCCGGCGGTGGAAAGCGCGGTGCTGCGCACTTTGGTGGCGGCAACCCTGCTTGGCGCAGTGGTGGCCGTTTCAGGCGCGGGCTTTCGCGTGCCCAGGGCGGCGCGCGCCGCCTTTGCCGGACAGGCGCTGGCCACGCTCGCCATTTCGGTGTCCTATCTGATGGCGGTGGAATACATTCCGGTCGGTCTTGCGGTCATCATCTTCTTCACCTTTCCGGTGCTGATCACGCTGGCAGCTCCGCTGGTGGAGGGTCATCGACCGGCCACCGCCAGTCTGGTTGCGGCGGGGCTGGCCTTTGCCGGTCTGGCGCTGGCCATCGGGCCGCGCTTTGATGGGCTTGATCCGCGCGGCCTGCTGCTGGCGGCGATCGCGGCCCTGGGGGCGGTGGTGCAGTTCTTCACCGGGCGCATGCTGGCGCGCCACATGCAGCCCAGCCAGTTCGGCGCGCTGGTTCATCTCCTCATCCTGCCGGTTCTTCTGGTGCTGGCGCTCAGCCTCCATGGCGGCAGTCTGGCGCTCATGGGGGGTCAGGGTTGGGGCCTCGTTCTGGCGGGGGCTTTGTCGCTGCTTTATGGTCTCGGTTACATGATGCATATGCGGGCACTCAGCGCCGCTCCGGCTTCGGTGGTGGCCCCGTTCTTCAATCTGGAACCCGTTGTGGGGCTCAGCATTGCCGCACTGGCGCTGGGCGAGCGCCTGGCGCTCCTGCAATATGTGGGAGGCGGACTGGTGCTGGCGGCGCTGCTGGTGGCAGCCTCCGGCCCGGCACAGGCGGAGGCACGGTGATGGCGCACCCTCTGCCGGTGGTGGTGCTGACGGGCTTTCTCGGCTCGGGCAAGACCACGCTGCTCAACCATCTGCTCAAGGATCCGCTGCTCGCCAATGCCTGCGTGGTCATCAATGAATTCGGTGCGGTGGGCATTGATCATCTGTTGGTGGAAAGCGCCACCGAAAACATCATCGAACTGGCCTCGGGCTGTCTGTGCTGCACCATCCGGGGCGATCTCATTGACACGCTGGGCGACCTTCTGGCGCGGCGTGCGGCGGGAACGGTCAAGGCCTTCGACCGGATCATCATTGAAACCACGGGGCTTGCCGATCCTGCCCCCATTCTGCATGTGCTGATGCGCGATCCCGCCCTGCTTAACGCGCTGCGGCTTGAAGGCGTGGTGACGGTGGTGGATGCGGTGAACGGCGATGACACGCTCAACAGCTATGCCGAGGCGGTGAAGCAGGTGGCGGTGGCCGACCGCATCGTGCTCAGCAAGCTTGACCTGCTGGAAGGGCGCGCCGGCGAGGACAGGCTCTTTGCCATCACCACGCGCATGCGCCGCCTCAATCCCACGGCGCGGCTGCTGACCACCTTCCGCGGCGAGGCCACGGCGGAAAGGCTGTTCACCATGGGGTTCTATGATGCGGCCACCAAGGGCGTTGACGTGCAGCGCTGGCTCAATGATGAGGCGCTGGTCCGGCCGCACCGCCATCATCATCATGATGTGTCGCGCCATGACGATCACATCCGCAGCTTTGCAGTGCGCGAGGCGCGCGCCATCAGCCCGCGCGCCCTCGAAATGTTTCTCGAACTCGCCACCTCCTATCACGGCCCGCGCCTTCTGCGTCTCAAGGGCATTGTGAAACTTGCCGATGATCCCGCCCGGCCGGTGATTGTGCAGGGGGCGCAGCATGTGCTGCATCCGCCGCTCCGGCTGGCCGGCTGGCCCGATGACGATCATGACAGCCGCCTGGTGGTGATCGTGAAGGATATCGAGAAGGCCGAGATCGAGGGGCTGTTCAGGGCCTTCACCGACCAGAGCAGCGCCGAGGCGGCGGCCCATCTCGATCAGACCCTGTCGCTGCGCAAGGAGTGAATGATGCTGAGGGTTTATGGACTTTCCACCTGTTCCACGGTGAAGAAGGCGCTTGCCGCGCTGGCGGTGGCCAAGGTGGCACACCGCTTTCAGGATGTGCGCGCCGAGGTGCCCACACGGGCGCAACTGGAAAACTGGTCACAGCAACTGGGCGGCTGGGAGAAGCTCCTGAACCGCGGCTCCTTCACCTGGCGCGGCCTGCCCGATGCCGAAAAGGAGGGTCTGACGGAGGCCCGCGCCCTGGCGCTGGCGCTGAAATATCCCGCCCTCATCCGCCGTCCGCTCATCGAACGCGCCGACGGCCGGGTCACCACCGGCTTTGCCCAGAAGGTGGCGGCCGAATTCGTGAAATAATCAGCCGCGCACCAGGGGTCTGGTCATGCAGGTGGGGCCGCCCTCGCCCTTGCGGCAGATGTCGGCACCCTCGATCACCTCCACCTTCACCCCGGCGGCGGTGAGACGAGCGACGGTTTCGGGATTGCCGGCCACCGCCATGGCATGGCGCGGGCCGAGCGCCAGAACGTTGCAGCCCATGCTGGCAAATTCCTCATCCGGCACATGAACGAAGGTGATGCCGCGTGATTCAAGAAATTCAGCAAGCCTTGCCGGCATGAGCGGCAGATAGACCAGCGCCAGGTCGTGATCGAGCGGTGAGAGCACCGACATGAGATGGAAGACATCGCTTCTGCCCTTGTAATGCGGCAGGTCAAAGGCTTCGACCCGCACATCGTCTCCAACCAGGGCTTGAAGCTGGCGCACCCCCTCCAGATTGGTGCGATAGCCGACGCCGGCCAGCAGGGTGTGGCGGTCAAGCCAGACAAGATCGCCGCCTTCGAGCTTGCCGTCGCCGACAATGTCGCCCGCCAGTGGCAGGCCAAGGGGGGCAAGAGCCGCGCCGTTGATGGCGGGTTCGCCGCGCCGTTCGGGCTTGCCCATGCGCGGCCGCACCAGACCCCTCGGGGTCACCACCAGCGCATCATGGGTATAGAGGGAATCCATGGTGAGGCTGGGGTCATCGGGCAGTTGCACCACCGTTGCGCCGGTTGCCTTCAGGATCGCCTCGGCGCGGTCAAACTCGCGGATGGCATTGGCCAGGTCAGGGCGGGCATGATAGTTGAGCTTCTGCCATTCGGCATCAAGCCTGGCATCCGAGGCAAAGGCCTCGCGCGGGTGGCGCACCGCCACCAGTTTGAGGGGGCCGTAATTGTTGAAGGCGCCGAAATCGAAGCTCATGTGCGTCTGATCCTGAAAATGAACGTGTCGCCGCTGCGGGTCAGGCCAAGCATGTCGTGGCCCTGTTCGCGGCAATAGTGGGGAAGGTCAATTTCGGCCATGGGGTCGGTGGCCATGATCCTGAGGGTCTCGCCGGCCTGCATGGACCTGAGCCGCTTGCCGGCCTTGAGCACCGGTAGCGGACACAACAGGCCAGAAAGGTCGAGAGTTTGCTCCGGGTCATCTTGCATGGGAGGCTCCATATAGTCAAAATCACCTGCGGAGACCAGACATGGCGCCATTGCTGATGAAACTAGGGTTTACCGGGCGGGCCTTGCGTCTGTTCGTCGGCCCGGACCGCGGGAAGACACTGGAAACGGTGCCTGTTCCCGCGCTTGAACTGTCCTTTGCCGGTATTGCGGGTGATTCCCACGCCGGGCTGACGCGGCTTTCCGACAGCCGGACGCTCACCCTCTACCGGCGCAATGTGCCGATCCGCAATGTGCGCCAGGTGACGATCGTTTCGGTTGAGGAACTGGCGGCCCTGGCGGAGGCACTGGGCCTTCCCGCCATTGAACCGGAGTGGATCGGGGCCAATGTGCTGACCCAGGGCATTCCCGATCTCAGCCTGCTGCCGCCCTCGACGCGGCTGCAATTTCCTTCCGGTGCGACGCTGGTGGTGGACATGGAAAACCGGCCCTGCCGCCTCATTGCCGAAACGGTGGGCCAGCGCCACCCTGAAGCCGAGCCGAAGCTGGTGGCGGCGGCACAGCAGAGGCGCGGCATCACCGCCTGGGTGGAGCGCGAAGGACGGATCGCACCGGGTGATGAGATCACCCTGTTCGTGCCGCCACAGCGGATCTATGCCCATACATGATGGCCGGTCTCATCATTGCCGGGGGGCGCGCCCGGCGCATGGAGGGGGTGGACAAGCTTACCGCCCGCCTGGGCGCTGATACGGTGCTGGGCCGGGTGGCAGCGTGCATTGGTCCGCAGGTCGATCACCTGGCGCTCAATCTGAACCGGGATGTGGAGCGGTTTGCCGATCTCCATCTGCCGATCCTGACGGACGATCCGCGATTCACGGGAAACCCCCTTGCCGGCATGCAGGCGGGTCTTTCCTGGGCACGGGCTCTGGGGGCCACGCGGCTGTTGACGGTGTCAGGCGACACGCCCTTTCTGCCCCATGATCTGGTGGCGCGCCTTGCGGCAGCGGGGGAGGGGGCGGTCATTGCCGCATCGGGCGGCCGCCGTCATCCGCTGATCGGGTTGTGGCCGGTTTCACTGCTGCCGGCGCTGGAGGATTTTCTCAAGGGCGGGCCGGACTGCCGCATCGGCGACTGGGCGCGGGCGGCACAGGCCAGCACGGCAGGCTGGCCTGCCACCCCCATTGATCCCTTCTTCAACATCAACACCCAGGCCGATCTTGATCAGGCACGGGATCTTGCGGAGCATGCATGATGGCCAAGGTGATCGGCGTTGCCGGGTTCAAGAATTCGGGCAAAACCACCCTCGTTGAAAAGCTGGTGATGGCACTCACCGCCCGCGGGCTTGCCGTGTCCACCGTCAAACATGCCCATCATTCCTTCGACATCGACCATGAGGGCCGCGATTCCTTCCGTCACCGCCGGGCGGGGGCCACGGAGGTGGCGGTCATTTCGCGTGACCGCTGGGCGCTTATCCATGAAACCCGTGGCACTGAGCCGCCGCCCCTGGACGCGATCCTCGCCATGATGGCGCCCTGCGACCTCATCATCGTCGAGGGCTACAAGCGCGACGGCCATGACAAGATCGAGGTCAGGAACCTTGCCCTCGATCATCCCCGGCTGGCGGGCGATGACCCGACGGTGGTGGCCATTGCCGCCACCGGTGCCGTGGCCGATGCGCCGGTGCCGGTGTTCGACCGCGATGACGTGGCCGCCCTCACCAGCTTCATTTTGCGCCATTGCGGGCTGCGCGGGGCGGCATAAACGACGCCCCCTGTCGGAATCGCTCCGGTGGCGGTCGTTCCCTCTAGACCTGCCGGGCAATTCCGTTCCTAATGTGGGGGATCAATTCAATCCGGCAAACCGGGGCAGAGGACAGATCCATGAAATCGAAGGCGCGGGTGGTGGTGATCGGCGGCGGCGTGGTGGGGGTGGCAACCCTCTATGCGCTGGCGCGCAAGGGCTGGAGCGATGTGGTGCTGGTGGAGCGGAAGGAACTGACCTCCGGTTCGACCTGGCATGCGGCGGGCCTGCTGCCGCTGTTCAACCTGTCCTATTCGGTGGGCCAGATCCACAAATATTCGGTCAACCTCTACAATGAGCTGGAGGCCGAGACCGGCCAGAATGTCGGCTTCAAGAAGGTGTCCAACATCCGACTGGCGCGCACCAAGGACCGCTGGGACGAGTTCATGTATTACGCCGGGGTGGCGGAAACCATCGGCATCACGGTCAACAAGCTGACCCCCGATCAGGTGAAGGCCATCTGGCCGCTGGCCGAGATGGACGGCATCATCGGCGCCATCCAGCATCCTGACGACGGCTATATCCAGCCCGCCGACCTGACCCAGGCCCTGGCCAAGGGGGCGCGCGCCCGGGGCGCTGAAATCTACCGCTACACCACGGTGACGGGCATCAGCCAGCAGCCGGATGACAGCTGGGTGGTGCACACCGACAAGGGCGACATTGCCTGCGAACACATTGTCTCGGCCACCGGCAATTTCGCGCGCAAGACGGGGGCCATGGTGGGGCTTGATGTGCCGGTCATTCCGGTGGAGCACCAGTACATTGTCACCGAACCGCACCCGGCCATCGTCGAACGCCAGAAGAAGGGCCTGCCGGAAATGGGCGTTCTGCGCGAGGCCGATTCAAGCTGGTACATGCGCGAGGAAAACGGCGGGCTGCTGCTTGGTCCCTATGAGAAGGGCGCACCCTGCTGTTATGTCGATGGCCCTTCGGACCAGAGCGAGTATGAATTGTTCCAGGAGGATCTGGACCGTCTGGCGCCGCACATCGAAACCGCCATCACCCGGGTTCCGGCCTTCGGCGAAGTGGGCATCAAGAAGGTCTATAACGGCGCCATTGCCTATACGCCGGACGGCAATCCGATCATTGGCCCGGCGCCCGGCCTGAAGAATTTCTGGCTCAATGAGGGCCACAGTTTCGGTGTCACCGCCGCCGGCGGGGCGGGCTGGCAGCTGGCCGAGTGGATCATCGAGGGTGAGCCGTCCATCGACATGATGGGTGTGGATCCGCGCCGCTTCGGTCCCTATGCCACCGAAGGCTACCTCAAGGAGAAGAACGAGGAGGCCTATGCCAATGTGTTCACGCCGCACTATCCCGATGAGGAGCGGGCGGCGACCCGGCCCCTGAAGAAGACGGCCGTTCACGAGAGAATGCGTGATCTGGGGGCCGTGTTCGGCTCGGTTTATGGCTGGGAGCGGCCGGGCTGGTTTGCGCCCAGGGGCTATTCCCTCAGCAGGGAAGAGCTGGCCAGCCCCGATGTGCTCACCAATCACAATCATGCCCCGGCGCTGGACGATGGCCGCATTGTCGAGAAATGGTCATTCCGGCGCTCCAACTATTTCAAGTTCGTGGGCGAGGAATGCCGCAACGTCATGGAGAATGTCGGCCTGCAGGACATGTCGGCCTTCGCCAAGATGGAAGTGTCCGGCCCCGGCGCCCGCGCCTGGCTGGAACACATCCTCGCCAACAAGATCCCCAAGAAGATGGGACGCATCGCGCTCTGCCACCTGCTGACGCCGCGCGGCGGGGTGCGTTCGGAATTCACCGTCTATGAGTGGAAGCCGGGACGCTTCTATCTCGTGTCGGCGGGTGCCTATGAGCGCCATGACCATGACACGCTGTGGAAGCTTGTGCCCCGCGACGGGTCGGTGACACTGACGCCGCTCACCACCGCCATGGGCGTTCTGGTGCTGGCGGGGCCCAAGTCGCGCGCCGTGTTGCAGAAGCTGACCCGCACCGATCTGTCCAATGCCGCCTTCCCGTGGTTGTCGGGCAAGCAGATTTCGGTGGGGCCGGTGACGGCCCATGCGCTGCGCGTCAATTTCGTCGGCGAACTGGGCTGGGAGTTCCATGTGCCGGTGGAACAGCAGGTCAGGCTGTTTGATCTTCTCATGGCGGCGGGCAAGGAATTCGGCATCCGGCCCTATGGCATCAAGGCCATGTCGTCGCTGGCAGTGGAAAAGAGCTACCGCCTCATCCCGCGCGAATTGTCCATTGAATATTCTGCCTATGAATCGGGGCTCGACCGCTTCGTTCACCCGGACAAGGGGGATTTCATCGGCCGTGATGCCCTGGTTCAGGGCAGGGAGAAGGGCCTTAACTGGAACTTCGTCACCATGGAGGTGCATGGTGTGGGCGATGGTGACTCGGATGCGCGCGGGTCTGAACCCATCCATGTGAAGGGCAGGCTGGTCGGCCGCGTCACCACCGGTGCCTATGGTTTCCGGGTGCAGAAGTCGCTGGCGCTGGGCATGGTGCGGCCGGAGTTTGCCAAGCCGGGCACCGCGGTGGAGATCACCATTCTCGGCAAGCCCTTCAAGGCCACGGTCATTGGCGAAAGCCCCTATGACCCCGACAATGCCGCGCTTCGCGGCTAGGGCATGGCGGCGGGCGGAGGACAGACAAAGCGGCGCTGGGCCACGCTGGTTGGCATCAGCGCCGTTCTGATGTGGGCCACGCTGGCAGCGCTGTCGGCGGCCTCGGGCCGGGTGCCGCCCTTCCAGCTCACCGCCATGACCTTTCTGGTCGGCGGGCTCATGGGGGCGGCAAGCTGGCTTTTCCGGCCCGATGGGTTGCGGGTGCTGAAGCAGGACTGGCGGGTGTGGGCCTTGGGGGTTGGTGGCCTGTTCGGCTATCACGCGGTCTATTTTTCGGCGATCCGCGCCGTGCCGCCGGTGGAAGCAAGCCTGATTGCCTATCTGTGGCCGCTGTTCATGGTGGTGTTCTCCAGTTTTCTTCCCGGCGAAAACCTCAAGGCCCATCACCTCATCGGCGTGGTGCTGGGTCTGGCGGGTGCGGCACTGGTCATCACCCGCGGCGAGGGTCTGGGCTTTGCGGCGGGCCTGTCGCGCGGCCACCTTCTGGCCTTCGCCTGCGCCTTCATCTGGGCCGCCTATTCGGTTTTGTCACGGCGCTTTGCCGCCGTGCCGTCGGATGTGGTGGCGGGCTTCTGTCTGGCCACCGCGGGGCTTGCGGGCCTCACCCATTTTATCACCGAAACCACGGTGTGGCCGGAAACGCCGGGCCAGTGGCTGGCGGTGCTGGGCCTTGGCCTGTTTCCGGTGGGCTCGGCCTTCTATGTCTGGGATTATGGCGTGAAGCGCGGCGACATCATGGTGCTGGGGGCGGCCTCCTATCTGTCGCCGCTGCTGTCCACCCTGGTGCTGGTGGCGGTGGGGCTGGCCTCGGCTCACTGGTCGGTGTGGGCGGCCTGTCTTTTCATCACCGCAGGAGCACTGATTGCCGCCAGGGACATGCTGTTCCGCAAAGGCTGATCAGGCCCTGAAACCATCCTTGCGGCGGCGCAACTCGGCAAACACCTCCATGTCGCGCGCTTTCGTCAGGCCGAGGCTTGCGCGGATTTCCGGTGCGTTGGCGCGCAGGAAGGGGTTGGCGGCCCGCTCAGCCGCGATGGTGGAAAGGGGAGCAAGCTCTCCGGCCGCCTGCAAGGCCTCATAATCAGCCATGCGCGCCTGCAGCGCGGCATTGCCCGGCTCCACCGTCAGGGCAAAGCGGGCATTGCTCCAGCCATAGTCGTGGCCGCAGAGCAAAGCCGTGTCGCCGGGCAGGGCGGCAAACTGGGTGACTGCATAGAACATCTCGGTCAGCGTGCCTTCAAACACCCGGCCGCAGCCCAGGGCAAACAGCGTATCGCCGGAAAGCAGCAGCTTCTCCTGCGCCAGATAATAGGCGACAGCCCCGCGGGTATGGCCGGGGCAGGCCAGAACCTCAATCGTCCGTCCGGCCAGATCAAAGCGGCTGCCGCCTGCCACCGTCTGGTTGATGCCGGGAATGGCCTCCGCCTCGGCGGCCGGGCCGATGATGCGGCAACCGAAGTGTTTCTGCAAAGACAGGTTGCCTGCCACATGGTCGCCGTGGTGATGGGTCACCAGAATGTGGGTCAGCGTCCAGTCGCGTTCCGCCAGTGCCGCCATGAGGGCCTCGGCATCGGGGGCATCAACCGAGAGGGTGGTGCCGGTGGCTTCATCGTGGAGCAGATGGCCGTAATTGTCGTCGCGGCAGCGAAGGGAATGGCGCAGCCAGTGCGGCATGACGGAACTCCGGCAGGGGGTTGTGAAGAGGTCGTGTTTTCAGTCTATGATGGGGTGATGCAGGCAATCAATATCCGCGCCTTCTATGACACGCCGCTGGGCGAAACCACCCGGCGGCTGCTGGCGGCGCGGCTTGCCCCGCTTCTGCCCAGGGCGGCGGATGCGGTGATTGTGGGGCTGGGTCTGGCCCAGCCCTACCTTACGGCGGATGCCTGTGGCGCGGCCCTGGCGCTTGCCCTGACACCCGGCCCGCTTGGGCCTGCGGGCTGGCCCGATGGTGCAGACAACCGCATGGCGCTGGTGGACGAGCTTGACCTGCCGCTGCCGGAAAGTGCCGTTGATGCCGCCCTGGTGGTGCATGGCCTTGAGCTTTCCGATAGCCCGCAGGACATGCTGCATGAGCTGTGGCGGGTGCTGGCGCCGCAGGGAAGGCTCATTGTCGTGGCGCCCAACCGGCGCGGCCTGTGGTCAAGCCTCGATGCCTCACCCTTCGGCCACGGTCAGCCCTTTTCGCGCCCGCAATTGTCGCGGCTGCTGAACGAGGCCCAGTTTGCGGTGACGCGCTTTGACCATGCGCTGTTCCTGCCGCCCGCGCGGCAACCGCTGCTTCATGCCGCTGCCCCCATGGCCGAATGGCTGGGCAGCCTGCTGTGGCCCGGCGCATCGGGCGTCATGGTGGTGGAGGCGGTGAAGCAGGTCTATGCCTTTGCCCCGGCGCGCCGGCAGCGCCGGCTGCTGCCGCGGCTGCCACCGGTGCTGTCGCCCCAGCCGGCCCGGCGCGACCGCGGCTGACCTCGCCCAAAGCCGCTTTGCTTTTGTGGCCTGCCCCGCTTATGAAGAAATCGGGGAACGGCAGGCTGAAGGATGGTCCGGGCATGAGTGGCGCCGACAACAATCAGGCGATACTGGAGGAGGCACGGCGCGAGATTGACGCCCTTGATGAGGGCCTGCTCAATCTTCTGGAACGGCGCTTTGCCTGTGTCGATCGGGTGCGCAGCGCCAAGGGTGACAACGGCCAGGCCTCACCGCTCCGACCGGAGCGCGAGGCCTTCATTCTGCGCCGCCTGTTGCGCCGGGCCGGTGCGGGCGGCGTGCCGCCCGAACTGGTGGTCAGGATCTGGCGGGCCATCATGATCGAGGCCAGCCTGGCCCAGGCACCCATCACCATTCACGTCAGCCGCCGCTTCACCCAGACCATGGGCAACCGGCTCAGGCTGCGCGACTATTTCGGCCCTGTGGCGGTGGAGGATTACCGCGACGAGGCGCAGGCCCTCTATCAGATCAACGGCAACCTGCTCGACCTGTGTGTGGTGGAAACGGATTCCCCCTGGCTTGAGGCCTTTCTGGACGGCAAGGCGGGCCGCGCCCAGGTGATTGCCGTGCTGCCCTTCCTCAAGACCGACGAAGCGCCGGCGCTGCTGGTCATCGGCCATGCCCGGGCCGTGGCCACCGGCGAAGATGAGACATTGCTGGTCAGTGACGGCAAGCTGCCGCGCGATTTTGTCCCCGCCCCCCTGTGGGAAGTGAAAATCGGCAGCCGGCGGCTGTCCAGCCTGCCGGGGTTCCTGTCGGAACATGAAAGCCCGCTGGTGGGGCTGATGCGTTCTAATCCCGGCTTGCATCTGCGGGTGGTCGGGCGCTATCCCAGCCCCTTCGAGGTGGTGTGATGTCGTCGTTCAAAGTGCAGGCGCCGGAACCCAAGCCCGGCATTCTTTCCATTCACCCCTATGTGCCCGGCAAGTCGGGCGCCAAGGGGCACAAGGTGCACAAGCTGTCGTCCAATGAATCGCCGCTGGGGGCCGCTCCCAGTGCATTGGCGGCGTTTCAGGCCGAGGCGGCAAAGCTGGCGCTCTATCCCGACGGTTCGGCGGCCCGGCTGCGTGAGGCCATTGCCCGACGCTTCGGCCTCAAGGCCGATCACATCGTGTGCGGGGCCGGTTCGGATGAACTGCTTCAGCTTCTTGCCCATGCCTATCTCGGCCCCGGTGATGAGGCGATCTATTCGCAATATGGTTTTCTGGTCTATCCCATCGCCATTGCCGCCAATGGGGCCACCGCCGTGGTGGCGCCGGAAAAGGATTTCACCGCTGACGTGGACGCCATCCTGGCGCGGGTGACGGCGAAGACCAAAATGGTCTTTCTCGCCAATCCCAACAATCCCACCGGCACCTATCTGCCGTTCAGCGCCATCAAGCGCCTGCATCAGGGTCTGCCCGCTCATGTGGTGCTGGTGCTGGACGCGGCCTATGCCGAATATGTGAAGCGCAATGACTATGAGGCGGGCATTGCACTGGTGGCGGATTCCAAGAATGTGGTGATGACCCGCACCTTTTCGAAAATTCACGGCCTTGCCGCTCTCCGCCTCGGCTGGGCCTATTGCCCGGAGGCCATTGCCGATGTGCTGAACCGCATCCGCGGACCCTTCAATGTTTCGGCCCCGGCCATTGCGGCGGGGGCCGCGGCCATGGAAGATCACGGCTTTGTCGAGCGCGCGGTTGTTCACAATGAGCGCTGGCTGGCCATTCTCGCCGCCGAGATCGAGAAGATCGGCCTGAAGGTGACACCGAGTGTCGGCAATTTCCTGCTCATTCATTTTCCGCCGGAGGACGGCGGGGCGGCGGCGGCGGACGCCTATCTCACCGATCGCGGCCTTATTCTGCGGCGCATGGACGCCTATGGCCTGCCCAATGCGCTGCGCCTTTCAGTGGGCAGCGAGGAGGCCAACCGGGCCGTGCTGGAAGCGCTGCGGGACTACTGGATATGACTGTGATGTTTGAGCGCGTGGCGCTGATCGGGCTTGGTCTTATCGGCTCGTCCCTGTCGCATGTCATGCGGCGCGAGCGTCTGGCCCATCACATTGCCGGTCATGCGCGCAGTGCGGCAACGCTGGAGAAGGCAGGCGAACTGGGGCTGGCGGATTCACTTCACAGCACGGCAGCCGGGGCGGTAACGAATGCCGATCTGGTCATTTTGTGTGTGCCGGTGGGGGCGCTGGGCGCGGTGGCGCAGGAAATCGGTGCCATGCTCAAGCCCGGCGCCATTGTCACCGATGTGGGATCGGTCAAGGCGGCGGTGATCCGCGATGTGGCCCCGCACATGCCGCCGGGCGTTCATTTCATTCCGGGCCATCCCATTGCCGGCACCGAACAGTCGGGCCCGGCCTCGGGCTTTGCCGAACTGTTCCAGAACCGCTGGTGCATTCTCACACCCCTGCCGGACAGTGATCCGCTCGCGGTCAGGACGCTTGAAGACTTCTGGCGGGCCTGCGGCTCCAATGTCGAGATGATGAGTGCCGAGCACCATGATCTGGTGCTGGCCATCACCAGCCATCTGCCCCATCTCATTGCCTACAACACGGTGGCAACGGCAGCCGACCTTGAGAAGGTGACCAATTCCGAGGTCATCAAATATTCGGCCGGCGGCTTTCGCGACTTCACCCGCATTGCCGCCTCCGACCCGGTGATGTGGCGCGACGTATTCCTCAACAACCGCGATGCCGTGCTGGAAATGCTTGGCCGTTTTTCCGAGGATCTGTCAGCCCTGCAGCGCGCCATCCGCTGGGGCGATGGCGACAGCCTCTATGCCCTGTTCGACCGGGCGCGGTCCATCCGCAAGAGCATCATTGCGGCGGGCCAGGAAACGCCCCTGCCCAACTTCGGGCGCAACCAGAAGCCGGAAGGCTGACATGACAGCCGACGGCAACCATTGGGTTTTTGCCTATGGTTCGCTGATGTGGCAGCCCGGCTTTACCTTCCTGCGGGCTGAACGTGCTAGGCTCTCCGGCTATCACCGTGCGCTCTGTGTGAAATCGGTAATCTATCGCGGCACAGCGGCAGAACCGGGGCTGGTGCTGGGTCTGTCACCGGGGGGCGAATGCCGGGGCCTGGGCTTTGAAGTGGCGGCTGACGGCTGGGCCGAGGTTCAGGATTACCTGCGGGCGCGCGAGCAGGTGACACGGGTCTATCGCGAGGTCATGGTGCCGGTGACGCTGGACGGTCCGGCCGAACGGGTCGAGGCGCTGACCTTCGTGGCTGAACCCACGCATCCGCAATATGCGGGCGACCTTGCCGAAGATGCGGTGGTGCGGATGGTGCGTGAGGCGAAGGGGACAGCGGGCACGGCGCGCGACTATCTCATGACCACGCTCCAGCATCTGCGCAGCCTCAACATTGAGGATGCCGCACTGGAGCGGGTGGCCAGCCTTCTCTAGGCGCCGCCCTCTCTGATCCTCAGCCGAAGGCCAGTTCGATCTGCCGGGGCGCAGGCGGGGTGCGGCGCGGCGGGGTGCGGCGCGGCGCGGTGGCGAGCGGTGTGACGGTGGCCGCCTCATGGAAACCCGCCGGATGGTCCTTGGCCTCGGGGGCAAAGGCGCGCTGCAGGTCGGCCAGAATGGCGCTGGCCTCGGCCGGATTGCGGGCCAGAAGATGGACATGGATTTCATCAAGGTCGAGGCCGGAGAAAAGGGGCTGAACCGCCCCGAAGCCGGCCGGGACCAGGAAGCGGCCGAGAATCACGGCCTGCCTTCCGCCGCCGTCGCGGCGCACGCCGACATAGAGCGCGCCGGGCAAGGGCGGGCAGTTATTCGGCTCATAAATGGAATGGATGTATTTGCGGCCCGAAGCCCCCTGCCAATACCAGAACCGGTCATGAAGACCGAGGTCGGGGGCGAGGTCGGCAGCGATGGGATGGCCCTGAAGGTTCATGGGAACGAAGATAGAACAGAACGGAATGTTCGTCAATCGTTCTTTTTGCCGGATCAGGAACAGAGGGCCGTGCCGCAGGACAGGCAGGTGGTGCAGCCTTCAGCCGCGGCAATGTCGGCGGAACCACAGGACGGGCAGCGGGTGCGCGCCGGTTCGTTCACCGGGGCGGTGAGAATGGCGCCCGTCACATCATTGGGCCTGAAGGTGGTGCAGCCCTTGAGGCCGAGGCGGTAGGCTTCCGCATAGACATGGCGGAAGGCGGCAAAGGGCAGGTCGGCTGGCACATTGATGGTCTTGGAAATGGAACTGTCCACCTGCGGCTGAAGGGCGGCCTGCATGGCGAGATGATGGGCGGGGGTCAGATCATTGACGGTGACGAAGGAAGGCGGCAGGGGTGCATCCCCCTTCAGCCGCCGCCATTCCGCCACGGCATGGTCGGTCAGATGCTCGACCCGGAAGCTGCCATCGGAAAGCCGCACCCGGCGCTCGTGCTCCAGACTGAAAATGGGTTCAACGCCGCTGGAGACATTGCCGGCCAGAAGCGAGATGGTGCCGGTGGGGGCAATGGAGGTGAGAAGCCCGTTGCGCAGGCCGCTGCGGCGGATCATCCGGCGCAGATCCTCCGCCAGGCCCCGGCCATAGGCGGTGGCAAGATAGCGTTCCGCATCAAACAGCGGGAAGACGCCTTTTTCGACGGCAAGTTCGGTTGAGGCGGCGAGGGCCGCATGATTGATGGCGGCCATCCAGCGCGAGGCTGCCGCCGCCGCATCAGCCTGGCCATAGGTGAGGCCCAGCATGGCCAGTGCGTCAGCCAGGCCGGTCAGGCCAAGGCCCATGCGGCGCTTGGCCAGCGCCTCGGCACGCTGTTCGGCCAGCGGATAGCGCGATACATCAATGATGTTGTCGAGCAGACGCACCGCCACGCCCGCGGCCTCGGCAAGGGCCGCTTCATCAAGGCTCGCCTCCGGCGTGAAGGGCTGGCGGACGAAGCGGGTGAGGTTGAGGGAGCCCAGCAGGCAGGCGCCATAGGGCGGCAGGGGCTGCTCGCCGCAGGGGTTGGTGCAGGAAATGGTCTCGCAATAGGAAAGCGGGTTTTGCGCATTCACCCGGTCGATGAAAATGACGCCTGGTTCGGCCGCCTCATAGGTGGCGCGCATGATGGCCTGCCACAGCCCGGCCGCCTTGACGGTGCGGAAAGTCGCGCCGCCGAAGGTCAAGGGCCAGTCGGCGTCGGCGGCCACGGCTGCCATGAAGGCATCGGTCACCAGCACCGACATGTTGAAGTTGCGCAGGCGCTCGCCCTTGCGCTTGGCGGCGATGAAGTCCTCGATGTCGGGATGGTCGCAGCGCAGGGTGGCCATCATGGCGCCGCGCCGGGCGCCCGCTGCCATGATGGTGCGGCACATGGCGTCCCACACCTCCATGAAGCTCACGGGGCCGGAGGCTTCCGCCCCCGTGCCATGCACCAGCGCACCCCTGGGGCGCAGGGTGGAAAAATCATGGCCGATGCCGCCGCCCTGCTGCAGGGTCTGGGCCGCCTCCTTGAGGGCGGTGAAAATGCCGGCGGTCGAATCCTCGATTGTTCCCATGACAAAGCAGTTGAACAGGGTGACGGCGCGGCCGGTGCCCGCCCCGGCCAGAATGCGCCCCGCCGGCAGAAAGCGCAGATCGGCCAGGAGTTCACCAAAAACCTGTTGCCAGTGGCCGCGGCGTGCGGGTTCCTCCTGGCTGGCGGCGGCGCGGGCCACGCGGGCCAGCGTGTCGGACAGGGATGTCTCATTGCCCTCGGACCAGCGGTATTTCATCTCCCAAATGGTGTGGGAAATGGCGGGCAGCGGCGGCAGGGTGGGCGCGGGCATGGCCCGACCATACCCGCAACGGACCAGCGAGTCGATCACATGTTCTTGTTATGTTTTGGTGGGTTCGGGGGGGCGCCAGCGCTGGCGCCCCTCGGCCACCAGGGCTTGGGTGGTGGTTTCAATGGCCGCTTCCAGCCGGGATTGAAATTCCCGGCGCGGCAGACCGGGCGGAATGGGCGGCAGAAATTCCACCACGATCACCCCGGGGTGGCGGAGGAATTTGCGGCGCGGCCAGAACAGCCCGGCATTCAGGCCAAAGGGCACGCAGGGCACATCGAGCGCGCCATAAAGGGCAGCCGCCCCCGGCTTGTAGTCGGGCGGATCATCGGGGGCGCGGCGGGTGCCTTCGGGCATGATGATGATCTGGCGGCCGGTGGCGGCCTCCTCCCTGGCGCGGGCCACCAGACTGCGCAGGGCGGTGGAACCGGCGCTGCGCTCCACCGCGATCATGCGAAGTTTGCGGATATACCAGCCGAACACCGGAATGAGGGTCAGTTCCTTCTTCAGCACCATGGCCGGATCATCAAACAGGGTGAGAAGGGCAAAGGTCTCCCACAGCGACTGGTGCTTGCCCGCCACCAGAAGCGGGCCCTTGGGAACATTTTCCAGACCGCGCACCTCCATGCTGGTGCCGGCCACCACGCGCTGTTCCCACAGCAGCACCCGGCACAGCCCCTGCATGGCCTTGACGGCGGTGGCGTGGGAGACGGGCAGCAACACCAGCCCCGCCAGAAACAGCACCACCAGGGTGACATAGAACAGGATGTTGAACAGCAGCGAGCGCAGGATCGTCACAGCACATTCCTCAGCATACGGATCAGGGTGAGGCGCGAGGTGATGAGGGCAATGGCAGTGGCCGCTACCGGCACGGCCAGCAGAGCAGCATAGCTCGTCAGCGATACGGTGGGTGGGGCAAAGAGCAGGCTGCGGCTCGCTGCCGCCAGGCCTTCGCCGCTCACCCGGCCCGACAGGCCGAGAATGAGGAAGATGAGCAGTGCCAGACCCACACCCATAAGTCCGGCATAAAGCCCGGTGGCGAGAAAGCGCCGGTCGATCTGGCGGGCGATATATCCATCCCTGGCGCCCACCAGATGAAGCACATCGACCACCTGCCGGTTGGCATCCAGCACGGTGCGGGTGGCAAATATGACCATGGCCACGGCGGAAGCAGCAATGAGGGCAAGAATGGCATAGGCAAGAAGCGACAGGCTGCGCGCCATGCGGGTCAGTTCCGCCTGCCAGCGCTGGTGGGTGTCAAGGCTTGCGCCCTTCACCTCAATGGTGATGCGGTTGGCCAGGGCCTCAAGGTCGGGCGGGTGGGTTTCATCGAGGCTGAGGCGGATGAGGCGCGGAATGGGCAGGTCCGCGGTGTTGCCGGTGCCAAGCCAGGGTTCCAGCAGTCTGGCGGCGTCCTTCGGATCCATGACGGTGACGGCGGCAATGCCCGCCGTCTGGCCGAGCAGGGTCTGAAGCTTGGCCAGTTCCGCCTGCGGGTCCACGCCCTGCATCTGGCGCAGTTGCACGGTGGCCTCGGATGACAGGCCATGGCTCCATTGGTCGACGGCGCGGTTGATGAGGGTGAGGGCGCCAATGGCCAGGCAGGCCAGCGTGCACATGACCGCCATGGTCACGGTGAGGGTGCGCAAGGGTGCGGCCTCGGGCGGAATGATGGGGCCGGGCTTTGCCGTGGTCATGCCGCCCTCAACTGGCCGTGTTCAAGATGAAGGGCCGGGGCTCCGGTCTGGCGGATCAGCTGTTCATCATGGGTGGCCACGAACACCGTGGTGCCCTGCTTGTTCAGTTCCAGAAACAGATGCATGAGGCGGCGGGCGAGGGCGGGATCGACGTTGCCGGTGGGCTCGTCGGCGAGCAGCAGTTCGGGTCGTGAAATGACGGCGCGGGCTATGGCGGCGCGTTGCTTCTCCCCGCCGGACAGCACCGGCGGAAAGGCGTCGGCCTGATGGGCCAGCCCGACCCAGGCCAGAAGGTCCATGACATCCTGGGCATAGGCCTCGCGGCGCTGGCCGGTGATGCGGAGCGGCAGGGCGACATTGTCGAAGGTGGTGAGGTGGTCGAGCAGGCGGAAATCCTGAAACACCACGCCGATGCGCCGCCGCATGAGCGGAATGGCGGGCTGCGGCAGGGCGGTTACATCCTCGCCAAACAGGGAAATGAGGCCGCGGGTGGGTTTGAGCGCCAGAAACAGAAGCCTGAGCAGCGAGGTCTTGCCCGCCCCCGAAGGGCCGGTGAGAAAGCAGAAGGCTCCGGGGTCGAGCCGGAAGGTGATGTCTTTCAAAATTTCGGGCCCGCCGCCATAGCGCAGGCCCACCGCATCCAGCCTGACCAAACCCGGCTCCCTGTCGCCGTTTACCGCACGTTAACCTTAGAGGTTGTTAGCCTGATGTGACCTGCCCCCGTGGGGCACCCTCCGAATCATCAGGCCCTGCCGTCCGCCCATGATAATCTCCTGTCCTTCCTGTGCAACCCGCTATGACTGGCCGTCACGCCAGCCGCCGCCCGAGGGCATGACGCTGACCTGCCGCGGCTGTGGCCACAGCTGGATTGAGGCGCGGTCGCTGGAGGTGATCGACGTGGTGGCCCATGAGGCGCCGCGCGGTCTGCCGCCCCCCCTTATCGACCATGGTTTTGAGCCGGAGGGCGAGGTGAGCCGCCTGATGGAGGCCGCCCGCGAAGCCCGTGAGGCCCATGCCGAGCGCCGCCGCCGCCGCCTGCGCAGCCTGCAGGCCTGGGGCATTTTCGCCGCCCTGGCAACATCGCCCTTCGCGGCCGCAGCGGCCTTGCCGGAACAGGTGGTGAAGGTCGCGCCTGCGGCCATCGGCGTCTATGCCCGGCTCGGCTATGACGTCAACATCTACGGGCTTGAGGTGAGGCGGGTGGAGCAGCAGCATGTCACCGCCAATGGCACCCGGGTTCTCACCATCAAGGGCGATATTGCCAATACCACCAGCTCGGCCCGGAAGATTCCGTGGCTGCGCTTTGCCCTGCTGGCGGCCAATGGCAAGGACGAGCTTTATCACTGGACGCTTGACACCGGGGCGCGGCCGCTGCGGCCGGGCGAGGTGACAGGTTTCATCACCCGGGTTGCCTCACCGCCGGAAACTGCGGGCAGAGTGCAGATTCGTTTTGCCCATGCCGATGAAATCGGCTCAAATGCCGGGCATGAGTGAGATCATCATTGACGGACATCGCATTGATGTCCTGTTTCCCGCGACCGAAATTGACACCCGCATCCGGGCCATGGCGCATGAGATTGCGGCGCGCCGGCCGACACGGCTGCTGGTGGTGCCCGTGCTCAAGGGCAGCTTCATATTTGCCGCCGATCTGATCCGCGCCATGCATGGGGCGGGGCTGTCGCCGGAGGTGGATTTCATGATGCTGGCGAGTTATCGCGAAGGCACCACCTCGTCGGGCCGGGTTGATGTGCTGCGCGACATTGAATCGGCGGTCCATGGCCGCGATGTGCTGCTGGTCGACGACATTCTGGAATCGGGCCGCACGCTGGCCTTTGCCAAGGATCTGCTGATGGCCCGTGGCGCCAACAGCGCCATGACGGCGGTGCTGCTCCACAAACCCGGCCATCTCGCGGCCCATATCGCGGCCGACTTCACCGGCTTCACCTGCCCTGACCTGTTCGTGGTCGGCTACGGCATGGACATGGCCAATCAGTTCCGCGAACTGCCCTTCGTCGGCCATGTGCTGTCGCCGGGCGGGGACTAACGCATCACCCCGAAAAGTGCGCAGTGGTTTTCGGATCAGGTGATGCGCAAAAAAGCTCACCCCGAAAAGTGCGCAGCGGTTTTCGGATCAGGTGATGGCCAGGGGTTTTCTCTAATACAATCCCCTCAGCAACCGGTCGATATAGTCGCGCTCCACCGGCGTGAGCGAGGGGTCGGCGCTGCGCTGGCGCAGCAGTTCCAGCAATTGGCGGGCGCGCTCAATGGCCTGTTGTGACGGCAGTTTCAGGTTGGTGGCGGGGTTGCGGCCGTTGCCATCGCGGTCACGCCCCAGCGGGTCGCGGCCCGCCGTGCCAGCTCCCTGGCCCTGCTGCAGCATCTGCTGGGCCATGCCGGACAGGGCCTTGCGCAGGGCCTCCATGGCCTTGCCCTGGGCTTCACCCGCGGTTTCGCTGTCGCCTTCGGCCAGGGATTTTCCGGCCTCCTTCATGTGGCCCTCGGCCTCGCCCAGCTCACCGGGGCCACCGGGCCCCAGCTTGCGGCCCAGCTGGCCGGTGCGGTCGCCCAGATCCTTCTGCTGCTCTGACAGGGACGGACCGCCAGACCCCATGCCGTCCTGCCCCTGCCCATCCCTGGGCTGGCCCTGGGGGGTGCCGTTCTCCTCGCTGTTTCCCTCTGCGTCGCGCTGGCTCTGGCGCTGGGTCTCGTCCATGAGCTTCTGCTGCTGGCGCAGAATGTCGGTGAGTTCGTTCAGCTGCTGCATGGCCTCGCCGTTGTCGCTGCCATCGGTGGGCTTCAGATTGCGCATGATCTGGTCAAGCTGCGACAAAAGCTGGCGGGCCTGATCAGTGGCGCCATTGCGCGACAGCTTCTCGATGTCGTCGAGCATCTTCTGCAGGTCCTGGTCGGTCACCATCTTGCCGTTCTGGCCGGGGGGCGGGTTCTTGCCGCCCGCCTCGCCCATGGCCTTGAGATAGCGCTGCATGGCGTCGCGGAGCTGCTGGGTCAGGGCCTTGATCTTTTCCGGGGGGGCGCCATCGGCAAGCGCCTGTTCCAGGGCGCGTCGGGCCGCCTCCAGGGCGGCGCGCGGTTCGGCAAGGCGCCCTTCCTCCAGGGCCAGCGCTAGGCTCCACAGATCCTTGACCGCTCCCTTTACATCTTCGGTGGTTTCGACATTGGCCAGACGCGAGGCAATGGCGGCGAGCATGATGGCATCGCCCGAATGGTCGAACTGGCCCACGGGATAGGTGAGGAAGGCGCGCAGCATGGTGGCCACATCGGCGGCGGCGCCATCGTCAAGGATGAGGCGGCGGCGCTGCTCAATGAGGGCGCGGGCCATGAGCTTGCTGAAGGGCCGCTCGGGCAGGTCGAGGGTGAGGGGCGGGCTGGTGGTTTCCTGACCGGCACCATCGCGGGCGGTGAGGGTGACGGTGACGCGGAAACCGGCCCAGGGGTGGCTGGTCAGATCATTGACGGCGGTGGCCTTCTCGGTGCGCGAACCGGGCTTTGACAGTTTCACAGGAAAGTCCGGCGGCTCGAACAGGAAAATGCCATTGCCGGCAAAGCCCGGGCCGTCGTTCTGCTGATCGGCGAGGGAGAGATCGGCGGTGATGCCGGCAAGGCCGTAATCATCGCTGGCCGCAAAGGCCAGTCCCAGCGCCCCCAGCGGTTCCACCTGCGCGGGCGGCTCCAGGCTGATGGCGGGCGCCTGATCGGGCAGGATATCGAGGCGCCAGTGTGCCCGCTCGCCGCCGTCTTCCAGCACCACGGTGAGGGGCCGGGCAATCTTGCCGGAGGCCGAGAACAGGCCTTGGGTGAGGGTGGTTTTCAGGTCAGCGGGGGCTTCCTCGCTGCCGGTATCGGTGATGAACCGGAGCGTCGGCGCGCGCGCCCCCGCAAGGCGGACGCTCAGCAGCGAGCCTGCGGGAATGATGGTGGTGCGATCTGCGGCAGGCGGGGTTTCACCGCGGCGGGTGAGCAGAAAGGGTGGCTTGCCGGTGTAGGCGGGTGGCGTCACCCAGGCTTCAAGGGCGGCCTCGGCGGTTGCAGCACTGGCGGCCGGGCGGAGCAGGGCCGACAGGCTGGCAGACGACAGGCCGGGGCCCAGCACCGCCGTGGCGATGACGGCGAGCACCACCGGCACGCGCAGGGCCAGGGGGTCAAACACACGCCAGGCAGACCGCGGCCAGGCCAGCGGCAGCGGGCCAAGACGGGCGTGCTGGCGCTTCAGATGCTCCGTCCACAGAGGGTTGTCCGGCGCTTCTCCGGCGGGCCGGTCGGCAAGACTTTGCAGCGGCTGGTGAGACAGCCTTGAGTGGGTCTCAAGACGCGCCATGGCGGCCTGGGCCGAAGGGTAGGTGAGGCCGCGCAGGGCGCGCAGCGACCACAACAGGCCCACCGCCAGAAGAACCAGCGCGGCAAGGCGAAAGGGCGCGGGCAGCATGAACAGCGCGGCCGAGGCCAGCGCCACATAGATGAGTCCGGCGGCCATGAGCGGGTGTTGCAGGCGCGGCCACAACGCTTCCCAGAACAGCAGGAGGCGCTGCACGGCAATGCGGCGGGCATGATGCGGGGCCGGGGCTTGCGTCATGGCGGCACGATGGCGGTGAATTGGGACGGCATTGTGCCGGGCGGGGTCATGCCGTGATCTGCCAGCCTGCCAACTGGTCAAGGCCGATCATCTCATCCAGGCTCTGGCGCGGGCGGACGAGCGCCCAGTGAGCGCCCTTGACCAGAACTTCGGGAATGAGCGGTCTGGAATTGTAGCTGGAGGAGGCCACGGCGCCATAGGCGCCAGCCGTCAGGGTGGCCAGCAGGTCGCCGCGCTCAACGGGAGCAAGCTTGCGGTCGAGCGCCAGATAATCGCCGGTTTCACACACCGGCCCCACCACATCAACAACCCGGCTGCGCGCTCTGGGCTTAGCTTCCTTCACCGGAATGATGTCGTGCCAGGCGTCATAGAGGGTGGGACGGATCAGGTCGTTCATGGCCGCATCCTGAATGACAAAGCGCTTGCGGTCGGCGTCCTTCACATAAATGACACGCGACACCAGAATGCCGGCATTGCCGACAATCATCCGGCCCGGCTCAAGAATGAGTTTAAGACCAAGCGGCCCCAGCACCTTCTTTACCATGGCGGCATATTCGTCAGGGTGGGGCGGCACATCATTGCTGCCGCGGTAGGGCACGCCCAGGCCGCCGCCGAGGTCGAGATGCTTGAGGCTGTGGCCGCGCGCCAGCAGATCGCGGGCCAGTTCCGCCATCAGGGTGAAGGCCTTGCGGAAAGGGGCGAGATCGGTGATCTGGCTGCCGATGTGCATGTCAATGCCGGTCACCTCGAGGCCCGGCAGCCTGGCGGCGCGGGCATAGACCTCCGGCGCCCGGAGGAATGAGATGCCGAATTTGTCGCCCGCCTTGCCGGTGGAAATCTTGTGGTGGGTTTTGGCATCGACATCGGGGTTGACGCGGATCGACACATTGGCGCGCTGGCCCACCCGGCTGGCAATGTCCGAAAGCAGTTCCAGTTCCGGTTCGGACTCGACGTTGAAACAGTGAATGCCCTCCTTGAGGGACAGCGCCATTTCGCGGGCCGTCTTGCCCACGCCGGAAAAGACGATCTTGCGGGCCGGCACCCCGGCGGCAAGCGCGCGCCGCAATTCGCCTTCGGAAACCACATCCATGCCGCAGCCGAGGCTGGCCATGAGCTTCAGCACCGCCTGATTGGAATTGGCCTTCACCGCATAGCACAGAAGATGGCTCTGGTCCTTGAAGGCCTCGCCCAGCACGCGCACATGACGTTCAATGGTGGCCTGCGAGTAGCAATAGAAGGGCGTGCCCACCTCATCGGCCAGGGAAATGAGGTTGACGGCCTCGGCGTGCAGAATGCCGTCGCGGTAGGCAAAGTGATGCATGTCACAAACCCTGGGTGAAGGCGGGCGGCGGCTCGGGGTTGCCGCGCACGCCGCAGGCAGTGAGGGCAAGCAGGGCGGCGAGCGCCACGGCCATCATACGGAACATGTCATGTCTCCTTTAGAACTTTGAGCCAGCGCCGGGCGGCGCGGGCCACATTGGCGGGTGCCGTGCCACCGTAACTGACACGCGAGCGGGCCGAGTTTTCAACCGTCAGCACACGGAACACATCCCTGGTGATGCGCTTTTCCACGCTCTGCATGTCAGCCAGGGAAAGGGCCGACAGGTCCACGCCCTGTTTTTCGGCCAGCGCCACCAATGTGCCGGTGACATGGTGAGCCTCGCGGAACGGCATCTTCAAGGTGCGCACCAGCCAGTCGGCAAGGTCGGTGGCGGTGGCAAAGCCGGTGGCGGCGGCAGCGCGCATGCGCTGTTCATCCGGCACCATGTCGCGCACCATGCCGGTGGCAGCAGCCAGCGCCAGCGACAGGCTGTCGAAGGCGTCAAAGGCCGGTTCCTTATCTTCCTGCATATCCTTGGAATAGGTGAGCGGCAGACCCTTCATGACCACGGCCAAAGCGGTAAAGGCGCCAAGAATGCGGCCCGGCTTGGCGCGGATCAGCTCGGCGGCATCGGGGTTGCGCTTCTGCGGCATGATGGATGAGCCGGTGGTGAACTTGTCCGACAGCTTGACGAAGCGGAACTGGGCGGTGGCCCAGAGCACGATCTCCTCAGCCAGCCGCGACAGATGAACGGCACAGATGGTGGCACCCGCCAGCACTTCAAGCACGAAGTCGCGGTCGGAGACGGAATCGAGGGAATTGCGGGTTGGCCCGGCAAAGCCCAGGGCCTTGGCCGTCATCCCCCGGTCAATGGGGAAGGAAGTGCCGGCGAGCGCCGCCGCCCCCAGCGGGCATTCATTCATGCGCCGGCGGGCGTCGGCCAGCCGCGAGCGGTCGCGGGCCAGCATTTCCACATAGGCCAGAAGATGGTGGCCGAAGGTGATGGGCTGGGCGACCTGCAGATGGGTGAAACCGGGCATGAGGGTCTTGGCATGGGCCAGGGCCTTTTCGGCCAGCGCCCGCTGCAATCCGGCCATCTGGCTGTCGAGATGGTCGACCGTGTCGCGCACATAGAGGCGGAAATCGGTGGCGACCTGGTCATTGCGCGAGCGCGCCGTGTGCAGCCGGCCCGCCGCCGGGCCGATCAGTTCCTTCAGACGCGCCTCCACATTCATGTGGATGTCTTCGAGGGCTGACGAGAAGGTGAAACTGCCGGCTGCGATCTCGGCTTGCACCTGATCGAGGCCGTGCCTAATTTGCGCTGCGTCGGCCTTGGTGATGATCCCCGTCTCGGCCAGCATGGCGGCGTGGGCCTTCGAGGCCCGGATGTCCTGGGCAAAGAGGCGCTTGTCAAAGCCGATGGAGGCGTTGATCTCGGCCATGATGGCGTCCGGCCCCTGGGCAAAACGCCCGCCCCACATTTTATTGGTCATGGGTTTTCCCCGGCCCGGACCTGAACGAACGGAGTCATGATGTTTCCTTCAAACCCGCGCCACCGGCTTTATCTGGGTGTGGCGCTGCTTCTTGCGGCAATCATTGGCATTTACGGGCTAAACCGCGTGTCGCGCAAGCATGTGGGTGAGGCAGCGGTGGCAGAAGCCTCACTTTCGCCCTTCGCCGCCCATGCCAGGGGCCAGATGGCGCAATTCCAGTTTCATGACGCGCCCAAGAACGTGACCCTGCGGGCGGTGCGCGACGGGGCTGGTGCGGAGGTGGCGCTGGCGCGCTGGCAGGGCCGGGTCATGCTGGTCAATCTGTGGGCCACCTGGTGTCCGCCGTGCCGGGCGGAAATGCCGGAACTGGGCAAATTGCAGGCGGCGCTGGGGGGCGCGGATTTCGAGGTGGTCACCATCAATCTCGACAGCCAGACGCGTCAGGACAAGGCCAGGGAATTTCTGGCCACGGCGGGGGAGGGCCATCTTGCCTTCTACCGCGATGATGAGGGGGCGGCGCGCGAGGCGCTCAATGTGCCGGGGCTGCCCGCCACCATCCTGTTTGACCGGCAGGGCCGCGAGCTGGGCCGCCTGCTCGGCCCGGCGCCATGGGCCGGTGCCGATGCCCAGGCCATGATCAAGGCGGTGATGGCAGCGCAGTAGGACCTATTCCCATCACCTGATCCGAAAACCGCTCCCGCACTTTTCGGGGTGATGGGTTGATGAGGGATCAGCGGGTCGGCACCGGCTTTTCGCCGCGGTAGTCGTAGAAGCCGCGTTTGGTCTTGCGGCCCAGCCAGCCGGCCTCGACATATTTCACCAGAAGCGGGCAGGGGCGGTATTTTGAATCCGCCAGACCCTCATAGAGCACCTGCATGACCGACAGGCAGGTATCCAGCCCGATGAAATCGGCCAGCTCGAAGGGGCCCATGGGGTGGTGGGCGCCCAGCTTCATGGCGGTGTCGATGGCGTCCACCGTGCCCACGCCCTCATACAGCGTATAGACCGCCTCATTGATCATCGGCAGCAGCACGCGGTTGACGATGAAGGCCGGGAAATCCTCGGAAACGGCCACCGTCTTCTTCAGGGTGCCGACGAAGTCCTTGACCTTCTGGAAGGTGACTTCCTCGGTGGCAATGCCGCGGATCAGCTCCACCAGCTCCATCATCGGCACCGGGTTCATGAAGTGAATGCCCATGAAGCGTTCCGGCCGGTCGGTGGTGGCGGCCAGACGGGTCACCGAAATCGACGAGGTGTTGGTGCCAAGGATGGTTTCCGGCCCGAGAGGGGGGCAGAGGTCCTTGTAGATCTGGCGCTTCACGTCTTCCTTCTCGGTGGCGCTTTCAATGACCAGATCATAGCCCTCGAAGTCGGCAAAGGAGGGAACATGGCCAATGCGCGACAGGGCGGCTTCACGGTCGGCTTCGCTGATCCTGCCGGCCTTCACCTGGCGGGCCATGTTGCCGTTGATGGTGGCCAGCGCCTGGGTCACACGCTCCTTGGACACATCATTGAGACCCACCTGATAACCGCCCAGCGCACAGATGTGGGCAATGCCGTTGCCCATTTGGCCCGCGCCGATGATGCCGACTTTCCTGATGGTCATGAAACACCCGCTTGTGAGACAGGGTGTTGACGTTAACGTGCTGAGGGGCGCCCCGCAAGATCATTTCGCAAGTGCGAAAAGACCAGCCGGGCGGGTTGGTTTGGGCCAGAAAAAACCCCCTGCCGGGGGCAGGGGGTTTGGATTCTGAGGGGCCGACGATCAGCCCAGCGCCTTGTCCAGTTCCGGCACGGCCTCAAACAGATCGGCCACCAGGCCAAAGTCCGCCACCTGGAAGATGGGGGCCTCCTCGTCCTTGTTGATGGCCACGATGATCTTGGAATCCTTCATGCCGGCCAGATGCTGGATGGCGCCGGAAATGCCGACCGCAATATAAAGGTCGGGGGCCACCACCTTGCCGGTCTGGCCGACCTGATAGTCATTGGGCACAAAGCCCGCGTCCACAGCGGCGCGCGAGGCGCCCACGGCGGCGTTGAGCTTGGCGGCAACGCTTTCCAGCATCTTGAAATTGTCGCCGTTCTGCATGCCGCGACCGCCGGAAATGATGATCTTGGCCGAAGTCAGTTCGGGCCGGTCAGACTTGGTGAGGTTTTCACCAGCATAGGTGGCAAGACCGGCGGCCTTGGCTGCGGCCACGCTTTCCACCTTGGCGGCACCGCCCTCGCCCGCTGCCGGGAAGGAGGCCGTGCGCACCGTCACAACCTTGTGGGCCTCGCCCGACTGCACCGTCTGCACCGCATTGCCGGCATAGATCAGGCGCACAAAGGTGTCGGGCGATGTCACGGCGGAAATGTCGGAAATCTGCATGACATCGAGCAGGGCGGCCACGCGCGGCATGAAATTCTTGCCGCTGGTGGTGGAGGGGGCAACAATGTGGCTGTAGCCCTTGGCCAGAGCCACCACCGTGTCGGCCAGGGTTTCGGCGATGGGGCGCTCAAGATCGGCCGATTCGGCCAGCAGCACCTTGGCTACGCCCTTGAGCTTCGCGGCCGCCTCGGCGGCCGGTTTGGCGTTCTTGCCCGCCACCAGCACATGAACCTCGCCAGCCATCTGAAGGGCAGCGGTAAGCGCCTTGTGGGTTGCGTCCTTGAGCGTGGCGTTGTCATGTTCGGCAATGAGAAGAACGGCCATCAGAGCGCTCCCGCTTCCTTGAGTTTCGCCACCAGTTCGGTCACCGACTTCACCTTCACACCGGCCTGGCGCTTGGGCGGTTCCTCGGTCTTCACCACCTTGAGGCGGGGTGTCACATCAACGCCGTAGTCGGCCGGGGTCTTTTCCTCGAGCGGTTTCTTCTTGGCCTTCATGATGTTGGGCAGCGAGGCATAGCGCGGCGTATTGAGGCGGAGATCGGTGGTGATGACCGCCGGCAGCTTGAGCTTGAGGGTCTGCAAACCGCCGTCGATTTCACGGGTGACCAGAGCCTCGCCCGCCCCCGGCTCAAACTTCGAGGTGAAGGTGGCCTGGGGCCAGCCCATGAGGGCAGCCAGCATCTGGCCGGTCTGGTTGGCGTCGTCGTCAATGGCCTGCTTGCCGAGAATGACAAGATCGGGCTTTTCCGCTGCGACAATGGCCTTGAGCAGCTTGGCCACGGCCAGGGGCTCCACCACCGCGTCATGCTTCACCAGAATGGCGCGGTCGGCCCCCATGGCCAGCGCGGTGCGCAGGGTTTCCTGGGCGGTGGCGGGTCCCACCGACACGGCCACCACCTCGGTTGCCTTGCCCGCCTCCTTCAGACGCACGGCCTCCTCGACGGCGATTTCGTCGAAGGGGTTCATGGACATTTTCACATTGGCCAGTTCCACGCCCGAGCCATCGGCCTTGACGCGGATCTTGACGTTGTAGTCAACGACCCGTTTGACAGCGACCAGAACCTTCATGTTGTCCTCTGGGGTTAGCGATTTTGCGGCGCAAACTAGTGAGGGGGCGGGCGCGAGTCAATTCCGGGAACGACGGGTTATGGGGCCTGTCCCGACCAAAGTTCAGGGCAGGAAGTTGCCCCGCCTCAGTCACCTACCCGGATGAGCAGGCGGTTCTTCAGCAGCCAGGTCAGGACCAGGCCGGTGAGGAAGCCGCCGATATGGGCCCACCAGCCGATGCTCTGCGACTCCGGGTCGCTGGCAAACAGGCTCAGGATCTGGATGGCAAACCAGATGCCCAGCACCCAGGCGGCGGAAATGCGGATGGGCAGGGGAAAGAAGGCGAGCACCCAGACGCGCGCCCTGGGGTAGAGCACGAAATAGGCGGCCAGCACCCCGGAAATGGCCCCCGATGCCCCCACCAGGGGCACAGGCGAGGTCGGATTGACAACAATGTGGGTGACACCGGCGCCCACGCCGCACAGGAGATAGAACAGCAGAAAACCCAGATGGCCGTAAGCGTCCTCGACATTGTCGGCGAAGATCCACAGGAACAGCAAATTCGAGACGAGATGCATCCAGCCGCCGTGCAGGAACATGTAGGTGATGAGGGTGACCGGCTCGGGCACGGGATTGATGTCATGGGCGCGGGCAGCGGCGGAAACAAACTCGGCCGGCACCACGCCGAAGCCCTGGGCCACGCTGGCAAGGAAGGCCTCACCCGGAAAAGCCCCGGTGATGAGGAACACGGCCACATTCAAGGCGATCAGCGCGAAGGTCATCATCTGGAAGCGGATGACCCGCAGCGGAGCGTCGTCGTGCAGCGGAATGAACATGGCTGCCGGATTAGCCGAAAATCAGCTTGGCGGCGAGGGCGAACATGATGGCGGCAATGGCAAGGTCGATCATCCGCCAGACGCTGGGCCGCGCGAGAATGTGGCCAAGGGCGCGGGCGCCGTAGCCCAGGGAGAAAAACCAGACGGTGGAGGCGAGCGATGCGCCCAGCGCAAACGGCCACTGCTGGCCCGGCGGCCTGGCATTGGCGATGGAGCCCACCAGCACCACCGTGTCGAGATAGACATGGGGGTTGAGCCAGGTGAAGGCGGCACAGGTGGCAAGCGCAGCACTCAGGGACAGGGGATTGGACAGGGCTTCACGGAGCGCGTCCGGGTGGAGGGCGCGGGTGAAGGCCTTGATGCCATACCAGATGAGAAAGGCCGCACCGCCCCAGCGCATGAGGGTGATGAAATCGGGAAAGAGCTTGAGCAGCGCGCCCAGACCATAGACGCCGGCCCAGATCAGGATGATGTCGGACAGGGTGCAGAACAGGACAACGGGGAAGACGTGGTTGTTAAGCGCACCCTGACGGATGACAAAGGCGTTCTGCGCGCCAATGGCGACGATGAGGCTGCCGCCCAGGGCAAAACCGGCAATGAGGGCGGCCAGCATGGGTGCTATCGCGTCCCGCCCGGAACCCAGAGAATGTCGCCCGCACCGGCGACATGGTTCACATAACGGCTGGCAACGAAGAGAAAGTCGGACAGGCGGTTGACATAGGCCAGCGCGGCGGCCCCCACCGGCTCATCCGGCGTGTCATGCAGATGAACCATGAGGCGTTCGGCGCGGCGGCAGATGGTGCGGGCCAGATGAAGCGCGGCAGCGGCGGGGTGGCCGCCCGGCAGCACGAAGGACTTGAGCGGGACCAGTGCAGAATTAAGGTCATCAATCTCGCGCTCCAGCCTCACCGCCTGGTCGGGCAGGATGCGCAGCGGCGGGTAATCCAGTTTCTGGCCACGGTCGGGCACGCAGAGATCGGCGCCGAGGTCAAACAGTTCATTCTGGATGCGGGCCAGCATGGCATCGAGGCTGGCGAGGTTGGCTGTGCCGGTGTGCTGGCGGACCAGCCCCAGGGCGGCATTGGTTTCATCAACCGTGCCATAGGCCTCAATGCGCAGATGGGCCTTGCTGAGGCGGGTGCCATCACCCAGCCCGGTGGTGCCGTCATCGCCGGTGCGGGTATAGATGCGGTTCAGTCTGACCATGGCGCTTGGTAGCCCAAAAGCGGCGGCCTGTCATTCGTCGCGAAGGGCGGTGGAGGGTTTGGCGGTCAGGGCGCGGTTGGTGGCCAGAAGCCCGCCCGCAATGGTCAGCAGAAGCGCCAGCGCCACGGTCAGGGCGGCAGTGCCGGGGGAGAAGGCAAAGGGCAGCTCCAGCACGAAGCGGGCCAGGAACCAGGCCCCGGTGGTGCCGGCCATAAGGCCGAAGACGGCGGCCGCCAGACCGAGCAGGCCATATTCCAGAGCGTAGCTGGCCAGCAGCTGACGGCGCGAAGCGCCATAGGTTTTCAGCACCACCGCCTCATAACGGCGCGCCGACAGACCGGCGGCCAGCGCGCCAGCCAGCACCAGCGTGCCGGTGATGAGGGTGAGGATATTGGCCGAGCGGATGGCCAGCAGGATCTTGCCCATGAGGCCCGCCACCTGATCCAGCGCATCCTTGACGCGCACGGCGGTAATGCCGGGCCAGCGCCGGGCCATGGTGTTGAGGAACTGCGCCTCGTCGGCTCCGGCCATGGTCACGGTGACGATGGCGCTGTGGGGGGCGCGCTGCAGGGTATTGGGCGAAAACACCATGACGAAGTTGATGCCGAAACTGCGCCAGTTCACGCGCCGCAGATTGGCCACGGTGGCGGTGATGTCGCGGCCCAGAACATTGACGGTCAGCTGATCGCCGATCCTGAGGCCGAGACCTTCCGCAATGTCATCGACAAGGGAAACCAGGGGCGGGCCGGCATAGTCGGCGGGCCACCATTCTCCGGCCACCAGGGTGGAGTTTTCCGGCAGGCTGGCACTGTAGGTGAGACCGCGCTCGCCGCGCAGCGCCCATTGCGCGCCCTCGGCGGGTTTCACCTGATCGGCGGCAACACCCTTCACGGCGGTGATGCGGCCGCGCAGCATGGGGGCGGTGCCGGTGGCGACAACCCCGGCTTGCGCCTTCACCTCGGTCACAAAGCGGTCAAGGTCGGTGTTGCGCACATCGATAAAAAAGAAGGCGGGCGCCTTTTCGGCAAGACCGCCGCGCAACTCGCGGCTCAGGGTGGCGTCGGTCTGGGCCAGCATGGCAAACAGGCCAAGCCCCAGACCCAGCGCCAGGATGACGGCCAGAGCCGGTGAGCCGGGCCGGGCCAGGGATGCGAGTGCCTGACGGAGCAGCAGGTTTCCGGGCCGGGGCAGCAGGCGGAGCAGACGAAGAAACAGCCAGCCGAGAAGAAACAGCCCAGCAAAGCTCAGGGCCAGTCCGGCGAGATAGCCGCCGGTCAAAGTCCAGTTGTCACTGCTGGTGAGAACGAGGGCGGCAAGGGCTGCCATGAACAGGGCGGAGGCGGCGGCATGGGCCAGGGGCAAACGGCTTTTGACCGGGGCTGCGCCATGGCGAAACAGCGCAGTGGCGGGAATGCTGCCGGTGGCCGCCAGCGGCAGCACGGTGAAGGCCAGCGCCACCAGCAGCCCCATGGCCCCGGCCCGCAGCAAGGCCAGCCACTCCACGCCGGTGGCCAGCGGCAGGGGCAGAAGGTCGGCGAAGAAGAACTGGGCGAGGGCAGGTGTGGCCGCTCCCAGCGCCAGGCCAAAGGCAAGCGCCAGCAGGCTTACCAGCAGCAATTCGGTGAGGAAGATGGCAAAGACGGTGGCGCTGGTGGCGCCCAGCGCCTTGTAGGTGGCGATGGTGGTGGCGCGGCGCTGGATGAAGGCCTTGACCGCATTGGCAATGCCCGCCCCGCCGATGACCAGGGCAGCAAGCCCCACCAGGGTGAGGAAGAAGCCCAGACGCTCCACCATGCGCTCAGTGCCGGTGGCCGCCTGTGAAGCAGCCCGCAACCGCCAGCCCGCCTCCGGGAAGGTCCGGTTGGCTGCCGCCACTGCCGCTTTGGCCGCCGTGGGATCGGCAAGCTTCACCCGGTATTTCCAGGTGACGAGGCTGCCCGGCTGGATGAGGCCGGTGGCGGCCAGGGCCTGATCGCTGATGAGGAGGCGCGGGGCGAGCAGAAAGCCTTCGCCCAGCCGGTCCGGTTCGGCGGCAATTTCCGCCGTGATGATGAAGCTGGCCTGGCCCAGGGTGATCCGGTCGCCCAGCTTCAATCCCAGTCGCCCGAGCAGCAGCGGATCGGCCACCGCCGCAAAGCTGTTGGCGCGGGCGGCAAGGGCTTCCGGCAGGGCACCCTGGGAAAGTTTCACCGCGCCATAGAGCGGATAGGCGCCATCCAGCGCCTTCACCTCGGTCAAGGCGGTTGCCGTGGGGGTCACGGCCATGGCCCGGAAGGTCACCACGCGTGAGACGGCGCCGAGGCCCTTCATGTAACCCTCTTCGGCGGCACTGGCCTGACGCTGGGTCAGGGCAAATTCCACATCGCCGCCCAGCAGTGGCTGGCCCTGCTGGTCAATGCCGCGGGTGATGCTGGCGGACAGTGCGGCCACCATGGCAATGATGGTGGTGCCCAGCGCGAGGCAGGCCAGGAAGATCCAGAAGCCCTGCAGGCCGGAGCGCAGATCGCGGAGGGCAAAGCGCAGGGGCAGCATCATGCCCCCTCGCGCAGGGTGCCGTCGCGCACCTCGATGCGGCGGTCACATTTTTTCGCCAGCGCCTCATCATGGGTGACCAGCAGAAGCGTGGCCCCCTCCTGTTCGCGGAGATCAAACAGCAGCCGGATGATGTCGGCACCGGTGGCGCTGTCGAGGTTGCCGGTGGGTTCATCGGCCAGCAAAAGGCGCGCGCCTGCCGCCAGCGCCCGGGCAATGGCCACACGCTGCTGTTCGCCGCCCGACAGCTGGCCGGGATAGTGGCTGAGCCGGTGGCCGAGGCCAACGCGGCCAAGCCAGTGGGCGGCGCGCGCTTCGGCATCATTGGCACCCTTGAATTCCAGCGGCACGGCGACATTTTCCAAGGCCGTCATGGTGGGGATGAGGTGGAAGGACTGGAAGATGATGCCGATGTGATCGCGGCGGAAGCGGGCGAGATCATCCTCGCTGCGGCCGGCAAGATTTTGCCCGGCCACGGTGAGGCTGCCGGAGGTGATGGGTTCCAGCCCGGCGATGACCATGAGAAGCGAGGTCTTGCCGGAGCCGGAGGGCCCGACAATGCCCAGGGCCTCGCCGGGCCTTGCCGCAAGGCTCACCGCTTTCAGAATGGCCACCGGACCGGCACGGCTCGGCAGGGTGAGGGAGACGTTTTCGAGAGCAAGAAGGGACACGGGGGAAAATCCTTGGAGGGGTTGAGGCCATATAGGATTTCTGCTTGGGCTTTTCACCCCTTCTTCCTATCTTCACGGCCATGCTGCGTTCCCTTTTCTTCAGTCTGGCCCTTGCCGCCATGGTCCTGCCGGCCACGGCCCGCCCCATGACCCTGCTGGCGCTGGGCGACAGTCTCACCGCCGGTTATGGCGTGGACCCGGGCGATGCCTTTCCGGTGAAACTCGAAGCCGCGTTGCGGGTGAAGGGCCATGATGTGACGGTGATCAATGCCGGGGTGTCGGGCGATACGGCGGGTGACGGGCTGGCCCGGCTGGACTGGGCGCTCGGTGATCCGGTGGATGCGGCCATTGTGGAACTGGGTGCCAATGACATGCTGCGCGGGCTCGACCCGGCGGAGACGGAAAGGGCGCTTGACCAGATTCTCGCCACGCTCAGGGCGAAGAATATTCCGGTGCTGCTGGCGGGCATGCAGGCCGCGCCCAATCTTGGTGCTGATTATGGGGCGCGGTTCAACCGCCTCTACCCCAAGCTCACGGCGGTGCATGGCGTGTTGTTCTATCCCTTCTTTCTCGATGGCGTGGCGGGACAGAGCGCCCTCAATCAGCCCGACGGCATGCACCCCAATGCAGCGGGCGTTGACGAAATTGTGAAGCGCATGGTGCCCGCCGTGGAGGCGTTGCTGGCCCAGGTCAGGTGATTGCGAATCAGGCCTCCGTCCCGGATGCTCCTTGGCGTTCTGGCAAGGAGGCCGCCATGCCGCGTCTGTTCACGGGGATCGAGCTTCCGCACGACATTGCCGATGAACTGGCGCTGAAGCGCGGCGGCATTCCGGGGGCGCGCTGGATTGACACCGAATCCTTCCACATCACTCTCCGCTTCATCGGCGATATTGATGAGGGGCTGGCCCATGAGATTTCCTACGGGCTGGCGCAGGCGGCTGGCCCCGCCTTCAGCCTGAAGCTCAAGGGGGTTGACGTGTTTGGCGGCAACAAGCCGCATACGCTGCACGCCGGGGTGGAGGACAGCGCCGATCTCCGGCGTTTGCAGGCCGCCCATGAGCGCATCTGCCAGAGGCTGGGGGCCGCCCCCGATTCCCGCCGCTTCACCCCGCATGTGACGCTGGCCCGCCTCAAGGACGCCGACCCCGCCGCCCTGGCGCAATTCGTCCACGCCCAGAGTCTTTATCGTTCACGGCCTTTCCGGGTGGCGCGTTTCGTGCTGTTCTCATCGCGGCCGTCGCGCGGGGGTGGTCCCTATGCGGTGGAACAGGCTTATGATTTACAGGTGTGAAGATGGCAGACAGAAAACTGATCGGCGTTGAGCGGGCCAAGGCCCTGCACGGGTTGCACGGCTGGGCCGAGGCCAAGGGGCGGGATGCCATCACCAAGACCTTCCAGTTTGCCAGTTTTGGCAAGGCCTTCGGCTTCATGACCGAGGTGGCGCTGGCGGCGGAGAAAATGGATCACCATCCGGAATGGACCAATATCTACGGCCGGGTGGAAGTGACGCTGGCCACCCATTCGGCCGGCGGGGTGACGGAAAAGGACATCGAACTCGCCCGCCGCATCGACGACAAGGCCGAGGGCCGGACCCGTTAACCAGCCGAAGGAGGGTGCCCTGTCACTCCTTGACGGAAGGGGAGCGGCTTCCCATATCCTGCCGCAACGACTGATTTTCGAGGAGGAAACCATGTCTGACTATCGCACACGCAGCCAGGTCGGCACCGTTCAGCGGGCCGAAATCGACCAGGGGCTGCGCAGCTACATGCTCGGCGTCTATAACTATATGGCGCTGGGTGTTGCCTTCACCGCTCTGGTGGTTCTGGCCGTGGCGTCCAGCCCCGCCGCCATTGCCACGGTCTTCAGCCTCAAATGGGTCTGGTTCATCGCCGCCATCGGCCTTGGCTTTCTGGCGCCGCGCATGATGTTTTCCGAAAACAGGGTCATGGCGCATGCCGCCTTCTGGTCCTATGCCGGCCTGTGGGGCCTGATGATGGCGCCCATGCTGGCCCATTATCTGGCGGTCGATCCGTCGCTGGTCTATCGCGCCTTCCTGATCACGGCGGCCACCTTTGCCGGCACCAGTCTGGCTGGCTACGTGACCAAGCGTGACCTCTCGGGCTTCGGCGCCTTCTTCTTCATTGCCTCCATCGGCATCCTCATTGCCATTCTGGTCAACGCCTTCTTCGTCCAGTCGACAATGATGAGCCTCATTGTTTCCATCGTGACGGTGCTGCTGTTTGCCGGCATCACCGCCTATGAAACCCAGATGATCAAGGAAATGTATGTCGAGGGCGATGCCCCCGGCGTGGCGCGCGGCAAGTCGATCTTCGGCGCCTTCGCGCTCTATGGCAGCTTCGTCACGCTGTTCGTGCACATCCTCAACATTCTGGGCATTGCCAACAACGAGTGAGCCGCTTGCGCGACGTTTTGAAAGGCCCCGGCAACGGGGCCTTTTTCATGACACCGGCTTGAGAGCGAGAACGCGCAGCACCCGGGCAAGGTCGGGCCCGCGCCTGAGGATGAGGCCGCCCTGGGCCACCACCGCAAAGGCCCCCTGCTTCTGGGCCAGGGCCGGGGTTTTGGTGATGCGGTACAGGGGCGCTTCACTGGCCCGGCGAAAGACCGAGAAGGTGGCGGTGTGGCGGTCGAAACTCAGGCCGTAGTCGCGCCACTCGCCTGCCGCGACATGGCGCCCGTAGAGATCGAGAATGGTCATGAGTTCGTGGCGGGTGAAGGCCACCGGCCTTTCCGCCGGCCCGGCGCTGCGGTCCTGAAATGAAATCAGCGTATCGGCCATTCCGCCTCCCCACCCCAAGATGACGGCCCGGCAGAAATTTTCAAGGGGAGGAAAATACCCCAGTTTCGCCCCTTTTTGATCATGGCTTCACCACTTTGGGGGGCCATATGGGTAGCGTTGCCTCGATGTCCGGCGGCGCGGGTTCCTCAGCCCCCAAGCCCCCGAGGTTTTCGCCCGCCGGACGCCCCGATTCCCTTTGTCTGTGGAGTCGAGTCCTCATGGCCAGCCCGAAAGGCTGGCCATTTTTTTGTGGTGCGCCTTCTTTCGGAAGGCGCAAGCGGCCAGCCCGAAAGGCTGGTCATTTTTTATGTGGTGCGCCTTCTTTCGCCCGCACGACTGTCCGGCCGGAAGGCGCAAGCGGCCAGCCCGAAAGGCTGGCCATTTTTTTATCTGTTGCGCCTTCTTTCGCCCGCACGGTTGTCCGGTCGGAAGGTGCAAGCGGCCAGCCCGAAAGGCTGGTCATTTTTTTATGTGTTGCGCCTTCTTTCGCCTGCACGACTGTCCGGCCGGAAGGCGCAAGCGGCCAGCCCGAAAGGCTGGCCATTTT
>CALMWF010000043.1 GCA_937873445.1 uncultured Alphaproteobacteria bacterium
GCCATCATGGGCCGCCAGATCGACGGCGAGTAAGCACGAGTCCTTTGCCATCATCCGATCCGAAAAGTCTCGCAACTTTTCGGGATGATGGCGTGCGATCATGGTCCGCCAGATCGACGGCGAGTAAGCACGAGTCCTATGCCATCATCTGATCCGAAAAGTCTCCCAACTTTTCGGGATGATGGCGCGCGATCATGGGCCGCCAGATCGACGGCGAACAGGCGGGAGGTTGGACTGGATTAGTGCCAGTCCAGCACCACCTTGCCGCATTTGCCCTGGCGCATCAGCTCAAAGCCCCTGGCGAAATCGGCCACCGGAAAGCGGTGGGTGATGATCTTGCGCACATCGAGGCCCGATTGCAGCATGGCGATCATCTTGTACCAGGTTTCAAACATCTCGCGGCCATAGATGCCCTTCAGCGTCAGGCTTTTGAAGATGATGCGGTTCCAGTCCACCGTGCCGGGGCTGGAGGGAATGCCCAGCAGGGCAATGCGCCCGCCGGGGATCATGTTGTCCACCATCTGGTCGAAGGCGGCAGGCGCACCCGACATTTCCAGGCCAATGTCAAAACCCTCGGCCATGTGCAGCCGCGCCATGACCGACTTCAGGTCTTCGCGGGCGACATTCACCGTCACCGCATCGGCCACCTGATTGCACAGTTCCAGCCGGTAGTCGTTCACGTCGGTCACCACCACATGGCGGGCGCCGACATGGCGGCAGACGGCGGCGGCCATGATGCCGATGGGGCCGGCGCCGGTGATGAGCACGTCCTCACCCACCAGATCGAAGGAGAGCGCGGTGTGCACGGCATTGCCCAGGGGGTCGAGAATGGCGCCGATCTCATCATCCACCTCGGGCGGCAGGTGAATGGCGTTGAAGGCGGGAATTTTCAGATATTCGGCAAAGGCGCCCGGCACATTGACGCCTACGCCCCTGGTTTCCGGGTCGAGATGGAAATGCCCGGCCCTGGCCATGCGGCTTTTCATGCCGATCAGGTGGCCTTCGCCGGAGACGCGGTCACCCACCTTCGCGGTGCGGACATGGGCGCCCAGTTCCACCACCTCACCGGCAAATTCATGACCCACCACCATGGGCACGGGAATGGTTTTCTGGGCCCACTGGTCCCAGTTCCAGATGTGCACATCGGTGCCACAGATGCCGGTCTTCTTCACCTTGATGAGAATGTCGTCCGGCCCGATGCGGGGGACCGGCTCATCGCGGAGGGTGAGGCCCACGGCGGGGGCGGCCTTGACCAAAGCACGCATGATGAACTCCTTGCTTTTTCGGCTTTATAGCACGGGCAGGGGGCGGCCCTAGATGACACCATGGCAGCGCCCGGCTTCGGTGAAGGCGGCAATGGCGGTGTCAATGTCGGCGGCGCTGTGGGCGGCGGACATTTGCGTGCGGATGCGGGCCTGGCCCTGGGGCACCACGGGGTAAAAGAAGCCCGAAACAAAGACGCCCAGCTCATTCAGCTTTGCCGCCATGGCCTGGGCCAGCCTTGCCTCGCCCAGCATGACGGGAATGATGGGGTGTTCACCGGGCAGCAGGGTGAAGCCCGCCTTCACCATGCCGGTGCGGAAACGGGCGGCATTGGCAAACAGGCGCTCGCGCAGGTCGTCACCCTGTTCGGCGAGATCGATGGCAGCGCGGGCGGCGGCCACGATGGCGGGCGGCAGGGCGTTGGAAAAGAGATAGGGGCGGCCGCGCTGGCGCAGAAGGTCGATGACCGGTTGTGCGGCGGCGATGTAGCCCCCGGCAGAACCTGAAAGCGCCTTGCCGAAGGTGCCGGTGAGAATATCGACCGTGACCCCGGCGCGGGCAGGGGTGCCGCGGCCCTGGGGCCCGATGAAGCCGGTGGCGTGGCAATCATCCACCATGATGAGGGCGTCATGGCGGTCGGCCAGCGCCCGGATGTCGGCAAGCTTGGCGAAGTAGCCATCCATGGAGAACACGCCATCGGTGGCAATGATGATGCGGCGGGCGCCCCCGGCGCGGGCTTCCTTCAGCGTGTCCTCCAGCGCCGCCATGTCGCCATTGGCGTAGCGGAAGCGCTTCGCCTTGGACAGGCGGATGCCGTCGATGATGGAGGCGTGGTTGAGGGCATCCGAGATGATGGCGTCCTGCTCGCCGAACAGCGGCTCGAACAGGGCGCCATTGGCGTCAAAGCAGGCGGCGAAGAGAAGGGCATCATCCATGGCGACATAGCGGGCAATGCGCTGCTCCAGGGCGCGGTGCAGGTCGGTGGTGCCGCAGATGAAACGGACCGAGGCCATGCCGAGGCCATGGCTGTCCAGCGCCTTTCTGGCGGCGGCGATGAGGGCGGGGTGGTTGGCCAGGCCGAGGTAGTTGTTGGCGCAGAAATTCAGCACATCGGGACGTGTGGTCAGCGCCACATGGGCCGATTGCGGCGAGATGATCTCGCGCTCCGTTTTCCACAGCGACGCGGCGCGGATTGCATCCAGTTCAGCGGCAAGGCCGTTGAGAAATTCAGACATGGCAGGCTCCTTGTTCCGGCGAGTCTGAACCGGCTTCAGGTACGGGGCAAGGGCCATGGCGGCATGACGCCATGGCCCCGGTCCGTCATTTCACCTGGGGGCCGCCGTTGCCGCCGTTATTCATGTGGCCGCCATCGCCGGTGCCGAGACTGGGACGGCTGCCCAGAATGCCCTTGGGCACCCGGCTGGGCAGGGTGCGGGCTTCGTTGCTGTGGCAGGTCTGGATGGCCAGAATGCAGACAATGACAATGCCGTGGATCTTGCACACGACCCGGCCATCGCCAAGGTCGGAGAAAGTGCCGCCGGCCCCTTCGCAGCGTGACTTCAGCGTGTCCTGGCTGATGGTAACACCGTCATAGACCTTTCTGGCCTGAGCAGAGGTGGTGGCGGCAAGGGCGGCAAGCACGGCGGCAGCGAGGGGCAGGGAACGGTGCTTCATGGGAGTCCTCCGATTATTGATTGGGTGACGCTGGCGCCACGCGGCCACCCTGGCAGCGGCCCGATGAACCGGGGCTGGCGGGGGCGTTCAGCCGGGGTTCACCGGTGGGGACTGGTATGGGCGGGCAGGCTTCCTATATGATGGCGGAAAATTCGGGCAGGAGGGTGCCATGCAGGTTGAACTGGGACGCGCGCTGGAACGGAGCGAGCCGGGCTATCATGCCCTGTCGTGGCTTTTGTATATCGGCCTTCTGGTGATTGCCGCCTCACCCTTCATCGACATTTCCGGCACCACGGTGGTGGTGGGGTCAATTATCATCCTGGTTCTGGCCATGTCGCGCCGGTCCGATGCGGCGGGCACCATCTATGGCAACCATCTCTCCAACATCTTCACGGTGACGCTGGTCAACATGGTGGTGGGTTTCCTGCTGCTCTCCTTCACCATTCTGACGCTTGGTCTGGGCATCATCATTTCCTGGCCGCTGTCCATAATTCTGGTGGTGTGGTCGGCCTGGCGGGTGGTGCGCGGCATGCTGAAGCTCAATGACGGGCAGGCCTATCCGTAACGCCGCTCAGCCGCCCTGGATGCGCGGCAAGAGGTAGATTTCCCCCTTCTCCGGCAGGGCCGTGTCCCACTGGTCGCGGTAGATCCGGCCGTTGATGGATACGGCGATGCCGCGTCTGATGTGGGGGGTCATGCCGGGGAACTGCTCCTCCAGCTTGCGGAACAATTCGCGGATGGTGCGGGCCTCCACCACAATGACGGAGGCGCCGCCGGCATAGGGCCGCAGCGCCCCCCAGAGATGGATGTGGCGGGCTGCCTCCACGCGCCCCTCTAGACCCCCAGCTTGTCCGCCGAGGTCATGGCGGCCAGCACGCGCGGCGGCGACATGGGAATATGGGTCATGCGCACGCCCGCCGCATTGGACACGGCATTGGCGATGGCCGCCAGCGGCGGCACGATGGAGGTTTCGCCGACGCCGCGCACGCCATAGGGGTGGTTGGGGTTGGGGATTTCCAGAATCTGCGTGTCGATCATGGGCAGATCCGAACAGACGGGAATGCGGTAGTCGAGGAAGGTGGGGTTTTGCAGACGCCCGTCCCTGCCATAGACATATTCCTCATTCAGCGCCCAGCCGATGCCCTGGGCGGCACCGCCCTGATACTGGCCCTCCACATAGGCCGGATGCACGGCCTTGCCCGCGTCCTGAATGACGGTGTAGCGGGTGACGCGGGTGCGGCCCGTCTCCGGGTCCACCTCGACATCGCAGATGTGGGTGGCGAAGGACACGCCCGCGCCATCGGCGGTGATTTCGGCGTGGCCCGCAATGGGGCCGCCGGTGTTGGGGGCGGATGCGGCAATCTCCTTCAGCGACAGCGGTGCGAGATTGCCGTGGCCGTCGCCCGTGGCATGGGCGTGGCCGTCCTTCCACACCACATTCTCCAGCGGAATTTCCCACATCTGGGCGGCGCGCGCCTTCAGGACATTGATGGCGTTGCGGGCGGCAAAGATGAGGGCCATGGACGACGAGAAGGTGCCGCGCGAGCCGTCGGTCATGTCATTGTGGCCTAGGGTGCCGGTGTCGGCCACCACGCAGCGCACATGGTCATAGGGAATGCCCAGTTCCTCGGCCACGCACAGCGCCAGCGAGGCGCGCGAGCCGCCCACGTCCACGGTGCCCACCGACAGGGTCACCGTGCCGTCCACGCCGATGTTGAGGTCGGAGCAGGTCTGGCCGCCGAAGTTGAACCAGAAGCCGCAGGCCATGCCGCGGCCCTGGTTCGGTCCCAGCGGGGCCTTCATGTGCGGATGGTTCTGCGCGGCCTTCAGCGTGGGGCCAATGCCGATGGGGCCATAGACCGGGCCATAGGATGAGCGGCTGCCCTCCCTTGCCGCATTCCGGATGCGGAAGGCCACCGGGTCCATGCCGATGGTCTTGGCCGCCTCGTCCACCGCACTTTCAATGGCGAAGGCCGCCTCGGGTGCGGACGGGGCGCGGTAGGCCGCCACCTTGGGCCGGTTCACCAGCACCTCAAGGCCGATGGTCTCGACGTTTTCCAGATCGTAGCAGGCAAAGGCGGTCATGGCGCCAAGCTCGGCCCACATGCCGAAATAGGGACCATTGGTGTAACGCAGCGTGGCGGAACCGGCGGTGATGGTGCCGTCCTTCTTCACCCCCAGCTTGACGTCAATGGAGGTGGCGCTGGTGGGGCCGGAGGCGCGGAACACCTCGTCGCGGCTCATCACCATTTTCACCGGCCGGTTGGCCTTGCGCGACAGGGCAAGGGCCAGCGGCTCCATCCAGATGTGGGTTTTGCCGCCGAAGCCGCCGCCGATTTCCGACGAGGTGACGCGGAGCTTGGCCACATCCATGCCGAGAATGGCGGCACACCACTGGCGATAGGCAAAGTGGCCCTGGGTGCAGACCCACAATTCACCCGTGCCGTCGGGCGATATGGAGGCCACGCAGGCATGGGGCTCGATGTAGCCCTGATGGGTCTGTTCGGTGCGGTAGGTGCGGGCGATGATGACATCGGCCGCCTTGAAGCCAGCCTCGACATTGCCATGGCCGAAGGTGGAGCGCTTGGCGATGTTGGAGGGCCGGGCGGGGGCAGGCTCCACCCCGCGGGTGAAGTTCTTCGGGTTGATGAGGGGGGCATTGGCCTTCACCGCCTCATCAACATCGGTGACATGGGGCAGAACCTCATAGCTCACCTTGATGAGCTTGAGCGCGGCGCGGGCGGTGGCGGCGTCCACGGCGGCCACGGCGGCCACGGCATGGCCGTCATAGCGGGCCACATCGCGCGCTATGCAGTTGTCGAGAATGTCAAACAGGCCTTCGTCGCCACCGGTGTGATCGGGCAGGTCGGCGGCGGTGATGACCGCCTTGACGCCCGCCAGCCTGGCGGCCCTGGTGGTGTCGATGGCCTTGATGCGGGCATGGGCATGGGGCGAGCGCAGCACCAGCCCCACCAGCTGGCCGGGCAGGTTGTGGTCGGCGCCATATTTTGCGCGGCCCGTCACCTTGTCGATGCCGTCGGGGCGCAGGGGCCTGGTGCCCACCGACTTGAAGTGGTGCTTCGACAGCAGCGGCTCATGCGGGCCCGGCTCGCTGGTGGTGGGGGGTGCTGCCTCGGTGGGGTTGGCCAGCGAATTGTCCTTCAATGTCACCATGGTTCAGGCTCCCCGCATTTCCTGTGCCGCCGCCTGAACGGCGCGCACAATCTTGTCATAACCGGTGCAGCGGCACAGATTGCCCGCCAGACCGAAACGGATTTCCTCTTCCGAGGGGTTGGGGTTCTTCTCCAGCAGCGCCCTGGCGGCAATCAGCACACCCGGCGTGCACACGCCGCATTGCAGGGCGGCATGTTCAATGAACAGGCGCTGCAAGGGGTGAAGCTCGCTGCCCCTGGCCATGCCCTCCACGGTTTCAACCGAGCGGCCCTCGGCCTCGGCCCCCAGCACCAGACAGGAGCAGGTGAGGCGGTCATCCACCATCACCGAACAGGCGCCGCAGTCACCCGTGCCGCAGCCTTCCTTGGCACCGGTCAGGCCCAGGCGGTTGCGCAGCACGTCGAGGAGGGTTTCCTCGGGCTGGCAGATGAATTCAACGGCATCGCCATTGATGGTGGTCTTGACGTGAATGCCGGCCATTATTTTCCTCCTGCGCGGGCGTAGGCCGTCCGGGCGGCGCGTTGCGCCAGAACACCGGCCACCTGAATGCGGAATGCGGCAGTGCCGCGCTTGTCATCGATGGGGCGGCAGGCGGCGCGGGCCGCCTCCGCCAGCCTGTCAAGGGCGGCGTCATCGAGCTTCGTGCCGATGAGCGCCCTGGCGGCGGCGGGCACGTCGAGAACGGTGGGCGCCACCGCACCCAGCGCCACGGCGGCCTTTTTGATGACGCCCTTGGCGTCCAGCGTCAGGTTCACCGCGGCACTGACCACGGCAATGTCCATTTCGGTGCGCGGAATGAAGCGCAGATAGGCGTCGGCCGAGCGCGGCTCGCGCTTGGGCAATTCAATGGCGGTAATGATCTCGCCCTTCTTGAGAGTGGTGCGGCCGGGACCGGCGGGCACGTCCCTGATGGCGAGCTTGCGCTTGCCCTTCGGCCCCTGAATGACCGCCTTGGCCCCGGCGGCCACCAGGGCCGGCACGGCATCACCGGCGGGCGAGGCGTTGCACAGATTGCCGGCCATGGTGCAGCGGCCCTGCACCTGTTTCGAGCCGATGAGGGTGGCACCCTCCACCACGCCGGGCCAGGCCTTGCGCAGCATGGCGTTTTCACCGAGGGCGGCATTGCACAGGGCGGCACCGATGGAAATGCCGCTGGCCGTCTTCTTCACCTCATGCAGGGGTTTGATGCGCTTGATGTCCACGATCAGGTCCGGCTCCACCAGACCGCTTTTCATTTTCACCAGAAGGTCGGTGCCGCCTGCCATGACCAGGCCCACGCCCTTCTCCCTGGCCAGGAGAGAGACAGCAGCACTCACCGTTGCCGGAGCTTCATATCGCATCATCATCACCCGTGTTGCGTTGCCTCGCCAGTTTGTCCCGGCGCCATGCTTGCGGTCAATGGGGGGTGAAGGCCAGGAACCGGCGTGGTCCAGACAATAACGACCTGTTGACCTGAATGCGGCGCACAAAACTCACTGCTGCGCAGCCATGCAGCGCTGATAACGCTGGTTCACCGTGTCGGCAAAAATCCGTGTGGTCATGCGGCGCTTGATCTTGGGGCTGGCAAGGGCAATGTCCGGCACCATGGCAAAGGGGGCCGCCTTGCCGGTCTTCTGGCGATAGGCCTCGCGCAGGGCCAGGAACAGGCGCGATGCGGCAAAGCTCTGGTCCTTGGCGCGCAACAGATCATCCCTGATCTGCTGGTTGGTGAGGCCAAGGTTCAATCTGGTCACCAGACGCCGAATGGCCGCCTCACTGCTGCTCACCCTGGGCAGGGGCTTGCCGGTGCTGTCATAGAGCAGCAGGTCACCGTCCAGCGTCAGCCTGTCACCGGAGAGGGTGGCCACAAGCTGCTGCAGGGCGGCGTTGCGGCTGGCGTAGCGCCCGGCATTATAGTCGGCAAAGCGGTAGAGTTTCTGGGCATAGCCGGTGTCGTAGCCGAGAAGCTGAAGCACGCCGTAATACATGCCGCCATGGCGGGTGTAGAGGTCGTCGCGCACGGCATAGGTGTCTTCCAGCGTCATGGGCAGCCAGCGCCGCTTGCGCGCTTCATCAAGGGCGAACCTCACCGACACCTGCATGGAACCCACGGTGGAAATCTCGTTGTGCTCCTCGATCAGTGTGTTGAACAGGCCGGCATTGACCACAAAGCTCATGCTGGAGCGTTTGGAGGCATCGGCCACCATGGCCCGCCAGGTCATGTCGAGGTCGCGCTCGGTGCGGGCGGCGCGGATGCGGGCCATGTAGCTGGCCTCGGGCGAGGGGGTGCGGTCGAGGAAGTTCAGGGCCATGCGGCCCAGTATGGGCACCTTCAGAAACTTGGTGCGCATGGCCTTTTCCGAGAGCGCGCCGAGATTGGGCACGGCGGGGTCGGCGACGAAGCCCGATTCCTGATCGATGACGGCAATGGCGGCGCAGACATTCTCGCGCGAGGGCGGCAGGCTGTGCTGGTTCAGCACATCAATGAGATCTACCGCCCAGCCGGTGGCGTCGTGCACGCCGGGTTCGGCGCCGCTGATGAGCCGGGCCACCATGCCGATGCCTGGCGCGGCGGCGTCCTGGGCCGACAGCGGGCCGGTGGCCAGAATCATGAACAGCAGAAACAGACGGAATGTCATGCCAGGCCTTTCCCCTTCCCCTTCCATAATCATGTTCGGTCATTGCGGCAATTGCAGGGGGACGGGAATGACGGGATCGTCTCATTCTCTTGGGGTGTTCTTGAGCAAAAACCATCATTTGACATCTGTTTGCCACCTTGCTTGAGTGATCCCATGGCAAAATTCACCATTCAGGATGTGGCCCGCCGGGCGGGCGTCAGTGTCGCCACCATCGACCGGGTGCTCAATCACCGGCCCGGCGTGCGCGCCCCCACCGTGGCCAAGGTGGAAGCGGCAATCCGCGAACTCAACTATCAGCCGGACCGCATTGCCGCCCGGCTGGCACGGGCGCGGGAATACCGGTTCCGCTTCATCCTGCCGGTCTCAACCTCGGAATTCATGAGCCGCATTCATGCCGAGGTGGAGGAGGCGGCCAGCCGCATGGCCGCCGAGCGCGTGTCGATCACCGTCACCAAGGTTGACGTGTTTGACGGCGAGGCGCTGGCCGCCATGCTCGATGCCATCACCCGTGACGAGGTGGACGGCATTGCCCTGGTGGCGCTTGACCATCCGGCGGTACGCGAGGCCATCAATGCGCTGGTGGCGCGGGGCGTGGCGGTGGTGACGCTGGTGTCGGACGTGCCGGGATCAAAGCGGCTGCACTATGCCGGCATTGACAATTCCTCGGCCGGGCGCACGGCGGCCAATCTGATGGGACGATTCCTGCGCGGACAGTCGGGCACGGTGGGCCTGTTTGCCGGGTCGCTGGCGCTGCGCGACCATATCGAGCGCCAGTTCGGCTTCGAGCAGGTGGTGGCCCATGAATATCCGCAGCTTGCCGTGCTGCCGGTGCGTGAATCACGCGATGACTCACAGCGCATCGAGGAAATGACCACGCAACTGCTGGCCGAACATCCCGATGTCATCGGCATTTACAATGTCGGCGGCGGCACCTCCGGCATTGTCGCGGCGCTGGAAAAGGCGGGCCGCGCCAGGGAGATCGTGTTCATCGCCCATGAGGTGACGGATGCCTCGCGCCGGGCGCTGATCCGCGGCACCATTGACGCCATCATCAATCAGGATGCCGGCCACGAGGTGCGCTCGGCGGTGCGCGTGCTGATGGCCAAGGCCGACAATGCGCCGCTGGTGGCCGAGCAGGAGCGCATCCGCATCGACATCTTCATGCGCGACAACCTGCCGTGAGCAGGCCCGGCCGCTAGCGGGCAGGCGGGGGTTCGGTCTCCGCCGGGGTCGGCTGGCCATAGATGAAGCCGGTGCTGTCAAGCTGGTAGATGTCGGGACGGAAATTCACCCGGCCGTCATCGGTCACCCAGGCAGTGAGATACATGAAGCGCACATCGGGCGGGTTCTGCACCGGCAGCTCATAGGGCTCCTGGGTGGCGGTGATCATCTCGAAGCTGGCCTGGTCATAGCCATCCTGGTCGCCCAGAATCCAGCTGACCAGCGTTTTCACCTGATCAACGCGCACGCAGCCCGAGCTTTCATAGCGCGCATTGGAGCCGAACAGCTCACGGTGCGGCGTGTCGTGCATGTAGACCGAATATTTGTTGTTGAAGTTGATCTTGGCGGTGCCCAGCGCATTGTGGTCGCCCGGCTCCTGACGGAAGACGAAGCGGTCAGGCGCGGTGTTGAGCCAGTCGACGCTGGCGGGGTCAATCTCAGGCCCGCCAAGCCCGTCGAAAACCCGGATATGCATCTGGGCGAGGTAGGAGGGGTCCTTGAGATATTTGGGAACGATGTCCTTCTCGACAATGGAGGCAGGGGCGGTCCAGTAGGGATTGAAGTTGACCGTCGTCACCTTGCTCTTCAGCGCCGGGGTGGGGCGGTCCAGCTTGCCCACAACCACATTATGGCGGGCAAAGACATGGCCGAATTCCACCGCCTCCAGCTGGGCTGACGGGATGTTGACCAGAATATTGCGCGGTCCAAGGCCGGTCATATACTGCTCAACGCGCGGCAGGTTGACCTCGAGGGTGTGGAGGCGGGCGCGCGCCGTCAGGTTCAGTTCAAAGCGGGTGCGGTCGCCGACAATGCCGGTGGTGGCAATGCCGTGGTTGCGCTGGAAGGCGCGGATTGCCGAGGCCATGCGGGCATCATACAGATCAGCGCCGGGGCCTTGCAGCGTGGCGGGGTCGAGATAGCCTTCGGCCACCATGCGCTGGCGCAGGACCAGCACCTTCTCGCCGCGCACATTGCGCTCCAGCTTGCCCTTGGGCACCACGGGCCAGCCGCCATTGGCCACGATGTCGCGGTAATAATCAATGGCGCCCTGCAGGGCCTGGCGCGAACTCAGCGTCACCATGGCCGGTTCGCCGCGCTCGGAAATGACTTCGGTGCGGGTGGCGAGCTTGCCCGCCATGGCGGCCCTGGGCGCAATGGAGGTGATGGAGTCGGTCTGGTCCTGCGCACAGGCGGACGGTGCGGCCAGCATGGCCGCCGCCCAGAACAGAACTTGCCGGCGAGAAATCAAAGTTGTCACGGTTGCCCTCGGTGGTTTTCACCGGAGCTTTGCCGAAGATGGTAAATGGCGGCTTAAACCGGCGCCGGATCAAGCCCGGTTGTTTCGCGGCGGAAGGGCAGTGACAGGGGGTCCTTCGGGCGGCCGAAGTCTTCCGCCAGGCGGCGGCCGGCATGGACGGCGGCGGCGATGGTGGCGGGGCCAAAGGCATCCCCGATGACGGAGACGGCAAGCCCGGCAGCGCGCAGGGGTGCGGCCAGCGCATCATTGGGGGTGCGCGCGGTGACCAGCAGCGTGGCCGCCGTTTCGAGCAGCCGTTCCCGGCCGGTGAAGACGCAGGCCAGTGTGACATGATCCGGGGCTATGGCCGTCACCGCCGTGTTGGCAATCACCTCCACCCCCAGTTCCAGCAGGCGCTTCTGGATGCGGGCCTGTTCCAGCGACTGGCGGGTGAAGAAGGACACCAGTGATGACGGCGTGACCAGGCGCACCGCCAGCCCCTTTTTCACCAGCAGTTCGGCCAGCACGCCGCCCAGGTAATAGTGGTCGTCGTCAAACAGGGTGACCGGGCCGGCAGCGGGCAGGCTGCCCGCCATCACATCATCCGGGGTCAGCACAAGGGCCCCGTCGGCAATGGTCAGGGGGCGGCTGTGGTGACGGCCCACGCCATCGCGCCGCCAGCTGGCGCCGGTGGCCAGCACGATATGATCGGCGCCCACTTCGGCACTGTTTTCCGCCGTCATGGCGCTGTCGAGATAGAGCGAGACATGGGGCAGTTTGGCGATCTGGCCGAGGCGCCAGTCCTTCACCCGGCCCCAGGCGGCAAGGCCGGGCAGGCGGCATTCCCTGGCCACGCGGCCACCCGCCTCCTGCGCCCGGTCGGCAAGACTTACAGTATAGCCGCGCTGGCCCAGCGCCCGGGCGGCCTCCAGCCCGGCGGGGCCTGCGCCCACCACCAGAATATGGCCGTCAGCCTCCTTCGGGCGGATCAGTTCCGGGTGCCAGCCGCGCCGCCATTCCTCGCCCATGCTGGGGTTCTGGGTGCAGCGCAGCGGGGTGGAGGAAAAATCATGGGTGACGCAGATGTTGCAGCCGATGCATTCGCGGATGTCGTCAAGGCGCCCGTCCTCGATCTTCTTCGGCAGATAGGGATCGGCGATGGAGGGGCGGGCAGCGCCGATCATGTCCATGATGCCCTGCCGGATGACCCGCACCATGGCATCGGGCGAGGTGTAGCGGCCCACCCCCACCACCGGCCTGGTGGTCAGGCGTTTCACCCCCTTGATGTAGGGTTCCTGAAAGCCTTCCTCGGCAAAGCGCGAGGTCTGGCTGTCCATGGACCAGCCGGAGAGCGACAGGTCCCACAGGTCGGGCAGTTCCGCCATGAGGCCGATGGCGTCCTCCACCTCGGCGGGGGAGAGGCCTTCGGCTCCGGCAAATTCATGCATGGCGATGCGCACCGGCACGGCGCAGCGATCCCCCACCGCGTCTTTAGTGTCTTCAATCACCTCGCGCAGCAGGCGGGCACGGTTGGCCAGCGAGCCGCCATAGTCATCGCTGCGCTGGTTGGTGGCGCGCGACAGAAACTGCTGGAAAATGCCCAGGCCATGACCGGCATAGACATAGATCAGGTCATAGCCCGCCCGTTTGGCCCGCAATGCCGCGGCGCGGTGGGCGGCCCGCAGGGTGCGGATGTCGCTCAGGTCCATGGCGCGGGCCTGCACCGGGTCCTGAAAGAAGGAGGCGGCGGGCCGGGCCGAGGGGGACAGCGGCACCTCACGCGACCACAGGTTCACGGCGGTGTAGCCGGAGTGGCAGAGCTCAATGGCCGCCAGCGCGCCCTTTTCCTTGATGGCCGCCGCCACCCGGGCATGGGCGGGAATGTCCTGGTCCGACCACAGGCGGCCTTCCACAAAGGGGGAGACATCGGCAGTGTGGTGGATTTCCACCATTTCGGTGGCCACTACGGCCCAGCCGCCCGCTGCCTTTGTGGCGCGCATGGCCGCGAGCGCCGAGACATCCCGGTAACCCATGCCGTTACAATGGGGCACCTGATAGAAGCGGTTGCGGGCGGTGACGGGACCGATTTTGACGGGTTCAAACAGAATGTCGTAGCGCGGATCACGGGTCATGGCAGCGGGTGTGAAAAAATGACGTTATGGAGGTTACCTTAAGGTGACATGTTGCGTCAAAAGCACAGATTTGTGGAATTGTTCATGACCTATGCAGAAGTGACATAAACCGGTTGCGGATCATGCGGGGCTAGGCAAATATGGCGAAAATTTGAATAGGGGCTCCCCATGCGACTCACCACAAAAACCACCGTGCTTGCCGCTGCCGTTCTGGCGCTCTCTGCCACCACCGCTCTGGCCGGTGGTTTTGCGCTGCGTGAACAGTCGGCGGAAGCCCAGGGCAACTCCTTTGCCGGTGTTGCAGCGGGCACCGACGGCCTGTCGGCCATGTTCTGGAACCCGGCCACGCTGACCCAGCATGCCAGCCAGGGCCTGGTCACGGAAGCGGTGGGCAATCTCATCATCCCCTATTCCAAGGGCACGGGCAATTATGGCCCGCTGAGCAGCAGCGGCAACCTCGGCTCGCCGACGCCGGTTCCGGCCTCCTACATGTCCTATGCCATCAGCGATGATCTGGTGCTGGGCATGGGCATCAATGCTCCCTTCGGCCTCGCCACCGACGCCAATACCTGGGCGGGCCTGCCCCATGGCGACAAGTCCAAGGTTGCCACCTATGATTTCTCCCCGACGGTGGCCTACAAGATTTCCGACATGATTTCGGTGGGTGCCGGCCTGCAGATCAACTACATGTCGGTTGATCTGAACAACCGCAATCCGGTGAACGGTCTGGAATTCGCGCGCTTCAAGGGAGATGACTGGGGGCTTGGCTATACGTTTGGCGTGCTGCTGGAGCCGTCGGAGTCGACCTCGATTGGTATTGGCTTCCGCTCTTCCATCAAGCAGAAACTTGAGGGCACAGGCAAGAATCTGCTGGCCGGCTTTGCCGGTGGCGACATCGAAGCACCGTTCAAGTCGCCAGAGGTTGTGACTGTCGGCGTTTCGCAGGTCGTATCCGATCAGTTGACCCTCAAGGCAGGTGTGGAGTGGACCAATTGGAGTCGGTTCAAGGATCTGACCATCCGCCGCACCGACACGGGTGCCATTGTCGGTCAGACCCCGGAAAACTGGAAGGATGGCTGGTTCTATTCCCTCGGTGCCGATTATGATTACAGCGATGCGCTGACGCTGCGTGCTGGTGTGGCCTATGAAAAGTCACCCGTGCCGGATGCGTGGCGCACTGTGCGCATGCCCGACAATGACCGCTACTGGGCGTCCCTGGGCGGCAGCTACAAGCTGACCGACCGCGCCACCGCCAGCCTGGCCTACAGCCATGTCTTCATGAAGGATGGTGGCGTTGTGCAGGACGTGACCGCCAACTTCAAGCAGCACCTCGACATTCTGTCGGCCTCGCTGACCATGGACTGGTAAGCAAAGCGGCCATCAACCGATCGGCGCCGCCTGGGGAAACTCAGGCGGCGTTGTTGTTTTGAGGGGCAGGGGGGCTCGTCTCATCCAGGAAGTCACTGACCGTGCGGCGAATGATGACGATGCGCTGGGCGGGATCGGTGGCCGGTGCCGTGGCAACCGGCGGCACGGGGGCAGCGGGCTGTGCCGGTTCCGGCCATGCCGGCGTGGCAATGTCGGCCAGGGCCATATCGGCCACCCGTTCCGGTTCCAGCACATCGGCTTCCGGGGCATCGAAAAACCCCTCAGGCACATCGTCCTCGGGATCGAAGGACTGTTCCGCCTCTGGCGCCAGCACGTCCAGAGGCAAGGCTTCGGGCGGCAGAACGGGCGCGGCAGCGGCCGGTTCGGGGCCGGTTGTCTTCTTGATCACCAGTCTGGCGCCGCGCGGTGCTGCGGGCAGAGCGGCCATGAACGCGTGACGGCTTTCCGTCTGTGCCGGCGCGGCGGCGGGGGCGGCAAACACCGCTTCATCATGACGAAACAGGCGCATCTGCTCGCCAGACAGTGTGGCGGGCGGCGGAGCTGAGGCATAGGCCATGGTGGGCGCTGGCGTGGTGCCGCCCATGGTGTGGTCAAGCTGGTCCACCAGTTCCAGGGCCAGGGCAATGCGCTGGTTCAGCAAGGCAGCTTCCGGCGAAGGGCCTGCCGTCTGTGCGGCTTCGGCCTGAAGGGCGGCCAGCCTGCGGAACAGCTGCGGGTCGGCGGGCGGGGTGGGGCTGTCGCCCAGACGGGCAATCCGTTCACGCGTGGCCTGAATGGCCTGGCGGGCCTGTGCAACATCGGTGGCGGGTAACTGGCGGGCCACGGCCTGCTCCAGCTTGTGGATGGCGCTCAAGACCTGTTCGGTTTCGGAGCGGTGAACGGAGGCCCGGTATTCGTCAAGAAACCAGCGGCCGCGCCGGGTTTCCTGCACCGCCTCCAGAATTTCCTGGAAGTTTCCCTGCGGCTCAAAGGGCAGCACTTCGGACATGACCAACTCCACACACCGGCCCCGCATAAAGGCGGGCAAACGGCATGACTCAGCATCGTGCCGTGCCCATGGGCCCATGGTTAATATCGTGGAAAGTGGTGAAGGTTTGGTTTAGAGCTGCCCCACTTCGCACCATGACCCCGTCTGCTTTCCACTTCCGCCTGTCGTTCTGTTATGCGCTGATGCTGCTGGGCACGGGCGTGCAAATGCCGTTTCTGCCGCTGTGGCTGTCGGCCAAGGGGCTTTCGCTTGGCGCCATCGGCATCATTCTGGCCGCCATGACGGCAGTGCGCATTGTGGTGGTGCCGGTGGTGGCGCGCCTGGCTGATGCCAGGGGCAACCGTCTCAGCCTGATCCGTTTTTCAGCTGCGGCCGCCCTGCTGGCCTATGGGGCGCTCACCCTGACGTCCGGTTTCTGGCCCATTCTGGCGGTGGCGGTTGTGGCATCGCTGCTGTTTGGTCCGGTGTTTCCACTGGCCGAGAGTTTTGCCGTGGATGGGGCGGCCGCCCATGGCCTGGACTATGGCCGCATCCGGCTGTGGGCTTCGCTCAGTTTTCTGGCGGGCAATCTTGGCGCCGGGGCACTGCTGACGGTGCTGCCGGCGGAAGCCACGGTCTATCTGCTGGCGGCGGCGCAGGGCCTGGCGGTGCTGGCGGCCTGGCTGTTGCCGGGCGATGTCACAGGCCCGCGCGCCAGCCCCATGCCAACTCAGAGCGGCGGCCCAACACTTCTCGGCCACGGCTTCTTTGCCCTGTTCGTTGCCACCGTGGCGCTGGCGCAGTCCAGCCACGCAGTGCTCTACAGCTTTGCCTCGGTGCAGTGGCAGGCGCAGGGTTTTTCACGGCTGGCGGTGGGCGGGCTGTGGGCGGTGGGGGTTTTGGCGGAGGTGACGCTGTTTGCCGTGGCTGGGCGGGCGCTGGTCCGGGTTGGCATTCTCCGCATGCTGATGATTGGCATTGCCGGCGGGGCGCTGCGCTGGCTGGCGCTGGCAGCGGCCCCCGCACTGGTGGTGGCGACGGGACTGCAGCTTCTGCATGCGGCGTCCTTTGCCACGGTTCATCTGGCCACCATGCATTATATCCGCGCCATGGTGCCCCAGCATTTGCGCAATACCGCCCAGGGGCTTTACTCAGGCGCTATGGGCGCGGCCATGGCGCTGATGACCTGGGCCGCAGGCCCCCTTTATGCGGGGCTGGGGCCGCACGCCTATCTGGTCATGGCGGGGGTGTCGCTGGTGGCGCTGGGCCTTGCCCTCAGGCTGGCCCGGCTCAGCCCCACAGAGCCGGAGGCGGCGGCAGCATGAGGCTGCCGTCATAGCGCAGCGGCACCGGGCGGTCGGCAGCGAGCAGCAGCGGCCCATCCAGATCAACAAACTCCGCCAGCGGCGCCAGCAGGCTGGCGGGCGCCATGGCCAGTGATGAGCCGACCATGCAGCCCACCATGATTTTCAGGCCGCGGGCCCGCGCGGCATGGGCCAGCGCCAGCGCCGGGGTGAGGCCGCCGGTCTTGTCTAGCTTGATGTTGATGGCGTCATATTTGCCGATGAGCGAAGGCAGGGAGTCAAGGCCATGGGCGCTTTCATCGGCGCAGATCATGACCTTGCGCGCCAGACCGCGCAGGGCCTCGTCATGGGCGGCGGGCAGGGGCTGTTCCACCAGTTCAACCCCGGTCTGATGGCAGGCCGCCAGCATGTGGGGAAGGCTATCCGCCTGCCAGCCCTCATTGGCATCGACAATGAGGCGGGCCTGCGGGCAGGCAGCGCGAATGGCAGCCAGCCGCAGCGCATCATCCGGGCGGCCCAGCTTGAGTTTCAGAAGCGGACGGCCCGAGGCCGACGCGGCGCGGGCCATGGCCTCCGGTTCATCCAGGCTGATGGTATAGGCGGTGAGGGCGGCGCGCGGCTCCGGCAGCTCGGCAAGCTGCCACACGGGCTTACCCTGCTGTTTCGCCTCCAGATCCCAGAGGGCGCAGTCAAGCGCGTTGCGCGCCGCCATTGGCAGGGGCAGGCGGGAAACATCGGCGCGCGTCAGGCCGGCTTCGATGGTGCGGCGGGCGTCCGACAGTGCGGACAGCGCCTGATCGACCGTTTCGCCATAACGCGGATAGGGCACGCCCTCACCCCAGCCTGCGGCTGTGCCGTCCGTCAGACGCACGGTGATGACATGGGCCTCGGTCTTGGAGCCACGGGCAATGGTGAAGCGGCCGGCGATGGGAAAGACGTCAGCCGTGACAGTGAAAGCGGGCATGACCGGAAACGCCAGAGGGGGGGAGGGAACCCCCGCCGCGCGGGGCGCGGCGAGGGTGTGGACTATTGCGGCGGAATGCGACCGGCGGATTCAGCCAGCATCATGTAGATGAGGCCCGATTCCGACGACAGCGAGGCTTCCACCATTTCGCTGCCGCGCGGCACATCGGCAAGCTGGTCGAGCAGACGCTCGAACAGGCGCACATAGGCATCCACCCGGCCGCGCAGCAGACGCTCTTCGTCATAGCGCGAGGTGATGAGCTTCTGCATCTTCTTGCCCCGGCCTTCGAACAGGCGGTGGGTATAGACGCTGCGGTCGCCATCGGCGTAGCGCTTCTCCAGATCGCGCGGCAGGGTGCCGTCAATGGCCTCCACCAGATCGCGGGCGGCGGCATGGAGCTTCACCGTCATCTGCTCGATGTCGCGCGGCGGCGCGGCGGCAGGTTCGCTGCGGCGGCTGGTCATGGGCGCGCTGGCGCGGGCCAGATCAGCAAAGCTGCGGGCGCGGCGTGCGGTCACCGGTTCATCGTCACCGGTGGTCCGCTCCGTGGTGGTTTCCTGGGCGCTCACCGTTCCATGATGCGGAGCGGAAAACGGGGCGCCCTCAGATTTTCCCAATGAGCCTCGTCCGCCGGTGAGATAGCCGGGCCCGGAGAAGTCGAGGCCGCCGCTCTGGCGCTTCACCACATCGGCCAGCGAACTCAGGGCGGCAATCTGGTCGGCCACCACGCGGCGCATGGCGTCGGCGTTGGTGCGGGTTTCCTCCGGCAGGTCGAGGATGGCGCGCTTCAATTCGGCGCGGGCCGCGTCGATATCCTTCACCACCTGCTGGGCGGTGATGCGCATGTCCTGGGCGGTCTGCTGGAAGTCGGTGGCGGTGGCCGAGAGCATTTCGTTCATCGACGACATAGCCCGCTCATGCTGCTCGCGCAGCACGCGGCTGGCCTGATTGATCTGGCCGCCGGAGGCCGTCTCCAGCTTCTTGATCTCGTCTTCGATGTTGACCAGCGAGGCCTGCGTCTGCTCGGCCACCAGGCGGCTGATCTCGCGCGCCCTGGTGTCGGCGTGGGCGAGGCTTTCCTCGATCATGGTCATGTAATTGGACATGACCTTGTCCACTTCCTCGGCGCGGCGGTTGGCATCGCCAACGAGGGCTTCCAGGCTGTCCTTGCGGCTGGTGAGGGCGCGCTCCATCTCGTCGTTGAAGCGGTCGATGGACTTCTCCACCAGACCAGCCACATCTTCGAGGCGGCTGGAAATCCGGCTGCCGGTCATTTCCAGCTTGCCGGTCAGTTGCATGGACACACCTTCCAGGCGTTCGTCCATTTCGCCAGCCGAGGTCTGCAACTGGTCGGCCAGATAGGTGTTGGCGGATTCGACATGCTTGGCGAACTTGCGGTGCGCCTCGTCAAGCTTGGCGGCGGTGACATTGGCGGTGGAGTCGAAGGCGGCCACGGCGCGGTCAATGCGATCCACCAGCAGGCCGGATTCCTGTTCGAAGCGGCCGGAAATTTCCATGGTGGTCTGGCCGAGGCCCTCGGAGAAGGCTTCGGAGGCCTTGCCGAGGTCGTTGATCATCTGGCTCGATGCGCCTTCGAGCATTTCGGCAAACTTGGCGCCGGATCCCGCCAGGCGGCCGGAAATGTCGCCGGTGATGCGTTCCAGCATGGTGGTGGCCACATCGAAGCGCTGACCCAGGTCGCGGGCGGTGACGTCGAGGCGGCTGAACATGTTGTTGCCCGCCGTCTCAAGCTGGCTGGCCACTTCCGAAGAGGTGGACTGGAGCCGGTCGGTCATCGAGTTGTGAACATCCTGCATCTGGCGGGTGACGGCCAGCGCGGTGTCGGCAAAGGCATTGGTGACGGCGGTGGAGCTGTCATCCAGCTGCCGGGTCAGCATGTTGGTGTTGGCGCGGAACAGGGCGTTGAGCTCGGTGGTTGCCTGCTCAAGCTGGCTGCCCATGCGCGTCTCGGTGGAGTCAAGTAGGGTGGCCAGTTGCCCGGAGGACACATCAAGCTGGCCGGTCAGCTTCTCGGTGACCTGGGCCACCCGCTCGGTAACATCGCCGGCGGTGAGGTTGATGTGGTCATAAAGACGGGTGGCCGTGTCATCAAGCTGGCCGGACATGATCATGCTGGCCTGATCCATGCGCTCGAAGATGTCGTGGGTGGCGGTTTCGAGCTTGCCGGTCATCTGGGCGGTGACATCGCCCAGCAGCCGGAACAGATCCTCGCGCGCCCGGCCCACCTGCTGGACGAAGTCGCCCGAGACATTGATGAGACGTTCGGTCACGCCGCCCGAGGCGTTCTCGATGTTCTGCGCCAGGGCAAGGCCCGATTCCTCCATCTGGCGGGTGACAATGCTGGTGGTGTCACGGAGGTGACCGGCAATGGTCCCCGCCGTCTGGTCAAGGCGGCCCACCACGCCGGTGGACAGCGTTTCAAGCTGGCCGGAGATGAGATCGGTGTTGGTGGTGATTTCCTTGAACAGGCGCTGGGCGGTGTCCTGCATGCGCCCGGCCAGGCCCACACCCGTCGTATCCAGCTGGTTAAGGAACTGGCCGGTGGTCTGGTCGAGGCCGGAGAGCAGGCGGCTGCCCGCCTGGTCCACCTGATCGGCAAGCTTGGCGGTGGCGTTGTCAATGTTGCCGGAGAAGTAGGCGGCGGCCTGATTGAGGTAGTTTTCCAGTTCCTGGCGCGACTGCGACACGCGGGTGAGATAGTCACCGGAAATGGCCTGCAGCCCCTCGCTGATGGCGGTGCGGCTTTCCTCGATGCGCTGCACGGTGGCCACGCCAGAGGTTTCAATGAGGCCCGCCACCTCGGAGGAGGTGGCCTTGAGGTGATAGGAGATGTTGTCGCCGGTGGCGCCGAGAATTTCGGTCATTTCGGCGGCGGCCTGCCGGATCTGGCTGGCCGAGGCGCCGGCGGCACGCTCGATGGTGGAGGTCAGGTCGCGGTTGACGTTGACCAGCGCATCGGCGCTCTGGCGCAGAATGGAAATGACATTGCCTTCCATGCCCTGCACGTTCTGGCCGAAGGTGGAGGTTTCGGTGGCCAGCTGGGTGGCGGCACTGTTCAGCGACGACACCTGTTCCTGCAGATGGCCGGAGAAGGTGCGCAGTTCGCTGACCAGCGAGGCCGACATGCGTTCCATCAGGGCGGTCTTGGAGCCGATCTCGTCACCGGCCTGGGCGGCGCGGCTTGAAACATCGTCAATGGTGCGGGCCAGTTCCGAGGCCGAGCCCTTGAGGCCGGTTTCCAGGCGGCCCAGAATATCCTGGGCGTTGGAAATGACCTGGTCGAGGTTGATGGTGTTGTTCTCCAGCCGCGACAGCAGCGGGGCGGCCTCATTGCCGACCAGAAGGCTGGCCTGATGCAGGGCGGTGCGCTGGTTCTCGAGATTGGTGACGAGCGAGCGGATGCGCTCCTCATTGCCGCCGAAGGCGCGTTCGATGGCGGAGATTTCCTTGTGGACGATGTCTTCCAGCGCCGATGCGCGCTGCACGGCATGTTCAACACCGCCGACCAGCAGGTCGACCTCGTTCCTCACCGACTGGGCGATCGAGGTGATGCCCTCGGCGGCGATGTCCTGCGGCTTGATGAGGCGCAGCGCCGACTGCAGCAGCACTTCCGAGACATGGCGCATGCGCAGCGCGTGCCAGACCAGATAGGCCATGCCGAAAAAGGCCATGATGGGCAGAACAAGCACGGCAAGGGCGCGCATCAGGTCGGCCTGGCTCACCGTCTGATTGGCGAAAATGGCGGTGGGGTAGATGAGGAACCAGCCGAAGATCCACAGCAGCGACAGTGCGAAGGCAACGTAATAAGCGTTGTAGGACGGCCGCCGGTACAGCCGGTTCATCAGGCCCGCGGCGGTGGGATCATTCTCATTGGCGGGGCGGCTGCGCACCGGTCCGGCTTCCTGGGCGGCGGCCATGGCCTCTGCCTCATGACTCTGGCGACGGTCGCGACGCCTGGAATCCACGCTGTTAACTGCCATGACAACCCGCACCTTTCACCAAACCGGCCAACCCCCGCCGGCAACTTCACGCATTACGAACACACGCGCCAACCGGCGGTTGACAGGTGGGCCTTTTGCCCGCAATCCGAGTCCTGGATTCCCATCATAACCCATGGCGTCCATTGGATGAACCTCCCGGCCTGCATCGGCTGGGGATAATTAAAAATTTGGTTAATTTTGTGGATCGAATTGAATCGATTCAGGAAATCCCCGGTAAAGCAATTTCGTTCACGCTTTTTGCTTGGATTTGTGGAAGATTTTCGGAAAATGTCGCACAGTCAAGCCATGGTCAAAAGCTGCTCTCAGAGCCGGAACGACGCCAGCCCGGCCCCCGCACAGCCCGCGGTATTCGATGCCGACCGCCTCAGCCAGTCCACCATGGGTGACACGGCGCTGGGTGCGGAGATCATGAACCTGTTTCTGGTTCAGCTTGGCCAGGCGGAAGACCAGGTCCTCACCGCCGCCACGGCCCAGGACTGGAAGTTCCTGACCCATACGTTGAAGGGTTCTGCTGCCACCGTTGGTGCCATGGAGCTGGCGGCGCTGGCCCGGCTGCTGGAGGAGGGCGGGCTTCCGGCCAGCCTGGAGGAGCGGCAGGCGGCACGCCAGGCGTTGACGGATGCGGCCACAGCATTTAGGGGTCAGACCGGGATGTAATGTCTCGGGCCGGTTGCTTTTCGCACGGCCAGCGTATATCCAGTAAATTAAATACCTGTTTTGGAACCCGGTGCATGGTGAAGATCACTTTTATCCAACACAATGGCACGGAGCAGACCGTTGAAGGGACGCCCGGCATGACCGTCATGGAAGTGGCGGTGAAGAACCAGGTGCCCGGCATTGATGCCGATTGCGGCGGTGCCTGCGCCTGCGCCACCTGCCATGTTTTCGTGGAACCGGAGTGGACCGAAAAGACCGGGGCGCGCAACCCGATGGAAGAGGACATGCTGGATTTCGCCTTTGATGTGCGCGACAACAGCCGTCTCTCCTGCCAGATCAAGGTGCGCGACGAACTGGATGGCCTCAGGCTCAAGGTTCCGGCCAAGCAATTCTGATATCCGAGAGCAGGAGTGTCCGATGAGTGATGTGATTCACACCGATGTGGTGATTGTGGGGGCGGGGCCGACCGGCCTGTTTGCCGTGTTTGAGCTGGGCCTGCTCGACATCAAGTGCCATCTCGTGGACATTCTCGACCGGCCGGGCGGCCAGTGTGCCGAGCTCTATCCGGAAAAGCCGATCTATGACATTCCCGGCTATCCGGTGGTGTCGGGGGCGGAGCTGACCAAGAACCTGATGGAGCAGATCCGGCCCTTCGGACCCACCTTCCATTTCGGCCACATGGTGACCGAACTGAAGAAGCTGGGCGATGCCGATTTTGAACTGAAGACCGACGGCGGCCTGCACTTCCGCTGCAAGGTGGTGGTGGTGGCGGCAGGCGGCGGCTCGTTCCAGCCCAAGAAGCCGCCCATTCCGGGCATCGAGCAGTATGAGGAAAAGTCGGTGTTCTATGCGGTGCGCAAGATGGAGGCGTTCCGCGGCAAGGATGTGCTGATCATCGGCGGCGGCGACTCGGCCCTGGACTGGACCAACAATCTCCAGCCCATCGCCCGGTCCATGACGCTGCTGCACCGGCGCGAGGAATTCCGGGCTGCCCCGGACAGCGTCAACAAGATGCGCGAGCTGGTGGCGGCCGGCAAAATGCAGATGAAGTTCGGCCAGGTGACGGCCCTCAAGGGCGAGAACGGTGAACTGGCCGGTGCCGTGGTCAAGGGCAATGACGGCCAGAGCTTCGAGATTGTCACCAATGCCATGCTGCCGTTCTTCGGGCTGACCATGAAGCTCGGCCCGGTGGCCGACTGGGGCCTCAATCTGCATGAGAACCTGATCCCGGTGGATACCGAAAAGTTCGAGACCAATATCCCCGGCATCTTCGCCATCGGCGACATCAACTATTATCCCGGCAAGCTGAAGCTCATTCTCTCCGGCTTCCATGAGGGCGCGCTGATGGCGCAGCAGGCCTTCCGCATCATCAATCCGGGCGCCCGGCTGATGTTCCAGTACACCACCTCCAGCACCAATCTTCAGCGCAAGCTTGGTGTGGCCGAGTAATAGATTTTAATCCGTAAACGGATGAACCGCGGGGGCCATGACTCTCGCGGTTTATTTTTGTCCGGCCGGTTTCGCAGCCTTGCGGCGCGGGCTGCGCTTGCGCAGGGTGGCGGCCTGGGCACGCTGGGCGCGGCGGTCGGGCCGGCCCAGCATCTTGCGGAAGCCGTCGCGGCGTTCGTGAATGGAGGCAATGGCCAGGCCCACCGGAATGCCGGCTTCCACCAGCAGGGACTCGCCCAGTTGCAGGCTTGATTCAATGGTTTCCGGCACCGCTTCGGTCGCCCCCGACAGATAAAGGGTCATGGCGTGGCGCTCGTCGCGGGCGCGGGCGATGATTTTCAGATCCTTGTGCTCGGCGCGGGCCGCCTTGGTCACCTCATCGACGCGGGCAGGCGAGTCCATGGTCACCGCCAGGGCGCGGGCCTGATCAAGGCCGCATTTGGCAAGAAACACCGGATTGGCGGCATCACCGAAGAAGACCGGAAAACCGCCCTTGCGTTCGCGCGCCACCAGGGCTGGGTCATTGTCCACGGCGATATAGGGAATCTGGTGTTCGTCGAGCATGGAGCCGATGAGGTGGCCGACGCGTCCGAAGCCGGCAATGATGATGTGGTTGCGGTAGGGATCGGGGGCGGGGATGGCCTGGGCCTCGACCGGCAGGGTGGCAGCCCCCGGCATGGTGCTGATGAGGCGGCGGGCCAGCCGGTAGAGCAGCGGGATCAGCACCATGGTCAGGCTGACGATGAGCAGGGCCTTGGCCTGCAGCGGATAATCGATGATGCCGGCCGCTGCCGCCGCCGACAGGATGACGAAGGCAAACTCGCCACCCGGCCCGATGACCAGCGCGGTTTCCAGGGCGGCAGAGCGGGTGAGCTTGAAGGTGCGGCCAAGGCCGTAGGTGATGACCGCCTTGATGGCGATGAGGCCCGCCACGCTGGCGATGACCAGCACCGGATGAGCCATGAGACCGGCAAGATCAAGGCCCATGCCGACGAGCAGGAAGAAGGCCCCGAGCAGCAGACCCTTGAAGGGCTCAATCACCGCCTCAATGGCGCGGCGGTATTCGGTTTCGGCCAGCAGCAGGCCGGCGATGAAGGCACCAAGCGCCATGGACAAGCCGGCACCATTGGCAAGGGCTGCGGTGCCCACCACCACCAGCAGCACGGCGGCCACGAAGAGATCGGAACTGTGGGCCGAGGCGGCGCGGCGCAACACCGGGCGGAGCAGCCGCCGCCCGACCAGATAGATCAGAATGATGGCAAGCCCCGCCTGGGCAAAGCCCGTGGTGAGGCTGAGGAACATGGACGAACCGGCATGGCGGCCGAGCACCAGCACGGTCAGCATGATGGGGATGACGGCCAGGTCCTGCATCAGCAGGATGGCGAAGCTGGCGCGGCCGGCATTGCTGCCCAGCCGTTTGGCGTCGGAATAGACCTGAATGACAATGGCGGTGGAGGACAGGGCGAGCGCCATGCCCAGCACCACGGCGGCGGCGGGCGGATAGCCGAGCACTGCCGCCACCAGCGCCAGCACCGCCCCCGACAGCACCACCTGCAACCCGCCCAGCCCGAAGACCAGACGGCGCATGAGCTTGAGGCGTTCCAGCGACAGTTCCAGCCCGATGAGGAACATCAGGAACACAACGCCGAGTTCGGCCAGGGCGCGGATGGACTCGGGGTTGGTGATGACCAGCGCCTGGGCAAAGGGCACATGGCCCACCAGACGGCCCAGCACATTGGGGCCGAGGACAAAGCCGACGATGAGAAAGCCCAGTGTGGTGCCGATGCCGAGCCGCAGCAGAAACGGCACGGCCAGCCCCGCCGCGCCGAGGATGATGAGAAATTCCTTGTAGTGGGCGATGGCGTCGGGGGCCATGCCTTCAGCCATGGTCATGGGTGATTCGCTCTGCCTTGTGCTCTTCTCTATTCCCGCCCGCGCCGGGCATGGCAAGAAAATAGCAATGGACGACGTGACGCCGTGTCATGCGACAGAACAGCGAAGGATGCCCCGTAGGAAAGCGCCGGGGCTTGGGCTATGGAGACGGCATGAACGCTTCACGCCCCTGCCTGATCTGGGTGTTGCAGACCGCGCGCGCGGGCGACAATGCGCAGGCGCGCGAACTGGCCTCGCGGCTTTCCGGCACGGCCGTGCTGGTGCCGCTCGGGTTCAATTCCTGGCACCGGCTGCCCAATGGCTTCACCCGCGCCAGCCTGGTGACGCTGGACAAGGAAAGCCGCAGCCGCCTGGCACCGCCCTGGCCCGATCTGGTCATCGCCACGGGCAAGCGCACCGTGCCGGTGGCGCTGTGGATCAGGCAGGCTTCCGGCGGCAAGACCCGGCTCATTCAGATCGGCCGGCCACGCGCCCCCTTGCGGCTGTTTGATCTGGTGGTGACGACACCGCAATATGGCCTGCCGCAGGCCGCCAATGTGGTGCACATGGACCTGCCCTTCACCCCCCGCCGCAGCATTGACAGCGCCGAGGCGCAGCGCTGGCAGGCGATCTGGGCGGCACTGCCCAGACCGTGGATTGTGGGGGTTCTGGGGGCGGCGCGCTATCCGCTGACCATGAGTGTGAAGCAGGCGGCCTCCATGGGCCGGGCGCTCTCAACCTTTGCCCGGAAACGCGGCGGCGGCGTCATTCTGATTTCATCGCCGCGTACCGATGCGGCCATTGCCGCAGCGGTGGCGCAGGCGGTCAGCGCGCCGCTGTGGACCGGTGGTCCGGCAAGTCCGGAAGGCAATCCCTATGCGGCGGCACTGGCGCTGGGCGACCGTTTCGCCGTCACCTCGGACAGCGTGTCCATGGTGGCCGACCTGCTGGCCACGGAAAAACCGGTGTCGGTCTATCGCCTGCCGCTGTCGGCCTTCCGGCTGCGCTGGCCGGCCAAGGCCGGTCTTGCCGCCGCGCTGGTGCGGCGCGGCCTTCTGCATCCGCCGCGCGATGTGGATGCGCTGGTGCAGGGTCTGCTGGACAAGGGTGTGGTGGCGGAACTGGGCCACGAGGATGAGCCGCACCCGTTCTTTGACCAGCGCGAGGTTGAACAGGCCGTGGTGGCGCGCATTCAGGGACTGCTGGACTGCACTCTCTGAGCGGTCAGTGGCCGGTAATGGGTTTGAGGCGGCGCAGCAGATTGGCCGGCATGGCATAATAGGCCCGGCGCAGCAGGGGCCGCAGCAGGCCGAGATAAAGGCTGCCAAAGGCCTGGCCGCGGGCATTGAGACCCAGGTAAAAATCGTCCACGGGGGTGGTGACCGAACTCCAGGATTCCTTGTGCGGGTCGTAGGGCACCATGAGATCAAACACCGTCTGGCCATCGGCCAGGCACAGGCGCTGGGACTGATCCATGTGCAGGCGCCCCGGCGACAGGTCGGTCAGGGCATTCATGTGTGAGGTGAGATAGGCATAGTGGCTGCCCTGGTGGCGAAAGCCCAGTTCCCAGGACACGGGCTTGCCCCCGGCGGTGAGCGCCGACAGCACCGTCTCCAGCGTGCTGCCCTGCCGGGCCAGCAGCCGTTTCAGAAAGGCGGTGTGGGGCGGGGCGTTCATGATGCGGTTCTGGCGGCCGCGTTCTTCAAGCCAGGCATTCTTCTCGGCAATGGCCTGGTCGAGGGCGGCGTCGGCTTCAGGCCCTGCGGCAAGGCGGCTGAACTGCACCGGACCCAGCGCGTCTTCCAGAGCTTTGCGGATTTTCTTGCGGCGCTTGCGCTGCTGGCCGGTGTAGCGCGCCTCATAGGCTGCTTCATCGGCATAGAGCCTGAGGTCAAGGCGCGGCGCACCTTCCTTCAGATGGCCCGAGGAGAAACCGACGGACAGAAAGGGATGGGCTTGGGAGTCGGCACGCACATGGCGGAGGTAAACCAGATCGCCGAGCCGCTGGTGGCGCAGCAGGCTGAGGCTGGCGGCCATCCAGGCTGCCGCCGATTGATCCGCCGCGCACAGCACATCGCCATATTGGGCATAGGGTTCGGAAAACCAGCGCAACAGGGTGATGCCCCGGCTGCGGCAGCGCATCAGCGGCCAGAGGAAGACCAGGCGGCCATCGGCCGTGCGGCCGTGGAGGATGAGCGGCTCACAGTTTTCTCCGTCGCGCCCCATGACGGTTTCCGCCCATGCCTGGGCCCAGTCATAGCTTTGAAACACACTGGCGGGGTTGGCCGCCTCCAGCCCTTGCCAGTCGCGGGCCAGGGCTGAAAGGTCCGCAACGCTTCGGGCAGCGGCCAGTTGTGCGCCGGCGGGCAGGCTTGGCTGACCCGTCTGCCCCAGGGCCGCTGCGGCAGGAGATGGAGGCGGAGCTGGGTTGTAAACAGGCATGGGATTCCGGCACAGGAGATCAGGCGCAGGCATGCACAACTATGCGTGAACGGCTGCGCCGCTGCAATGGCCAGAAGAGTTAAAGCTTAATTCAAAATGGCAAGGCGGAAGCGCCCCGTCAGGGAACTCCCGCCTTGGCGGCGCCGGTGGGCAAGGCAGCGCCCGGTGTTGTGTGATGCTATGGCGTCGGGGTGATGGGCTGACCCACCGCCGGGGGCGGCGGCGGAATCATTCCCGGTTGACCCTGCTGCGGCTGGCCCGGCGCCATCATCTGGCCGCAGCCACCCCAGCCCTGCTGCATCATGCGCTGGTGCATCTGCATCATGCCGGGGCCGGGCTGGCCGTCAGGCCCCATCATGCCGGGTCCGCCCATGGGACCGGCCCAGCCCATCTGGCCCTGTTGCCCGTGACCGTGGCGGCCATGATGCTTCTGGCCGTGCTTGCCCCAGCCGCGCTGCTGCTGCATGGCCTGACGGTCATCCCGCGAGAGGAAACCATCGCGGTTGGCATCACGCCTGGCGACCATTTTGGCAAGCGGGGCCTGATATTCATCAAGGGTCACCTGGCCGTTGCCGTCCTTGTCGAAGAACTGGAATTCGCGAACCATTTCGGCATTGCGCATTTTCAGCCACAGGGCCTGAAACTCGTCCATGCCGAGCTTGCCATCCTTGCCGGCGTCAAACTCGTCATAGGTGGCCTTGCGGTTCTGGGTGATTTCGTCCTGGGACAGCTTGCCATCCTTGTTGGCGTCATAGCGCTGCATCATGCCGGGGCCACCCATCATGCCGGGGCCCTGGCCCATCCAGCCCTGCTTGGCGCTGGCCACGCCGCCCAAGGCAAGCAGACCACCGACTGCGGCGACCAGGGCCAGTTTCTTGTTACGGGTCATGGAACACTCCTTTCCATCGTGTTGTGAGGGTAAGACGCCAGCCCGTTCCCGGTTCCGTCGCGGGGCTCTGTGAATTCGCGGTAATGTGAAGGGTGAGGCGCCTAGCTGTAGATGCCGAGGCGCTGCCACTGGATACGCGGGTTTCTGATGACCGGCGTGAAGCCCGCCTCGGGCCGGGCATCATCCTCTGCCACGGTGATCTGGCGCGACCCCTGGCCGGCCAGGGCCATCAGCCGGTCAATGCGGTCCTGGGTTTTGGGGTGGGTGCGCAGCAGCGACGGCTGCGGCAGGCGTGAGCCGGGCAGCACCACGCCCTCCCAGCCCCTGGACTGCTGGGCCTCGAGATCGCGCAGCGCCAGCGCCAGGCCTTCGGGATCGCCGGTGAAGCCGGCGCCGTCAAGGTCGGCGTCATATTCGCGGGCGCGCGACAGGGACAGTTGCAGCAGGCTGCCAATGGTGGGCGCGGCAAGCAGCAGGAGCAGGCCGGTGATGGGCAGGTTCAGCCCGACGCCAAACACCATGGGCAGGCCGAACAGACCCATTTGCGACATGAAGCTGGTGGCGCGGTTCAACACATCGGCGAGCCCCATGACCTTGAGATCGCCGTTGCGCACATGGGCGGTTTCATGGGCAAGAATGCCGGCCAGCTGGCGCATGGTCATGGCGCGCAGCAGGCCATCGGTGACGGCGATGGCCGACTCCTCGGGGCGGCCCACGGCAAAGGCGTTCAGGATCTTGCTGGGCACGTAATAGAGTTTTGGCGTGGCGGGCAGCCCGGCGCGCTCGGAAAGCTGGCCCACCAGACGGTGCAGTTCCGGTGCCTCGGACGATGACAGCGGCCGCGCCTTGTAGAGATTGAGCACCACAGCGGGCGACATGCGGCGCAGACCGAGAAGGCCCATGGCGGTGAAAATGGCGGCGGTGATGAGGCCCGTTGTGCCCATCACCGTATAGGCAATAACGCCCACCAGAAGGGCTGATCCGGCCACCATGATGATGGTGTGGATGAGGTTGCGCAGATCGTGGTTGCGGCGCACGCCCTGATCAAGGGTTGGGGTCGCGGTCATGGCCAGACTTGCCCTCCGTCTTGTCACCGAACATTACCAGTTCCCGCAGGAGACTGGCCAGCGTGTCGCGGGCCTCGGCCTTGCGCGGCACCGGGCGGCAGACATCGGTGGCGGCAATGCCGATGCGGCTGGTGAGAATGCCGTTCACCGCGCCTTCGCCGAAGCGCGCCGACAGGCGGCCCATCAGCCCCTTGCCGACGAGATGCTGAAGCAGATTGTCGGACAGTGCAAGGCCACCGGAAATGGCGAGGTGCGCCACCACCAGCCGGGCCAGCCGCAAGGTGGACAGGGTGGACGGCCGGCCGCCATAGAGGGTGGCCAGTTCGCGCAGCATGGCAAAGTTCTGCACGCCGACAAACAGCACATCGAGGGCGGCAATGGGGGTGACGGTGGTGAGCAGGGTGACGCGCCGGGCGCGCCTGGCAATGATGCGCAGGGCGCTCTCATCCAGAGGATCAACGAGCAGGCGCTCGGCCAGACGCACCCGGTCCTTCGGGTCCATGATGTCGGCCTGATGGTCGGCGAGGCGGTCAAGGCCCCAGCGGGCATCGGCGCGGTGTGTATAAAGAGTGCTCAGTTCACGGACGGTTTCATCGGCGGCGGCGGCGTCATCCTGATTGATGGCGCGGGCGGCGGCGGCCTGAATGTGTTCCATGCGCGACAGCCGCAGCAGGCCCCAGATTTCGCGGATGATGATGGCCAGCGCCGACAGGCCCACCAGACCGGCCAGTGCCAGCGCGGTGTAGCCCAGCCACGGCGCATGGGCGAAGGCATTGTCGATGAGGTTGGTGATGGCCAGGCCCGCGCCCAGCGCCACAAGGCCGGTGAGGGCCGACAAGAGCAAGGCGCCCCAGCGGAAGGTTTTCGGGCGGGGCAAGGTGCGGCTGCGCGGCACGGTGACGAGATCGCCCTTCACCTCCTCCGGTTCAAAGACAATATCGGTCATGGCGCGCGGCGCCCGCCGGGGTTTCGCCCTGCCTTCGGGTCTGGCGGGTTTTGCTGCGGGCTTTTCCTCATCGAGGATGAAGGCCGCGGGCGGGCGGCTGTCATGGTTTCTGCCGGTCATGGGAAACGGTCACCGAACAGATATTCCAGGGTGCGGTCGAGCCTGATGTGGGGGAAGGTGGCGCCGTCGATCAACGGCGGGCGGAAGCGGACGAATTTGATCTGCCCCTCGAGGCTGCCGTCAAGGGCGGCGCGCGGGTCGGCGGGCAGATCGCCGGGGAAGACGGCGGCTTCGCGCGTGCCGTCAAAGCTGGTGCCGCCGATCACCTCACCGGCCTCCGGCGTGCCGACAATGCAGGGCAGTTGCTCGCTGCCCTGGCGCACCATGGCCTCGCGCGTGGCGCGGATGGCGGAAAGGGCGGTCACATCCCATTTGGCGCCGTGGAATTCGGCGCGGGCGGCGGCGTCCTCGATCAGCAGTTTCAGAATGGCTTCAAGCTGGTCGTGGCTGTGGTGATGCAGCAGGTCGGCCTTGGTGGCGGCAAACAGCACCCGGTCGATCCTGCGGCCAAACAGGCCGGACACCATGGTGTTCTCACCCTGGCGGAAGGAGGCCATGACCTGGGTCAGCGCGGTCTTGAGATCGTTCACCGCGGCGGCCCCGGCGTTGAGCGCGGTCAGCACATCCACCAGCACGATCTGGCGGTCGAGCCGGGCGAAGTGGCCGAAGAAGAAGGGCTTCACCACGCGCGCCACATAGGAGTCATAGCGCCGCTTCATCAGGGCGTGGAGCGAGCCGGCCTCAGCCAGCGTGTCGGGCGTCACATCAAGAGGCGCAAAGGTGAGAAGCGGCGAACCCGCCAGATCACCCGGCAGCAGGAAGCGGCCGGGCGGCAGGGTGGACAGCGACACACCGTCGGCCCGGCAGCGGGCAAGGTAATGGGTGAACAGTTCCGCCGCCTTCACCGCCTGCAATTCATCGGCGGCTGCTTGCGCATCAAGGCTGGCAAGGTGCGAAAGCCAGTCGGCGGCGAGGGCGGCGCGCGGGGCCAGACGCGCTGCGGCCACCGTGGCGTGCGACCATTCCTCATAGGTCCGGGCCATGAGCGGCAGGTCAAGCAGCCATTCACCGGGGTAGTCCATGATGTCGATGTTGACCCGGCCAGAGCCGAAGGTCCGGGCCATGTAGCCCACCGGTTCATAATCCATGGTCAGGCGGAGCTGGCTGACGCGCCGGGTGCTTTCCGGCCAGCGCCGGTCGGTGGCGGTCAACTGATCGAGGTGGGTTTCAAAGGCAAAGCGCGGAATGTCGTCGTCGGGCTGCGGCTCAAGGATGGCGTGGGTGATGCGGCCCTGGGCATAGGCTTCAAACAGGGGCAGGCGCGCCCCCTTGGTCAGCGCGTTGATGAGGGCGGTGATGAAGATGGTCTTGCCGGCGCGCGACAGGCCGGTGACGCCGAGCCGGAAGGTGGGGTCCACCAGGCCGGTGGCGAAGTCCTTCAGGCCACCCGCCGCGATGCGGGTTTCGTCCATGATGCGGCTGAAGCTGGCCAAGGTGCCGGTCCCCGTGACGTTCAAACGGGCCAATACATGGGATCGGCCCGCCGGAATCACAAGTTTTTTCTAGAGGTTCGGATAGCGGTAGGGCGCTGTGCCGATGTCGGCCAGGTCAAAGGGCGTGCCCTGATAGACCTCGTTGATCCAGTTGCCGAACAGCAGGTGGGCGTGGCTGCGCCAGCGGTTCTGCGGGGCTGCCTCCGGGTTGCCGCCGGGGAAATAGTTGGCGGGCTTGCGGATTGGTTTGCCCGCCGCCACGTCGCGCCGATACTCATCCCCCAGGCTCACCGTGTCATATTCAATGTGGTTGAACATGTAGAGGTGGTGGTGGGGCTGGTCATTGATGAAACACAGACCGGCTTCATCGGACTCCATCAGCACTTCGAGATTTTTATCGCTCGGCAGGTCGGCGCGGCGCACCTCGGTCCAGCGCGACACGGGCATGGAAAAGTCGTCGGAGAAGCCGCGCAGATAGGGCGAGGCGGGGTTCAGATTGTGATGGCTGAAGACACCGAAGGCCTTGTGTTCCAGATCATGCTTGGGCACGCGGTGAAAGTGATAGAGGGCGGCCTGGGCCCCCCAGCAGATATTGAAGGTGGAGAACACATGGGTCTGGGTCCAGTCGAAGATGCGGGTGAGCTCGTCCCAATAGCTCACCTCCTCGAAGGGCATCTGCTCCACCGGTGCGCCGGTGATGATGAAGCCGTCGAACTTCCTGTGCTTCACATCCTCCCAGTCGTCATAGAAGGCGAGCATGTGTTCCTGCGGCGTGTTCTTGGAGGTGTGGCCGGTCATTTTCACCAGCGACAATTCCACCTGCAGGGGCGTGGCGCCGATCAGCCGGGCAAACTGCGTCTCGGTCCTGATCTTGTTGGGCATGAGATTGAGCAGGGCAATCTTCAGCGGGCGGATGTCCTGACGGCTGGCGGTGTCCTCGGTCTGGACCATCACGCCTTCTTTTTCCAGCGTGGCGCGAGCGGGCAAATCATTGGGGATCTTGATGGGCATGGTGAAACTCAGGCTTGATCGATGGTGCGGGAGATGAGGCCCGTGAAATCGGCCTCGCTGGCGATTTTCGGGATCTCGCACATTCGGACGCGGTAGCCGAAATTGTCGGCAATCGCCTGATAGAGCGGAATGCGGTGATGCAGCAGCTGCTCAAAGCCCCAGACGGCAAAACCGTCGGGGTCCACGTCATCATCATTCCGGATCTTGTTCAGTTCCTTGTATTCGGCCCATTTGGCGTCAAGGAACCGGGGCTGGTAATACATGGGCTTGGGATATTTGCGGAAGCGCTGCACCAGGGTTTCGGTGTGTTCCGTGGTGCCCTCGATGTAGAGCAGCAGGGTGTTGTCAGCGAGGCACTTCAACACCGGGTCATTGGCGTCATGCGGGTTCACCACCTCGCACAGACTGCCGCCGGAATCGCAGATGAAATGATGGAAGTGATAGATGTCGCGGGCGCGCTCGATGAATTCCGGCACGTCCAGCAGGGCGCGGATTTCGGCGTCGCGGTGCTGGTTCTGGCGGCGCTTGTATTCGGCAAAGGGAATGCCGCCCTTGGCGGGGTTTCCGGGCTTGCCGAGATAGGTGGAGAGGGGGGCCAGATTGTCGAAGGTGATGTTGGAGCGGATGTAGATCGAGTCCGAGCGCAGCAGGTGGCGCAGGAAGGGCACATCCATGGCGTGGCGCTTGAAATTGTCGACGATGTGCTCGTCCATGTAGCGCGTGGCGATGCGGTAATCGACGGAGTATTGAAACCACTCCTCCTCGCGCAGCAGGCTGGCCAGGGTGGTTTTGCCCACACCGGACATGCCGAGAATGGTGACAGCCTTGGCGGGCCAGTCGCGGAAGGCCTGGGAGGTGGAAAAGCGCATGGGGCAGGGCTTTAACGCAATTTGGCGATGGGGGAAATTGCCAATTTGCCATAGGGGAAGGGCGCCGGGCGCTTCCGGCCAAGGCCGCTTTTTTGCAGCGCAACATCACGCGAATCACAAATGACCGGGGTTGCCATGGCAAGCCTTGTCGCCTTGGGGCAAAGCCGCTATATGCGCGCGCCTGACAGGGAGAGATGTGCATGGGTGCGATTGTCGAGAAGAATTACCGCCCGAGCGATGACGAGCCGTTCATGAATGAGCGGCAGGTGGAATATTTCCGTCAGAAGCTGCTGCTCTGGAAGGACGACATTCTGCGCGAAAGCAGGGAAACCCTGTCGCATCTGCAGGACGAGAATCACGTGCTGCCGGACCTGGCCGACCGTGCCTCGTCGGAGACCGACCGGTCTTTGGAGCTGCGGGCCCGCGACCGCCAGCGCAAGCTGATCTCGAAAATCGATGCCGCCCTGCAGCGCATTGACGATGGTTCCTATGGCTATTGCGAGGAAACGGGTGACCCCATCAGCCTGAAGCGGCTGGATGCGCGGCCCATCGCCACGCTCTCCATCGAGGCGCAGGAACGCCACGAGCGGCGCGAGAAGGTCTATCGCGAGGACTGACCACTGTTTGGCGAGCCGCTTTCTGACTTTTGCCGCAACCGTCAAAAGTCAGGCGGCGCTTTGGCGGGCTTATTTTTGCTGCATGACGGCAATGGCCTCATCGAGCAGGGCCTGTGACCCCGCCGTGATGATGTTGCCGCCCTGGGCCGGGTCATGGCCCGACCAGCTGCCGACCACGCCGCCCGCCCCGGTGATGATGGGAATGAGGGCGCCGATGTCAAAGGCCTGGAGGCCCGCATCCATGGCGATGTCGAGATGGCCCGCCGCCATCAGGCAGAAGAAATAGGCATCACCGCCATAGCGCATGAGCTTGCAGGCGCGGCGCAGGGCCTGAAAGCCCGCGGCATCCTCCGGCGTGCGGTAGAGCTCGGGGGCGGTGGTGCCGGCGGCGGCATTTTTCAGGGTCACGCCGGTGCGGGTCTTCAGGGGGGTTGCCGTGCCGTGGCGGTGCAGCCAGGCGCCCTCCGGCGTGCCCATGAAGCATTCACCCACATGGGGCTGGTTCATGACGCCAATAACCGGGCGGCCGTCATGGTAGAGGGCAATGAGGGTGGCCCAGCTTGGCATGCCGATCATGAAGGCGCGGGTGCCGTCCACCGGGTCCAGAACCCAGGTGAAGGGGCTGCGGCCTTCCTTCTCGCCAAATTCCTCGCCGATGATGCCGTGATCGGGGTAACGCTCGGCAATGGCGGCGCGCAGGGCGCGCTCACCGGCCCGGTCGCCCTCGGTCACGGGGTCAAACCCGGCCGTGCCGGCCTGCTTGTTGTCCACCACCAGAGGTTGCCGGAACCAAGGCAGAATGGCTGCGGCGGAGACCTCCGCCAGATGCAGGGCAAAACCGGAAAGTTCAGACCAGTCGGGAGTCATGGGAGCCTCGAAATCCTCCCAGATAGAGCATAAAGCGGCCAAGGGGGCCAGTGGGCCTGTTGCGCCGCCACAGGTTGGGAAGTTTTGCCCGGTTACAAACTATCCAAAGCTATGCATTTCCCGCAACCCTGTCGGTCAGGCTCCGGGCTCTATTAAAAAACTGTGTGATATCAATGATCTATAATTTCGCTGCCAAAGTGTCGCGGAATTTTCCCGGCCCGGCGGCCTTGCACGGCTCATGGTGCAGTGCCATATGAACGGCGTGAGACGAAAACATCTGGTTTTCCTCTCGCAGCCCTTCTTGGGCGTTTCCTCCCTAGACTTGGGCCATCAGCGTCAGCTGCATGGCCCTTTTTCTTGCCTATTCGGCGGCCCGGCGCTGCGGTTGCAGCAGGGCCGGAAGATCCGCCAGAAAATCCCGGAAGCTGCGGGTCAGGCGCTGGGCAATCAGATCAAAGTCGGGCCGTTTCTCCAGCCGCCGTTCATTCATGTAGAGACCCCGGTTGACCTCGATCTGCAGGGCATGGCGGCACAGCGAAGGCTGGCCGTGGGACTGGGTGATGAAGCCGCCGGCATAGGGCTGGTTGCGGGCCACTGAAAAGCCCGCGGCGCGCAGGCTGTCGGCCAGGGCCTGGGCCAGGCCCCGGTCACAGGAACTGCCGTGCCGGTCGCCCAGCACAATGTCGGCGACGCGGTCATCGCCCGAGGGCATGGAATGGCAATCAACCAGCAGGCCCGCACCAAATCGCCTGACGGTGCGGCTGACCAGCTCGTCGAGGCGGCGATGATAGGGGCGATACCAGCGTTCAATACGGGCTTCGGCCTCGGCAAAGGAAAGCCGGGCGCGGCAGATCTCGCCACCATCGCCGGCCAGGCGCGGCAGGGTGCCAAGCCCCGCCAGCACGCGCGGGCTGTCGGTGACGACATAGCCGGGCAGGGGGCCGTCAAACATGCGCGGGTCCAGTTCCCAGGGTTCGCGGTTCAAATCCACCACGGCGCGGGAAATCTCCGCCGCCAGCAGCGGCGCGCCCAGGGCCGGGGCAAAGCCGAACAGCTCATCAATGGCGAAATCCTCGGAGCGGCGCAGGTCAAGGGCCGAAAGCCGGGTGGTGGCAAGGAAGGATTCGGGAAAGAGGTGGCCGCTATGGGGCGAGTTGAACACCGCCGGCGTGGTCCAGCGGCGGGGCAGCAGCAGTTGATATCCGGCCTGGTCGGTCATGGGCGGTCTCTGCCCCGGAGTATTGACGGGCCAGCAGAAACTGTCCACACCTCAGGACGGTTTGGCAATTTCACAGCCTGTTTACTCCTTGGCCGCTAGGATGCGTGCTTTGAAGGGCAGGCTGAGATGACCGCAGGCAGTGCTTCGAGTGTGGCCATGGCAAAAATCCTTCTGGCGGAAGACGATGACGACATGCGGCGCTTTCTGGTGAAGGCGCTGGAAAAGGCGGGCCATACGGTCACCGCCTTTGCCGAAGGCGCGTCCGCCTTTGAGGAAATCAAGCAGTCGGCCTTCGACCTGCTGCTCACCGACATTGTCATGCCGGAAATGGACGGCATTGAACTGGCGCGGCGGGCCTCGGAACTCGATCCGGCCCTGAAGATCATGTTCATCACCGGCTTTGCCGCCGTGGCGCTGAACCCCGATTCCAAGGCCCCCAAGGAGGCCAAGGTCCTGTCCAAGCCCTTCCACTTGCGCGATCTGGTGGCCGAGGTGGACCGGATGATGGCGGCCTGAGTTTTTCTCGGGATGCCGATGCGGGGTTGCGCGCTGGGCGCCTTCCCGATATAGAGCCACAGCTTTCGACAACAGTGGGCGGTTAGCTCAGCGGTAGAGCACTACGTTGACATCGTAGGGGTCACAAGTTCGATCCTTGTACCGCCCACCATTCCTTCCCCTCAGCCCATGAAAAAACCCTCCCCCGGCGGGCCGGAGGAGGGCCGTTCCGTTGCGCGCCGATCATTCCAGATCGAAGCGGTCGGCGTTCATCACCTTGGTCCAGGCGGCCACGAAGTCGGCCACGAACTTCTTCTGGTTGTCATCCTGGGCATAGACCTCGGCATAGGCGCGCAGCACCGCGTTGGAGCCGAACACCAGATCAACCCGGGTGGCGGTCCACTTCTTCTGGCCGGTCTTGCGGTCGACAAGGTCATAGAGATTGTTGCCCGCCGGCAGCCAGCGGTTGGCCATGTCGGTGAGGTTGACGAAGAAGTCATTGCTCAGCACGCCCACCCGGTTGGTGAACACGCCATGGCGGCTGCCGCCATGGTTGGCGCCCAGCACGCGCAGGCCGCCCACCAGCACGGTCATCTCCGGGGCGGTGAGGCCCATGAGCTGGGTGCGGTCGAGCAGCAGCTCTTCCGGGGTCACCACATAGTCCTTCTTCAGCCAGTTGCGATAGCCGTCGGCCAAGGGCTCCAGCGGCTCGAAGGATTTGACATCGGTGTCCTTCTGGGTGGCATCGCCGCGGCCCGGCGCAAAGGGCACGGTGACGGTGATGCCCGCCGCCCTCGCCGCCAGTTCAATGCCGACATTGCCCGCCAGCACGATGACGTCGGCCAGCGAAGCGCCACTGGCCCTGGCCAGCGGTTCCAGCACCTTCAGCACGCGCTTGAGGCGGGCCGGTTCATTGCCCTCCCAATCCTTCTGCGGAGAAAGCCGGAGACGCGCACCATTGGCGCCGCCGCGCATGTCGGAACCGCGATAGGTGCGGGCCGAATCCCAGGCGGTGGCCACCATGTCGGCGATGGACAGGCCCGACTTGGCGATTTTGGCCTTCAGCGCCTGCACGGCATATTTCTTCCTGCCCGCCGGAATGGGGTCCTGCCAGATCAGCTCCTCGGCCGGAACCTCAGGCCCGAGGTAACGCACCTTGGGCCCCATGTCGCGGTGGAGAAGCTTGAACCAGGCGCGGGCAAAGACATCGCGGAAATGGGCGGGGTCGCGGTGGAAGCGCTCGGAAATCTGGCGATAGACCGGGTCCATCTTCATGGCCATGTCGGCGTCGGTCATCATCGGCATGCGGCGGATGGCGGGATTTTCCGCATCGACCGGCTTGTCTTCCTCGCGGATTGACACCGGCTCCCACTGGTTTGCCCCGGCGGGCGATTTCACCAGGTGCCAGTCGTGGTTCAGCAGCATGTCAAAGTAGCCGTTGTCGAACACGGTGGGGTGGGTGGTCCAGGCGCCCTCAAGGCCGCTGGTGACCGAATCGGCACCGATGCCGCGGCTGGTGTGGTTCATCCAGCCCAGCCCCTGTTCGGCAAGGTCGGCACCCTCCGGCGCGGGGCCGAGATTGGCGGCCGCGCCATTGCCGTGGCACTTGCCCACGGTGTGGCCGCCGGCGGTGAGCGCCACGGTTTCCTCATCGTCCATGCCCATGCGCTCAAAGGTGACGCGCACGTCCTGGGCGGTGCGCAGCGGGTCGGGCTTGCCGCCCACGCCTTCCGGGTTCACATAGATGAGGCCCATCTGCACGGCAGCCAGCGGGTTTTCCAGGCTGGCGCGGTCTGAGCCTTCCTCATAGCGGTTGGCGCCCAGCCACTCCTTTTCCGAACCCCAGTAGACATCCTTTTCCGGGTGCCAGATGTCTTCGCGGCCAAAGCCGAAGCCGAAGGTCTTGAGGCCCATGGATTCATAGGCGACGTTGCCAGCGTAAACGATGAGATCGGCCCAGCTCAGGCGGTTGCCATATTTCTTCTTGATGGGCCAGAGCAGGCGGCGGGCCTTGTCGAGGTTGGCGTTGTCGGGCCAGGAATTGAGCGGTGCAAAACGCTGGTTGCCGGTGCCGCCACCGCCGCGCCCGTCGGCGGCGCGATAGGAGCCGGCGGCATGCCAGGACATGCGGATGAACAGGCCGCCGTAATGGCCGAAGTCAGCCGGCCACCAGTCCTGGCTGTCGGTCATCAGCCTGGTCAGATCCTTCTTGAGGGCGGCGACGTTCAGCTTCTTCACCGCCTTGCGGTAGTTGAAGCCGGGCTGCGGATTGGTCTTGCGGTCGTGCTGGGAGAGAATGTCGAGATTGAGGGCCTTGGGCCACCAGTCCATCACGGTGGCGCCGGTTTCGGTCATGCCGCCATGCATGATCGGGCATTTGCCGGGGGATTTCACATCGCTCATGAAGGACTCCTCTGTCGTCTAATATTAGAATTGTTCTAAGCTATTAACCGTTCTGGCCCCTCCGGGCAAGTGGGTTGTGCCCGAGCGGGCCATCCATGCCAGGCCCAGTGGGCGCCATGCCGGGCGGGCCGGTGCCGTGGCTATAGGCTCGCAAGCGGCACCGTCTGTTGACGCGCACAGCCCTCAGATCAGCCCAGCCCAAGGCAGGCCTTGACGGACTGACCGCTGCCGGTTCACCTGTGGCCATGAGTGAACCGCACCAGCCATTATGGGCACAAGGATTTCATGCCCGCAATCTCGCCGCGCTGGTGGGCGAGTGCATGATCAATCCCGCCGCCCCCTTTGTCATCGGCGATGACGGCCGCCGCTTCACCTATGCCAAGTTCTGGACACTGGCGGCCAAGCTTGCCCATGCGCTGCAGGCGGCGGGCGCCAAACCCGGCGACCGGGTGGCCGCCCAGGTGGAAAAGAGCGTGGAGGCGGTGGCGCTGTTCTGGGCCTGTGCCCGGGCGGGCCTCATCTTCGTGCCGCTGAACACCGCCTACACCACCGCCGAAATGGACTATTTCCTGCGCGATGCCCAGCCGCTCATCACCGTCTGCGTTCCGGAACGCCTGCCCGAAATCTACCGCATCAGCGAGGCGGCGGGGGTGCGCGCCACCTTCACCCTCGACGACAAGGGCCATGGCACGCTGGCTGACGAAGCCATGTATCAGGACGCCATGCTGCGTGATGAAATCCTGCATTGGGATGATCCGGCGGCCATTCTCTACACCTCCGGCACCACCGGCAAATCCAAGGGCGCGGTGCTGACCCATGGCAATCTTGCCTGCAATGCGCTGACGCTGGCGGCCACATGGGAGTTTTCGCCCGCCGACCGGCTGATCCATGCGCTGCCCACCCACCACACCCACGGGCTGTTCACGGCGGTGGCCACAGTTCTGCTGTCGGGCGGCTGCCTGCTGTTGCGGCGCCGGTTTGACGCCGATGATGTGGTGAAGCTTCTGCCGGAGGCGACCACGCTGATGGGGGTTCCCACCTTCTATACCCGGCTTCTCGCGCACCCCGGCCTGACGCGGGAGGCGGCGGCCCATATGCGCCTGTTCATTTCCGGCTCGGCGCCGCTGCTGCCCGACACCCACCGCCAGTTCCGCATGAAGACCGGCCAGGCCATTCTGGAACGCTATGGCATGACCGAGACCGGCATGAACACCTCGAACCCGGTGCAGGGCATGCGCCGGGCCGGAACGGTGGGTCTGCCGCTCATGGATGTGGAGGTGCGGGTGAGCGACCGCGAGACGGGGGCAGCGCTGCCGAAGGGCCAGGACGGCATGATCGAGGTGAAGGGTCCGCATGTGTTTGCGGGCTACTGGCGCAATGATGAAAAAACCAGGGAAGCCTTCCGCGACGACGGGTATTTCATCACCGGCGATCTCGGCCGCATCGAGGCCGACAATTATCTGGTGATCTCGGGCCGGGCCAATGACCTCATCATCTCGGGCGGCTTCAATGTCTATCCGCGCGAGGTGGAACTGGTGCTGGATGGGCTGCCGGGGGTGGCGGAATCGGCGGTGATCGGCGTGCCCCATGCCGATTTCGGCGAGGGCGTGGTGGCGGTGGTGGTGATGAAGGCGGGGGCAGCCTTTGCGCCCGCGGCGCTGGCTGCCCAGCTTGCGGACCGGCTGGCCAATTTCAAGCAGCCCAAGGCCTGGATCGAGGCCGCCGAACTGCCGCGCAACGCCATGGGCAAGGTGCAGAAAAATGTCCTGCGGGCGGCCCACCGCGATGTGCTTAAAGCCTGACTTTCGGCGCGTGACACAGGGCCGCGCCGCCCAATTCAACGCGGTCTGATAAGGTCGGGTTTTTATCCGGGGGTTTCATGGCCAATCTATCCATTGCCTTTGTGCCGGTTCTGGCGGTGTTTCTGGGGGCGCTGTGGGCGCTGTGGCAGAAGCCGGGTGCCGCCGTCACGTCGGCCATCCAGCATTTTGCCGCCGGCGTGGTGTTTGCGGCCGCGGCGGTGGAAATCCTGCCGCAGGTGAAGGCCGATGGCTCGATCATGGCCACCGCCATTGGCGGCATTCTTGGCGTGGTGGTCATGCTGGGGGTGAAATCGCTGGAGGAGCACTGGCATGGACCGGTGGGCATGCTGGCGGCGGTGGGCATTGACATCTTTGTCGACGGCGTGGTGCTGGGGCTGGCCTTTCTGGCTGGTGAAAAGGCCGGGCTCCTGCTCGCCTTCGCCTTGACGCTGGAGGTTTTGTTTCTCGGTCTGACGCTGACCCAGGAATTGGGGGAAACCTATAAATCGAAGATCAAGGTGGTGGCCATTGCGGTGGCCGTGGCGCTGCTGCTGCCGCTTGGCGTGGTGGCGTCCACGCCGGTGGCGGGCCTGTCGCATCTGTGGATCACCGGCTTCCTGTCCTTCGGTCTGATGGCGCTGCTCTATCTCGTCACCGAGGAACTGCTGGTGGAGGCCCATGAAAAGCCTGACAGCCCGATGATCTCGGCGCTGTTCTTTGTGGGCTTCCTCGGCCTGTTGCTGCTGGAGGAATATCTGGCCAATGGCGAGACCCATGGGCCTGCACCGGCTGCCCCCGCCATCACCGCTCCGGCCGGGTGAGGCGGCTGCGGCGGGTCAGCGTCCGGTCTGGATGCCGTAAAGGTTAAGCAGGTGGGCGGCGGCCACAATGGCCACCAGCAGGGCCATGAACATCACCGGCGTGGTGGGGACAAGCCGGGGGGAGAGGTCACGCGGGCGGCGCTCCAGCCAGACCATGACACCAGCCAGGGCGGCCCCCGCCAGCATCACGGCCAGGGTCACTTCAATCTCGGGGTCGGCAAGGCTCTGGAGCACGGAAATCCTTCCGGTATGGCGGGTTGACAGGCCCATATCACATGACTATGGTCCGCCCGAATTTTAAGGGGCCAAGCCCCCTAAGCCCAGGTGAATTCCATGAAAGTCCGCAATTCTCTCAAGGCGCTCATCAAGCGCCATCGTGCCAACAAGGTGATCCGCCGTAAGGGCCGGGTCTATATCATCAACAAGACCAACCCGCGCTACAAGGCGCGCCAGGGCTGATTGCCATATCTGGGACTGCTTGATCCGCGCCCCTGCCGGGGCGCGGATTTTTTTGGTCGGGTTGACGCATTGTCAGTTCTTTGTCCCGATTGACACCGTTAGACTCCGAGCAATCTGATTCTATTCACGATTGCTATGGGGGAATTCATGTTCATCAGCAAGTTGTCGTTGCTGGCTGCGGCCACGCTCGTTTTCACAGGGGCGGCTCTGGCGCAAAGCACGGGCGGAAAAGCCGTTCAGGAGCCGGCGGGCAAGATTTCGGTGAATGGCGGTTACGCCGACATGGATGGGCGTGATGGCGCCGGGCTGTTGGATGGCACAGTCTCGTGGATTGCGCCGATGGGTAATGATTACGGTTTGCAGGCTGACCTTTGGGGTGCCCGCAGTTTTGGCGAAGGCTCCTATGGGGCACAGGCGCAGGTGTTCCGGCGCAATCCCGAGAGCTACCTTTTCGGCCTGGCTGGCGGCGTTGGCGCCATCGGTGGGGATGCCACGTCGTGGTATGTGGGGCCTGAGGCCGAAATCTATCTCGGCCGCATGACCGTTGAGGCCTGGGGTGGCTTCCTGCGCAATGATTATGACTGGGGCGGTCACAAGGATACCGGGTTCATCGACGTGGGCCTCGGGTATTACGCCACCGATGATCTGCGCTTTTCCGTGGGCGGGCGCAGCGTTGGGGGTGAGATTTCCGGCTATGGCGGGCTGGAATGGCTGATCTCGGATGGTTCGGTGCCGGTGAGTTTCACCACCCAGGGTGATGTGGGCGAGGATGGCTATCGCGGGGTGTCGGCCGGATTGACCTTCTATCTCGGCAAGCAGGCGGGGCGGAGCCTGATCAGCCAGCACCGTGAAGAACATCGGAACAAGAAGTTTGACGTGCGCTCACTGCAGCGGTTGCTGAATAAGGCCGAGGCGGCCCATGCCGCAGGGGCTGCACAGCAGTGTACCGTGGAGTCAGCCTGTTCCAGCGATCCATATTGGGGAGAACCGAACTGTACATTCGATGTTGATACAACGGGTGGAGCCTGCACCTGTTCGCCCAACTGCTTTTAATCGAAGCGGCGAACCCCCATCAAGGCAGCGGTCAGGGCGGCCCGCGTTGACATGACCGGCAGGCCTGTTGAATGATGGCCGCCATGAATGCGCGCGTGATCCTTGGGGGCCTCTGTCTATTGGCCATAACCCCGGCAGTGGCCCAACCGGTGGCGGAGAAGAGCGGACCGGCTGTCTCTGAATCCCGGTCTCTGTCACCCAGCGCTGCCCGCGCCGACCGGCTGGACGCGGCCTATGCCTGGCTGCGGCAGGCCCGTGACAATGAGGAGGCGGAGACAGCCAGGGTGGCGGTGGCCGCCCTTCTGTCACAGCCCCAGTCGCCCTCGGCAGAACTGCTGGTGCAGGAAACCGGCATGGCCATGCTGAACGGTGAAGACCGGGTTGCCGAACGGCTGCTCGATCACATGGCCCAGAGCTGGCCCGACGAGCCGCAGGTGTTTCTGATGCGTGGCCGCCTCAGGGAAGCGCAGGGTGACAGGCCCGCGGCCCTTGCCGCCTATGACCAGTCGCTGGAGCGTGAGCCGCGCAACATCGAGGCCCTGCTGGCCAAGGGCATGATCCTGCGCGATCTCAAGCGCATGGATGAGGCGCTGAAGGTCTTTCAGCAGGTGCTGGCCATCGCCCCCCAACTGGAGGCGGCCCGGGGGCTGGCGCGCGAGGTCGGCAAATACAGCCGCGATCTGTAATAGCACCTTCCGATTTTATTCTTCGCACGGTCCGGACAGCGCTGCTGGCGCAGCCTTAACACCCGCGGCACTGGCGGGGGCCGGCTTTGGCTGAAGCCTGCTCAGCTTTTGTCGGCGTCCGGCAACTGGGCAATGCGCAGCATGTTGGTGGTGCCCTGAATGCCCAGCGGCACACCGGCGGTGATGATGATGCGTTCACCCGGTTTGGCAAATTCCTCGGACGTGGCAATGCGGGTGGCCTTGCGCACCATGTCGCTCAGATCCTTGGCGTCTTCGATGAGCACGCAATGCAGGCCCCAGGCCAGGGCCAGACGGCGCGCCGTGGCGGCCACCGGGGTCAGCGCCAGAATGGGCGCGGCGGGCCGCTCGCGCGCCACGCGCAGGCCCGTGGAGCCTGAGCCGGTATAGCAGACGATGCAGTTCAGCCCCAGGGTTTCGGCGATGGAGCGGGCACCGGCGGCAATGGCGTCGGCCTGGGTTGGCTGCGGTTCGGCGCGCTGGGCGTTGATGATGCCGCGGTAGAGGCTGTCGGCCTCCACGTTGCGGGCGATGGAGTCCATGGTGGCCACGGTCTTTTCCGGCCACAGGCCGGTGGCGCTCTCGGCCGACAGCATGATGGCGTCAGCCCCCTCATAGACAGCGGTGGCCACATCCGACACTTCGGCACGCGTCGGCACCGGCTCGGTAATCATGGATTCCAGCATCTGGGTGGCCACCACCACCGGCTTGCCGGCCCGGCGGCAGGCGCGGGTGATCTGCTTCTGCCTGGCGGGCACGGTTTCCAGCGGCAGTTCCACACCAAGGTCGCCGCGCGCCACCATGATGCCATCGGCAATGTCGAGAATGGCTTCGAGGCATGCCAGCGCCGAGGGTTTTTCGATCTTGGCCATCACCCCGGCGCGGCGCTGAACCAGGCCCTGGGCCTCGGCCACGTCCTCGGGGCGCTGCACGAAGGACAGCGCAATCCAGTCCACGCCAATGGCGGCGGCGGCCTCGAGATCGACGCGGTCCTTCGCCGTCAGGGCGGGAATGGGAATGACCGTGTCGGGCAGCGACACGCCCTTGCGGTCGGACAATACGCCGCCATAGATGACGCGGGTTTCAAGACGGGCGGGTTCGGCGCGGGTGATCTCGACCCGGAGCTTGCCGTCATTGAGCAGAAGATGGTCACCCGCCTTGGCGGCCACAAAGATTTCCGGATGCGGCAGATTAACCCGGGTCACATCGCCGGGGGCGGGGCTGGTGTCGAAGACAAAGGCGTCACCGGCCTTGATGGTCACGCTCTTGTCGGCAAAGGTGCCGATGCGGATTTTCGGTCCCTGCAAATCGGCGAGGATGCCGATGGGCCGCTTCACCTCTTCCTCGACGGCACGGATATGGCCGTGCAGTTCAGCAAGCAGGGCGTGATTGGTGTGGCTCATGTTGATGCGGAACACATCAACGCCTGCCAGAAACAGCTTGCGGATCATCTCCGGGCTGGCTGATGCCGGGCCCAGCGTCGCCAGGATCTTGACCTTACGATTTCTGCGCACGGAATTACTGCTGCGTGCCAGGGGTGGTCTTTTCGCCCGACAGCGAAATGGTCCAGTCGGTCTGTTCGCCGGTATCCACTTCCAGGAAACCGGTCTTGAGATAGCCGCGCTGTTCGCAGTTCTCGATGCCGCGGATGGTGAAGATCTTCTTGTGGATGCACATCATGGACTTGCCGCCCCAGGAGCCACCCTTGTTGTAGTCCTCGGCATAGACATAATAGTAGCGGGAAATGAGCGCGCCCTTGAGCAGGGTGAGGCACTTCTGCGGGTCGGCCGGCCACCAGCCCTCGGTGGTCCAGCCCTCCTTGTTCTTGTAGCCGATGGCAACGCCGACGCGGCTGGTGGTGTTATTGCACAGTTTCAGATCAGCCCTGGCCGGGGTGGCGGCCGGCCCCATCAGCAGCATGGCGGCGGCCCCCGCCAGCATGAAACGGGCCATGGCGCGGGCCTGACCGGTGAAACGCGTGTCGCTCATGCTCTTTCAATACGGCCGTGGCCGTCCCCTGTGAATGCTTCATGCCCGGCTTGCGGCCATGGCTTGCCGTTACAACCATGACCGTGCGGGCGCAAGTGAGCGGCCGGGCCGCCCTCGTCCCCCCTGTTTTATATGGCCTTGCCGGTTTGGCAAGATGATGGCACCGGGGCCGAGCTTGGGTGTGGATGGTTCGGCCGCCGGTCTGGCTCTGGCGGCGGCTTGCGCCTATGACAGGGCCGGAAGCACAGGAGACCGATGTGGCAAAGACCAAAACCTCATTCGCCCAGGCCCAGATCAAGTCGATTGTCGAACGGATCGAGCGGCTGGAGGAAGAAAAGAAGGCGATTGCCGCCGATATCAAGGAAATCTATGCCGCCGCCAAGGCCGATGGCTTCGACACCAAGGTGTTGCGCAAGGTGGTGAGCCTGAGAAAGCGCGACGCCGCCGAACGGCAGGAGGAGGAGGCATTGCTCGACCTCTACCTCGCGGCACTCGGCATGGCCGTGGACAGCGAAACCGAAGCGGCCTGAACCCCGGACCAGCAATGAAAAGGGCGGCCGCCGGGCCGCCCTTGCTGATTCCTGGCCGGGCCGGTTATTCCGGCAGGCTGCCCTTGCCGTCGCGGTTCACCACCAGCGGAGCGACCGGGGCTGCTTCAGCGGCGGGGGCTGCCACCGCTTCGTCGGCAAACAGCGACAGGCGGCCGTCACGGCGCACGGTCTGGGCCGGATTGAACACCAGTTCCGGCCACCAGTCGGCACCGTTCATGCTGGCCGTGGCCATGGGCGCGGGCAGGGTCGGGGCCGGTTTGGCCTTGGCCTTGCGCAGCACCGGGGCCTGGGTTTCCGGAGCCAGCACATCAACCGCCGTGGTGCCGTGGTCAGCCTTGGGCGCCACATGCATCACCGGATCATCAATGACTGTAGAGCTGGGGCGGATCAGGGCCGCAGTGTTGGTGACCGGCGACGGCTTGGCACGGACAATGGTGTTGGGCGGCGGGGCCGAGGCCGGTTCAATGCGCATGTTGGCGGCGGCCATCATCAGGATTTCCACCGGCTTGGCGCGCGGAATGGGCACGGGATAGCCCTTGGTCACGCCGGAGGCATCGGCCACATCGGCCACGTCAGCGGGCGCGGCCTCGGCCGGGGCGGGCTTGGCCTTGGGCAGAACCAGACTGGCCAGCGGCGTGGTTTTCGACGGTTCGCGGAGGGTGGGACCGGCAGCCGCATCGGCCGTCAGTTCGGCCATTTCGTCGTCCATGCCACGGTAGGCAACCTCAACCGGCTGCGGCACCGGCTTCTGGGCGGCAGCCATCATCTTGGCGGTGTAAATGCCGCCACCACCATTGCCGCCGCCGTTCAGGGCAAAGCGGCGGCCAATGGTCTTCTGACCATCGCGGATGACGGTGGCCCACTGGCGGTTGGAAATGGCCGGGCCCCAATGGCGGACATTGCCCGAGTCAATGTGCAGGAAGCCGGTGGGGCCGCCCGCCGAGCGGTAGTAGCCGACGCCGCCCACCTGACGGGCCAGCGCCGAATTGCGAATCTTGATGGTGGGCACATCGGGGAAATAGATGTCGATGGCCTTGCCGCCCATGTGCTGGCTGTGCTTGGCGACATTGCGCCCGACCCGCTTCAGAAACGAGTTGGTGCGTGGCGAACGATAGCCGCAGACAATGTGGATGGGCGCCTTGGAGCCGAGGTCGGCATGCAGTTCATACATCAGATCGATGGTCTTGGGGTCGATCCTGATGACCGAGTTGCGGCGCCAGTCGCGCATCAGATAATTGATCTTCTTCATGGCCGAGGGGACGTAGCGGCCATCCACCATATAGGTGATGGTGAGGCTTTCCTTGGTGTGGATGTGATAGAGCGACAGGGTGCGGGTTTCACCCCCGGCCTTCACCGGCGTGCCAAGACCCACCCAGGAGCCCAGTGACAGGGCGCCCAGCATGCAGGCTGTTGCCAGATATTTCCCCAAGCGCTTTTTCAATGACGGGCGATGTCCAACGTCCGAATGGTTCACACGCATACTCCACACACCAACCGGGCCGACCCCGATTTCCCCTCTCGTCCGGCCAGAGCGGAAGCTGCCAAAGGGCACCTTACGCCAGCGCGGATCGTCGAACAAGATTAAGGCTGCGGTGAGGCAGCCCGCCAGAGGGCTCCCATCCTGCCAAGACATGCTTAACGACGGTTTAAACCGGCCACATTTTAGGGGCTGGCCGGAGCCGCCTGGACGAGCTTGAGCTTGGCCCGCTGGACGCGCAGGTTGCGCTCGCTGTCGAGGGCTTTGAACATTGCCCCGTCACGCCCGTAAACATCGTCAAAATAACGGATTTTTCCATCCGCGCCGGGCCAGGCGGTGAAGTAGGTGATGTGCACCGGCACCGGCTCGCCAAGACTGACCTGGTCATTGATGCCAGAATCGGTGATGGCGTCCACCTTGGCCCGTTCCCAGCCGAGCAGCACGGCAGCGAAATCCCTGGGGTTTTCCACACGCACGCAGCCGTGGCTGAAGGCCCTGGTCTGCTCCTTGAACAGCGAGCGCGTCGGCGTGTCGTGCATGTAGATGTCGTGGGCATTGGGGAACAGGAATTTGAGTTCGCCCAAGGCATTGTCGCCGCCCGAGGGCTGCTGCACCATGAAGGGGGGCTTGCCGCCATAGGACGGCCAGTTGACCGAGGCCGACTTCACCACCTTGCCCTTGGAATTGATGACCTTGAAGCCCTGTTTGTCGAGATAGGCGGGGTCGCGGTAGAGCTTGGGCAGGTATTCATTGACCAGAATGGACTCGGGCACATTCCAGGTCGGGTTGAAGACCACAGTCTCCATCTTGTCGTGGAAGGCGGCGGTCTGGGTCATGGGCCGGCCGACAATGACCTTGCTGTGCCAGGCCTCCTGGCCCCGGTCCATGACGGTGACCTCATAGGCCGCCTGATTGACGAACACGTAGCGCTTTCCCAGATCCTTGGGCAGCCAGCGCAGCCGCTCCATGTTGATGGCGATGCGGCGGCGGATGTCTTCGCTGCGGTCGGTGTTCAGCGCCTTGACCACGGTATTGTCGAGAAGGCCGGTGGGCTTCAGCTGCACCGATTTCTGGAAGCGCTTCAGAACCACCGACAGGTCCTTGTCGAGCAGCGTGGGATCGGGCGCGTCAAGACCGGGTTTGAGGCCGGGCGCGCCAGTTTTCAGCCCCTCCGAACCCATGACCGGCCCTTCCACAATGACATCCTCGGAGGGCGGCGGCGGGGCGGGCTGGGTTCCCTCGAAACCAAGGGCGGCAAGCTTGCGCCGGATATCGGGCAGGCGCGGGTCGGTCTGGCCGGGCTTCACCTTCGGGCCTTCGGCGATGATGATGGCATTGGCCTCGCTGGCCTGACTGTCCACCTGGGCCAGCGCCTGGCGCAGGGCGGCATATTGCGGGTTCTGCGGCTGCAAACCCATCAGCCAGGACTGCGCCATGGGCGCAAAGGCGAGATGGCGCAACGCCGCGGCAGGATCAAGGGCGGCAATCTTGATGTCATTGTAGAGCGACAGCCGGGCGGGATCGAACTGGCCGTCATAGGCATCGCGGGCATATTTCAGCGCCGCCGCCGTGAGGCCGACATCAAATTCGGCGAGCTTGCTGGTGACGGAGCCAAGCTGGGCATCCGGCGCGTCAAAGGAGGTCAATACCGGGGGCAGATAGGCATCGGGCGTCAGGCCCTCCCGGCCGGCGTCGGCCAGCACCGCCAGAACGGCTTTGGCGCGCGCGCTGATGGCCCCGTTTTCCAGCCACAGGGGCTGAAAGCCGCTGGCCTGATAGTGGTCGAGAATGGCCTTGCGTTCAGCCTGCACGGCCCGAATGCCGGTTTCGCGGTTGGCCAGCACATCACGAATGGCCATGGCTTCGGCGGTGGCCGGGGTGGCGCGGGCAAAGGCGGCATCAAACACCGGCTGCTGCGGCACCGGCTGATAGGCCACCAGGCCCATGCCCAGGCCCGGAATGGGCTCGGGATCTTCATAGCTGGGGGCGGCCACGGACTTGCCGGGCTTTGCCGCAGCCGGCCTGGCGGGATTGCCATAGATGATGTTGACGTCGGTATTGGGCTGGTCGTTCAGCCACCAGGGCAGGGCGGTGGAGGGGCGGCGGGGTTTGTTGGGGGTGGAGAAAAAGCCGTTGAACAGACCCTTGCCGCCCTTGCGGGGGGCAAACAGCGGCTCGCCCGCCAAAGCCGTCTGGCTGGCAAAGGCGGCAAGCACGACAGAAACCAGAAGCTTCGGCAGAAGCCTTGCCATATCCATACCCCAAGCGGCCTGAGGCCAAAGTCTAAACGCCGGGCTGCGGCTTTTCAATGGCGGGGACCACACTCAGTCACCGTCTCGCGCAGACGTTATCAGCCTGCGGCCTCCTCCAGCCCCAGTTCGCGCATCTTGCGATACAGCGTCGAGCGACCGATTCCCAGCTTGCGCGCCACTTCCGACATCTGGCCGCGGTAGCGGTGCAGCGCCAGGCGGATCATGTCGGCCTCAACCTCCTCCAGCTTGCGCACATGGCCGCCATCGGTGACCACGGGAATGCCCAGCGCCACGCCATCGGCCACAGCGGCACCATGGCTGATGGCCGGGGCGGGGGCGGGCTTGGGGGTGGGGGCCGGAAGCGGCGGCAGGCTGACTTCATAGCCCTCCACCAGCGAGGCAATCTGCGGAAAGTCCTGCACGTCCAGCATGTCGGACTCGCACAGCACAATGGCGCGGAACACGGTGTTTTCCAGCTGGCGCACATTGCCCGGCCAGTCATAGGCCTTGAGCATGGCCAGCGCACGCGGCGTGATGCCATGGACCTTGCGGCCCTCCTCGGCGGCCAGGCGGACGATGAAGTGTTCGGTCAGTGCGCCGATGTCGTCCTTGCGCTCGCGCAGCGGCGGCACCATGACGGGGAAGACGTTGAGGCGGTAATAGAGGTCTTCGCGGAACTGACCCGCCTTGACCATCTCGATCATGTTGCGGTTGGTGGCCGAAATCAGGCGGATGTTGATCTTCACCGGCTTGCGCGAGCCCACCGGATCAATCTCGCCCTCCTGAATGGCGCGCAGCAGTTTCACCTGCATGTCGAGCGGCAGTTCGGCCACCTCGTCAAGAAACAGCGTGCCGCCATCGGCCTCCTGGAATTTGCCGATGTGGCGGGCCGAGGCGCCGGTGAAGGAGCCCTTTTCGTGGCCGAAGAGGATGGATTCCACCAGATTTTCCGGAATGGCGCCGCAGTTCACCGCCACAAAGGGCCGGCCGGCGCGTTCGCTTTCACCCTGAATGGCGCGGGCGATCATTTCCTTGCCGACGCCGGATTCGCCTTCGATGAGAATGGGGATGGTGGATTGCGCGCCGCGGCGGCCGAGGCGGATGACATGGGCCATGTTGGGCGAGGCGGCAATGAGATCATCAAAGCCCATGGCGCCGCCCACCTTCTTGTTCAGGCGCTTCACCTCTTCGGTGAGGGCGTTGACCTTGAGCAGGTTCTGCATGGAAATGCGCAGGCGCTCGGGCGATACGGGCTTGACCACGAAGTCATCGGCACCCGCCCGCATGGCCTTGATGACGGTTTCGATGGAGCCCTGTGCGGTCTGCACGATGACGGGCAGATCGCCACGGATGCCCTGCAGTTTTTCCAGGAATTCCAGACCGTCCATGCCGGGCATGATGAGGTCGAGGATGATGAGTTCGATGGCCGAGCCGGTGGGCCGTTTCAGCAGCTCAAGCCCCTCCAGCGCCGAGGCGACGGGCAGGGCGTCGAAACCGAAACGCTTGACCATTTCCTCAAGGATGCGGCGCTGGGCGGGTTCGTCTTCGACAATCAGGACGCGGGTGCTCATGCGGGACTAACGACTCTGTAAAATTACACCATGCTGCGCCACCCGGTCCGGCCTCCCCGAAGGCCTGACTCCGCCGGACACAGCGGTTCGAGGGCAGTCTGTCAGGCAAGGGTAAAGGCGACCTTAATGAGCTATGCTGATTGGGGACAGGTGTGGAAAAACCAGAGCGGCATCCCAGGATTGTGATTTGGCGCGGCGGTGGTTGCGGCTGCGGGCCGGAAGGGCCATATCTTTTGGGCAAATTCAGGAGTGATCATGCCGAAAAGCCTTGGGAACCTGCCGGAATGGAACCTTGCCGATCTCTATGCCGGGCCGGATGACCCGAAATTTGCCGCCGACTTCGACCGGGCGGCGGACTGGGCCCGGAAATTTTCGGCACGGTGGCAGGGCAGGCTGGCTGCGGCGGCGGGCGACGACCTTGCGGCCGCAGTGGCCGATTATGAAAAGCTATCCGACCTCATGGGGCGCATCGGCTCCTATGCGCAGCTTTATTATGTCGGCGACACCACCGATGCGGCGCGGGCCAAATTCTATGGCGATGCCAATGCACGGATGACCGAGATTGCCTCGGCGCTGCTGTTCTTTGAACTGGAACTGAACCGCATTGACGATGCGGCACTGGCCGAAAAGATGAAAACCCCGGCGCTGGCCCATTACCGGCCGTGGATTGACAATCTGCGCGAGGAAAAACCCTATCAGCTTGAAGACCGGATCGAGCAGTTGTTCCTCGACAAAAGCCAGACGGCGGCCGGGGCCTTCAACCGCCTGTTCGATGAGACCATGGCGGGCCTGCGCTTCACGGTGGGCAAGGAGGAGATGACGCTGGAGCCGACCCTGGCGCTGATGCAGAACGCCGACGAGAAGAAGCGCAAGGCGGCGGCCACGGCGCTGGCCAAGACCTTCGGCGAGAACCAGCGGCTCTTCACCCTCATCACCAATACGCTGGCCAAGGACAAGGAAATCTCCGACCGCTGGCGCGGCTTCAAGGACATGGCGGATGCGCGGCATCTGTCCAACCGGGTGGAGCCGGAGGTGGTGGCCGCGCTGGTGCAGGCGGTGCGCGCCGCCTATCCGCAACTGTCGCACCGCTATTACCGGCTGAAGGCCAAATGGATGGGCAAGAAGACGCTCATGCACTGGGACCGCAATGCACCGCTGTTCAATGCCGATGCGGCGCTGATCCCGTGGAGCGAGGCGAAGACCAAGGTGCTCTCGGCCTATGGCGCCTTCGCGCCGGAAATGGCGGCCATTGCCCGGCGTTTCTTTGATGAGCGCTGGATTGATGCACCAACGAGGCCCGGCAAGGCGCCGGGTGCGTTTGCCCACCCCACCGTGCCGTCGGCGCACCCCTATGTGCTGGTGAACTATCTGGGCAAGACGCGCGATGTGATGACGCTGGCCCATGAGCTGGGCCATGGCGTGCATCAGGTGCTCGCGGCAGGGCAGGGGGCGCTGATGGCGTCCACCCCCCTGACGCTGGCCGAAACGGCCTCGGTGTTCGGCGAGATGCTGACCTTCCAGTCATTGCTCAGGGACACCACCGACCGCAAGCAGCGCAAGGCGCTGCTGGCCTCGAAGGTGGAGGACATGATCAATACGGTGGTGCGCCAGATTGCCTTCTACAGCTTTGAGCGCAAGGTGCATGAGGCGCGGCGCACGGGCGAACTGACGCCGGACCAGATCAACGCTTTCTGGCTTGAGGTGCAGAAGGAAAGCCTGGGCGATGCCTTCACCTTCACGGAGGGCTATGAGACCTACTGGACCTATATCGGCCACTTCATCCATTCGCCCTTCTATGTCTATGCCTATGCCTTTGGCGACTGTCTGGTGAACTCGCTCTATGCGCGCTACCAGGAGAGTGCCGAAGGTTTCCAGCAGCGCTATTTCGACATGCTGAAGGCTGGCGGCTCCAAGCACCATTCCGAACTGCTCAAGCCCTTCGGCCTTGATGCCACCGATCCCGCCTTCTGGCAGAAGGGCCTGTCGGTCATCTCGGCCATGATTGACGAACTGGAAGCCATGGAAGATGCCTGAGCTGCGGCGCCCGCGGGCCGATGAGTCCGAGGCGGTGGCCCGCTGCCACATCGCCTGCTGGCGCGAGGCCTATGCGGCCATTGTGCCGGCCCATATTCTCGAACGGGCGGAACTGGGCGAGCGCACCCAGCGCTGGCAGCAGCATCTGGCCGATGCTGAGCTGCATGTGCTGGCCGCCTTCGCGGGGGCGGAGTGTCTGGGCTTCATCCTATCCGGCCCGCCGCGCGATCCGTCGCTGCCCCAGGACGCGGGCCATGTTTCAGCGCTCTATGTGCGGGAAAGGGCGCAGGGCCGGGGGCTGGGCAGGCGCTTCATGGCGGCGGCGGCGGCGGACTGGCAGGCCCGGGGCGGCAGGGCGCTGGCGGTGGGTGTTCTGGCCGAAAATGCCAGGGCGCGGGGCTTTTATGAGGCCATGGGCGGCAGGCTTCTCCATGAGGGGGTGTGGCACTGGCACGGCGTGGCCCTGGCGGATGCCCATTACCGCTATGACGATCTGGCCGGTCTTGCCGGTCTTGCGGCGCGCGGGGATCTCGCCACCTGACTCTTTGCCGCAAGACAATGGTCGAAGCGTCGCTTGGCGCGCTTGCCCCACCCCCATGGCCCCGCTAGAAGGTTCCCCGGGTCCTGGGACTCATCAGAATTTCACCGGTTGCGCTCCGGTTTTCCGGGGTGGGCCACTTTGGCTGATCCAATCACGGCAGTTCCATGAAAATAGCGGTAGCAACAGAATCCACTCCGGGCGAGGCACGCGTGGCCATCAGCCCCGACACGGTGAAAGCCTATGTGAAGAAGGGTCTTCAGGTGGCGGTGCAGGCGGGTGCCGGGGCCGGTTCCCATATTCCCGATGAGCTGTTCAAGGCAGCGGGTGCCGAAATCGTCAAGGGCGATCAGGTGGTGAAGAACGCCGACATCGTTCTCACCGTGCGCCGGCCCTCCGAGGCGGTGCTCAAGGCATTGAAACCCGGCGCGGTGCTGGCGGGCGGGCTTGACCCCTATGGCGAGCGCAAGGGGCTGGAGGCGCTGGCCAAGAGCAAGGCCCACCTCTTTGCCATGGAGCTGATGCCGCGCATCACCCGGGCGCAATCCATGGACATTCTGTCGTCCCAGGCCAACCTCGCCGGTTACAAGGCGGTCATTGAAGCCGCCGCCCATTACGGCAAGGCATTGCCGATGATGATGACGGCGGCGGGCACGGTGCCCGCGGCCAAGGCCTTCATCATGGGCGTGGGTGTGGCCGGGTTGCAGGCCATTGCCACGGCGCGCCGCCTGGGCGCCATCGTGTCGGCCACCGACGTGCGCAAGGCCACCGAAGAACAGGTGAGGTCGCTGGGCGCCAAGTTCGTGTTTGCCGATGTGGCGGACGCGGCCACGGCGGGCGGCTATGCCAAGGAGCTTTCGGCCGAGGACAAGGCCAAGCAGGCAGCCCTGGTGGCCGAACACGTGAAGACGCAGGACATTGTCATCACCACGGCCCTCATTCCGGGCCGCCCGGCACCCACCCTCATCACCCAGGAGATGGTGGAGAGCATGAAACCCGGCTCGGTCATCGTTGACCTGGCGGTGGAGCGCGGCGGCAACTGCCCGCTCTCCAAGCCCGACAAGATCGTGGAGCACAAGGGTGTGGCCATCATCGGCACGCTCAATCTGGCGGGCAGGCTGGCCGGCAACGCGTCGCCGCTCTATGCCAAGAACCTTGCCAACTTCCTCGATCTGATGATCGACAAGGACGGCAACCTCAAGATCGACTTCGACGACGAGATCATCAAGGGCACGCTGATTGCCCGTGATGGCGGGCTCGTTCATCCCATGTATGCGGGGACCAAATAATGGAACAGATGGCACATTCGGTTGATCCCTTTGTGATGCTGCTCGGCATTTTCGTGCTGGCGGTGTTCGTGGGCTATTATGTGGTGTGGAACGTGACCCCCGCGCTGCACACGCCGCTGATGAGCGTCACCAACGCGATTTCCTCGGTGATCGTGGTGGGGGCGCTGCTGGCGGTTGGGGCGGGCGCCATTGCCTCGGGCTCCACCATTGCCATGATCTTCGGCTTCCTGGCCTTGATCCTCGCCTCGGTCAATATTTTCGGCGGGTTCCTGGTCACCAGCCGCATGCTCGCCATGTACAAGAAGAAGGACAAGTGACATGTCCCCCAATCTCGCAGCCTTTCTCTATCTGATCGCCGGCTCCCTGTTCATCATGGCGCTGCGCGGCCTGTCGTCGCCGGAAACCTCGCGCTCCGGCAACCGCTACGGCATGATCGGCATGACCATTGCCATTCTGACCACCCTGGCGCTGGCAGCCCCCACCAATCCCATGGTGTGGCTGCTCATTCTCGCCGGCATCGGCATCGGCGGGGCCATCGGCGCCTATGCGGCGAAAAACATTGCCATGACAGCCATGCCGCAACTGGTGGCGGCCTTCCATTCGCTGGTCGGTCTGGCGGCGGTGTTCGTGGCGGCGGCGGCCTTCTATGCGCCGGACGCCTTCGGCATTGCCACGGACGGCGTCATCCACGCCCAGAGCCGCATTGAAATGGCGCTGGGCGCGGCCATCGGCGCCATCACCTTCACCGGTTCGATCATCGCCTTCCTGAAGCTTGATGGCCGCATGTCGGGCGCACCCATCATGCTGCCGGCGCGCCATGCCATCAACATCGCCCTCGGCCTGGCGCTGGTGTGGTTCATCTATTCCTTCTACGCCGGGCAATCGGCGCTGGCCTTCTGGGCCATTGTGGCGATTTCGCTGGCGCTGGGCTTCCTGCTCATCATTCCCATCGGCGGGGCCGACATGCCGGTGGTGGTGTCCATGCTCAACTCCTATTCGGGCTGGGCGGCGGCGGGCATCGGCTTCACGCTGGCCAACACGGCGCTGATCATCACCGGCGCGCTGGTCGGTTCGTCGGGCGCCATCCTGTCCTACATCATGTGCAAGGGCATGAACCGCTCCTTCATCTCGGTCATCCTCGGCGGCTTCGGCGGTGAAACGGCTGGCCCCGCGGCGGGCGGCAAGGAACAGAAGCCGGTGAAGCAGGGCTCGGCCGAAGACGCCGCCTTCCTGCTCAAGAACTCGGGTTCGGTCATCATCGTGCCGGGCTATGGCATGGCGGTGGCGCAGGCCCAGCATGCTCTGCGCGAAATGGCCGATCACCTGAAGAAGAACGGGGTCACCGTCAAATACGCCATTCATCCGGTGGCGGGCCGCATGCCCGGCCACATGAACGTGCTGCTGGCGGAAGCCAATGTGCCCTATGACGAGGTGTTCGAACTTGAGGACATCAACTCGGAATTTGCCCAGGCCGATGTGGCCTTCGTCATCGGCGCCAATGACGTGACCAACCCGGCCGCCAAGGAAGACCCGACATCGCCCATCTATGGCATGCCGGTGCTGGAGGTGTGGAAGGCGGGCACGGTGATGTTCATCAAGCGCGGCATGTCCTCCGGCTATGCCGGCATCGACAACTCGCTGTTCTGGCGCGACAACACCATGATGCTGTTCGGTGACGCCAAGAAGATGACGGAATCCATCGTCAAGGCCATGTAAGCCGTGTCGGATGACAGATTTGCAGGGGCGGGTGGCAGCATCCGCCCCTTGTCTTTTGCCCTTCCGAAGCGGGCCGGGCTTGGGTAGAGTCGCCGCCGGTTGAGCGGCGAAGTGCGAGGTTCGTGATGGCCTATTCACCCGATGCGGCACGATTGGAAACGCCGAAGATCCACCTCATCCACATGGTGGTGTTCATTCTGGTGGTGGCGGTCATTGCCGCCGTGCTCTACCCCAGCATCAAGGCCGCCTTCATGGCCAATCCGGGGCTCAATGGCCTCATCCTCGGCATCGGTCTGCTGGGCGTGCTCTATGCCTTCCGCATGGTGTGGCGGCTGTTTCCGGAAATCCGCTGGGTGAACGGCTTCCGCCTCGGCCAGGCCAATGACGAGCCAACGCCGGTGCTGCTTGGGCCCATGGCAACGCTGATGGGCAACCAGACGCAGACGGTGCTGACCCCTGCCTCCATGCGCTCGCTGCTCGACTCGCTGGCCTCGCGGCTTGATGAGGCCCGCGATCTGATGCGCTATCTGGTCGGGCTGCTGATCTTTCTCGGCCTGCTCGGCACCTTCTGGGGCCTGCTGGAGACCATGAGTTCGGTGGGCGCTGCCATCCAGAATCTCGATGTCTCCTCCGGCCAGTCGGGTTCGGTGTTCACCGAATTGAAGCAGGGCCTGCAAAAGCCGCTGGCCGGCATGGGCATTTCGTTTTCATCGTCGCTGTTCGGTCTGGCCGGATCGCTGATCCTCGGCTTTCTCGATCTGAAGGCAGCCCAGGCGCAGAACCGCTTCTATCACAATCTCGAAGACTGGCTGTCCACCATCACCGACATTCAGGCAGGCGATGGCGCAACGCCGGCCTATCCCGGTCTGGCGCGCTTTGACCTGCAGAACCTGCAGCGCGCGGTGGACCGGCTGACCCAGTCGGTGGAGCAGGGCGGCACGCCCGGCACGCCGCGGCCCGCCGAAGCGGCCATGGGCGAACTGGCCGATGCGGTGGCCAGTCTGGTGCAGCAGATGCGCGAGGAACAGAAGATGATGCGGCAATGGGTGCAGGGCCAGCAGGCCGAAACCCAGAGGCTCCTGGGCCAGCTTTCGGTGGGTGGACGCGGGCGCCGCCCAGGGGATCCTGACTGATGGCCGGCTATCTGTCACGCCGCCGCAGGGCCGAAGAGGGCGCCTATTGGCCGGGCTTTGTGGACGCCATGGCGCAATTGCTGCTGGTGGTCACCTTCCTGCTGTCGGTGTTCATTGTGGCCCAGTTTCTGGCGGCGCGGGAAATTTCCGGCCGCGATTCCGTGCTGGTGCAGCTGAAGGCGCAGATTGCCGAACTGACGGAACTGCTGGCCATGGAGAAATCGGCCAAGGCCGAGGTGGAGGCCAATCTACTGGCCATGACCGACACGCTCAACGCCGAAAAGGCCAAGGCGGCGGAAATGCTGGCGGGGCTTTCGGCCGCGGGCGGGGCGGTCAGCGTGTCCGGCCTGCAAACCGAAATCGACAAGGAAAAGGCCATTTCCGCCGATGCGCTGGCCAAGGTGGAACTGCTTAACCAGCAGATTGCCGCCATGCGCCGGCAACTGGCGGAGTTGAACGGACTGCTGGCGGATTCCGAGGCCAGGAACAAACAGTCGGAAGCGCAGATCACTGACCTTGGCAAGCGGCTCAACGCGGCGCTGGCCCAGAAGGTGCAGGAATTGCAGAAATACCGCTCGGAATTTTTCGGCAGGCTTCGGCAGATCCTGTCGCAGCGGTCTGACATTCTGGTGGTGGGCGACCGTTTCGTGTTCCAGTCGGAAGTGCTGTTTCCCAAGGCGGGGGCTGATCTGAACCCGGCCGGCACGGAGGAAATGACCAAGCTGGCCACCGCCATCAAGCAGCTTGAGGTGGAGATTCCCCCCGACATCAACTGGGTGCTGCGGGTTGACGGCCATACTGATGCCGACCCCATTCAGTCGGCGCAGTTCAAGTCCAACTGGGAACTGTCCACGGCGCGGGCTATTGCGGTGGTGAAGTTCCTGATTGCCCAGGGGGTGCAGCCCAGGCATCTGGTGGCGGCGGGCTTCGGCGAATTTCAGCCGCTCGACCCCGGAACCTCCGAGGATGCCAAGTCACAGAACCGCCGCATCGAGTTGAAGCTGACGGAGCGCTGAGGGCGGCTAAGGGGACGCTGGCCGTGCGGTCACTGGGCCGGGGCGGTGAATTGCAGCTTGGCCAGTTTGGCGTAGAGCGGGCTTTTCTTCATCAGCTCGCCATGGGTGCCGTTGGCCACGATCTTTCCTTCATCCAGCACCAGAATGGCGTGGGCATTGCGCACGGTGGCCAGGCGGTGGGCAATGACCAGGGTGGTGCGGTGGGCGGTGAGACGCTCCAGCGCCTCCTGAATGAAGGCCTCGCTTTCGGCATCGAGTGAACTGGTTGCCTCGTCCAGCAGCAGCAGCGGTGCATCGCGCAGGATGGCGCGGGCAATGGCAATGCGCTGGCGCTGGCCGCCGGACAGGGTGACGCCGCGCTCGCCCACTTCGGTGTTGTAGCCATCAGGCAGTTTTTCGGCGAAGACATCAACGCGGGCGGCGCGGGCCGCCGCCAGCACCGCCTCATCGCTGGCATCGGGCTTGCCCAGGCGGATGTTGTCCGTGATGGAGCCGGAGAAGATGACGGTTTCCTGCGGCACCATGGCCATGGCACCGCGCAGCTCGGCAAGCGCCAGCTGGCGCACGTCAACACCATCCAGCGTCACCGCGCCCGAGACGGGATCGTGGAAGCGCTCCACCAGTTGAAACAGCGTGGACTTGCCCGCACCGGAGGGGCCGACAATGGCTAGAACCTTGCCCGCCGGGGCGGTGAAGCTCACATCCTTCAACACCGGCAGGTCGGGCCGGGCGGGATAGGCAAAGCCCACATGGTGAAAGGCGATCTCGCCCTTGCCCGGCGTGGCCAGCGGCAGGGGGGCGGCGGCTTCGGCAATGGCCGGGCGTTCATCGAGCAGTTCGGAGATGCGCTCGGCAGCGCCCGCCGCAAGCTGGATTTCGCCCCACACCTCGGACAATTGCCCCAGCGAGGAGGCGGCGAGAATGGCATAGATCAGAAACTGGCCGAGGGTGCCGCCGGTCATGGCGCCGGTCAGAACCGAGCGGGCGCCGAACCACAGCAGCAGCACAATGGCGCCCATGGCCACCGAAATGATGAGGAAGGTGAGAATGGCGCGGGCCAGCGTGCGGCTGGCGGCGGCCCCGAAGGCCTGTTCGGTGGCGGCGGCGAAGGTGGCGGTGGAGGGGCGTTCCTGGGTGTTGGACTGCACGGCGGCAATGGCCGAGAGGCGTTCCTGGGCGAAGGCGGCGCTCTCGGCCAGCGTGTCCTGGGCGCGGCGCGACAGGGCGCGCACCTTGCGGCCATAGAGCACCAGCGGCAGCACGATGACAGGAATAGCCAGGGCAGCCATGCCGGACAGCTTGGGGCTGGTGACGATCATCATGGCGAGGGCGCCGATGAGCATCACCATGTTGCGGAGCGCGATGGAGGCGGTGGAGGAAAAGGCGCTCTTGATCTGGGTGGTGTCGGCGGTGAGGCGCGACATGACCTCGCCCGTCTTCTGGTCCTCGAAGAAGGAGGGGGTGAGGGCGAGGAGGTGCCGGAACAGGCGGTCGCGCAGGTCGGCCACCACGCGCTCGCCCAGCCACATGACGAAATAGAAGCGCACGGCCGAGCCCGTGGCCAGCGCCAGCACCACCAGCAGCATGACGGCGAAATAATTGTTCACCAGCGCGGCATTGTCGGCGGAGAAGCCGTGGTCCAGCACCCGGCGCACGGCAATGGGAATGACCAGCGTGGCAATGGCCGCCACCAGCAGGGCAATGACGGCGATGACCACGCGGCCGCGATAGGGGGCAAGGAAGGGCAGCAGGCGGCGCAGCGGCTTCAGGTTGCGGCTGCCGGCGCGGCGGCGCGCCTCCTCTTCGTAATTGGTGCTCATGGGATGTGCCGGTTCCGGGTCGGTTTCAGGGTTGGGCAGGGCCGGTTCCGGCGCAAAAATCCACGGGTTTTCCGGGCCGTTCCCTAAGCCTTGCCTCTTGGGGTCGGTTCCTGTATAGACGCCGCCCGAGATCAAGAAAACCTAACAATTTTTAAGGCAAGGCCCTTTCGCCGCGCCCCAGGACCAGTGACCATGAAGCAAGGCATTCATCCCGACTATCACACCATCACCGTGGTCATGACCGACGGCACCGAATTCACCACCCGCTCCACCTATGCTCAGGAGGGGGCCAAGCTGGCGCTCGACATCGACCCGACCTCGCATCCCGCCTGGACCGGCGGCCAGCAGACCATTCTGGACCGCGGCGGCCGCGTGTCGCGCTTCAAGCAGAAGTTCGGCTTCCTCAACAAGTAAGCCCTCTGCCCATAGCGAATTTCAAAGGCCCGGTGGCAACACCGGGCCTTTTCAGTTCTTCGCCACCACGCAGGCGCCGCCGTCGGTCTGGATGCGGCTGCACAGGCTTTCGGCCTCGGCGCGGCTGTTGCGCCCGATCATCACCCGCACCAGACGTTTTGACCCACGGCTCAGATTGCGGGTGCGCACCACCATGGGCAGTTCATTCTTGATGAGGTCGGCGTGGCGCTGTTTGGCGCGGGCAAAGGTGGACAGCGCCTGACGCTCATTGAAGCTGCCGGCCACCACCACGCCCCAGGGCTTCAGCCGGGCGCGCACCAGACCGCCGCCAAAGCCGGGCGGGGCCATTTCGCGCAGCACCAGCCGCTTGCAGCCGTCCTGAAAGGGGCCGCTGACACCGATGCCCGGCAGATCGAGAATGGCTTCGGGGTTTTTCCACTCGGCGGCGGAATGGCCGGTGATGGACAGCACATAGTCTTCGGTTTCCTGCGGCAGGCCGCCCGAACCCCGGAGCCAGCGGGCTGCCCCATCCTCGCCCGCATTATAGGCGGCGGCGGCAATGCCGGGATTGCCGAATTTGTCGATGAGGTCCTTGAGATAGAGGGCGGCGGCGGGCAGGGCCTGGCGGTGGTCAAAGGGATCAGCAAGGCCGCGCAGGCGGGCGGTTTCGGGCATGAACTGGGCAATGCCCTGGGCGCCCACCGGCGATACGGCAGTGCGGCTGAACATGCTTTCGCGCCAGATGAGGCGGGTGAAAAAATTGAGGGAGAGGCCGTGCCGGGCCGCATTGTCTTCAAGCAGGCGGCAGACCTCGGCGGCATATCGGGTGCGGGCGTCAGCACTGGTGGTGGCGGCGCGGGCCGGTGGCCCCGCCAGCAGCACTGCCGCCATGATGACAATGGAAATGAACCGCATCAGTCCCCCGTCAGGTCCATAGCAGAAGCCTCTCACCATGGCGATCCTGGGGAAGCCGGGCATGAAAAAGGCGGGGCCCGGAGGCCCCGCCGCAAACCGTAGTGTCGTCAGGCTTAGCCCGCCAGAGCGGCCAGCTTGGCGATGATGCCGTCGATGACCGGCTTCACGAGGTCGCCCACGCCCGGAATGGCTTCCACCTTGGTGATGGTGTCATTGAGGCCGGGCAGCGCGGTCTTGATCAGCGTGCCCACCATGGCCTTCTGGTCAGCCGAGAACTTGCCAGCCACGCCAGACACCTGGTCCACCGCACCCGCCGCTTCCTGCAGCTTGGGCAGGGCGGCCTGGGCCGAGGCCACGTCGGTGATGCCGCCGAGCGCACCGGTGAGGCCGGTGAAGGCGGTGTTCAGCACGGTGCCGACATCAACATTGTCAATGACCAGCGAGGGCGCTGCCGGAACGGCCGGAACGGCCGGAACCGCCGGAGCGGCAGGCTGGGCCTGCTCGGTGGCGGCGGGCGCCGCCGGAGCCGGAGCGGGAGCCGCCTGTTCGGTGGCCGGAGCCGCCGGGGCCGGGGCCTCGGTGACGGTGGGAGCAGCGCCGGGGCTCAGGAAGTACCAGGCCGCGCCCGCCAGCAGCGCCAGCGGGATGAGCCACTTCACGAAGCCGCCGCCGGAAGCCGCCTGGGCCTCGCGCATGGCGGTGTTGGCGGTGTGGCTGGCCTGGGTGGTGACCTTGGCCGCCGCCGCCTTGGCGGCATCGGCGGTGGAGCCGAGGGTGCCGAGAGCCGCACCGAAGCCCGCCGGCAGGGCCGCCTGGATGACGCCCTTCTGCGAGTTGAGCAGGCTCATCAGGCCACCGGCGTCAAGGCCGGAGGCGTTCTTGGCCAGCGTGCCCATGACCATCTGGCCCACCAGACCCATGAGGGTGGAGCCAACGGCGGTGCTGGTGCCAGCGTTCTTGGCCACCGCGCTGACCAGCGCGCCGACAACGCCCTGACCGAGCATGGAGTTGAGCAGCGAGCTGCCCTGGGCGGCGAAATCGCCCGCGCCCTTGCCGGTGAGAACCGAGGCCAGGCTGCCGCCCACATCGGGGTTGGCCTGCTTGAGGCCGCCGAGAATATCGTTGATGCCGCCGGGCATGGTGGCCTTGTTCACCACCGCGCCAAGCACGCCGGGGACGGCGCCGCCCATAACGCCCTTGATGATGTCGGCATTGATGCCGAGGGACTGGGACGCCTTGTCGATGAGGGCGGGGGACGCCATCTTCATGACATCGGCAATAAGGTTGGTCATAGTTCGCCTCCGGGTAAGCCGTCCGGCGAAACCACTTCGCCTTCCGGTTGACGGCGCTCTAACGCCCGGAATTTGTCGAAAACATGTTCACGGCGTCGTTATCAGACCCCGTTGCACCAGCACCATCAGCGCCGGGCGGCAAAGGCCGAGGCCAGACGGTCCAGTTGCGCCGACACCGGGCTCTCCTCCAGCACCGGCACCTGGGCACCGGGCTTCAGCATGGCGTCAAAATGCACAACGCGTTCGAGCAGGGTGATGGAGCGGTCGACCAGGGCGTTCAGCCCCTCGGGCAGCTGTTCGGAACCGGGAATGGCATGGCCGCGGCCAATGTCGGAGAGGTGAATGCGGGTCTTTTCCTTGCTCGCTTCCTCGGGCGACAGTTCACCCGCGGCAATGGCCCGCTGCAGCAGCAGCCATGAGGCCAGCTGCATGAGGCGGGTGGTCAGCCGCATGCTCTCGGTGGCATAGGCCACCGCGCCATGGCGGTCCAGCATGCGGGCATCGGTGCGGCCGGGGCCATCGAGATAGTTGGCGGTTTCCTCCACCAGCCCCATGCCCTCCTTGAACACCTTGTCGAACTGTTCCGACGCCGTGAAGCGGGTGAAGAAACTGATGGTGCCGGTTTTTTCCTGGCGCTCGGACGTCATGGTTTATGGCCCCTTACTCTCTTTCATACACTTTTACTGACCGGAGGCCGGATCATACGCCTGCGCCATTTCCGGTCAATATCGCGTGAGCCGCTCACGCGCAGCCTTGTGAAAGCAAGTTCGGGGCCAAAAAAAAGCCGCGTCAGAGCGCGGCTTTGAGTTTCTAACAGGGAGGCGTCAAACAAAGTGGACAGAGCCACTGAACAGCCCGCGCGGGCGGGCTATGATCAGTATGGTAAACGGCAAGGCTTAAAACTTGGTTAATGGCTCAGCCGGGGGCATGCGCGGCTGGCCGGAGTAGCCCAGGATTGGTCACCCGGATTTGAACAGGGCATCGGCGGCGGCCCGGCCCGACTGCTTGCGCGCCATTTCGGCACGCACCCGGCCAATTTCCTCATCCAGCGCGGCAAGGCGCTGTTCCAATTCGGCCAGCCCCATGTTTTCCAGATTTTCACCGATGACCATCTGCGGCTTGGGCTTGGGCAGGTCGTCAAGGTCCATGGGCGGATGCTCCCTGTGGCTGGCTTGTGTCCAGAATGCCCCAAGCCTAAAGGGCACTCAAGCCTTTGGAGATCTGCCATGACCGAGATGACCGCCATTGCCATTACCGCGCCCGGCGGGCCTGAGGTGTTGCAGCCGGTGAAACTGGCGCGGCCCATGGCGGGGGCGGGCGAAATCCTGATCCGGGTGCGGGCGGCGGGCGTCAACCGGCCCGATGTGATGCAGCGCCAGGGGCTTTATCCGCCGCCGCCCGGCGCCCCGCTGACACCGGGTCTGGAGGTGGCGGGCGAAGTGGCGGCGGTGGGGGCGCAGGTGACGCGCTGGGCGGTGGGGGACCGGGTGTGCGCCCTGGTGACCGGTGGCGGCTATGCCGAATATTGCGTGGCGGCGGCGGACCATGCGCTGCCGGTGCCGCCGGGGCTTTCCTTTGAACAGGCCGGCGCCCTGCCGGAGACCTATTTCACCGTGTGGACCAATGTGTTTGAGCGCGGCGCCCTGAAGCCGGGACAGACCCTGCTGGTGCATGGCGGGGCGGGCGGCATTGGCACCACGGCCATTCAACTGGCCCATGCCTTTGGTGCGCGCGTCATCACCACGGTGGGCAGCGCCGAAAAGGCGCGGGTGTGCGAGGGGCTGGGGGCCGCACTTGCCATCAATTACCGCGAGCAGGATTTTCTGGCGGTGCTGAAGGATCAGAAGATTGCCCCCGATGTCATTCTTGATGTGGTGGGCGGCGACTATGTGACCAGGAACATCAAGGCGGCAGCCCCCGATGGCCGCATTATCAACATCGCCTTTCAGAACGGCTTCAAGGTGGAGGTGGACCTGATGCCCCTCATGCTGAAGCGGCTGACGCTGACCGGCTCCACGCTCAGGCCGCGCAGCGTGGCCGAAAAGGCGGCCATTGCCCGGGCGCTGGAGGAAAAGGTGTGGCCGCTGCTGGCACAGGGCCAATGCCTGCCGGTGGTGGACCGCAGCTTTGCGCTGGCGGAAGCGGCGGCAGCACACGCCCTGATGGAGGCCTCGGGCCATACGGGCAAGATCGTCCTCGTTCCGTGAACGGAAGGCCGTGGACAGCCGCACCCGGTCCGCCTATATAGGGCCATCCCCTGATGTTCAAGAATCTAGGATTGGAGCCCTCGAAAGCCGGTTCCGAAGGAGAGAAAGATCATGTCCCGCGCCCCGCTTATGCCCAAGGCCACCGCCGTGTGGCTGGTCGAAAACACCGCGCTGAGCTTCCGCCAGATTGCCGACTACACCAACCTGCATGAGCTGGAGGTGAAGGGCATTGCCGATGGCGACGTGGCGGCGGGCATCAAGGGGCTTGACCCGGTGACCGGCGGACAGCTGACGCGCGAGGAAATCGAGAAGGGCGAGGCCGATCCCAACTATCGTCTCCACCTGCTCGAATCCAAGGTCAACATTCCGGTGAAGCGCTCCACCTCCGGCCCGCGCTATACGCCGGTGTCGCGCCGGGGCGAGCGGCCCGACGCCATTGCCTGGCTGCTGCGCCACCATCCGGAACTGCCGGAATCGGCCATCATGAAACTGGTGGGCACCACCAAGAGCACCATTGCGGCAGTGAAGGACCGCAGCCACTGGAACGCCTCCAACATCAAGCCGGTGGATCCGGTGACGCTGGGTCTGTGCTCGCAGCTTGACCTGGATTTTGCCGTGCAGAAGGCAGCCCGCAAGCTGGGCCGCGGCCAGCAGCCCGATGTGGAAGCGCCGCGCACCCTCATTCCCGCCGCCGAAGTGGCGGGCACGGCGGCCCATCAGGCAGCCCAGGCGGCAGCCGAGGAGGCCCGCGCCAAGGCCGAGGCGGAAGCGGCCGCCCAGTCGGCCCCGATCAAGCGCGAGGAGGAGCCGCAGTATGACGCCGATTCGGTCTTCGCCAAGCTCAAGACGCTGAAGCTCGACAAGGACGATTGATCCGCCAACGGATTATCTTTCAAAGGGCCGGTTCATGCCGGCCCTTTTGCTATGAGGCAGGGCGCCGCGCCAGCAGCAGGCCAAGGCCGAAAGCCATCATCATGGTGCCGGACACACGGTTGAACCAGCGCAGGGTTGCGGGCTTGCGCATGAGCGGGCCCAGGCGCGCGCCGAGCAGCGCATAAAGGGCAATGGCGGCAGCCTCCAGCACCAGAAAGGTCACCCCCATGATGACGAAGCCTTGGGCATAGCGGTCGGGCGTGAGGAATTGCGGAAAGAAGGCGGTGAAGATGAGGATGGCCTTGGGGTTGCCCATGGCCACCCAGAATTCCTGCCTGGCCAGTTGCCACAGAGTTTTGTCTGCTGGCGCTTCGCTGGCGATGATGGTGGGGGCGCGGGCCAGCAACAGTCTGACCCCGAGATAGAAAAGATAGGCCGCCCCCGCCACCTTGATGAGGGTGAAGGCCGCAGCGCTGGCCGCCAGCAGAGCGCCCAGGCCCACGGCGGTAATGACGATCATGATGGCGAAGGCAAGGTTTCGCCCCTGGGCCACCAGAATGGCGCGGCCAGCCCCGGCGCGCGCCGCATTGGTGAGGGCAAGAAAATTATTGGGCCCGAAGGCCATGTTCAGCGCAAAGCAGGCCGGAACAAAGATCAGCCAGGTGTGAAACGACATCGACCACCATCATGAAAAATCCCTCCCCGCCGGGCGGGGAGGGATGTAACCGTTACAAGCTTCAGGCGCCCAGGCCCTTGTCGCGCAGCGCCTTGGTGATCTCGTCGAGGATCGCCGGATCATCAATGGTGGTGGGCATTTTCCACGGCTCGTTGTCGGCGATCTTGCGCATGGTGGAGCGCAGGATCTTGCCGGAGCGTGTCTTGGGCAGGCGCGGCACCACCATGGCGGTCTTGAGAGAGGCAACCGCGCCGATCTTGTCGCGGATGAGCTGGATGCATTCCTTCTCCACCTCGGCGGCGGTTTTGGTCACGCCCGCCTTCAGCACCACGAAGCCCACCGGCACATGGCCCTTCAACTGGTCGACCACGCCGATGACGGCGCATTCGGCGACATTGGGATGAGAGGCCAGAACCTCCTCCATGCCGCCGGTGGACAGGCGGTGGCCGGCGACGTTGATGATGTCGTCGGTGCG
>CALMWF010000044.1 GCA_937873445.1 uncultured Alphaproteobacteria bacterium
CAACTTTTCGGGCTGATGGTTTATTGCGCATCAGCTTTTCCGAAAAGTCTGACAACTTTTCGGGCTGATGCGTCAGTGCCGGAAGTGGCGGGTACCGGTGAAGACCATGGCAAGGCCCGCCGCATCGGCGGCCTCGATCACGTCCTGATCCTTCAAAGATCCGCCGGGCTGGATCACGGCAGTGGCACCCGCTGCCGCGGCCTGCAGCAGGCCATCGGGGAAGGGGAAAAAGGCATCGGAGGCCACCACCGACCCCCTGACGAGCGCCTCCTTCACGCCTGCGGCCGCCGCCGCATCCTCGCTCTTGCGGGCGGCAATGCGGGCGGAATCCACCCGCGACATCTGGCCAGCGCCCACCCCCACAGTGGCGCCATCCTTCACATAGACAATGGCGTTGGACTTCACGTGCTTCGCCACCCGAAAGGCAAAGCGCAGGTCGGCAAGTTCCTGGGCCGTGGGCTGACGTTTGGTCACCACCTTCAGCTCCATGTCATCGACGCGGGCTGCATCGCGGGTCTGCACCAGTAGTCCTCCGGCCACTGTCTTGGCCGCATAGCCGGGACCTGATGCATCCGGCATGTCCTTCAGAAGGAGCAGGCGAAGGTTCTTCTTGCCGGCAACAATGGCGCGCGCCATGTCATCAGCCCCGGGCACCAGAATGACCTCGGTGAACAGCTTGGTGATCTCGGCAGCGGTCTTTTCATCAAGCGGGCGGTTGAGGGCAATGATGCCGCCAAAGGCAGACACCGGATCGCAGGTGAATGCTTTCCGATAGGCCTCCAGAGCCGTTTCGCCCAGCGCCACGCCACAGGGATTGGCGTGCTTGACGATGACGCAGGCAGGCTTGCCCTCGGGCGCCAGTTCGGCCAGGCATTCAAGGGCGGCATCGGCGTCATTGATGTTGTTGTAGGACAGTTCCTTGCCCTGCAACTGCTCGGCGTCCATGACGCCGGGGCGGGCATCGGTGGTCTTGTAGAAGGCTGCCTGCTGGTGCGGGTTCTCGCCATAGCGCAGCAGCTGCTGGCGCCGCCCGCCCAGGGCAATGAAGGACGGAAAGGGTTCGCCCAGTTCACCGGCAAACCAGCGGCTGATGGCAGCATCATAGGCAGCGGTGCGGGCATAGGCCTTGAGCGCCAGCGAACGCCGTGTGGCAAGGGTGGTGGCCCCGGCGTTGCCCGCCATGTCGGTGAGCACGCGGGCATAATCCTCCGGCTCGACAATGACCGTCACATGGTCGTGGTTCTTGGCGGCGGCCCGGATCATGGCGGGGCCACCGATGTCGATGTTCTCGATCACCTCATCGGCTGCGGCGCCCTTGGCCACCGTCGCCTCAAAGGGATAGAGATTGACGGCAAGAAGGTCGATATCGGCAATGCCGTGGGCCTGTTGGGCGGCCTCGTGTTCGGCATTGCCGCGCACCGCCAGAAGCCCGCCGTGTACCTTGGGGTGAAGCGTCTTGACCCGGCCGTCCATGATTTCGGGAAAGCCCGTCACCTCGGACACGTCGCGCACGGAAAGGCCCGCCTCCTTCAACGCCCTGGCGGTGCCACCGGTGGACAGAATGTCTACGCCACGGGCGGACAGCGCCCGGGCGAAGTCGATAAGGCCGGTCTTGTCGGAAACGGAAATGAGCGCCCTTCTGACGGGGCGGGCTGTGGCGGTCATGGCGTAATCCCTTTCGCCGACCCCGGTAAAGGATGGCGTTGGCCATGGCAAGGCGGCACGTGTCCGCACATGTCTAGAAGGGCAGAGACTTTGGTTCAGTCACTGGCCGTGACCAGTTCGGGCTGGCTTTCGCTTCTGGCGCGGGCGGGTTTGCCCTGCTTGCGCAGCGCCCAGCGAATGGTCACCGGCCCGGCTGACGCTCTAGGCCGGAGAACGATCTGCTGGCTGCGCCGCGGCCCTTCGCTTCCTGCCATGAACACTGAATCCTCAAGCCGCATCTCCACCTCAGCGGCCTCCATTTCCCACACCGCCCGGCTGGGCAGGATGAGCAGAAATTTCTCGCCCTGATGAAAGCTTTGTGCCCTCACCGTGGGATGGAGATGAAGCCTCAGGCTCACACCCTCTGGCACCTGGCTTAGACTGTCACTCACCCTGAGGTGTTGGCCATTGCCGGACAGGAAGCATTCACGCTGGTGGCTGACACCCTGAGCATGATGGGCTGTCATGGTGAGCAGGCTTCCGGCTCTGGCATGTTCCAGGGTGGCGGCCGCGCTGGAACTGGCCTGGGCCTCATCATCACCAAGGCTCAGCGTGTTGTGGGCAAGGCTGGAGCAGGCCGCCCTGTGCCAGTCGGCATTGCCCCAGCGCGGGCTGCCACAATTGCTGAGGATGCGGTGGGGGCCGTCGGAAAATTCAATGGCGAGCGCGCTGTGATGTGGCCCGCCCGTGGCAGTGTCGGCCACCAGCAGGGCCTGCCCCTGGGCAAGGCGGGCAAAGCCGGCATGGGCTGCAAGGCCCAGCGGTTTGCCCTGGGTGGAATCGAGGGCAAGAAGGGCTGCCACCTCCGCCGTCATGGACGCGGCACCCTGAAACAGAGCCAGGCCGCCATCCCCATGGCAGAGCAGGCGGAGCATGGGCAACATGCGCTCCAGTGCGCCATGCAGGGCGGCGGGTACCGGCAGCCGGGCTTCAAACATGGCCTGGCGCAGCGGCAGAAGAAGGCTCAGCAATTCCATGAGGTGGGCAGGCTGGCGTGAAAGGGGCGCGCCGTCCGGCAGAATGAAACCGGCAAGGCCGCGTGAAAGGCGGGCTTCCATGGCATCGCGCAGCGTGTCGAGGCCGCTGAACACGGTGACGGCATGGGCAAGCGCCACGCCCTGCCACAGGTCAAGGCCCACATCATGGCGGCGCTGGCCGAGAATGCGCTGGGCCTGGCTGGCCACCAGGCGGGCGAGCTTGTCATCGGTGGCGGCGGCAAACAGCAGCGGACCATCAAGGGTCAGGTTGAGCAGGGCGGTTGCCTCAACAGCAGGATCGGGGCTGCGGGCGGTTTCGGCCCAGGCGGCCAGCAGGCGTCGGGCCATGACGCTGGTCAGTGCCCGCGGTTCGGTGGCGAAGTCCCTGAGCCAGACCAGGCCATGGAGCGCGGCCGCAGCCTGGGGCGGCAGATGGGTCGCAAACAGATCAAGCGGCGGGCAGGTCACGGTCATGCCGCCGAGGTCGCAGTGCCCGCGATACATGGCGCGCGCCCGGTCCGGTGATCCGGGCGACAGGCGCGGCACCGCCCGGCGCAGACTGACCGTTGCAGCAGGCTCATGCGCAGGCCAGCCCGCGCGGGGCAGGCCGGCCAGACGTGCTAGCAGTCCACGGGCGCCCATGGGCAGAGGGTTCCATCGCGCGGGGTTGAGGGTTCGGGGGATGGAGTGTCAGCCAGCCATGGTTAATGAAACGCTAATGGCCGGCGAGGATGAGGCGGGCTGTGTAAAATCCGTCCAGCGTGTCGCCGCCGAAGGCCATGGCGGGCAGGGTGCGCAAATCCCCCGCGGGGGTGATGAACCGGGCTTCACCACCCACATCGGCGGGCTTCACCGGCAGGCGGGAAAATTCGGGCTGACGGGTCAGGAAGGCTGCGGTCTGGTCTTCGCCCTCCTCCGGCAGCAGCGAGCAGGTGCAATAGAGCAGCATGCCACCCGGTCTGGTGAGGGTGGCCGCCTTGTCCAGCAGGCGCGCCTGCAGTTTCACCAGCCCGTCAATCTGGCGGGCGGATTTGAGATGGGGCAGGTCGGGATGACGGCGGATGGTGCCGGTGGCCGAACAGGGCGCATCCAGCAAGACCAGGTCATACTGCCGGTGCTCTGGCAGGGCCAGCACATCGGCGGTGAGGACGGTGGCGGCAAGGCGCAGGCGTTTCAGATTGTCGTGGAGCCGGGCCAGGCGCGGGGCGGAATCATCGACGGCGGTGACGGTGGCCCCGCGGGCGGCCAATTGCGCCGTCTTGCCGCCGGGCGCGGCACAGAGGTCAAGTGCCGTCTTACCCGCCACGGACCCGGCCAGCATCACCGGCAGGGCGGCGGCGGCATCCTGAACCCACCACTCACCCTCGGCAAAACCGGGAAGCTCGGTCACCGGACCATGCTGCAGTGGCAGGCGCAGGCTGCCGGTGGGGAGAAGTGTGGCCGAAAGGCGTTCGGCCCACAGCGCGGCATTGTCCTTCACGCTGATATCAAGGGGGGCCTCATGGGCATGGGCCAGGGCAATGGCATGGGTGGTTTCGGCCCCATGGGCGGAAAGCAGGCGGGCCTTGAGCCAGTCCGGCAGGTTGCGCGACGGGTCCGCAGCGAGGCTTTCGGGATCAAGTCCCGCCACCTTGCGCAGCACGGCATTGATGAGACCGGCGAAGTGGCGGGCCTTGGGGTCATGCTTGGCGAGATCGACACTGGCTGAAATGGCGGCGTGCGGCGGGGTGGCCATGAGCAGCAGTTGGGCAGCGCCGAGCAGCAGAATGAGAAAGGCGGGGCCGCTGCTCTTCGGCAGGGGTTTGGCCAGAAAGGGCTGGACTGCCGCCGTCAGATCGCCATGGCGGCGCAGGCTCACGGCGGCCAGCGCATGGGCAAAGGCGCGGTCACGCGGGGCGAGCTTGGTGAAGGCGGCATCCGTCTCCATCTGCTGGTCGAGGGCAACTCCCTCCACCAGCACGCCATAAACAAGCTTCAGCGCCACGGCGCGGGCGGCCAGTCCTTCCGTGCTGCCGCCCGGCTTCACCGTCAGCCCCAGGGGCCCTGGGCGGAGGCGGTGCGCGACGACGCACTCCCCATATCGCGGGCCATGGCCTCCAGCGCGGCAATGCGGTTTTCCGTGGCGGGGTGGGTCGAGAACAGATTGTCCATGCGCTCGCCATGGAGCGGGTTGATGATGAACATGTGGGCCGCCGCCGGATTGGCCTCGGCTTCGGGATTTCTGATATGGGCCGCCGCGCCGGAAATCGTCGCCAGAGCATGGGCCAGCGCCAGAGGCTTGCCGGAAATTTCGGCCCCCATGCGGTCGGCGGCATATTCACGGCTGCGGCTCACCGCCATCTGCACAACCATGGCGGCCAGCGGCGCCAGCAGCATCATGGCAATGGCGGCAATGCCGCCCAGGGGGTTGTCACGGTCGCGGCTGCCGCCAAAAAACATGCCAAAATTGGTAAGCATGGAAATGGCGCCGGCAAGGGTGGCGGTCACCGTCATGATGAGGGTATCGCGGTTCTTGATGTGGGCCAGCTCATGGGCCATCACGCCTTCCACCTGTTCGGGCGACAGGCGCCGCAGCAGGCCGGTGGTGGCGGCAACCGCCGCGTTTTCAGGATTGCGCCCGGTGGCGAAGGCGTTGGGCTGGTCATTGTCCATGAGATAGACCTTGGGCATGGGCAGGCCGGCGCGCCTGGCCAGACGCTCGATCATGTCGAAGAATTCGGGTGCCGCCGCACGGTCGATGGCTTGGGCGCCCGCCATGCGCAGCACCATCTTGTCAGAGTTCCAATAGGAAAACAGGTTCATGGCCAGCGCGGCAAAGAAAGCAATCATCATGCCGGGGCCACGGCCCAGACCATAGCCCACGGCCATGAACAGCGCCGTCATGGCGGCGAGCAGCAGGGTGGTCTTGAAATAGTTCATGACAGGTCTCCGTTCGGCCCTGCTATATTGGGCGGCATGACGGATTCTTCAAGCACGGAACGGGTGTTGCCGCCCGCCGCTCAACGCGCTCTGGCCGAGGCCGAGGCCCGGCGCAAGGCAGCCCAGGACAAGGCATCGCTGCCGCCGGAGGTTCACGGCCGCAAGGGGCCAGAACCCACCCGCTACGGCGACTGGGAAAAGAAGGGTATCATCTCGGACTTCTGAAGGGTTGCTGCCCATCAGCTTGTCCGAAAAGTCTGCATCTTTTCGGGCTGATGGGTGGTGTTTTCCCATCAGTCTGTCCGAAAAGTCTGACGTTATATATTAAGCGCACTTCGAGGAACTGGCAAAGAACATCCTGAAGGGGGAGTTGAAGCGCAGGGGCGTGACCTATGCTACACTCGCTGAAAAGCTGGCAGCAATCGGCGTTCACGAAACGGAACCTCAATAACAAGGTGAGTCGTGACGGCTTTAGTGCCGCCTTTTTGCTTCAGTGTATGGTGGCAATAGGGGCTGGAGAAATTAGGTTTTTGCCTTAGTCCGGAAGATCTATGACTTCGTGAAAGTTGGTGACCTTGTAGGCCGCAACTCGATCCCCGACCATATCAACGAGCACATCCACATAGAAGCCCTTCTTGAAGATGTTGGCTTCACTTTCCGATATCTCGTGCTTGATTCTATCCTTCGCCATTTCTGAAGCATAGACCAGCGGGCGCGGGCGGTGATCTATTGCTTGAATAATGACCTGCTCACCTGATGGCCTTTGCAGTTCCGCATCCTTTAGGTTGGACTGGAAAAATCGCATCAAGACCATCCGTTTATTGTGATCCTCGTGATGCTCAATTATCCTTACATGCTCACGCATGTTCCCGATGGCAGTTCTGGCTTCTTGTGTTGTGAACTTAATAGCAGCGCGTATCTTTGATTGTCCGCCCTCAATCACAATTGACTCGATGTCTTGTCGGCCATTTGGGTCATTGGCAATTGCCGCCATACCCTCCATAACGTCTTTGAGTTCGGACTTCGTGTATTGATCTGGTCTGGCACCGGGGGTTTGGTAGGTTCTTACTATATCGCCCACGCGCTTGATGAACTGGTCAACGATTAGGCCAACGTCAATGGCCTGCAATATTGGCATCACATAGGGAACCAAGTCAGCGATGATTGATCCCTGCCTCACTTCACTTACATAGATTTTTGCATCGTCACTCAGGTCTGGGTTTTCGGCCTTCATGAACCTAGAATATTCACTCCCAATCGAAGCAAAGGCCGAAACAAAGTCATTCAACTCAATGGGTTGAGTTGTTTCAATCTTCACCCGAATAAAGGCGCCAGCCTTTTCCATGAAGTCACGGTAGCCAAGGTTGCAAGGTTTGTCACTATTCATCGGATTCTCTTATCCGGTCCGTGTCAGCGCCTGGTGCGCTTGATACAGAAGGCCGAAAAGTCTGCAACTTTTCGGGCTGATGGTCAGGAAAACCCCAACTGGCGGCGGATGTCCGCGGCTGTCACCCCCGCCGCGCGCAGATCGGCGAGCGACCGATCACCCTGTGACTTGGCCAGTTTGCGCCCGGTGTCATGGCGGATGAGGTCATGGTGGTGGTAGTGCGGCTCAGGCAGACCCAGTATGTCCTGCACCAGACGGTGAATGGACGTGGCGGCGAACAGATCGGTGCCGCGCACCACATGGCTCACCCCCTGCAGGGCATCATCAACACAGACGGCGATATGGTAGGAGGTGCCAATGTCCTTGCGGGCGATGACCACATCGCCCCAGACAGCGGGATCAACCGGTAGCACCCGGCCCTTCTCGGTCATGGTGAGGGCGCGGCCCCCGGCGGCGCGGTCCATGGCAAGGCGCAGGCTGGCGGGAAGGCCGGGCCGTGGCCCGGTGCTGCGGCAGGTGCCGGGGTAGAGCGGCTGGCCCTCCGGATCGGCGGGGGATGGCGGCAGGGCCGCCAGATCCTTCCTTGTGCAGCTGCACGGGTAGGTGAGGCCCGCTTCGGTCAGACGCTTTTGGGCGGCGTGATACTCGGCGAGATGCTCACTCTGCCAGCGCACCGCGCCGTCAAAGCGGAGGCCCAGCCAGTGGAGATCATCAATGGCGGCCTCGCCGAGACTTCGGTTGCAGCGGGTCTGGTCAATGTCCTCGATGCGGAGCAGCAGGTGGCCGCCCGCCTCCCTGGCCCGGTGCTGGTTCAGCAGGGCCGAATAGGCATGACCGAGGTGGAGCCGGCCATTGGGGCTGGGGGCAAAGCGGAAAACGGGCCTGGGCGTCAGCATGGCGCAAGCCTCTTGCGCTGCTTTGGCCCAGCGGTCAAATCTTGGCCCATGAAGCGCATTGCCAATGACCAAGATCTGGCCCGCGGGGTCACCCTTCTGCTGGCGCTGGAGCCGCGCTTCCAGCCGGTGGTGGCAGCCCACGGCCTGCCGCCGCTCCGCCTGGCGCCCGAAGGTCTCCACACCCTCTTGCAGATCATCACCGAACAGTCGATCTCGCTCAAGGCGGCCGCTGCCATCTGGGCGCGGATCGAGGCCAGGGTTTCACCCCATGATGCGGCGGCCATACTGGCCATGACGGTGGAGGACTACCGGGCGCTGGGGTTGAACGGCGCCAAGGCGCGGGCCTTTCACGGGGCGGCCAGGGCGGTGCAGTCGGGCCAGCTTGATCTGGCGGGCCTGCGCCAGCTGACCGAGGCCGAGGCGCGGGCGGCCCTTCTCGCCCTGCCGGGGGTAGGGCCGTGGACGGCAGAAATCTACCTGATGGGGGCTTTGGGCGAGGCCGATATTTTTCCAGCGGGCGACCGGGCCCTGCAGCTTGCCGCCCATGACCTGTTTCACCTCAGGGCCATACCGGAGGCCAAGGCGCTGGCCCGCCGGGCCCGGAAGTGGTCCCCGGTCCGGGCGGTGGCGGCGCGGCTGTTGTGGCGGCACTACCGGGCCATGCGCGAAACGGCACAGGGCTGACGGCTTCAGGCGCGGGTGATTTTCTCCTTCACACTCCCGCCACAGGGTTTATGGTAGGCTGGTTTCCGACCCGGAGGTGACGTCTTCCCTTTTCACCACGCTCGTGTTGCGCCTGAAGCCTGCCCGGCCCTTGTGCTCAATGCCGACTACCGGCCCTTGAGTTACTATCCCCTGTCGCTGTGGAGCTGGCAGGATACGCTGAAGGCGGTGTTCATGGAGCGGGTCAATATCGTCTCCGAGTATGACCGGGTGGTGCGCAGCCCGTCCTTTGAAATGCGCCTGCCCAGCGTGGTTTCCCTCAAGACCTATGTGAAGCCGTCGCGCCAGCCCGCCTTCACGCGCTTCAACGTGTTCCTGCGCGACCGCTTTTCCTGCCAGTATTGCGGCGCCCATGATGACCTGACCTTCGATCATGTCATTCCGCGGTCACGCGGCGGGCAAACCACCTGGGACAATGTGGTCACCGCCTGTTCGCCGTGCAATCTGGCCAAGGGCGGCATGATGCCAAGGGAGGCGCGCATGCATCCGTCACAGCGGCCGCATGTGCCCACGGTGGCCGAGCTGCATGCCAATGGCCGCCACTTTCCGCCCAACTACCTGCATGAAAGCTGGCAGGACTATCTCTACTGGGATACGGAACTGGATCCGTGAGGTCTGCTGCCGAAGAAGGCAGTCATCGCCAGACCAAGACAGACCAGCGCATTCCAGCCGGCGAGCGAAATGCCAAGAATGCGGATGGCCGGCACATCGCACATCACAATGGGCTTGCTGAGGTCTGGCAGACCGCCTGTCAATTGCCCGCCGGTGCAGGTGGAGGGGCCTGGCCAGAATTTCCATTCAATGCCCGCATGCCAGGCGGCGAAAATGGCGTTGCCGAGAAACATCAGTCCGGCCAGCAGCAGCAGGGGCCGGGCGGCGGGTGATTTCTTCAGCGTCAGATAGAAGGCAAGCAGGGTGACGGGAATGCCGGCGTAATAGGCCCAACGCTGATAAAGGCAGAGCGGGCAGGGCGCATAGCCCGCCAGTTGAAACCCCCAGGCCGAGGCCAGGGCGGCAATGGCCGCCAGCGCCACCAGCAGGCTGGCGCGTTGGGTGGTCAGGTGCTTCAGCATGTCAGGCTTCCCGCTTGGCTGAAATATTTGAGCGCCAGATAAAGACCGATCAACAGGGCGGCAATGAGGCCGGCGATGAGATGCAGGCGCTCTTCGATGAAGGTTCGGATGGGTTCACCATAGCGGCGCAGCGCCCAGGCCAGCGCCAGGAAGCGCGCCCCCCGGGCCACCACGCAGGACACCACAAAGAAGACAAAGCTGATCTTGGCCACACCGGCCAGAATGGTGACCACCTTGATGGGTGGCAGATGGGCCAGCCCCGATGTCACCAACAGCAGCATGAGGGTGTCGCCATTGGCGCAGTGGCGGAGCTGTTCGAAACTGTCGAGCTTGCCATAGAAGGCAAGGATGGGCTTGGCCAGGGTTTCATAGGCGAAATAGCCGAGAAAATAACCGGCGATGCCGCCCGCCACCGAGGCCGCCGTGGCCACCAGGGCATAGCGGTAGGCGCGCTGCGGCCGGGCCAGCGACATGGGCAGAAACAGCACATCGGCCGGCACCAGAAAGATCGAGCTTTCGATGAAGGCAATGACCGCGAGCCAGATTTCCGCCGTGGGGCGGGCGGCCAGCGACAGGGTCCAGTCGTAGAGTTTGCGCAGCATGAGGTTCAATCCAGTGACGGGCCACGGCGCAGAGCCTTGACCGAGCCCCGGCGCGACTTGGCGTCGAGGCGGCGGGTCTTGGAGGCTTTGCTGGGCCTTGTGGCGATGCGTTTGCGCGGCCGGATGGCGGCTTTGGCAATGAGGCCGACGAGGCGCTCCAGGGCGGCGGCGCGGTTTCTGTCCTGCGAGCGGAATTGCTGGGCCTGAATGACGAGCTCGCCGTTCTGGGTGACGAGATGTTTGGCCTGGGCCTTGAGACGCGTGATGACGTCATCGGGCAGGCCGCTCCGGTCGAGGTCGCAGCGCAGCTCCACGGCGGTTTCCACCTTGTTGACGTTCTGCCCGCCCGGCCCTGCGGCACGGGCAAAGCTTTCACTCAGCGAGCGCTCGTCAAGAAAGAGGGAATCAGTGACCCGGATCATGGCCCGCTTAAAGGCCATTGGCGCGGGGCGTGCAAGCGCCCGCCCTTGCACGGGCGCCTGCCCTCGTCTAGAGCAGGCGCGGGGCAAGCCTCTGTGGCGGAATGGTAGACGCGACAGACTCAAAATCTGTTGTCCGCAAGGGCGTGGGGGTTCGAGTCCCTCCAGGGGCACCATGGGCCGGTCACATTTACCCGGCAGGAAAGCAATTCCGCCGCCCTGGGTTGATTGCCGGCGCGTGATGGGATAGCTCACGATCTTCATTGAGACAGGTGGTGTGTTGGCTGCGTTTTCACGTCTTCTTCTGCTGGTGGTGCTGGGGTTTGGGCTTGCTCGGCCCGCTCTGGCGCAGGCGGATTCCGATGACGATGGCAGCACCATTCCCGGCCCCGCTGATGTTGCCGCCAGCGGCCCCTATGTGGTGTTCGACGCCGGTTCGGGCGAGGTGATGGCCGCCGATCGGGCGGGGGAGCCCTGGTATCCCGCCTCACTGTCCAAATTGATGACCGCCTATGTGGTGTTCCGCCATCTGCGCGATGGCTCGCTCCGGCTCGATCAGGAAATTACCGTTTCCGCCCTGGCCAACAGCCAGCCGCCGAGCAAGCTTGGCCTCGGCATCGGCAAGACCATATCCGTTGACCTCGCGCTGCAGGCGCTGCTGGTCTATTCGGCCAATGACATGGCCTATGTGCTGGCCGAGGCGGTGAGCGGCACCAAGGTCCGATTCGTTGCCGAAATGAATGCGGCGGCCGAAAGGCTCGGTCTGGCCAGCACGCATTTTCAGAACCCCAACGGCCTGTTTGATCCGCGCCAGCTCACCTCGGCGCGTGACATTGGCATTCTTGCCGCTGTCATCCTGTCCGAATTCCCGGAGTATCAGGGATATTTTTCCCAGCCCTCCGTCAAGGTGGGGGCGCGCACCCTGATGAACCGCAACAGCCTGCTTCGGGTCAATCCGGAGGCCAACGGCATGAAAACCGGCTTCGTGTGCAATTCCGGCTACAATCTGGTGGCGGCCATGAGCCATGGCGGGCGGCGGGTCATCGCCGTCATTCTGGGGGCGCGCTCGGGCGGGCATCGTGTGGCGCTGGCCCAGAAGCTGATGGCCGAAGGCCTTGCCCGTCCGCCCGGTGCGAACCCGGCGCGGGTGGCCCAGATTCCCGACCTGCCGCTGGGCACGCTGGTGCCGGCCGACATGACCACCACCGTGTGCCGCAACAAGCCTGCCGCCACGCTCGCCTCGGCGATGGAGCCGGGCGGCTGGGGGGTTTCCTTCGGCACCTATGACACCGCCACATTGGCCGACATGGCGCTGCGTGGCCGCCTCATTGGTCCGGCGGTCATGCGCGCCACCGGCACGGCGGGGGTGGTGGAACTGCCCGGCAAGGCGGGTTTTGCTGCCATGCTGTGGGGGCAGGAAGCGGTCACCAGCCTCAACCTGTGCACCAAGCTGCGCGAGGAAAAGGTTCATTGTGACGTGATGCCGCCCACGGCCTTCCGTCAGATCGCCATTGCCGCCGTGGCCGAGCAGCCGCCGCCTGCACCAGCGGTGGTGCAGGGGTCTGATCCAGGCCGGGCCAAGGCCGCACCGGCCAAGCCGCCCAAGGCCAAGCGCAGCCCGCGCCCCAAGAAGAAAAAGTGATGGCAGCAGAGGGGCGGCGCACCGGCATTCTTCATGCCCTGGCGGCGGCCACCGCCTATGGCACCCTGCCCAGCATGGTGCGGGCGGCCTCCAGCCTGGGTGTGCCGGCGGTGGAAAGCGCGGTGCTGCGCACTTTGGTGGCGGCAACCCTGCTTGGCGCAGTGGTGGCCGTTTCAGGCGCGGGCTTTCGCGTGCCCAGGGCGGCGCGCGCCGCCTTTGCCGGACAGGCGCTGGCCACGCTCGCCATTTCGGTGTCCTATCTGATGGCGGTGGAATACATTCCGGTCGGTCTTGCGGTCATCATCTTCTTCACCTTTCCGGTGCTGATCACGCTGGCAGCTCCGCTGGTGGAGGGTCATCGACCGGCCACCGCCAGTCTGGTTGCGGCGGGGCTGGCCTTTGCCGGTCTGGCGCTGGCCATCGGGCCGCGCTTTGATGGGCTTGATCCGCGCGGCCTGCTGCTGGCGGCGATCGCGGCCCTGGGGGCGGTGGTGCAGTTCTTCACCGGGCGCATGCTGGCGCGCCACATGCAGCCCAGCCAGTTCGGCGCGCTGGTTCATCTCCTCATCCTGCCGGTTCTTCTGGTGCTGGCGCTCAGCCTCCATGGCGGCAGTCTGGCGCTCATGGGGGGTCAGGGTTGGGGCCTCGTTCTGGCGGGGGCTTTGTCGCTGCTTTATGGTCTCGGTTACATGATGCATATGCGGGCACTCAGCGCCGCTCCGGCTTCGGTGGTGGCCCCGTTCTTCAATCTGGAACCCGTTGTGGGGCTCAGCATTGCCGCACTGGCGCTGGGCGAGCGCCTGGCGCTCCTGCAATATGTGGGAGGCGGACTGGTGCTGGCGGCGCTGCTGGTGGCAGCCTCCGGCCCGGCACAGGCGGAGGCACGGTGATGGCGCACCCTCTGCCGGTGGTGGTGCTGACGGGCTTTCTCGGCTCGGGCAAGACCACGCTGCTCAACCATCTGCTCAAGGATCCGCTGCTCGCCAATGCCTGCGTGGTCATCAATGAATTCGGTGCGGTGGGCATTGATCATCTGTTGGTGGAAAGCGCCACCGAAAACATCATCGAACTGGCCTCGGGCTGTCTGTGCTGCACCATCCGGGGCGATCTCATTGACACGCTGGGCGACCTTCTGGCGCGGCGTGCGGCGGGAACGGTCAAGGCCTTCGACCGGATCATCATTGAAACCACGGGGCTTGCCGATCCTGCCCCCATTCTGCATGTGCTGATGCGCGATCCCGCCCTGCTTAACGCGCTGCGGCTTGAAGGCGTGGTGACGGTGGTGGATGCGGTGAACGGCGATGACACGCTCAACAGCTATGCCGAGGCGGTGAAGCAGGTGGCGGTGGCCGACCGCATCGTGCTCAGCAAGCTTGACCTGCTGGAAGGGCGCGCCGGCGAGGACAGGCTCTTTGCCATCACCACGCGCATGCGCCGCCTCAATCCCACGGCGCGGCTGCTGACCACCTTCCGCGGCGAGGCCACGGCGGAAAGGCTGTTCACCATGGGGTTCTATGATGCGGCCACCAAGGGCGTTGACGTGCAGCGCTGGCTCAATGATGAGGCGCTGGTCCGGCCGCACCGCCATCATCATCATGATGTGTCGCGCCATGACGATCACATCCGCAGCTTTGCAGTGCGCGAGGCGCGCGCCATCAGCCCGCGCGCCCTCGAAATGTTTCTCGAACTCGCCACCTCCTATCACGGCCCGCGCCTTCTGCGTCTCAAGGGCATTGTGAAACTTGCCGATGATCCCGCCCGGCCGGTGATTGTGCAGGGGGCGCAGCATGTGCTGCATCCGCCGCTCCGGCTGGCCGGCTGGCCCGATGACGATCATGACAGCCGCCTGGTGGTGATCGTGAAGGATATCGAGAAGGCCGAGATCGAGGGGCTGTTCAGGGCCTTCACCGACCAGAGCAGCGCCGAGGCGGCGGCCCATCTCGATCAGACCCTGTCGCTGCGCAAGGAGTGAATGATGCTGAGGGTTTATGGACTTTCCACCTGTTCCACGGTGAAGAAGGCGCTTGCCGCGCTGGCGGTGGCCAAGGTGGCACACCGCTTTCAGGATGTGCGCGCCGAGGTGCCCACACGGGCGCAACTGGAAAACTGGTCACAGCAACTGGGCGGCTGGGAGAAGCTCCTGAACCGCGGCTCCTTCACCTGGCGCGGCCTGCCCGATGCCGAAAAGGAGGGTCTGACGGAGGCCCGCGCCCTGGCGCTGGCGCTGAAATATCCCGCCCTCATCCGCCGTCCGCTCATCGAACGCGCCGACGGCCGGGTCACCACCGGCTTTGCCCAGAAGGTGGCGGCCGAATTCGTGAAATAATCAGCCGCGCACCAGGGGTCTGGTCATGCAGGTGGGGCCGCCCTCGCCCTTGCGGCAGATGTCGGCACCCTCGATCACCTCCACCTTCACCCCGGCGGCGGTGAGACGAGCGACGGTTTCGGGATTGCCGGCCACCGCCATGGCATGGCGCGGGCCGAGCGCCAGAACGTTGCAGCCCATGCTGGCAAATTCCTCATCCGGCACATGAACGAAGGTGATGCCGCGTGATTCAAGAAATTCAGCAAGCCTTGCCGGCATGAGCGGCAGATAGACCAGCGCCAGGTCGTGATCGAGCGGTGAGAGCACCGACATGAGATGGAAGACATCGCTTCTGCCCTTGTAATGCGGCAGGTCAAAGGCTTCGACCCGCACATCGTCTCCAACCAGGGCTTGAAGCTGGCGCACCCCCTCCAGATTGGTGCGATAGCCGACGCCGGCCAGCAGGGTGTGGCGGTCAAGCCAGACAAGATCGCCGCCTTCGAGCTTGCCGTCGCCGACAATGTCGCCCGCCAGTGGCAGGCCAAGGGGGGCAAGAGCCGCGCCGTTGATGGCGGGTTCGCCGCGCCGTTCGGGCTTGCCCATGCGCGGCCGCACCAGACCCCTCGGGGTCACCACCAGCGCATCATGGGTATAGAGGGAATCCATGGTGAGGCTGGGGTCATCGGGCAGTTGCACCACCGTTGCGCCGGTTGCCTTCAGGATCGCCTCGGCGCGGTCAAACTCGCGGATGGCATTGGCCAGGTCAGGGCGGGCATGATAGTTGAGCTTCTGCCATTCGGCATCAAGCCTGGCATCCGAGGCAAAGGCCTCGCGCGGGTGGCGCACCGCCACCAGTTTGAGGGGGCCGTAATTGTTGAAGGCGCCGAAATCGAAGCTCATGTGCGTCTGATCCTGAAAATGAACGTGTCGCCGCTGCGGGTCAGGCCAAGCATGTCGTGGCCCTGTTCGCGGCAATAGTGGGGAAGGTCAATTTCGGCCATGGGGTCGGTGGCCATGATCCTGAGGGTCTCGCCGGCCTGCATGGACCTGAGCCGCTTGCCGGCCTTGAGCACCGGTAGCGGACACAACAGGCCAGAAAGGTCGAGAGTTTGCTCCGGGTCATCTTGCATGGGAGGCTCCATATAGTCAAAATCACCTGCGGAGACCAGACATGGCGCCATTGCTGATGAAACTAGGGTTTACCGGGCGGGCCTTGCGTCTGTTCGTCGGCCCGGACCGCGGGAAGACACTGGAAACGGTGCCTGTTCCCGCGCTTGAACTGTCCTTTGCCGGTATTGCGGGTGATTCCCACGCCGGGCTGACGCGGCTTTCCGACAGCCGGACGCTCACCCTCTACCGGCGCAATGTGCCGATCCGCAATGTGCGCCAGGTGACGATCGTTTCGGTTGAGGAACTGGCGGCCCTGGCGGAGGCACTGGGCCTTCCCGCCATTGAACCGGAGTGGATCGGGGCCAATGTGCTGACCCAGGGCATTCCCGATCTCAGCCTGCTGCCGCCCTCGACGCGGCTGCAATTTCCTTCCGGTGCGACGCTGGTGGTGGACATGGAAAACCGGCCCTGCCGCCTCATTGCCGAAACGGTGGGCCAGCGCCACCCTGAAGCCGAGCCGAAGCTGGTGGCGGCGGCACAGCAGAGGCGCGGCATCACCGCCTGGGTGGAGCGCGAAGGACGGATCGCACCGGGTGATGAGATCACCCTGTTCGTGCCGCCACAGCGGATCTATGCCCATACATGATGGCCGGTCTCATCATTGCCGGGGGGCGCGCCCGGCGCATGGAGGGGGTGGACAAGCTTACCGCCCGCCTGGGCGCTGATACGGTGCTGGGCCGGGTGGCAGCGTGCATTGGTCCGCAGGTCGATCACCTGGCGCTCAATCTGAACCGGGATGTGGAGCGGTTTGCCGATCTCCATCTGCCGATCCTGACGGACGATCCGCGATTCACGGGAAACCCCCTTGCCGGCATGCAGGCGGGTCTTTCCTGGGCACGGGCTCTGGGGGCCACGCGGCTGTTGACGGTGTCAGGCGACACGCCCTTTCTGCCCCATGATCTGGTGGCGCGCCTTGCGGCAGCGGGGGAGGGGGCGGTCATTGCCGCATCGGGCGGCCGCCGTCATCCGCTGATCGGGTTGTGGCCGGTTTCACTGCTGCCGGCGCTGGAGGATTTTCTCAAGGGCGGGCCGGACTGCCGCATCGGCGACTGGGCGCGGGCGGCACAGGCCAGCACGGCAGGCTGGCCTGCCACCCCCATTGATCCCTTCTTCAACATCAACACCCAGGCCGATCTTGATCAGGCACGGGATCTTGCGGAGCATGCATGATGGCCAAGGTGATCGGCGTTGCCGGGTTCAAGAATTCGGGCAAAACCACCCTCGTTGAAAAGCTGGTGATGGCACTCACCGCCCGCGGGCTTGCCGTGTCCACCGTCAAACATGCCCATCATTCCTTCGACATCGACCATGAGGGCCGCGATTCCTTCCGTCACCGCCGGGCGGGGGCCACGGAGGTGGCGGTCATTTCGCGTGACCGCTGGGCGCTTATCCATGAAACCCGTGGCACTGAGCCGCCGCCCCTGGACGCGATCCTCGCCATGATGGCGCCCTGCGACCTCATCATCGTCGAGGGCTACAAGCGCGACGGCCATGACAAGATCGAGGTCAGGAACCTTGCCCTCGATCATCCCCGGCTGGCGGGCGATGACCCGACGGTGGTGGCCATTGCCGCCACCGGTGCCGTGGCCGATGCGCCGGTGCCGGTGTTCGACCGCGATGACGTGGCCGCCCTCACCAGCTTCATTTTGCGCCATTGCGGGCTGCGCGGGGCGGCATAAACGACGCCCCCTGTCGGAATCGCTCCGGTGGCGGTCGTTCCCTCTAGACCTGCCGGGCAATTCCGTTCCTAATGTGGGGGATCAATTCAATCCGGCAAACCGGGGCAGAGGACAGATCCATGAAATCGAAGGCGCGGGTGGTGGTGATCGGCGGCGGCGTGGTGGGGGTGGCAACCCTCTATGCGCTGGCGCGCAAGGGCTGGAGCGATGTGGTGCTGGTGGAGCGGAAGGAACTGACCTCCGGTTCGACCTGGCATGCGGCGGGCCTGCTGCCGCTGTTCAACCTGTCCTATTCGGTGGGCCAGATCCACAAATATTCGGTCAACCTCTACAATGAGCTGGAGGCCGAGACCGGCCAGAATGTCGGCTTCAAGAAGGTGTCCAACATCCGACTGGCGCGCACCAAGGACCGCTGGGACGAGTTCATGTATTACGCCGGGGTGGCGGAAACCATCGGCATCACGGTCAACAAGCTGACCCCCGATCAGGTGAAGGCCATCTGGCCGCTGGCCGAGATGGACGGCATCATCGGCGCCATCCAGCATCCTGACGACGGCTATATCCAGCCCGCCGACCTGACCCAGGCCCTGGCCAAGGGGGCGCGCGCCCGGGGCGCTGAAATCTACCGCTACACCACGGTGACGGGCATCAGCCAGCAGCCGGATGACAGCTGGGTGGTGCACACCGACAAGGGCGACATTGCCTGCGAACACATTGTCTCGGCCACCGGCAATTTCGCGCGCAAGACGGGGGCCATGGTGGGGCTTGATGTGCCGGTCATTCCGGTGGAGCACCAGTACATTGTCACCGAACCGCACCCGGCCATCGTCGAACGCCAGAAGAAGGGCCTGCCGGAAATGGGCGTTCTGCGCGAGGCCGATTCAAGCTGGTACATGCGCGAGGAAAACGGCGGGCTGCTGCTTGGTCCCTATGAGAAGGGCGCACCCTGCTGTTATGTCGATGGCCCTTCGGACCAGAGCGAGTATGAATTGTTCCAGGAGGATCTGGACCGTCTGGCGCCGCACATCGAAACCGCCATCACCCGGGTTCCGGCCTTCGGCGAAGTGGGCATCAAGAAGGTCTATAACGGCGCCATTGCCTATACGCCGGACGGCAATCCGATCATTGGCCCGGCGCCCGGCCTGAAGAATTTCTGGCTCAATGAGGGCCACAGTTTCGGTGTCACCGCCGCCGGCGGGGCGGGCTGGCAGCTGGCCGAGTGGATCATCGAGGGTGAGCCGTCCATCGACATGATGGGTGTGGATCCGCGCCGCTTCGGTCCCTATGCCACCGAAGGCTACCTCAAGGAGAAGAACGAGGAGGCCTATGCCAATGTGTTCACGCCGCACTATCCCGATGAGGAGCGGGCGGCGACCCGGCCCCTGAAGAAGACGGCCGTTCACGAGAGAATGCGTGATCTGGGGGCCGTGTTCGGCTCGGTTTATGGCTGGGAGCGGCCGGGCTGGTTTGCGCCCAGGGGCTATTCCCTCAGCAGGGAAGAGCTGGCCAGCCCCGATGTGCTCACCAATCACAATCATGCCCCGGCGCTGGACGATGGCCGCATTGTCGAGAAATGGTCATTCCGGCGCTCCAACTATTTCAAGTTCGTGGGCGAGGAATGCCGCAACGTCATGGAGAATGTCGGCCTGCAGGACATGTCGGCCTTCGCCAAGATGGAAGTGTCCGGCCCCGGCGCCCGCGCCTGGCTGGAACACATCCTCGCCAACAAGATCCCCAAGAAGATGGGACGCATCGCGCTCTGCCACCTGCTGACGCCGCGCGGCGGGGTGCGTTCGGAATTCACCGTCTATGAGTGGAAGCCGGGACGCTTCTATCTCGTGTCGGCGGGTGCCTATGAGCGCCATGACCATGACACGCTGTGGAAGCTTGTGCCCCGCGACGGGTCGGTGACACTGACGCCGCTCACCACCGCCATGGGCGTTCTGGTGCTGGCGGGGCCCAAGTCGCGCGCCGTGTTGCAGAAGCTGACCCGCACCGATCTGTCCAATGCCGCCTTCCCGTGGTTGTCGGGCAAGCAGATTTCGGTGGGGCCGGTGACGGCCCATGCGCTGCGCGTCAATTTCGTCGGCGAACTGGGCTGGGAGTTCCATGTGCCGGTGGAACAGCAGGTCAGGCTGTTTGATCTTCTCATGGCGGCGGGCAAGGAATTCGGCATCCGGCCCTATGGCATCAAGGCCATGTCGTCGCTGGCAGTGGAAAAGAGCTACCGCCTCATCCCGCGCGAATTGTCCATTGAATATTCTGCCTATGAATCGGGGCTCGACCGCTTCGTTCACCCGGACAAGGGGGATTTCATCGGCCGTGATGCCCTGGTTCAGGGCAGGGAGAAGGGCCTTAACTGGAACTTCGTCACCATGGAGGTGCATGGTGTGGGCGATGGTGACTCGGATGCGCGCGGGTCTGAACCCATCCATGTGAAGGGCAGGCTGGTCGGCCGCGTCACCACCGGTGCCTATGGTTTCCGGGTGCAGAAGTCGCTGGCGCTGGGCATGGTGCGGCCGGAGTTTGCCAAGCCGGGCACCGCGGTGGAGATCACCATTCTCGGCAAGCCCTTCAAGGCCACGGTCATTGGCGAAAGCCCCTATGACCCCGACAATGCCGCGCTTCGCGGCTAGGGCATGGCGGCGGGCGGAGGACAGACAAAGCGGCGCTGGGCCACGCTGGTTGGCATCAGCGCCGTTCTGATGTGGGCCACGCTGGCAGCGCTGTCGGCGGCCTCGGGCCGGGTGCCGCCCTTCCAGCTCACCGCCATGACCTTTCTGGTCGGCGGGCTCATGGGGGCGGCAAGCTGGCTTTTCCGGCCCGATGGGTTGCGGGTGCTGAAGCAGGACTGGCGGGTGTGGGCCTTGGGGGTTGGTGGCCTGTTCGGCTATCACGCGGTCTATTTTTCGGCGATCCGCGCCGTGCCGCCGGTGGAAGCAAGCCTGATTGCCTATCTGTGGCCGCTGTTCATGGTGGTGTTCTCCAGTTTTCTTCCCGGCGAAAACCTCAAGGCCCATCACCTCATCGGCGTGGTGCTGGGTCTGGCGGGTGCGGCACTGGTCATCACCCGCGGCGAGGGTCTGGGCTTTGCGGCGGGCCTGTCGCGCGGCCACCTTCTGGCCTTCGCCTGCGCCTTCATCTGGGCCGCCTATTCGGTTTTGTCACGGCGCTTTGCCGCCGTGCCGTCGGATGTGGTGGCGGGCTTCTGTCTGGCCACCGCGGGGCTTGCGGGCCTCACCCATTTTATCACCGAAACCACGGTGTGGCCGGAAACGCCGGGCCAGTGGCTGGCGGTGCTGGGCCTTGGCCTGTTTCCGGTGGGCTCGGCCTTCTATGTCTGGGATTATGGCGTGAAGCGCGGCGACATCATGGTGCTGGGGGCGGCCTCCTATCTGTCGCCGCTGCTGTCCACCCTGGTGCTGGTGGCGGTGGGGCTGGCCTCGGCTCACTGGTCGGTGTGGGCGGCCTGTCTTTTCATCACCGCAGGAGCACTGATTGCCGCCAGGGACATGCTGTTCCGCAAAGGCTGATCAGGCCCTGAAACCATCCTTGCGGCGGCGCAACTCGGCAAACACCTCCATGTCGCGCGCTTTCGTCAGGCCGAGGCTTGCGCGGATTTCCGGTGCGTTGGCGCGCAGGAAGGGGTTGGCGGCCCGCTCAGCCGCGATGGTGGAAAGGGGAGCAAGCTCTCCGGCCGCCTGCAAGGCCTCATAATCAGCCATGCGCGCCTGCAGCGCGGCATTGCCCGGCTCCACCGTCAGGGCAAAGCGGGCATTGCTCCAGCCATAGTCGTGGCCGCAGAGCAAAGCCGTGTCGCCGGGCAGGGCGGCAAACTGGGTGACTGCATAGAACATCTCGGTCAGCGTGCCTTCAAACACCCGGCCGCAGCCCAGGGCAAACAGCGTATCGCCGGAAAGCAGCAGCTTCTCCTGCGCCAGATAATAGGCGACAGCCCCGCGGGTATGGCCGGGGCAGGCCAGAACCTCAATCGTCCGTCCGGCCAGATCAAAGCGGCTGCCGCCTGCCACCGTCTGGTTGATGCCGGGAATGGCCTCCGCCTCGGCGGCCGGGCCGATGATGCGGCAACCGAAGTGTTTCTGCAAAGACAGGTTGCCTGCCACATGGTCGCCGTGGTGATGGGTCACCAGAATGTGGGTCAGCGTCCAGTCGCGTTCCGCCAGTGCCGCCATGAGGGCCTCGGCATCGGGGGCATCAACCGAGAGGGTGGTGCCGGTGGCTTCATCGTGGAGCAGATGGCCGTAATTGTCGTCGCGGCAGCGAAGGGAATGGCGCAGCCAGTGCGGCATGACGGAACTCCGGCAGGGGGTTGTGAAGAGGTCGTGTTTTCAGTCTATGATGGGGTGATGCAGGCAATCAATATCCGCGCCTTCTATGACACGCCGCTGGGCGAAACCACCCGGCGGCTGCTGGCGGCGCGGCTTGCCCCGCTTCTGCCCAGGGCGGCGGATGCGGTGATTGTGGGGCTGGGTCTGGCCCAGCCCTACCTTACGGCGGATGCCTGTGGCGCGGCCCTGGCGCTTGCCCTGACACCCGGCCCGCTTGGGCCTGCGGGCTGGCCCGATGGTGCAGACAACCGCATGGCGCTGGTGGACGAGCTTGACCTGCCGCTGCCGGAAAGTGCCGTTGATGCCGCCCTGGTGGTGCATGGCCTTGAGCTTTCCGATAGCCCGCAGGACATGCTGCATGAGCTGTGGCGGGTGCTGGCGCCGCAGGGAAGGCTCATTGTCGTGGCGCCCAACCGGCGCGGCCTGTGGTCAAGCCTCGATGCCTCACCCTTCGGCCACGGTCAGCCCTTTTCGCGCCCGCAATTGTCGCGGCTGCTGAACGAGGCCCAGTTTGCGGTGACGCGCTTTGACCATGCGCTGTTCCTGCCGCCCGCGCGGCAACCGCTGCTTCATGCCGCTGCCCCCATGGCCGAATGGCTGGGCAGCCTGCTGTGGCCCGGCGCATCGGGCGTCATGGTGGTGGAGGCGGTGAAGCAGGTCTATGCCTTTGCCCCGGCGCGCCGGCAGCGCCGGCTGCTGCCGCGGCTGCCACCGGTGCTGTCGCCCCAGCCGGCCCGGCGCGACCGCGGCTGACCTCGCCCAAAGCCGCTTTGCTTTTGTGGCCTGCCCCGCTTATGAAGAAATCGGGGAACGGCAGGCTGAAGGATGGTCCGGGCATGAGTGGCGCCGACAACAATCAGGCGATACTGGAGGAGGCACGGCGCGAGATTGACGCCCTTGATGAGGGCCTGCTCAATCTTCTGGAACGGCGCTTTGCCTGTGTCGATCGGGTGCGCAGCGCCAAGGGTGACAACGGCCAGGCCTCACCGCTCCGACCGGAGCGCGAGGCCTTCATTCTGCGCCGCCTGTTGCGCCGGGCCGGTGCGGGCGGCGTGCCGCCCGAACTGGTGGTCAGGATCTGGCGGGCCATCATGATCGAGGCCAGCCTGGCCCAGGCACCCATCACCATTCACGTCAGCCGCCGCTTCACCCAGACCATGGGCAACCGGCTCAGGCTGCGCGACTATTTCGGCCCTGTGGCGGTGGAGGATTACCGCGACGAGGCGCAGGCCCTCTATCAGATCAACGGCAACCTGCTCGACCTGTGTGTGGTGGAAACGGATTCCCCCTGGCTTGAGGCCTTTCTGGACGGCAAGGCGGGCCGCGCCCAGGTGATTGCCGTGCTGCCCTTCCTCAAGACCGACGAAGCGCCGGCGCTGCTGGTCATCGGCCATGCCCGGGCCGTGGCCACCGGCGAAGATGAGACATTGCTGGTCAGTGACGGCAAGCTGCCGCGCGATTTTGTCCCCGCCCCCCTGTGGGAAGTGAAAATCGGCAGCCGGCGGCTGTCCAGCCTGCCGGGGTTCCTGTCGGAACATGAAAGCCCGCTGGTGGGGCTGATGCGTTCTAATCCCGGCTTGCATCTGCGGGTGGTCGGGCGCTATCCCAGCCCCTTCGAGGTGGTGTGATGTCGTCGTTCAAAGTGCAGGCGCCGGAACCCAAGCCCGGCATTCTTTCCATTCACCCCTATGTGCCCGGCAAGTCGGGCGCCAAGGGGCACAAGGTGCACAAGCTGTCGTCCAATGAATCGCCGCTGGGGGCCGCTCCCAGTGCATTGGCGGCGTTTCAGGCCGAGGCGGCAAAGCTGGCGCTCTATCCCGACGGTTCGGCGGCCCGGCTGCGTGAGGCCATTGCCCGACGCTTCGGCCTCAAGGCCGATCACATCGTGTGCGGGGCCGGTTCGGATGAACTGCTTCAGCTTCTTGCCCATGCCTATCTCGGCCCCGGTGATGAGGCGATCTATTCGCAATATGGTTTTCTGGTCTATCCCATCGCCATTGCCGCCAATGGGGCCACCGCCGTGGTGGCGCCGGAAAAGGATTTCACCGCTGACGTGGACGCCATCCTGGCGCGGGTGACGGCGAAGACCAAAATGGTCTTTCTCGCCAATCCCAACAATCCCACCGGCACCTATCTGCCGTTCAGCGCCATCAAGCGCCTGCATCAGGGTCTGCCCGCTCATGTGGTGCTGGTGCTGGACGCGGCCTATGCCGAATATGTGAAGCGCAATGACTATGAGGCGGGCATTGCACTGGTGGCGGATTCCAAGAATGTGGTGATGACCCGCACCTTTTCGAAAATTCACGGCCTTGCCGCTCTCCGCCTCGGCTGGGCCTATTGCCCGGAGGCCATTGCCGATGTGCTGAACCGCATCCGCGGACCCTTCAATGTTTCGGCCCCGGCCATTGCGGCGGGGGCCGCGGCCATGGAAGATCACGGCTTTGTCGAGCGCGCGGTTGTTCACAATGAGCGCTGGCTGGCCATTCTCGCCGCCGAGATCGAGAAGATCGGCCTGAAGGTGACACCGAGTGTCGGCAATTTCCTGCTCATTCATTTTCCGCCGGAGGACGGCGGGGCGGCGGCGGCGGACGCCTATCTCACCGATCGCGGCCTTATTCTGCGGCGCATGGACGCCTATGGCCTGCCCAATGCGCTGCGCCTTTCAGTGGGCAGCGAGGAGGCCAACCGGGCCGTGCTGGAAGCGCTGCGGGACTACTGGATATGACTGTGATGTTTGAGCGCGTGGCGCTGATCGGGCTTGGTCTTATCGGCTCGTCCCTGTCGCATGTCATGCGGCGCGAGCGTCTGGCCCATCACATTGCCGGTCATGCGCGCAGTGCGGCAACGCTGGAGAAGGCAGGCGAACTGGGGCTGGCGGATTCACTTCACAGCACGGCAGCCGGGGCGGTAACGAATGCCGATCTGGTCATTTTGTGTGTGCCGGTGGGGGCGCTGGGCGCGGTGGCGCAGGAAATCGGTGCCATGCTCAAGCCCGGCGCCATTGTCACCGATGTGGGATCGGTCAAGGCGGCGGTGATCCGCGATGTGGCCCCGCACATGCCGCCGGGCGTTCATTTCATTCCGGGCCATCCCATTGCCGGCACCGAACAGTCGGGCCCGGCCTCGGGCTTTGCCGAACTGTTCCAGAACCGCTGGTGCATTCTCACACCCCTGCCGGACAGTGATCCGCTCGCGGTCAGGACGCTTGAAGACTTCTGGCGGGCCTGCGGCTCCAATGTCGAGATGATGAGTGCCGAGCACCATGATCTGGTGCTGGCCATCACCAGCCATCTGCCCCATCTCATTGCCTACAACACGGTGGCAACGGCAGCCGACCTTGAGAAGGTGACCAATTCCGAGGTCATCAAATATTCGGCCGGCGGCTTTCGCGACTTCACCCGCATTGCCGCCTCCGACCCGGTGATGTGGCGCGACGTATTCCTCAACAACCGCGATGCCGTGCTGGAAATGCTTGGCCGTTTTTCCGAGGATCTGTCAGCCCTGCAGCGCGCCATCCGCTGGGGCGATGGCGACAGCCTCTATGCCCTGTTCGACCGGGCGCGGTCCATCCGCAAGAGCATCATTGCGGCGGGCCAGGAAACGCCCCTGCCCAACTTCGGGCGCAACCAGAAGCCGGAAGGCTGACATGACAGCCGACGGCAACCATTGGGTTTTTGCCTATGGTTCGCTGATGTGGCAGCCCGGCTTTACCTTCCTGCGGGCTGAACGTGCTAGGCTCTCCGGCTATCACCGTGCGCTCTGTGTGAAATCGGTAATCTATCGCGGCACAGCGGCAGAACCGGGGCTGGTGCTGGGTCTGTCACCGGGGGGCGAATGCCGGGGCCTGGGCTTTGAAGTGGCGGCTGACGGCTGGGCCGAGGTTCAGGATTACCTGCGGGCGCGCGAGCAGGTGACACGGGTCTATCGCGAGGTCATGGTGCCGGTGACGCTGGACGGTCCGGCCGAACGGGTCGAGGCGCTGACCTTCGTGGCTGAACCCACGCATCCGCAATATGCGGGCGACCTTGCCGAAGATGCGGTGGTGCGGATGGTGCGTGAGGCGAAGGGGACAGCGGGCACGGCGCGCGACTATCTCATGACCACGCTCCAGCATCTGCGCAGCCTCAACATTGAGGATGCCGCACTGGAGCGGGTGGCCAGCCTTCTCTAGGCGCCGCCCTCTCTGATCCTCAGCCGAAGGCCAGTTCGATCTGCCGGGGCGCAGGCGGGGTGCGGCGCGGCGGGGTGCGGCGCGGCGCGGTGGCGAGCGGTGTGACGGTGGCCGCCTCATGGAAACCCGCCGGATGGTCCTTGGCCTCGGGGGCAAAGGCGCGCTGCAGGTCGGCCAGAATGGCGCTGGCCTCGGCCGGATTGCGGGCCAGAAGATGGACATGGATTTCATCAAGGTCGAGGCCGGAGAAAAGGGGCTGAACCGCCCCGAAGCCGGCCGGGACCAGGAAGCGGCCGAGAATCACGGCCTGCCTTCCGCCGCCGTCGCGGCGCACGCCGACATAGAGCGCGCCGGGCAAGGGCGGGCAGTTATTCGGCTCATAAATGGAATGGATGTATTTGCGGCCCGAAGCCCCCTGCCAATACCAGAACCGGTCATGAAGACCGAGGTCGGGGGCGAGGTCGGCAGCGATGGGATGGCCCTGAAGGTTCATGGGAACGAAGATAGAACAGAACGGAATGTTCGTCAATCGTTCTTTTTGCCGGATCAGGAACAGAGGGCCGTGCCGCAGGACAGGCAGGTGGTGCAGCCTTCAGCCGCGGCAATGTCGGCGGAACCACAGGACGGGCAGCGGGTGCGCGCCGGTTCGTTCACCGGGGCGGTGAGAATGGCGCCCGTCACATCATTGGGCCTGAAGGTGGTGCAGCCCTTGAGGCCGAGGCGGTAGGCTTCCGCATAGACATGGCGGAAGGCGGCAAAGGGCAGGTCGGCTGGCACATTGATGGTCTTGGAAATGGAACTGTCCACCTGCGGCTGAAGGGCGGCCTGCATGGCGAGATGATGGGCGGGGGTCAGATCATTGACGGTGACGAAGGAAGGCGGCAGGGGTGCATCCCCCTTCAGCCGCCGCCATTCCGCCACGGCATGGTCGGTCAGATGCTCGACCCGGAAGCTGCCATCGGAAAGCCGCACCCGGCGCTCGTGCTCCAGACTGAAAATGGGTTCAACGCCGCTGGAGACATTGCCGGCCAGAAGCGAGATGGTGCCGGTGGGGGCAATGGAGGTGAGAAGCCCGTTGCGCAGGCCGCTGCGGCGGATCATCCGGCGCAGATCCTCCGCCAGGCCCCGGCCATAGGCGGTGGCAAGATAGCGTTCCGCATCAAACAGCGGGAAGACGCCTTTTTCGACGGCAAGTTCGGTTGAGGCGGCGAGGGCCGCATGATTGATGGCGGCCATCCAGCGCGAGGCTGCCGCCGCCGCATCAGCCTGGCCATAGGTGAGGCCCAGCATGGCCAGTGCGTCAGCCAGGCCGGTCAGGCCAAGGCCCATGCGGCGCTTGGCCAGCGCCTCGGCACGCTGTTCGGCCAGCGGATAGCGCGATACATCAATGATGTTGTCGAGCAGACGCACCGCCACGCCCGCGGCCTCGGCAAGGGCCGCTTCATCAAGGCTCGCCTCCGGCGTGAAGGGCTGGCGGACGAAGCGGGTGAGGTTGAGGGAGCCCAGCAGGCAGGCGCCATAGGGCGGCAGGGGCTGCTCGCCGCAGGGGTTGGTGCAGGAAATGGTCTCGCAATAGGAAAGCGGGTTTTGCGCATTCACCCGGTCGATGAAAATGACGCCTGGTTCGGCCGCCTCATAGGTGGCGCGCATGATGGCCTGCCACAGCCCGGCCGCCTTGACGGTGCGGAAAGTCGCGCCGCCGAAGGTCAAGGGCCAGTCGGCGTCGGCGGCCACGGCTGCCATGAAGGCATCGGTCACCAGCACCGACATGTTGAAGTTGCGCAGGCGCTCGCCCTTGCGCTTGGCGGCGATGAAGTCCTCGATGTCGGGATGGTCGCAGCGCAGGGTGGCCATCATGGCGCCGCGCCGGGCGCCCGCTGCCATGATGGTGCGGCACATGGCGTCCCACACCTCCATGAAGCTCACGGGGCCGGAGGCTTCCGCCCCCGTGCCATGCACCAGCGCACCCCTGGGGCGCAGGGTGGAAAAATCATGGCCGATGCCGCCGCCCTGCTGCAGGGTCTGGGCCGCCTCCTTGAGGGCGGTGAAAATGCCGGCGGTCGAATCCTCGATTGTTCCCATGACAAAGCAGTTGAACAGGGTGACGGCGCGGCCGGTGCCCGCCCCGGCCAGAATGCGCCCCGCCGGCAGAAAGCGCAGATCGGCCAGGAGTTCACCAAAAACCTGTTGCCAGTGGCCGCGGCGTGCGGGTTCCTCCTGGCTGGCGGCGGCGCGGGCCACGCGGGCCAGCGTGTCGGACAGGGATGTCTCATTGCCCTCGGACCAGCGGTATTTCATCTCCCAAATGGTGTGGGAAATGGCGGGCAGCGGCGGCAGGGTGGGCGCGGGCATGGCCCGACCATACCCGCAACGGACCAGCGAGTCGATCACATGTTCTTGTTATGTTTTGGTGGGTTCGGGGGGGCGCCAGCGCTGGCGCCCCTCGGCCACCAGGGCTTGGGTGGTGGTTTCAATGGCCGCTTCCAGCCGGGATTGAAATTCCCGGCGCGGCAGACCGGGCGGAATGGGCGGCAGAAATTCCACCACGATCACCCCGGGGTGGCGGAGGAATTTGCGGCGCGGCCAGAACAGCCCGGCATTCAGGCCAAAGGGCACGCAGGGCACATCGAGCGCGCCATAAAGGGCAGCCGCCCCCGGCTTGTAGTCGGGCGGATCATCGGGGGCGCGGCGGGTGCCTTCGGGCATGATGATGATCTGGCGGCCGGTGGCGGCCTCCTCCCTGGCGCGGGCCACCAGACTGCGCAGGGCGGTGGAACCGGCGCTGCGCTCCACCGCGATCATGCGAAGTTTGCGGATATACCAGCCGAACACCGGAATGAGGGTCAGTTCCTTCTTCAGCACCATGGCCGGATCATCAAACAGGGTGAGAAGGGCAAAGGTCTCCCACAGCGACTGGTGCTTGCCCGCCACCAGAAGCGGGCCCTTGGGAACATTTTCCAGACCGCGCACCTCCATGCTGGTGCCGGCCACCACGCGCTGTTCCCACAGCAGCACCCGGCACAGCCCCTGCATGGCCTTGACGGCGGTGGCGTGGGAGACGGGCAGCAACACCAGCCCCGCCAGAAACAGCACCACCAGGGTGACATAGAACAGGATGTTGAACAGCAGCGAGCGCAGGATCGTCACAGCACATTCCTCAGCATACGGATCAGGGTGAGGCGCGAGGTGATGAGGGCAATGGCAGTGGCCGCTACCGGCACGGCCAGCAGAGCAGCATAGCTCGTCAGCGATACGGTGGGTGGGGCAAAGAGCAGGCTGCGGCTCGCTGCCGCCAGGCCTTCGCCGCTCACCCGGCCCGACAGGCCGAGAATGAGGAAGATGAGCAGTGCCAGACCCACACCCATAAGTCCGGCATAAAGCCCGGTGGCGAGAAAGCGCCGGTCGATCTGGCGGGCGATATATCCATCCCTGGCGCCCACCAGATGAAGCACATCGACCACCTGCCGGTTGGCATCCAGCACGGTGCGGGTGGCAAATATGACCATGGCCACGGCGGAAGCAGCAATGAGGGCAAGAATGGCATAGGCAAGAAGCGACAGGCTGCGCGCCATGCGGGTCAGTTCCGCCTGCCAGCGCTGGTGGGTGTCAAGGCTTGCGCCCTTCACCTCAATGGTGATGCGGTTGGCCAGGGCCTCAAGGTCGGGCGGGTGGGTTTCATCGAGGCTGAGGCGGATGAGGCGCGGAATGGGCAGGTCCGCGGTGTTGCCGGTGCCAAGCCAGGGTTCCAGCAGTCTGGCGGCGTCCTTCGGATCCATGACGGTGACGGCGGCAATGCCCGCCGTCTGGCCGAGCAGGGTCTGAAGCTTGGCCAGTTCCGCCTGCGGGTCCACGCCCTGCATCTGGCGCAGTTGCACGGTGGCCTCGGATGACAGGCCATGGCTCCATTGGTCGACGGCGCGGTTGATGAGGGTGAGGGCGCCAATGGCCAGGCAGGCCAGCGTGCACATGACCGCCATGGTCACGGTGAGGGTGCGCAAGGGTGCGGCCTCGGGCGGAATGATGGGGCCGGGCTTTGCCGTGGTCATGCCGCCCTCAACTGGCCGTGTTCAAGATGAAGGGCCGGGGCTCCGGTCTGGCGGATCAGCTGTTCATCATGGGTGGCCACGAACACCGTGGTGCCCTGCTTGTTCAGTTCCAGAAACAGATGCATGAGGCGGCGGGCGAGGGCGGGATCGACGTTGCCGGTGGGCTCGTCGGCGAGCAGCAGTTCGGGTCGTGAAATGACGGCGCGGGCTATGGCGGCGCGTTGCTTCTCCCCGCCGGACAGCACCGGCGGAAAGGCGTCGGCCTGATGGGCCAGCCCGACCCAGGCCAGAAGGTCCATGACATCCTGGGCATAGGCCTCGCGGCGCTGGCCGGTGATGCGGAGCGGCAGGGCGACATTGTCGAAGGTGGTGAGGTGGTCGAGCAGGCGGAAATCCTGAAACACCACGCCGATGCGCCGCCGCATGAGCGGAATGGCGGGCTGCGGCAGGGCGGTTACATCCTCGCCAAACAGGGAAATGAGGCCGCGGGTGGGTTTGAGCGCCAGAAACAGAAGCCTGAGCAGCGAGGTCTTGCCCGCCCCCGAAGGGCCGGTGAGAAAGCAGAAGGCTCCGGGGTCGAGCCGGAAGGTGATGTCTTTCAAAATTTCGGGCCCGCCGCCATAGCGCAGGCCCACCGCATCCAGCCTGACCAAACCCGGCTCCCTGTCGCCGTTTACCGCACGTTAACCTTAGAGGTTGTTAGCCTGATGTGACCTGCCCCCGTGGGGCACCCTCCGAATCATCAGGCCCTGCCGTCCGCCCATGATAATCTCCTGTCCTTCCTGTGCAACCCGCTATGACTGGCCGTCACGCCAGCCGCCGCCCGAGGGCATGACGCTGACCTGCCGCGGCTGTGGCCACAGCTGGATTGAGGCGCGGTCGCTGGAGGTGATCGACGTGGTGGCCCATGAGGCGCCGCGCGGTCTGCCGCCCCCCCTTATCGACCATGGTTTTGAGCCGGAGGGCGAGGTGAGCCGCCTGATGGAGGCCGCCCGCGAAGCCCGTGAGGCCCATGCCGAGCGCCGCCGCCGCCGCCTGCGCAGCCTGCAGGCCTGGGGCATTTTCGCCGCCCTGGCAACATCGCCCTTCGCGGCCGCAGCGGCCTTGCCGGAACAGGTGGTGAAGGTCGCGCCTGCGGCCATCGGCGTCTATGCCCGGCTCGGCTATGACGTCAACATCTACGGGCTTGAGGTGAGGCGGGTGGAGCAGCAGCATGTCACCGCCAATGGCACCCGGGTTCTCACCATCAAGGGCGATATTGCCAATACCACCAGCTCGGCCCGGAAGATTCCGTGGCTGCGCTTTGCCCTGCTGGCGGCCAATGGCAAGGACGAGCTTTATCACTGGACGCTTGACACCGGGGCGCGGCCGCTGCGGCCGGGCGAGGTGACAGGTTTCATCACCCGGGTTGCCTCACCGCCGGAAACTGCGGGCAGAGTGCAGATTCGTTTTGCCCATGCCGATGAAATCGGCTCAAATGCCGGGCATGAGTGAGATCATCATTGACGGACATCGCATTGATGTCCTGTTTCCCGCGACCGAAATTGACACCCGCATCCGGGCCATGGCGCATGAGATTGCGGCGCGCCGGCCGACACGGCTGCTGGTGGTGCCCGTGCTCAAGGGCAGCTTCATATTTGCCGCCGATCTGATCCGCGCCATGCATGGGGCGGGGCTGTCGCCGGAGGTGGATTTCATGATGCTGGCGAGTTATCGCGAAGGCACCACCTCGTCGGGCCGGGTTGATGTGCTGCGCGACATTGAATCGGCGGTCCATGGCCGCGATGTGCTGCTGGTCGACGACATTCTGGAATCGGGCCGCACGCTGGCCTTTGCCAAGGATCTGCTGATGGCCCGTGGCGCCAACAGCGCCATGACGGCGGTGCTGCTCCACAAACCCGGCCATCTCGCGGCCCATATCGCGGCCGACTTCACCGGCTTCACCTGCCCTGACCTGTTCGTGGTCGGCTACGGCATGGACATGGCCAATCAGTTCCGCGAACTGCCCTTCGTCGGCCATGTGCTGTCGCCGGGCGGGGACTAACGCATCACCCCGAAAAGTGCGCAGTGGTTTTCGGATCAGGTGATGCGCAAAAAAGCTCACCCCGAAAAGTGCGCAGCGGTTTTCGGATCAGGTGATGGCCAGGGGTTTTCTCTAATACAATCCCCTCAGCAACCGGTCGATATAGTCGCGCTCCACCGGCGTGAGCGAGGGGTCGGCGCTGCGCTGGCGCAGCAGTTCCAGCAATTGGCGGGCGCGCTCAATGGCCTGTTGTGACGGCAGTTTCAGGTTGGTGGCGGGGTTGCGGCCGTTGCCATCGCGGTCACGCCCCAGCGGGTCGCGGCCCGCCGTGCCAGCTCCCTGGCCCTGCTGCAGCATCTGCTGGGCCATGCCGGACAGGGCCTTGCGCAGGGCCTCCATGGCCTTGCCCTGGGCTTCACCCGCGGTTTCGCTGTCGCCTTCGGCCAGGGATTTTCCGGCCTCCTTCATGTGGCCCTCGGCCTCGCCCAGCTCACCGGGGCCACCGGGCCCCAGCTTGCGGCCCAGCTGGCCGGTGCGGTCGCCCAGATCCTTCTGCTGCTCTGACAGGGACGGACCGCCAGACCCCATGCCGTCCTGCCCCTGCCCATCCCTGGGCTGGCCCTGGGGGGTGCCGTTCTCCTCGCTGTTTCCCTCTGCGTCGCGCTGGCTCTGGCGCTGGGTCTCGTCCATGAGCTTCTGCTGCTGGCGCAGAATGTCGGTGAGTTCGTTCAGCTGCTGCATGGCCTCGCCGTTGTCGCTGCCATCGGTGGGCTTCAGATTGCGCATGATCTGGTCAAGCTGCGACAAAAGCTGGCGGGCCTGATCAGTGGCGCCATTGCGCGACAGCTTCTCGATGTCGTCGAGCATCTTCTGCAGGTCCTGGTCGGTCACCATCTTGCCGTTCTGGCCGGGGGGCGGGTTCTTGCCGCCCGCCTCGCCCATGGCCTTGAGATAGCGCTGCATGGCGTCGCGGAGCTGCTGGGTCAGGGCCTTGATCTTTTCCGGGGGGGCGCCATCGGCAAGCGCCTGTTCCAGGGCGCGTCGGGCCGCCTCCAGGGCGGCGCGCGGTTCGGCAAGGCGCCCTTCCTCCAGGGCCAGCGCTAGGCTCCACAGATCCTTGACCGCTCCCTTTACATCTTCGGTGGTTTCGACATTGGCCAGACGCGAGGCAATGGCGGCGAGCATGATGGCATCGCCCGAATGGTCGAACTGGCCCACGGGATAGGTGAGGAAGGCGCGCAGCATGGTGGCCACATCGGCGGCGGCGCCATCGTCAAGGATGAGGCGGCGGCGCTGCTCAATGAGGGCGCGGGCCATGAGCTTGCTGAAGGGCCGCTCGGGCAGGTCGAGGGTGAGGGGCGGGCTGGTGGTTTCCTGACCGGCACCATCGCGGGCGGTGAGGGTGACGGTGACGCGGAAACCGGCCCAGGGGTGGCTGGTCAGATCATTGACGGCGGTGGCCTTCTCGGTGCGCGAACCGGGCTTTGACAGTTTCACAGGAAAGTCCGGCGGCTCGAACAGGAAAATGCCATTGCCGGCAAAGCCCGGGCCGTCGTTCTGCTGATCGGCGAGGGAGAGATCGGCGGTGATGCCGGCAAGGCCGTAATCATCGCTGGCCGCAAAGGCCAGTCCCAGCGCCCCCAGCGGTTCCACCTGCGCGGGCGGCTCCAGGCTGATGGCGGGCGCCTGATCGGGCAGGATATCGAGGCGCCAGTGTGCCCGCTCGCCGCCGTCTTCCAGCACCACGGTGAGGGGCCGGGCAATCTTGCCGGAGGCCGAGAACAGGCCTTGGGTGAGGGTGGTTTTCAGGTCAGCGGGGGCTTCCTCGCTGCCGGTATCGGTGATGAACCGGAGCGTCGGCGCGCGCGCCCCCGCAAGGCGGACGCTCAGCAGCGAGCCTGCGGGAATGATGGTGGTGCGATCTGCGGCAGGCGGGGTTTCACCGCGGCGGGTGAGCAGAAAGGGTGGCTTGCCGGTGTAGGCGGGTGGCGTCACCCAGGCTTCAAGGGCGGCCTCGGCGGTTGCAGCACTGGCGGCCGGGCGGAGCAGGGCCGACAGGCTGGCAGACGACAGGCCGGGGCCCAGCACCGCCGTGGCGATGACGGCGAGCACCACCGGCACGCGCAGGGCCAGGGGGTCAAACACACGCCAGGCAGACCGCGGCCAGGCCAGCGGCAGCGGGCCAAGACGGGCGTGCTGGCGCTTCAGATGCTCCGTCCACAGAGGGTTGTCCGGCGCTTCTCCGGCGGGCCGGTCGGCAAGACTTTGCAGCGGCTGGTGAGACAGCCTTGAGTGGGTCTCAAGACGCGCCATGGCGGCCTGGGCCGAAGGGTAGGTGAGGCCGCGCAGGGCGCGCAGCGACCACAACAGGCCCACCGCCAGAAGAACCAGCGCGGCAAGGCGAAAGGGCGCGGGCAGCATGAACAGCGCGGCCGAGGCCAGCGCCACATAGATGAGTCCGGCGGCCATGAGCGGGTGTTGCAGGCGCGGCCACAACGCTTCCCAGAACAGCAGGAGGCGCTGCACGGCAATGCGGCGGGCATGATGCGGGGCCGGGGCTTGCGTCATGGCGGCACGATGGCGGTGAATTGGGACGGCATTGTGCCGGGCGGGGTCATGCCGTGATCTGCCAGCCTGCCAACTGGTCAAGGCCGATCATCTCATCCAGGCTCTGGCGCGGGCGGACGAGCGCCCAGTGAGCGCCCTTGACCAGAACTTCGGGAATGAGCGGTCTGGAATTGTAGCTGGAGGAGGCCACGGCGCCATAGGCGCCAGCCGTCAGGGTGGCCAGCAGGTCGCCGCGCTCAACGGGAGCAAGCTTGCGGTCGAGCGCCAGATAATCGCCGGTTTCACACACCGGCCCCACCACATCAACAACCCGGCTGCGCGCTCTGGGCTTAGCTTCCTTCACCGGAATGATGTCGTGCCAGGCGTCATAGAGGGTGGGACGGATCAGGTCGTTCATGGCCGCATCCTGAATGACAAAGCGCTTGCGGTCGGCGTCCTTCACATAAATGACACGCGACACCAGAATGCCGGCATTGCCGACAATCATCCGGCCCGGCTCAAGAATGAGTTTAAGACCAAGCGGCCCCAGCACCTTCTTTACCATGGCGGCATATTCGTCAGGGTGGGGCGGCACATCATTGCTGCCGCGGTAGGGCACGCCCAGGCCGCCGCCGAGGTCGAGATGCTTGAGGCTGTGGCCGCGCGCCAGCAGATCGCGGGCCAGTTCCGCCATCAGGGTGAAGGCCTTGCGGAAAGGGGCGAGATCGGTGATCTGGCTGCCGATGTGCATGTCAATGCCGGTCACCTCGAGGCCCGGCAGCCTGGCGGCGCGGGCATAGACCTCCGGCGCCCGGAGGAATGAGATGCCGAATTTGTCGCCCGCCTTGCCGGTGGAAATCTTGTGGTGGGTTTTGGCATCGACATCGGGGTTGACGCGGATCGACACATTGGCGCGCTGGCCCACCCGGCTGGCAATGTCCGAAAGCAGTTCCAGTTCCGGTTCGGACTCGACGTTGAAACAGTGAATGCCCTCCTTGAGGGACAGCGCCATTTCGCGGGCCGTCTTGCCCACGCCGGAAAAGACGATCTTGCGGGCCGGCACCCCGGCGGCAAGCGCGCGCCGCAATTCGCCTTCGGAAACCACATCCATGCCGCAGCCGAGGCTGGCCATGAGCTTCAGCACCGCCTGATTGGAATTGGCCTTCACCGCATAGCACAGAAGATGGCTCTGGTCCTTGAAGGCCTCGCCCAGCACGCGCACATGACGTTCAATGGTGGCCTGCGAGTAGCAATAGAAGGGCGTGCCCACCTCATCGGCCAGGGAAATGAGGTTGACGGCCTCGGCGTGCAGAATGCCGTCGCGGTAGGCAAAGTGATGCATGTCACAAACCCTGGGTGAAGGCGGGCGGCGGCTCGGGGTTGCCGCGCACGCCGCAGGCAGTGAGGGCAAGCAGGGCGGCGAGCGCCACGGCCATCATACGGAACATGTCATGTCTCCTTTAGAACTTTGAGCCAGCGCCGGGCGGCGCGGGCCACATTGGCGGGTGCCGTGCCACCGTAACTGACACGCGAGCGGGCCGAGTTTTCAACCGTCAGCACACGGAACACATCCCTGGTGATGCGCTTTTCCACGCTCTGCATGTCAGCCAGGGAAAGGGCCGACAGGTCCACGCCCTGTTTTTCGGCCAGCGCCACCAATGTGCCGGTGACATGGTGAGCCTCGCGGAACGGCATCTTCAAGGTGCGCACCAGCCAGTCGGCAAGGTCGGTGGCGGTGGCAAAGCCGGTGGCGGCGGCAGCGCGCATGCGCTGTTCATCCGGCACCATGTCGCGCACCATGCCGGTGGCAGCAGCCAGCGCCAGCGACAGGCTGTCGAAGGCGTCAAAGGCCGGTTCCTTATCTTCCTGCATATCCTTGGAATAGGTGAGCGGCAGACCCTTCATGACCACGGCCAAAGCGGTAAAGGCGCCAAGAATGCGGCCCGGCTTGGCGCGGATCAGCTCGGCGGCATCGGGGTTGCGCTTCTGCGGCATGATGGATGAGCCGGTGGTGAACTTGTCCGACAGCTTGACGAAGCGGAACTGGGCGGTGGCCCAGAGCACGATCTCCTCAGCCAGCCGCGACAGATGAACGGCACAGATGGTGGCACCCGCCAGCACTTCAAGCACGAAGTCGCGGTCGGAGACGGAATCGAGGGAATTGCGGGTTGGCCCGGCAAAGCCCAGGGCCTTGGCCGTCATCCCCCGGTCAATGGGGAAGGAAGTGCCGGCGAGCGCCGCCGCCCCCAGCGGGCATTCATTCATGCGCCGGCGGGCGTCGGCCAGCCGCGAGCGGTCGCGGGCCAGCATTTCCACATAGGCCAGAAGATGGTGGCCGAAGGTGATGGGCTGGGCGACCTGCAGATGGGTGAAACCGGGCATGAGGGTCTTGGCATGGGCCAGGGCCTTTTCGGCCAGCGCCCGCTGCAATCCGGCCATCTGGCTGTCGAGATGGTCGACCGTGTCGCGCACATAGAGGCGGAAATCGGTGGCGACCTGGTCATTGCGCGAGCGCGCCGTGTGCAGCCGGCCCGCCGCCGGGCCGATCAGTTCCTTCAGACGCGCCTCCACATTCATGTGGATGTCTTCGAGGGCTGACGAGAAGGTGAAACTGCCGGCTGCGATCTCGGCTTGCACCTGATCGAGGCCGTGCCTAATTTGCGCTGCGTCGGCCTTGGTGATGATCCCCGTCTCGGCCAGCATGGCGGCGTGGGCCTTCGAGGCCCGGATGTCCTGGGCAAAGAGGCGCTTGTCAAAGCCGATGGAGGCGTTGATCTCGGCCATGATGGCGTCCGGCCCCTGGGCAAAACGCCCGCCCCACATTTTATTGGTCATGGGTTTTCCCCGGCCCGGACCTGAACGAACGGAGTCATGATGTTTCCTTCAAACCCGCGCCACCGGCTTTATCTGGGTGTGGCGCTGCTTCTTGCGGCAATCATTGGCATTTACGGGCTAAACCGCGTGTCGCGCAAGCATGTGGGTGAGGCAGCGGTGGCAGAAGCCTCACTTTCGCCCTTCGCCGCCCATGCCAGGGGCCAGATGGCGCAATTCCAGTTTCATGACGCGCCCAAGAACGTGACCCTGCGGGCGGTGCGCGACGGGGCTGGTGCGGAGGTGGCGCTGGCGCGCTGGCAGGGCCGGGTCATGCTGGTCAATCTGTGGGCCACCTGGTGTCCGCCGTGCCGGGCGGAAATGCCGGAACTGGGCAAATTGCAGGCGGCGCTGGGGGGCGCGGATTTCGAGGTGGTCACCATCAATCTCGACAGCCAGACGCGTCAGGACAAGGCCAGGGAATTTCTGGCCACGGCGGGGGAGGGCCATCTTGCCTTCTACCGCGATGATGAGGGGGCGGCGCGCGAGGCGCTCAATGTGCCGGGGCTGCCCGCCACCATCCTGTTTGACCGGCAGGGCCGCGAGCTGGGCCGCCTGCTCGGCCCGGCGCCATGGGCCGGTGCCGATGCCCAGGCCATGATCAAGGCGGTGATGGCAGCGCAGTAGGACCTATTCCCATCACCTGATCCGAAAACCGCTCCCGCACTTTTCGGGGTGATGGGTTGATGAGGGATCAGCGGGTCGGCACCGGCTTTTCGCCGCGGTAGTCGTAGAAGCCGCGTTTGGTCTTGCGGCCCAGCCAGCCGGCCTCGACATATTTCACCAGAAGCGGGCAGGGGCGGTATTTTGAATCCGCCAGACCCTCATAGAGCACCTGCATGACCGACAGGCAGGTATCCAGCCCGATGAAATCGGCCAGCTCGAAGGGGCCCATGGGGTGGTGGGCGCCCAGCTTCATGGCGGTGTCGATGGCGTCCACCGTGCCCACGCCCTCATACAGCGTATAGACCGCCTCATTGATCATCGGCAGCAGCACGCGGTTGACGATGAAGGCCGGGAAATCCTCGGAAACGGCCACCGTCTTCTTCAGGGTGCCGACGAAGTCCTTGACCTTCTGGAAGGTGACTTCCTCGGTGGCAATGCCGCGGATCAGCTCCACCAGCTCCATCATCGGCACCGGGTTCATGAAGTGAATGCCCATGAAGCGTTCCGGCCGGTCGGTGGTGGCGGCCAGACGGGTCACCGAAATCGACGAGGTGTTGGTGCCAAGGATGGTTTCCGGCCCGAGAGGGGGGCAGAGGTCCTTGTAGATCTGGCGCTTCACGTCTTCCTTCTCGGTGGCGCTTTCAATGACCAGATCATAGCCCTCGAAGTCGGCAAAGGAGGGAACATGGCCAATGCGCGACAGGGCGGCTTCACGGTCGGCTTCGCTGATCCTGCCGGCCTTCACCTGGCGGGCCATGTTGCCGTTGATGGTGGCCAGCGCCTGGGTCACACGCTCCTTGGACACATCATTGAGACCCACCTGATAACCGCCCAGCGCACAGATGTGGGCAATGCCGTTGCCCATTTGGCCCGCGCCGATGATGCCGACTTTCCTGATGGTCATGAAACACCCGCTTGTGAGACAGGGTGTTGACGTTAACGTGCTGAGGGGCGCCCCGCAAGATCATTTCGCAAGTGCGAAAAGACCAGCCGGGCGGGTTGGTTTGGGCCAGAAAAAACCCCCTGCCGGGGGCAGGGGGTTTGGATTCTGAGGGGCCGACGATCAGCCCAGCGCCTTGTCCAGTTCCGGCACGGCCTCAAACAGATCGGCCACCAGGCCAAAGTCCGCCACCTGGAAGATGGGGGCCTCCTCGTCCTTGTTGATGGCCACGATGATCTTGGAATCCTTCATGCCGGCCAGATGCTGGATGGCGCCGGAAATGCCGACCGCAATATAAAGGTCGGGGGCCACCACCTTGCCGGTCTGGCCGACCTGATAGTCATTGGGCACAAAGCCCGCGTCCACAGCGGCGCGCGAGGCGCCCACGGCGGCGTTGAGCTTGGCGGCAACGCTTTCCAGCATCTTGAAATTGTCGCCGTTCTGCATGCCGCGACCGCCGGAAATGATGATCTTGGCCGAAGTCAGTTCGGGCCGGTCAGACTTGGTGAGGTTTTCACCAGCATAGGTGGCAAGACCGGCGGCCTTGGCTGCGGCCACGCTTTCCACCTTGGCGGCACCGCCCTCGCCCGCTGCCGGGAAGGAGGCCGTGCGCACCGTCACAACCTTGTGGGCCTCGCCCGACTGCACCGTCTGCACCGCATTGCCGGCATAGATCAGGCGCACAAAGGTGTCGGGCGATGTCACGGCGGAAATGTCGGAAATCTGCATGACATCGAGCAGGGCGGCCACGCGCGGCATGAAATTCTTGCCGCTGGTGGTGGAGGGGGCAACAATGTGGCTGTAGCCCTTGGCCAGAGCCACCACCGTGTCGGCCAGGGTTTCGGCGATGGGGCGCTCAAGATCGGCCGATTCGGCCAGCAGCACCTTGGCTACGCCCTTGAGCTTCGCGGCCGCCTCGGCGGCCGGTTTGGCGTTCTTGCCCGCCACCAGCACATGAACCTCGCCAGCCATCTGAAGGGCAGCGGTAAGCGCCTTGTGGGTTGCGTCCTTGAGCGTGGCGTTGTCATGTTCGGCAATGAGAAGAACGGCCATCAGAGCGCTCCCGCTTCCTTGAGTTTCGCCACCAGTTCGGTCACCGACTTCACCTTCACACCGGCCTGGCGCTTGGGCGGTTCCTCGGTCTTCACCACCTTGAGGCGGGGTGTCACATCAACGCCGTAGTCGGCCGGGGTCTTTTCCTCGAGCGGTTTCTTCTTGGCCTTCATGATGTTGGGCAGCGAGGCATAGCGCGGCGTATTGAGGCGGAGATCGGTGGTGATGACCGCCGGCAGCTTGAGCTTGAGGGTCTGCAAACCGCCGTCGATTTCACGGGTGACCAGAGCCTCGCCCGCCCCCGGCTCAAACTTCGAGGTGAAGGTGGCCTGGGGCCAGCCCATGAGGGCAGCCAGCATCTGGCCGGTCTGGTTGGCGTCGTCGTCAATGGCCTGCTTGCCGAGAATGACAAGATCGGGCTTTTCCGCTGCGACAATGGCCTTGAGCAGCTTGGCCACGGCCAGGGGCTCCACCACCGCGTCATGCTTCACCAGAATGGCGCGGTCGGCCCCCATGGCCAGCGCGGTGCGCAGGGTTTCCTGGGCGGTGGCGGGTCCCACCGACACGGCCACCACCTCGGTTGCCTTGCCCGCCTCCTTCAGACGCACGGCCTCCTCGACGGCGATTTCGTCGAAGGGGTTCATGGACATTTTCACATTGGCCAGTTCCACGCCCGAGCCATCGGCCTTGACGCGGATCTTGACGTTGTAGTCAACGACCCGTTTGACAGCGACCAGAACCTTCATGTTGTCCTCTGGGGTTAGCGATTTTGCGGCGCAAACTAGTGAGGGGGCGGGCGCGAGTCAATTCCGGGAACGACGGGTTATGGGGCCTGTCCCGACCAAAGTTCAGGGCAGGAAGTTGCCCCGCCTCAGTCACCTACCCGGATGAGCAGGCGGTTCTTCAGCAGCCAGGTCAGGACCAGGCCGGTGAGGAAGCCGCCGATATGGGCCCACCAGCCGATGCTCTGCGACTCCGGGTCGCTGGCAAACAGGCTCAGGATCTGGATGGCAAACCAGATGCCCAGCACCCAGGCGGCGGAAATGCGGATGGGCAGGGGAAAGAAGGCGAGCACCCAGACGCGCGCCCTGGGGTAGAGCACGAAATAGGCGGCCAGCACCCCGGAAATGGCCCCCGATGCCCCCACCAGGGGCACAGGCGAGGTCGGATTGACAACAATGTGGGTGACACCGGCGCCCACGCCGCACAGGAGATAGAACAGCAGAAAACCCAGATGGCCGTAAGCGTCCTCGACATTGTCGGCGAAGATCCACAGGAACAGCAAATTCGAGACGAGATGCATCCAGCCGCCGTGCAGGAACATGTAGGTGATGAGGGTGACCGGCTCGGGCACGGGATTGATGTCATGGGCGCGGGCAGCGGCGGAAACAAACTCGGCCGGCACCACGCCGAAGCCCTGGGCCACGCTGGCAAGGAAGGCCTCACCCGGAAAAGCCCCGGTGATGAGGAACACGGCCACATTCAAGGCGATCAGCGCGAAGGTCATCATCTGGAAGCGGATGACCCGCAGCGGAGCGTCGTCGTGCAGCGGAATGAACATGGCTGCCGGATTAGCCGAAAATCAGCTTGGCGGCGAGGGCGAACATGATGGCGGCAATGGCAAGGTCGATCATCCGCCAGACGCTGGGCCGCGCGAGAATGTGGCCAAGGGCGCGGGCGCCGTAGCCCAGGGAGAAAAACCAGACGGTGGAGGCGAGCGATGCGCCCAGCGCAAACGGCCACTGCTGGCCCGGCGGCCTGGCATTGGCGATGGAGCCCACCAGCACCACCGTGTCGAGATAGACATGGGGGTTGAGCCAGGTGAAGGCGGCACAGGTGGCAAGCGCAGCACTCAGGGACAGGGGATTGGACAGGGCTTCACGGAGCGCGTCCGGGTGGAGGGCGCGGGTGAAGGCCTTGATGCCATACCAGATGAGAAAGGCCGCACCGCCCCAGCGCATGAGGGTGATGAAATCGGGAAAGAGCTTGAGCAGCGCGCCCAGACCATAGACGCCGGCCCAGATCAGGATGATGTCGGACAGGGTGCAGAACAGGACAACGGGGAAGACGTGGTTGTTAAGCGCACCCTGACGGATGACAAAGGCGTTCTGCGCGCCAATGGCGACGATGAGGCTGCCGCCCAGGGCAAAACCGGCAATGAGGGCGGCCAGCATGGGTGCTATCGCGTCCCGCCCGGAACCCAGAGAATGTCGCCCGCACCGGCGACATGGTTCACATAACGGCTGGCAACGAAGAGAAAGTCGGACAGGCGGTTGACATAGGCCAGCGCGGCGGCCCCCACCGGCTCATCCGGCGTGTCATGCAGATGAACCATGAGGCGTTCGGCGCGGCGGCAGATGGTGCGGGCCAGATGAAGCGCGGCAGCGGCGGGGTGGCCGCCCGGCAGCACGAAGGACTTGAGCGGGACCAGTGCAGAATTAAGGTCATCAATCTCGCGCTCCAGCCTCACCGCCTGGTCGGGCAGGATGCGCAGCGGCGGGTAATCCAGTTTCTGGCCACGGTCGGGCACGCAGAGATCGGCGCCGAGGTCAAACAGTTCATTCTGGATGCGGGCCAGCATGGCATCGAGGCTGGCGAGGTTGGCTGTGCCGGTGTGCTGGCGGACCAGCCCCAGGGCGGCATTGGTTTCATCAACCGTGCCATAGGCCTCAATGCGCAGATGGGCCTTGCTGAGGCGGGTGCCATCACCCAGCCCGGTGGTGCCGTCATCGCCGGTGCGGGTATAGATGCGGTTCAGTCTGACCATGGCGCTTGGTAGCCCAAAAGCGGCGGCCTGTCATTCGTCGCGAAGGGCGGTGGAGGGTTTGGCGGTCAGGGCGCGGTTGGTGGCCAGAAGCCCGCCCGCAATGGTCAGCAGAAGCGCCAGCGCCACGGTCAGGGCGGCAGTGCCGGGGGAGAAGGCAAAGGGCAGCTCCAGCACGAAGCGGGCCAGGAACCAGGCCCCGGTGGTGCCGGCCATAAGGCCGAAGACGGCGGCCGCCAGACCGAGCAGGCCATATTCCAGAGCGTAGCTGGCCAGCAGCTGACGGCGCGAAGCGCCATAGGTTTTCAGCACCACCGCCTCATAACGGCGCGCCGACAGACCGGCGGCCAGCGCGCCAGCCAGCACCAGCGTGCCGGTGATGAGGGTGAGGATATTGGCCGAGCGGATGGCCAGCAGGATCTTGCCCATGAGGCCCGCCACCTGATCCAGCGCATCCTTGACGCGCACGGCGGTAATGCCGGGCCAGCGCCGGGCCATGGTGTTGAGGAACTGCGCCTCGTCGGCTCCGGCCATGGTCACGGTGACGATGGCGCTGTGGGGGGCGCGCTGCAGGGTATTGGGCGAAAACACCATGACGAAGTTGATGCCGAAACTGCGCCAGTTCACGCGCCGCAGATTGGCCACGGTGGCGGTGATGTCGCGGCCCAGAACATTGACGGTCAGCTGATCGCCGATCCTGAGGCCGAGACCTTCCGCAATGTCATCGACAAGGGAAACCAGGGGCGGGCCGGCATAGTCGGCGGGCCACCATTCTCCGGCCACCAGGGTGGAGTTTTCCGGCAGGCTGGCACTGTAGGTGAGACCGCGCTCGCCGCGCAGCGCCCATTGCGCGCCCTCGGCGGGTTTCACCTGATCGGCGGCAACACCCTTCACGGCGGTGATGCGGCCGCGCAGCATGGGGGCGGTGCCGGTGGCGACAACCCCGGCTTGCGCCTTCACCTCGGTCACAAAGCGGTCAAGGTCGGTGTTGCGCACATCGATAAAAAAGAAGGCGGGCGCCTTTTCGGCAAGACCGCCGCGCAACTCGCGGCTCAGGGTGGCGTCGGTCTGGGCCAGCATGGCAAACAGGCCAAGCCCCAGACCCAGCGCCAGGATGACGGCCAGAGCCGGTGAGCCGGGCCGGGCCAGGGATGCGAGTGCCTGACGGAGCAGCAGGTTTCCGGGCCGGGGCAGCAGGCGGAGCAGACGAAGAAACAGCCAGCCGAGAAGAAACAGCCCAGCAAAGCTCAGGGCCAGTCCGGCGAGATAGCCGCCGGTCAAAGTCCAGTTGTCACTGCTGGTGAGAACGAGGGCGGCAAGGGCTGCCATGAACAGGGCGGAGGCGGCGGCATGGGCCAGGGGCAAACGGCTTTTGACCGGGGCTGCGCCATGGCGAAACAGCGCAGTGGCGGGAATGCTGCCGGTGGCCGCCAGCGGCAGCACGGTGAAGGCCAGCGCCACCAGCAGCCCCATGGCCCCGGCCCGCAGCAAGGCCAGCCACTCCACGCCGGTGGCCAGCGGCAGGGGCAGAAGGTCGGCGAAGAAGAACTGGGCGAGGGCAGGTGTGGCCGCTCCCAGCGCCAGGCCAAAGGCAAGCGCCAGCAGGCTTACCAGCAGCAATTCGGTGAGGAAGATGGCAAAGACGGTGGCGCTGGTGGCGCCCAGCGCCTTGTAGGTGGCGATGGTGGTGGCGCGGCGCTGGATGAAGGCCTTGACCGCATTGGCAATGCCCGCCCCGCCGATGACCAGGGCAGCAAGCCCCACCAGGGTGAGGAAGAAGCCCAGACGCTCCACCATGCGCTCAGTGCCGGTGGCCGCCTGTGAAGCAGCCCGCAACCGCCAGCCCGCCTCCGGGAAGGTCCGGTTGGCTGCCGCCACTGCCGCTTTGGCCGCCGTGGGATCGGCAAGCTTCACCCGGTATTTCCAGGTGACGAGGCTGCCCGGCTGGATGAGGCCGGTGGCGGCCAGGGCCTGATCGCTGATGAGGAGGCGCGGGGCGAGCAGAAAGCCTTCGCCCAGCCGGTCCGGTTCGGCGGCAATTTCCGCCGTGATGATGAAGCTGGCCTGGCCCAGGGTGATCCGGTCGCCCAGCTTCAATCCCAGTCGCCCGAGCAGCAGCGGATCGGCCACCGCCGCAAAGCTGTTGGCGCGGGCGGCAAGGGCTTCCGGCAGGGCACCCTGGGAAAGTTTCACCGCGCCATAGAGCGGATAGGCGCCATCCAGCGCCTTCACCTCGGTCAAGGCGGTTGCCGTGGGGGTCACGGCCATGGCCCGGAAGGTCACCACGCGTGAGACGGCGCCGAGGCCCTTCATGTAACCCTCTTCGGCGGCACTGGCCTGACGCTGGGTCAGGGCAAATTCCACATCGCCGCCCAGCAGTGGCTGGCCCTGCTGGTCAATGCCGCGGGTGATGCTGGCGGACAGTGCGGCCACCATGGCAATGATGGTGGTGCCCAGCGCGAGGCAGGCCAGGAAGATCCAGAAGCCCTGCAGGCCGGAGCGCAGATCGCGGAGGGCAAAGCGCAGGGGCAGCATCATGCCCCCTCGCGCAGGGTGCCGTCGCGCACCTCGATGCGGCGGTCACATTTTTTCGCCAGCGCCTCATCATGGGTGACCAGCAGAAGCGTGGCCCCCTCCTGTTCGCGGAGATCAAACAGCAGCCGGATGATGTCGGCACCGGTGGCGCTGTCGAGGTTGCCGGTGGGTTCATCGGCCAGCAAAAGGCGCGCGCCTGCCGCCAGCGCCCGGGCAATGGCCACACGCTGCTGTTCGCCGCCCGACAGCTGGCCGGGATAGTGGCTGAGCCGGTGGCCGAGGCCAACGCGGCCAAGCCAGTGGGCGGCGCGCGCTTCGGCATCATTGGCACCCTTGAATTCCAGCGGCACGGCGACATTTTCCAAGGCCGTCATGGTGGGGATGAGGTGGAAGGACTGGAAGATGATGCCGATGTGATCGCGGCGGAAGCGGGCGAGATCATCCTCGCTGCGGCCGGCAAGATTTTGCCCGGCCACGGTGAGGCTGCCGGAGGTGATGGGTTCCAGCCCGGCGATGACCATGAGAAGCGAGGTCTTGCCGGAGCCGGAGGGCCCGACAATGCCCAGGGCCTCGCCGGGCCTTGCCGCAAGGCTCACCGCTTTCAGAATGGCCACCGGACCGGCACGGCTCGGCAGGGTGAGGGAGACGTTTTCGAGAGCAAGAAGGGACACGGGGGAAAATCCTTGGAGGGGTTGAGGCCATATAGGATTTCTGCTTGGGCTTTTCACCCCTTCTTCCTATCTTCACGGCCATGCTGCGTTCCCTTTTCTTCAGTCTGGCCCTTGCCGCCATGGTCCTGCCGGCCACGGCCCGCCCCATGACCCTGCTGGCGCTGGGCGACAGTCTCACCGCCGGTTATGGCGTGGACCCGGGCGATGCCTTTCCGGTGAAACTCGAAGCCGCGTTGCGGGTGAAGGGCCATGATGTGACGGTGATCAATGCCGGGGTGTCGGGCGATACGGCGGGTGACGGGCTGGCCCGGCTGGACTGGGCGCTCGGTGATCCGGTGGATGCGGCCATTGTGGAACTGGGTGCCAATGACATGCTGCGCGGGCTCGACCCGGCGGAGACGGAAAGGGCGCTTGACCAGATTCTCGCCACGCTCAGGGCGAAGAATATTCCGGTGCTGCTGGCGGGCATGCAGGCCGCGCCCAATCTTGGTGCTGATTATGGGGCGCGGTTCAACCGCCTCTACCCCAAGCTCACGGCGGTGCATGGCGTGTTGTTCTATCCCTTCTTTCTCGATGGCGTGGCGGGACAGAGCGCCCTCAATCAGCCCGACGGCATGCACCCCAATGCAGCGGGCGTTGACGAAATTGTGAAGCGCATGGTGCCCGCCGTGGAGGCGTTGCTGGCCCAGGTCAGGTGATTGCGAATCAGGCCTCCGTCCCGGATGCTCCTTGGCGTTCTGGCAAGGAGGCCGCCATGCCGCGTCTGTTCACGGGGATCGAGCTTCCGCACGACATTGCCGATGAACTGGCGCTGAAGCGCGGCGGCATTCCGGGGGCGCGCTGGATTGACACCGAATCCTTCCACATCACTCTCCGCTTCATCGGCGATATTGATGAGGGGCTGGCCCATGAGATTTCCTACGGGCTGGCGCAGGCGGCTGGCCCCGCCTTCAGCCTGAAGCTCAAGGGGGTTGACGTGTTTGGCGGCAACAAGCCGCATACGCTGCACGCCGGGGTGGAGGACAGCGCCGATCTCCGGCGTTTGCAGGCCGCCCATGAGCGCATCTGCCAGAGGCTGGGGGCCGCCCCCGATTCCCGCCGCTTCACCCCGCATGTGACGCTGGCCCGCCTCAAGGACGCCGACCCCGCCGCCCTGGCGCAATTCGTCCACGCCCAGAGTCTTTATCGTTCACGGCCTTTCCGGGTGGCGCGTTTCGTGCTGTTCTCATCGCGGCCGTCGCGCGGGGGTGGTCCCTATGCGGTGGAACAGGCTTATGATTTACAGGTGTGAAGATGGCAGACAGAAAACTGATCGGCGTTGAGCGGGCCAAGGCCCTGCACGGGTTGCACGGCTGGGCCGAGGCCAAGGGGCGGGATGCCATCACCAAGACCTTCCAGTTTGCCAGTTTTGGCAAGGCCTTCGGCTTCATGACCGAGGTGGCGCTGGCGGCGGAGAAAATGGATCACCATCCGGAATGGACCAATATCTACGGCCGGGTGGAAGTGACGCTGGCCACCCATTCGGCCGGCGGGGTGACGGAAAAGGACATCGAACTCGCCCGCCGCATCGACGACAAGGCCGAGGGCCGGACCCGTTAACCAGCCGAAGGAGGGTGCCCTGTCACTCCTTGACGGAAGGGGAGCGGCTTCCCATATCCTGCCGCAACGACTGATTTTCGAGGAGGAAACCATGTCTGACTATCGCACACGCAGCCAGGTCGGCACCGTTCAGCGGGCCGAAATCGACCAGGGGCTGCGCAGCTACATGCTCGGCGTCTATAACTATATGGCGCTGGGTGTTGCCTTCACCGCTCTGGTGGTTCTGGCCGTGGCGTCCAGCCCCGCCGCCATTGCCACGGTCTTCAGCCTCAAATGGGTCTGGTTCATCGCCGCCATCGGCCTTGGCTTTCTGGCGCCGCGCATGATGTTTTCCGAAAACAGGGTCATGGCGCATGCCGCCTTCTGGTCCTATGCCGGCCTGTGGGGCCTGATGATGGCGCCCATGCTGGCCCATTATCTGGCGGTCGATCCGTCGCTGGTCTATCGCGCCTTCCTGATCACGGCGGCCACCTTTGCCGGCACCAGTCTGGCTGGCTACGTGACCAAGCGTGACCTCTCGGGCTTCGGCGCCTTCTTCTTCATTGCCTCCATCGGCATCCTCATTGCCATTCTGGTCAACGCCTTCTTCGTCCAGTCGACAATGATGAGCCTCATTGTTTCCATCGTGACGGTGCTGCTGTTTGCCGGCATCACCGCCTATGAAACCCAGATGATCAAGGAAATGTATGTCGAGGGCGATGCCCCCGGCGTGGCGCGCGGCAAGTCGATCTTCGGCGCCTTCGCGCTCTATGGCAGCTTCGTCACGCTGTTCGTGCACATCCTCAACATTCTGGGCATTGCCAACAACGAGTGAGCCGCTTGCGCGACGTTTTGAAAGGCCCCGGCAACGGGGCCTTTTTCATGACACCGGCTTGAGAGCGAGAACGCGCAGCACCCGGGCAAGGTCGGGCCCGCGCCTGAGGATGAGGCCGCCCTGGGCCACCACCGCAAAGGCCCCCTGCTTCTGGGCCAGGGCCGGGGTTTTGGTGATGCGGTACAGGGGCGCTTCACTGGCCCGGCGAAAGACCGAGAAGGTGGCGGTGTGGCGGTCGAAACTCAGGCCGTAGTCGCGCCACTCGCCTGCCGCGACATGGCGCCCGTAGAGATCGAGAATGGTCATGAGTTCGTGGCGGGTGAAGGCCACCGGCCTTTCCGCCGGCCCGGCGCTGCGGTCCTGAAATGAAATCAGCGTATCGGCCATTCCGCCTCCCCACCCCAAGATGACGGCCCGGCAGAAATTTTCAAGGGGAGGAAAATACCCCAGTTTCGCCCCTTTTTGATCATGGCTTCACCACTTTGGGGGGCCATATGGGTAGCGTTGCCTCGATGTCCGGCGGCGCGGGTTCCTCAGCCCCCAAGCCCCCGAGGTTTTCGCCCGCCGGACGCCCCGATTCCCTTTGTCTGTGGAGTCGAGTCCTCATGGCCAGCCCGAAAGGCTGGCCATTTTTTTGTGGTGCGCCTTCTTTCGGAAGGCGCAAGCGGCCAGCCCGAAAGGCTGGTCATTTTTTATGTGGTGCGCCTTCTTTCGCCCGCACGACTGTCCGGCCGGAAGGCGCAAGCGGCCAGCCCGAAAGGCTGGCCATTTTTTTGTGGTGCGCCTTCTTTCGCCCGCACGGTTGTCCGGTCGGAAGACGCAAGCGGCCAGCCCAGAGCTGGCCCATTTTATTTGCGAGCCCTTCGCCCCTTGATCCGTTCCGTGGCTTTGCCCATATCGGCATCCGAAACGGAGACGGGCAGGAGACAGGGACATGGCGAAGGCAGCGAAGACAACGGCAAGCGGCAAGCCCCAGGCCTTTCAGGCCGAGGTGGCGAAACTCCTCCAGCTCATGGTGCATTCGGTCTATTCCGACCGTGACGTGTTCCTGCGCGAGCTCATTTCCAACGCGTCGGACGCCCTCGACAAGCTGCGCTATGAAGCCATTGCCGCACCGGCCCTTCTGGAACAGGAACCGGCCCTCACCATCACCCTCACGCCCGACAAGGCGGCCGGCACGCTCACCGTCACCGATACCGGCATCGGCATGAGCGCTTCTGAGCTGAGCGACAATCTCGGCACCATCGCCAAGTCCGGCACCCAGGCCTTCATGGCGCAGGCCAAGGAGGCCCCCAGCCTCATCGGCCAGTTCGGCGTCGGCTTCTATTCCGCCTTCATTGTGGCGTCCCGCGTCGATGTCATTTCGCGCAAGGCGGGCAGCGACGACAGTCATGTCTGGTCATCGGATGGCCTTGGCACCTTCACGGTTGCGCCTGCTGCCAGGGGGCCGCGCGGCACCAGCATTGTTCTGCATCTGAAAGATGACGCGCTGGAATTCCTCGAGGGCTGGAAAATCGAAAGCGTGGTGCGCGCCTATTCCGACCATGTGGCCCACCCCATTCTGCTGAAGGAGGGAGACACCGAGGCCCGCCAGATCAACCGCGCCAACGCCATCTGGACGCGGCCCAAGGCCGAGGTGACAGCCGAGGAGCACAAGGAATTCTTCGGCCACCTCACCCACAGCTACAGCGATCCGGCCCTCACCCTTCACTACCGGGCCGAGGGACGCCATGAATATACGGTGCTGCTCTATGTCCCGGGCGAGCGGCCCTTTGACCTTTATGATCCGGCCCGCCAGGGCCACCAGAAGCTCTATGTGAAGCGGGTGTTCATTGCCGATGATGTGGCGCTGCTGCCGCCCTATCTGCGCTTTGTGCGCGGCGTCATCGATTCCGCCGACATGCCGCTCAACCTGTCGCGCGAAATGCTCCAGAACAATCCGGAGGTGGCGGCCATCCGCAAGGCAGTGACCAACAGGGTGCTGGCGGAACTCAAGAAACTCTCTGAAAGCGATGCGGCAAAATTTGCCGCTGTGTGGGACACCTTCGGGCCGGTCATCAAGGAAGGTCTTTATGAGGATATGGAGCGGCGCGAGCCGCTGCTGGAACTGGCGCGGTTCCGCACCACCACGCGCGAGGCCGCAACCCTGAAGGACTATGTGGCGGGCCTCAGGGAAAACCAGACGGCCATCTATTACCTCACCGCCGAGGATGCGGCGAAGGCCAAGGCCTCACCGCAGCTTGAGGGGTATCGGGCGCGCGGCATCGAGGTGTTGCTGCTGACCGATCCGGTCGATTCCTTCTGGGTGCAGATGGTGCCGGAGTTTGAAGGAAAGCCGCTGCGCTCGGTGACGCTGGGGGCGGCCGATCTTGACCTCATTCCCCTGCCGGAAACGGAGAAGGCGGCGGAGGCCCCCGGCCTTGCGGCCCTGCTGGCGGTTCTGAAGGCATCTCTGGGCGACAGGGTGCGGGATGTGCGGGCGTCCAAGCGTCTTCAGGACAGTGCGGTCTGTCTGGTGAATGAGGGCGGGCTTGACCGCACGCTGGAAAAATACCTGTCGCGCCAGAAGGATTCCGGGGTTTCCGTTTCGGCCCCGGTGCTGGAGGTGAACGGCGCACACCCGCTGATTGCCGCGCTGGCCCGCAGGGCCGAGGGCGATGCCAAGGCGCCGCTGCTGCAGGATGCGGCCCTGCTGCTGCTCGATCAGGCCCATGTGCTGGAGGGCGAGCCGCTTGCCGATCCGCAGGGCTTCGGTCGCCGGCTGGCGTCGGTCATGGAACGGGCATTGGGGTGAGAACGCCAACCGGCGATGTTTGGCCAAAAGTGGGCTTTTCATGGTGCGCTGCAGCGATTAGGACGGAGGCAAGAGTAGGAGAGATCCCATGAGCTTCCGTCCCCGCCGCAGCGTTCTCTACATGCCGGGCGCCAATGAGCGCGCCCTGGAAAAGGCCAAGACCCTTCCCGCCGATGCCCTGATCCTCGACCTTGAGGATTCCGTCGGCCCCGCCCAGAAGGACGAGGCGCGCGAGCGGGTGGCTGCCGTGGTGGCGGCGGGCGGCTATGGCAAGCGCGAACTGGTGATCCGGGTGAACGGCCTCGACACGGAATGGGGCATGGCCGACATGGCCATGGCTGCCAAGGCCAAGCCCCATGCCATTCTGGTGCCCAAGGTGTCCACCGCCGCTGATGTGGCCCGGGCGGCGGCGATCGCCCATGGGGTGCCGCTGTGGGTGATGATTGAAACGCCCTTGGCCATTCTGAACCTGAGGGACATCGGGGCGGCGGCCGCCGCCGCCAGGCTCACCTGCTTCGTGCTCGGCACCAATGACCTCATCAAGGATTCACGCTGCAAGCCGGTGGGCGCCCGCTTTGCGCTGGTGCCCATGCTGTCGCAAACGGTGGTGGCGGCGCGCGCCTTCGGCCTTGACGTGATTGACGGCGTCTACAACGACTTCAAGAACGAGGACGGCTTTGCCGCCGAATGCGAGCAGGGCGTGGCGCTGGGCATGGATGGCAAGACGCTGATCCATCCCGGCCAGGTGGAACCGTGCAACCGCATCTTCTCGCCCTCGGCCGATGAGGTGGCGCGGGCGCGGGCGATCATCACGGCCTTTGCGCTTCCCGAAAATGACAAGAAGGGTGTGATCACCGTGGATGGCAAGATGGCCGAGCGCCTGCACCTTGCCATGGCCGAACGGCTCGTTGCCATTGCGGAGGCCATCGAATGAGCAAGACCAATCCCGGCAATTACTTTGAGGACTTCCGCCTCGGGCAGAAGATCGTTCATGCCACGCCGCGCACGGTCACGGCGGGCGATCAGGCACTCTATGTGGCGCTCTACGGGTCGCGCTTTGCGGTGCAGTCGTCGGATGAATTTGCCCGCGCGATCGGCTATGCGCGTGCGCCCATCGACGATCTCCTCACCTTCCACATCGTCTTCGGCAAGACGGTGCCGGATGTGTCGCTCAATGCGGTGGCGAACCTTGGCTATGCCGAATGCCGCTTTCTTGCCCCGGTCTATCCGGGCGACACGCTTGCCACCACCTCGGAGGTGATCGGCCTCAAGGAAAATTCCAATGGCAAGACCGGCACGGTCTATGTGCGGTCGGTGGGCACCAACCAGCGCGGTGAGGTGGTGCTGTCCTATGTGCGCTGGGTGATGGTGAGGAAGGGCGACGAACAGGCGAAGATTGCCGAACAGCTTGTGCCTACGCTGGTGGCGGTGGTGGCGCCGGAGCAGTTGGGACGGGCCCTGCCGAAACTTGCTCTTTCCGGCTGGGACAATGCGCTGGCGGGTTCCGCCCACCGCTTCGGCGATTATGCGGTGGGTGAAAGGATCGACCATGTGGACGGCATGACGGTGGAAGAGTCCGACCACATGCTGGCCACGCGACTTTATCAGAACACCGCCAAGGTGCATTTCAACCAGTTCACCGAGGCGAAAGGCCGCTTCGGCCGCCGTCTCATCTATGGCGGCCATGTCATCTCGCTGGTCCGTGCCCTTTCCTTCAACGGTCTGGGCAACAGCTTCCATATTGCGGCCATCAATGGCGGCCGCCATGTGGCGCCGCTTTTTGCCGGCGGCACGGTGCATGGCTGGAGCGAGGTTCTGGACAAGGCCGATGTGCCGGGCCAGGCGGGAGCGGGGGCACTGCGGCTGCGCAGCCGGGCCACGGTTGATCTCCCCTGTGCGGCGTTTCCCACGGAGGATGGCAAGCCCGGAGAAGCGGGGGTGATCCTCGATCTCGATTACTGGGTGGTCCTGCCTAAATGAGGCCCCGGTCGAGGGCATAGAGAAGGAGTGCCGTGGTGACGGCGGCAAGGCCCGTGCCTGCGGCTATGGCGGCGGAAACGGGGGCTGCCCCCTCGTCGTGACGGCGGGCAAAGAGAAAGGCATTGGCGCCGGTGGGCATGGCGGCCAGCAGCAGCGCCACCTTGAACCAGAGCGGCGGCAGGCCCGGCATCAGCCGCAGCAGAGCCCAGACCAGCAGCGGCATCAGCCCCATCTTTAGCGCCATGAGCAGGGCCATGGGCCGGATCTGGCCCCGGAGACGGTAGGACGCAAGCGACAGGCCAAGGGCAAAGAGGGCAATGGGTGTTGCCGCATTGGCCAGCATATCGAGCATGACGCGGGGCACGGCGGGCAGCGCCCAGCCCATCTGCCGCCAGATGGCCCCGGCGATGAGGCTCAGGATGATGGCATTGCTGAGCAGGTTGCGCGCAAGGCCCCGGAACAGCGGCGCCAGCGCCACGTCATCGCCGCGAATGGCCCATTCACGCTGCAGCGTTGCGGCAAGCCACAGCACGGCGGCATGAATGGAGAGAATGATGCCGGCGGGCACCGCGCCCTCCGGCCCGTATTTGGCAATCACCAGCGGCAGACCGAGAAGGGCCAGATTGCCGAAGCCCGCCGTCATGGCGGCGGCGGCCCCGCCGCCCTTCTGCAATTCCGGGTCTGCCCGGGCCAGCAGTGTGGCGGTGATCCAGGTGAGGGCAAGGCCGCCGAAGAAGGGCAGCCACAGCGCCCAGGGCGGGGCGGGCTGCGGCCCCATCAGCGCCACGGTGCGAAACAGCAGGGCGGGAATGGCAAGGTTGAACACGAACTGCGTGAGGCCCGCCGCCGCATCCGCCGCCACCCAGCGGGCCCGCGCGAAGATGTAGCCCAGAATAATGAGGCCGAAGACCGGAAGTACGGTGGCAAGGATTGCGTTCATTTTTTCTGCATCACCTCGTCCGAAAAGTCTCGCAACTTTTCGGGGTGATTTGTTGGTGTCGCATCACCTTGTCCGAAAAGTCTCGCAACTTTTCGGGGTGATTGTTGGTGTCGCATCACCTTGTCCGAAAAGTCTCGCAACTTTTCGGGGTGATTGTTGGGTCGCATCACCTTGTCCGAAAAGTCTCACAACTTTTCGGGGTGATGCGTCAGGCCCAGGGGCGCGACTGTGCGGCCTTCTTCTCATAGGCCGAAATGGACTTGGCCTTCTCCATGGTGAGGCCGATGTCATCCAGACCGTTGAGCAGGCAGTGCTTGCGGAAGGGGTCGATCTCGAACTTCACCACGCCGCCATCGGGGCCGCGGATTTCCTGGTTCGGCAGGTCGATGGTGAGGGTGGCGTTGGCGCCGCGCCCGGCGTCATCCATCAGCTTGGCCAGGTCATCGGGTGAGACGACGATGGGCAGAATGCCGTTCTTGAAGGCGTTGTTGTAGAAAATGTCGGCGAAGCTCGTGGCAATCACACAGCGGATGCCGAAGTCCAGCAGCGCCCAGGGCGCGTGCTCGCGCGAGGAGCCGCAGCCGAAATTGTCGCCCGCCACCAGAATCTCGGCCTTGCGCCAGGCCGGCTGATTCAGCACGAAGTCGGCAATTTCCGCGCCCTCCGGCGTGTAGCGCATTTCATAGAACAGCGACTTGCCCAGACCGGTGCGCTTGATGGTCTTCAGGAACTGCTTGGGGATGATCATGTCGGTGTCGATGTTGACGATGTTGAGGGGGGCTGCCACCCCGGTGAGGACATCGAATTTCTGCATGATCGTCTCTTCTTTCAGGCTGCGGGAAGATCGGTTGCCAGGCCTTCGTCGGCGCCGATCATCAGGTTCAGATTCTGCACGGCGGCGCCCGAGGCGCCCTTGCCGAGATTGTCATAGACGGCGCACAGCAGCAATTGGCCGCGTGCCTCATTGCCGAAAACATGAAGGCGCATGGCGTTGCTGTTGTTCAGTGCCGTGGGGTCAAGGGCGGGGCTGCGCTCCACTGCTTCCAGGGCTGCCACTTCGACAAAGCGGCAATGCTCATAGGCCCAGTTGAGAACGCCATGCACTTCGGCAAGGTTCACGCCCTTCCTGAGATCCTTGAGAAACAGCGGCACGACCCCCAGCATGCCCTGGGCGTAATTGCCCACGGCGGGCTGGAACAGCACATCCCGGGTGAGGCCGGCATAGGCCTTCATCTCGGCCAGATGCTTGTGATTGAAGGTGAGGCCATAGGGCAGGAAGGGCGAGGCGGTCTGGCCCGCCGCCTCATAGGTCTCGATCATCTTGCGGCCGCCACCGGAATAGCCGGACACGGCATTGTAGCTCACGGCCACGTCAGGGGTGAGCAGGCCCTCGTCAATGAGCGGCTTCACCAGCGCGATGAGCCCCTGCGGATAGCAGCCGGGATTGCTGACGAAGCGGGCCTCGGCAATGCGCTCGGCCTGGTCGGCCGCCATTTCGGCAAAGCCATAGGTCCAGTCCGGGTTGACCCGGAAGGCGGTGGAGGCGTCGATCATGCGCGTCCTGCTGCCGGGGGCAAGAAGCGAGACCGCCTCCTTTGCCGCATCGTCCGGCAGGCACAGGATGGCCACGTCAACCCGGTTCAACAGGTCGCGGCGGGCGGCGGCGTCCTTGCGCTGGTCGGCGGCAATGGAAACGAGTTCGATGTCTTTCCGGCCCCGCAAACGGTCACGGATCTGAAGGCCGGTGGTGCCAGCCTCGCCGTCAATGAAAACCGTGGTGCGCGCGCTCATGGCCGGGCTTCATATCGAAGGGGGAGCGATGGCGCAATAAGCCCGGCAGGCAAAAATAAAGGCCCGGAAACCGGGCCTTGCTGGTATGGCGATGGAATGCCTCAGTCGTTGCAGAACACAACGCACTGGCCGGTCACTTCCGTCTTGGCCTGAACGGTGGCCACCGCCGCCGCACCACCGGTGAACAGCGTCAGCACCACAAGACCAAGAAGAACCCGGCGGAGGAACTTCACATCCGCTTGCATTTGAGAATTCACTATTGCCCCCTGTTATCGACCGGCCCCGGAATCATTCCCCGGCGCCGTTGAGTGTGCCCTTTAGGGCTTAATTTAGCATAAATCAAACCAAAATGACTTTTGACAGGCATGCAGCCGGGCCACGGCGGAGACCGCTTCGGCTGCTCCGCCGCCGTTGAAATATCAGGACAATTTCCGGATATCGACGAAGCGTCCGGCAATTGCCGCCGCCGCCGCCATCTGCGGCGAGACAAGATGGGTGCGGCCCTTATAGCCCTGGCGGCCCTCAAAGTTGCGGTTCGAGGTCGAGGCGCAGCGCTGGCCGGGGGTGAGCTGGTCCGGGTTCATGCCGAGACACATGGAACAGCCCGGTTCGCGCCATTCAAAGCCGGCCGCCCGGAAGATGTGGTGCAGGCCCTCGGCCTCGGCCTGCTCCTTGACCAGGCCGGAGCCGGGCACCACCATGACATAGGCCAGATTGTCGGCCTTGGTCTTGCCCTTCACCATTTCGGCCACGGCGCGCAGGTCTTCAATGCGGCCATTGGTGCAGGAGCCGATCCACACCACATCGAGGGGCACATCGGTGAGGCGCATGCCGGGCTTAAGGCCCATATAGTCGAGCGCCCGCCACTTGGACTGGCGCTTGCCCAGATCGGTAATGTCATCGGGATTGGGGATGACGGCGGTGATGGCCATCACGTCTTCCGGCGAGGTGCCCCAGGAAACGATGGGCGGCAGGGCGGCGGCGTCAAGCGTCACCACGCGGTCGAAGTGGGCACCCGCATCGGTGCGTAGCCCGTCCCAGTGGCGGCGGGCGGCGTCCCACAGCTTGCCCCTGGGGGCCATGGGGCGGCCCTTCAGATAGGCATAGGCCTTTTCATCAGGCGCAATCATGCCGGCCCGGGCGCCACCCTCAATGGTCATGTTGCACACGGTCATGCGGCCTTCCATGGAAAGGTCACGGATGGCCTCACCGGCAAATTCGATGACCGAGCCGGTGCCGCCTGCTGTGCCGATCTCGCCGATGACGGCAAGAATGATGTCCTTGGCGGTGGAATGGGCCGGCAGCTTGCCGTCCACCTGGACCAGCATGTTCTTGGCCTTCTTCTGGATCAGGGTCTGGGTGGCCAGCACATGCTCCACCTCCGACGTGCCGATGCCATGGGCGAGGGCGCCGAAGGCCCCGTGGGTTGAGGTGTGGCTGTCGCCGCAGACAATGGTGGTGCCGGGCAGGGTGAAGCCCTGTTCAGGGCCGACCACGTGAACAATGCCCTGGCGCTTGTCCAGTTCGTTGAAATAGCGGATGCCGAAGTCCTGGGCGTTCCGGGCCAGGGTTTCCACCTGGATGCGGCTTTCCTCTTCGGCAATGCCGTGGCGGCGGTCGGTGGTGGGAACATTGTGGTCGACCACGGCCAGGGTCTTTTCCGGGTGGCGCACCTTGCGGCCCGTCAGGCGCAGGCCCTCGAAGGCCTGGGGCGAGGTCACCTCATGAACGAGGTGGCGGTCGATGTAGAGGAGGCAGGTGCCGTCCGCCGCCTCATGGACCAGATGGTCATCCCAGATCTTGTCATAAAGGGTGCGGGGCTTGGCCGTGCTGGCCCTGGCGGGGGCAAGGAGGGGAGCGGCGGAGCGGGCGCGCTTCGCGGCGGTTTTTTTTGCCGCCTTCTTCACGCTCCGCTTGGCCGCCTTCTTCGCGGCGGCCTTCTTCGGTGCGGCCTTGTTCACGCTCCGCTTGACCGCTTTTTTTGCAGCGGCCTTGCGGGCCGGGGCCTTGGCTTTGCGGGCCAGTTTCCGGGCGGCCTTCCTGGCTGCTTTCTTCACCGGCTTTCTGGCCTTGCGGGCGGTTTTCTTCGCGGGCTTTTTGACAGCTTTGCGGGCCATGGCACTCTCTCTGGCAAAGGGATTGTCGGCTATTTAGCCGCTCGACAATTGAAGTCAAAGAACAAAGCGTTGAGCCCTCAGCCGGCCTTTCTGGCGGACAGCGAGAAGGCGAGCGGCAGGCGCGGAAAACCATCGGGCAGCCGCCACAGGGGGCGGCGCAGACCCTCCTCCACCTTCACCATGATGGGGGCAAACTGCCACGCCAGCCGTTCGTGCTCATGCAGCCAGTCAAGGGTCAGCCCCGCCGCGATCACCGCGTTGATGATGTCGCTCAGGGGGTGAATCCATTCATGGGTTTCGGGGTGGGCGATCTGGTCCTTGTCGCCGGTGTAGCTGTTTTCCTCGGTCATGATGATGGGCCTGTCCGGTGGCGTGCGCCAGTCATAGGCCGGGTGCAGCTTTTCCGAATATTCATCAATGGTGAGCAGTGAGGGATGGCCCTCCAGCAGATAGAGCGCGCCGCCGGGCTTCAGAAGCGAGGCCACCACCTGCGCCCAGGCCTTCATATCCGGCAGCCAGTTGATGGCCCCCCAGGTGACATAGACGAGATCGAAGCTGCCGGTGATGAGGCGGCGCGCGTCATAGACATTGCCTGCCACGAAGCTGGCATCAAGGCCGGTCCGGCGCTGCAGGTCACGCGCCCCGGCAAGGGCCACGGGTGAAAAATCAAGCCCGACACAGGAGGCGCCGCGGCGGGCCAGCGACAGGGTGTCGAGGCCGAAGTGGCATTGCAGATGGGCAATGCGCTTGCCCCTGACATCGCCGATCTCGTCATGCTCGATGTCGTGCAGGCAATCGCCACCGGCCAGAAATTCGCTCACGCGGTAGGAGCCCGTCCTGTCGGCCATGTGAATGGCCGCGCGGTCGTCCCAGTTCACCCGGTTCACGTCAAAGGATGAGGTCATGGCTTGCTCCCAAAAAAAAGGGCCGGTTTCCCGGCCCTGGTTTACTTCGTCGTGGTGGGGGGCCTTACTCGGCCTTGTCGGCAGCGCTCTGCTGCTTTTCCACGATGCGGGCCGACTTGCCGGTGCGGCCACGGAGATAATAAAGCTTGGCGCGACGGACCTTGCCGCGGCGCACCACCTTGATGGAGTCGATCATCGGCGAATAGACCGGGAAGACGCGTTCCACGCCCTCGCCATAGGACATCTTGCGCACGGTGAAGTTCTCATTCAGGCCGCCGCCGGAACGGGCAATGACCACGCCCTCATAGGCCTGGACGCGGGTGCGTTCGCCTTCCTTCACCTTCACGTTCACAATGACGGTGTCGCCCGCCGCAAATTCCGGCACGGCGCGCTGGGCGGCAACGATGGCCACCTGCTCTTTTTCGAGCTGTTCGATGATGTTCATGTCTTCAATCCTTTGGAGTTCCGGGCCTATAGCCCGGGTTCTGTGGAAAATCAACGCTTTTGGGCCGGAATCTTCGCCCACAGGTCAGGCCGCCGGGCCTGCGTTAACGCCTCGCGCCGGGCGCGCTTCCAGCGGGCCATGGCGGAATGGTCGCCGGACAGAAGAATCGATGGAATCTCAAGGCCTTCCCAGGAGTTTGGCTTGGTGTAGTGAGGATGTTCGAGAAGTCCGTCCTCGAAACTTTCCTCGCTTCCGCTGGCGGCACTGCCCATAACGCCGGGCAGAAGCCTCACCACCGCATCGAGCAGGACCAATGCCGCCGGTTCGCCGCCGGACAGGATATAGTCACCCACCGACACTTCCCTGAGGTCACGGCGCTCGATCACCCGCTCGTCCACGCCCTCGAAGCGGCCGCAGACAATAAGACAGCCGGGACCCGACGCAAGGTCGCGCACCAACGCCTGATCGAGCGGCCGGCCGCGCGGCGACATAAGGAGGCGCGGACCCTGATGGGGAAAGTTATCAATGGCGCGGGCCAGCACATCGGGTTTCAGCACCATGCCGGCCCCACCCCCTGCGGGATGGTCGTCGACGGTGCGATGACGGTCCTGAGCCGAGGCCCGGATGTCGCGCACGGCAAGCGTCCACAGGCCCTGTTCCAGCGCCCGGCCCGCCAGCGAGTGGCCCAGCGTGCCCGGAAACATGTCGGGAAAGAGAGTGAGAATGGCGGCGGCAAAGGCCATCAGCCGTCATCCCTTTTGGCGTCATCAAGAAAGCCTTCCGGCAGGGCAAGGGTCAGGCTGCCGGCTTCGGCAGCCATGAGAAAGGGCCTGGCAAAGGGCACCAGCACCGTGTCGGCCCGGCCTGTCACCGCCACTTCCACCAGCGGGCCAGCACCATAGTCCTGAAAGCCCTCAACCCGGCCCAGAAGGGCGCCGTCTTCCAGAAACACCTTCGCCCCCGCCAGATCGGCGAGATAGATTTCACCATCCCCGGCGGCGGGAAGGGCAGCGCGGGACACGAAGAGTTCCGTGCCCTTGAGGGCCTCGGCGGCGGTGCGGTCGGCAATGCCGTCAAAGGTGACGATCACCGTATCGGGCGTCACCTTCAGGCGCTTCACCGTGAGGCGGCGGCCCTCCCGGGTGGTGAGGGGGCCATAGGCCGCGAGGTTTTCCGGCCTTGCGGTGAAGGTTTCCACCTTCACATGGCCCTTGATGCCGTGGGCGGCCCTGATGGTGCCAAGATGCACAAGATCAGAGCCGCCCATGGCGATCAGCCTTCGGCAGCCGGGGCAGCGGCGGCGGCGGCAGCGGCTTCGGCAGCCTTGGCGGCGGCGTCAGCGGCGGCCTTCTCGCGCTCCTGGCGCTTCTTGCCGGGCAGGGCCTTCTGCGGGTTGTTGCGGGCATCGCGCTTCTTCAGGCCCGCCTTGTCAAGGAAACGCAGCACGCGGTCGGTGGGCTGGGCGCCCTTCTTCAGCCAGGCTGCGGCCTTCTCGGCCTCCAGCTTCACACGCTCGGCCGAGTCCTTCGGCAGCATGGGGTTGAAGGACCCCACCACGTCGATGAACTTGCCGTCGCGCGGGGCGGCGGCGTCGGCAATGACGATGTGATAATAGGGACGCTTCTTGGTGCCCGCACGGGCGAGACGCATCTTCAGGGACATGTTTTACTCCTTCATTGTTCTCTGAATCAGTTTGCCTATTTCTTTTTCCCGAAACCGGGGAAACCCTTGAAGGGCGAGCCGCCCAGACCGGGCAGCCCCCCCAGGCCGCCCAGCCCCGGCAGCTTGCCGCCGCCGAGTCCGGGCAATTTCGACAGGTCACCGGGAAGGGCGGCACCGCTGCTTTTGGCGGCCTGCTCCATCATTTTCTTCATTTCCGGCGACAGTGCATTGGGGTCCATGGCGGCCAGTTCCGCCTGCATCTTTTCCATCTCGGCGGCATCCGGCATGCCCTTGCCGCCCATCATCTTGCCCAAGAGGCCCTTGCCCTTGCCCATCTGCTTCATCATGTCGGCCATCTGCAGATGCATCTTGAGCAGGCGGTTGACTTCCTCCACCTTGGTGCCAGAGCCCTGGGCCACGCGCTTGCGCCGCGAGCCGTTCATCACTTTGGGATTGCGCTTTTCCTGCCTGGTCATGGAGCCGATGATGGCCAGCTGGCGGTTCAGCACCTGCTTGTCGAAGTCGATGCCTTCCATCTGCTTCTTGATCTTGCCCATGCCGGGCAGCATGTTCATGACGCCGCCCATGCCGCCCAGCTTCTGCAACTGGCGCAGCTGATCGGCGAGATCGTCGAGGTCGAAGGACCCCTTGCGCATGCGGTCGGCAATCTTCTGGGCCTTTTCGGCGTCAATTTCCTGGGCGGCCCGCTCGACGAGGGAGACCACGTCGCCCATGCCAAGAATGCGGCCGGCAATGCGGCTGGGGTGGAAGTCCTCCAGCCCGTCCAGCTTTTCGCCGGTGCCCATGAGCTTGATGGGCTTGCCGGTGACGGCGCGCATGGAAAGGGCGGCACCGCCGCGGCCATCGCCGTCGATGCGGGTGAGCACAATGCCGGTGATGCCGATCTTCTCGTCAAAGGCGCGGGCCAGGTTGACGGCGTCCTGACCGGTCAGGGCATCGGCCACCAGCAGGGTTTCATTGGGCTTGGCGATGTCGCGCACGGCGGCGGCTTCGGCCAGCAGTTCCTCGTCGATGTGCAGGCGGCCGGCGGTGTCGAGCATCACCACGTCAAAGCCGCCGCGGCGCGCTTCCGAAAGCGCCCGTTTGGCAATCTGGGGGGGCGTCTCGCCGGTGACGATGGGCAGGGTTGCCACCTTCACCTGCTGGCCCAGAATGGCCAGCTGCTCCTGGGCGGCGGGGCGGCGGGTGTCGAGCGAGGCCATCAGCACCTTGCGCTTCTCGCGGTCCTGCAGACGCCTGGCAATCTTGGCGGTGGTGGTGGTCTTGCCCGAGCCCTGCAGGCCGACCATGAGAATGGCCACCGGCGGCGCGGCCCGCAGATTGAGGCTTGCCCCCTCCGAGCCCAGTGTTTCCACCAGCGCATCGTGAACGATCTTCACCACCATCTGGCCGGGCTTCACCGATTTCACGATCTCGGCGCCCACCGCCTTCTGGCGCACATTGTCGGTGAAGCTCTTCACCACCTCGAGGGCCACATCGGCCTCCAAGAGCGCCCGGCGCACCTCGCGCATGGCGGCATCAACATCGGCCTCCGACAGCGCACCGCGTCCGGTGAGCTTGTCGAGAATGCCGGAGAGCCGCTCGCTCAAGGTTTCAAACATGGTTCCGTCCTTCATGATCGCGCCGGAGGATCCGGTCGCAATGTCTCAAACGCAAAACGCACCCGGGGGCGAAGCTCGCTGCCGGGTGGGGGACGCCGCACCTCCCGGGGTCAAAGCCCCATGTGTGCCGCCTCCTGGAACGTTCACCGTTCAAGAATGGGCCGGAAATAGGCGAAGGGCCGGAAAAAGTCAAATGCCAGTCGTTCCGCAATTGCGGTCAAGCGCGGCGGCGGGGGACATGCTAGGGAGGACCATGGAAACGCCCCAGACCCCGCTGGCCCAGGCCCTCTGGTTCTTCGAGAGCCACCTGTTTGAGCCGCCCGCCCTTGACGAGGCGGCGCGGCTTTGCGGCCTGTCGCGGTTTCAGCTGATCCGCCGCTTTGCCCTGGCCACGGGCATGACGCCGGGCGCCTATCTGCGCCGCCGCCGCCTGTCCGAGGCGGCCCGGCTGGTGGCGGGCGGGGCAGATAACCTGCTCCATGTGGCGCTGGCCACGGGCTATGGCTCGCATGAGGCGCTGACCCGCGCCTTCCGCGACCAGTTCGGCCACACCCCGGAAGCCCTGCGCAACAGACCTGAGCTTGCCCGTCTTGATCTTCAGGAGGCCCTTGCCATGACCAGCGCCAAGACCGTGACCCTTGACCCGCCGCGCATTGAAACCCGCCGGGCCTTCAGCGTGGCCGGGCACAATGCCAGCTATGATTTCGCCAGCATGGCGGGCATTCCGCAGCAATGGATGGGGTTTCTGCCCCACCTCGGCGATTTCACCGGTCATGACGGCGAAGGCTCCTATGGCGTGTGTCACAGCATGGGCGAGGAGGGTTTTGACTATCTGTGCGGTCTGGCGCTCAGGCCGGGTGAAGAAGTGCCCCGCGGCCTCAGCACCGTGACGCTGCCCGCGGGGCGCTATGCCATCTTCACCCATAGGGGGCACATCTCCGGCATCAGGGCGAGCTGGGCCGCTGCCATGGAAGGCTGGCTGCCGCAGTCCGGCGAGACCATGGCCGATGGCCCGGCGCTTGAATATTACGGCCCCGACTTCGACGGCCGCACCGGCCATGGTCAGGTTGAAATCTGGATTCCGCTGAAGGGCTAGTGTCCCCTAGCAAAGCCGGGGGCTTTTCCCATATAAGCCCGGCATGGGCGCTATTCCCTTTCGCAAGATGAACGGCCTGGGCAATGATTTCGTGGTCTTTGACGGCCGCGAAAGCCCCGTGGCCATGACGGCGGAATGGGCCCGCGCCATCGCCGACCGCACGACCGGCATTGGCTGCGACCAGGTGATCCTGCTCGAGCCTTCAACCCGCGCTGATGTCACCATGCGGATCTGGAACAATGGCGGCGGCGAGGTGGAAAGCTGCGGCAATGCCTCGCGCTGCATCGCCGATCTGCTGTTTGCAGAAAAGAACAGCAGCACCGCCACCATCGACACCCGGGGCGGCTTTCTGGCCGCCATGAAGGCGGGCGAAGGGCTGGTGACGGTGGACATGGGCGCGCCGCGCTTTGCCTGGCAGGACATTCCACTGTCGGAACCCTTTGCCGACACGCGCCACATTGAACTGTCGGTGGGGCCCATCGAGGCTCCGCTCATTCATTCGCCGTCGGTGGTCAATGTCGGCAATCCCCACTGCATCTTCTGGGTCAAGGACCTTGAGGTGGTGGACCTGGCCAAGACCGGCCCCATGCTGGAGCATCATCTGCTGTTTCCGGAGGGGGCCAACATCTCGCTGGCCCGGGTTGACGGCCCCGAGCATGTGACCGTCAAGGTGTGGGAACGGGCGGCGGGCCTGACACGGGCCTGCGGCACGGCGGCCTGCGCGGTGACGGCGGCGGGCGCGCGGCTCAGAAAATTCGGCCGCAGGGTGACGGTGGCCCTTCCGGGCGGACCGCTGTTCATGGAGTGGCGCGCGAGTGATGACCACATCCTCATGACCGGGGCCGTGGCCCATGAGTTTGACGGCGTTCTGCCACCGGAGCTGTGGCGGTGAGCACTGCCTTCATCACCTTCGGCTGCCGTCTGAACACGGCGGAAACCGAGATCATGCGTGGCCACGCCGAACGGGCGGGGCTTGACCATGCCGTCATCATCAATTCCTGCGCGGTGACGGCGGAGGCCACGCGCCAGGCGCGGCAGGCCATTCGCAAGGCGCGGCGTGAGCACCCCGAGGCGAAAATCATCGTCACCGGCTGTGCCGCCCAGACGGACACCTCCATGTTCGAGGCCATGACCGAGGTTGATGTCATTCTCGGCAATGATGAAAAGCTTCGGGCGGAAAGCTGGACCCTGGCGGGGCCGCGCGCCCGTGTGTCCGACATCATGGCGGTGCGCGGCAATGCGCCGCCCGCCATCGAGCGGCTGACGGCGCGCACCCGCGCCTTCCTGCAGGTGCAGAACGGCTGCGACCACCGCTGCACCTTCTGCATCATTCCCTTCGGCCGGGGCAATTCGCGCTCGGTGGCTGCCGATGAGGCGGTAGCCCAGGCGAAGACCCTGACGGAAGCGGGTTATGCCGAACTGGTGCTGTCGGGAGTGGACCTCACCTCCTGGGGGGCAGACCTTCAGGGGGCGCCGAAGCTGGGGGCGCTGGTCAGGCGGCTTCTGGCCGAGGTGCCGGGTCTCAGGCGGCTGCGGCTGTCGTCCATCGATTCCATCGAGGCTGATCCGGAGCTGGTGGCCATCATGGGTGGCGAGGAGCGGGTGATGCCGCATCTTCACCTGTCGCTGCAGGCGGGTGACGACCTGATCCTGAAGCGCATGAAGCGCAGGCATTCGCGCCAGCAGGCGGTGGATTTCTGCGGGGCACTGCGCGCCCGCCGCCCGGACATGCAGTTCGGGGCCGATCTCATTGCCGGCTTTCCCACCGAAACCGCGGCCATGCATGACAATTCGCTCCGCCTCATTGATGACTGCGGCCTGACCTACACTCACATCTTTCCGTTTTCGCCCCGGCCCGGCACGCCGGCCGCACTGATGCCACAGGTGGCCAAGGCCGAGATCAAGGCACGGGCAGCAACCTTGCGCGCGGCGGGCGAGCGGCGTCTTGCGGCGTTTCTGGCTTCCGAAGTGGGGGCCACCCGCGATATTCTGGTGGAGACCGAAGCCATGGGCCGCACGGCCCATTTCGCCATGGTGAAATTCGCCGAGCGCATGCGCCCCGGCAGCGTGGTGACGGCGCGGCTTCTGTCCGCCACGCCCACCCATCTCGAAGCGAGGCTTGCGGCATGAGCGGCTTTTTCAAGAAACTGTTCCACCGTCTGGCGGGCAAGGGCAATCTGGCGGAAATGACGCCGGAAGCCCCGGTGGCGGAGGAGGTGGAGCGCGCTGTGGCGCCTGCTCCTGCGCCTGAGGAAATCGTCGAGATACAGGCCGAGGACGGCGCCTATGAGGTGGAAGCCCCCGCCCCGGTCAAAACGCTGAAGGCCCCGGCAAGGAAGGCTGAGGCAAGGACGCCCGAAGCCAGGACAAAAAAACCGGAGGCCAGGAAGGCAGAACCCCGGAAGGTTGAGGTGAAGAAGGCCGAGGCGAAGAAGCCGGAGGCCAAAAAGCCTGAGCCGAAGAAGCCGGAGGCCAAAAAGCCTGAGCCTACAAAACCGGAACCGAAAAAAGCGGCGCCGAGGCCCGAAAAAAAACCCAAGGCTGCGCCGGTGGCGGAAGAGCCGGTGGTGGTGGACATTGCGCCGCCGCCTGCGCCCGCGCCGGAGCCTGAACCAGACCGGGACGTGACGATCAGCCCGGCCGAGCCGGATAGGGTGCCGGCGGTGGCGGCACAGGAACCCGCCCCCCTGCCGGAGCCCGTGCCCGAAGCCGAAGCGCCCGCGCGCGGCGGCTGGTTCTCGCGGCTGCGCGAGGGTCTGTCCAAATCGTCGCGCTCCATCACCGGTTCCATCACCACCATCTTCACCCAGCGCAAGCTCAATGCCGAGACGCTGCAGGAACTTGAAGACGTGCTCATTCAGGCCGACCTCGGCCTGCCGGTGGCCGAGCGCATCATTGCCGAGGTGTCGCGCGGCCGCTTCGACAAGGAGATTGGCGCTGACGAGGTGAAGGCCATTCTGGCCGCCGAAGTGGCCAAGGTGTTGCGCCCGGTGGAAATCCCCTTCACCTTCGGCGCGGAGAAACCCTATGTCATTCTGGTGGTGGGGGTGAACGGCGGCGGCAAGACCACCACCATCGGCAAGCTGGGCAGCATTGCCACGCGCGAGGGCTTCAAGGTGATGTTCGCCGCCTGTGATACATTCCGGGCGGCGGCCATTGAACAACTCAGTGTCTGGGGCAGCCGCATCGGCGCCAGGACCATCTCACGGCCGACGGGTGCCGATGCGGCGGGTCTTGCCTTTGACGCCCTCAAGGAGGCGCAGGAGACGGGCACCGACATTCTGTTCATTGATACGGCTGGCCGCCTGCAGAACAAGGCCCATCTGATGGATGAACTCGACAAGGTGGTGCGGGTCATCAAGAAGCGCGATCAGGCTGCTCCGCATGCGGTGCTGCTGGTTTTGGACGCCACCACCGGGCAGAACGCCATGGCCCAGGCCGATATTTTCACCAAGGTGGCAGGAGTGACCGGCATCATCATGACCAAGCTGGACGGCACGGCGCGCGGCGGCATTCTGGTGGCCATTGCCGACAAGTTCAAACTCCCGGTGCATGCCATTGGGGTGGGCGAAAAGATTGACGACCTGCAGCCCTTTGACGCCGAGGGCTTTGCCCGGGCCATTGCCGGACTGGGTGAGGCATGAGTGAAAAAAAGCTGACCCAGGGGCAGAAACTGCTGCTCGATTTTGCCCCCCTGGCGATTTTCTTCCTCGCCAACTGGAAGGCGGGGATTTTCTGGGGCACCGGCCTGTTCATGGCGGCAACCGCCGTGGCGCTGGTGGCGGGCTATGTGCTCACCGGCACCGTCGCCCGCATGCCGCTGCTCACAGCCCTCTTCGTCGGCCTGTTCGGCGGCCTCACCATCTGGCTGCACAATGACCTGTTCATCAAGATCAAGGTGACGCTGATCAATGCCCTGTTCGGCACAGCCCTTCTGGCCGGGCTGCGCTACGACCACATCTTTCTCAAGGCGCTGATGGGCGAGATGGTGGACATGCCCAAGGTGGCCTGGCGCAGGCTCACCATCCGCTGGGGCCTTTTCTTTCTCGCCATGGCTGCCCTCAACGAGATGGTGTGGCGCAATGTCTCAACTGACATGTGGGTCAACTTCAAGGTGTTTGGCCTGTTCGGGCTCACCCTGGTGTTTGCGCTGGCCAATGCCCCCTTCATGGCCAAATACATGGAAGAACCGGGCGCAGAAAAACCTTCCGCTGACGGATGAAGGGCAGCGCCCTTTGCGCAAACGATCACTCTTGTCAAGAGTTGCAATCCGTGCGCGGATGATTTTAATTTTAGTCATCGGACAGGGAGTTTGACCGGGATCAAACCGGCGCTTCGCTTTTTCCTTGCCGCCCCGAAAACGAGCGGCTAGGAGTCTGGCCGCCCTTCACCGGGTGGCATGCGGAGACCATTCCCGGCCATGTGAGTAAGCATCGAGGAGCAGAGGCATGACGGTTGCCAAAGATGCCCGGCAGTTGACGCGGTCCTTCACCCATCTTCTGAAACGGGCGGTACAATATTCCGTACACCTCTACATGAACGAAGCCGGCAAGTCCGGTCTTACCCACCGCCAGTTCACCGTGCTGCTCGCCGCTGACGCGCACGAGGGGAAGAGCCAGACGGAACTCGTCAAGATCACCGGCATCGACCGCTCGACGCTGGCCGATCTGGTGGCCCGCCTCATGGCCCAGGGCTATCTGCAGCGCCGCCGCACCAAGGATGACGCGCGCACCAACTCCATCAAGCTCACGCCCATTGGCAAGAAGGTCCTGAGGCAGGCCCAGGGCGGGGCCGAGGAAGTGGACAAGAAGATGCTCCAGCTGCTGCCGGCCTCGGAGCGCAAGAGCATGGTGGATTGCCTGAGCCTGCTTGCCACGGAAATGGACATGATCGACAGCAAGGCCGAACTGGAAGCGGAGGGGTCAAAGCGCCGCCCGCGCAAACGCAGCTGAGGCCGGTCACCGGCACTGAAGGGAAAAGCCTGATGGGTCCATCAGGCTTTTATTTTGTCCGGAAGGCACGGCAGAAGCTTGCCGCGCCGGTCAGGGCGCCGGCGGCAGCGGCGTTTTGGCCTTGGTGATTTCGGCATCAAGGGTGCCATTGGCCATGGCCTGCATGATGCCGCCCACCAGCTTGAAGCGGATCATGCCGCTACCGTCCACGATGTAGGATTCCGGTACGCCATAGGTGCCCCAGTCGATGCCGGCACGGCCCCGGTCGTCAAAGCCCACGGCGGTGAAGGGCTGGCCGAGCTGTTTCAGGAAGCTCAGCGCGTTGTCGGGCTTGTCCTTGTAGTTGATGGAGACGAGGCGCAGGTCCGGGCGCTTGGCCAGTTCCACCAGGCTCGGCTGTTCCTCGCGGCAGGGGATGCACCAGGAGGCCCAGACATTGACCAGGGTGACATCGCCCTTCTTCAGATCGGCGGTGGCAAGGCCCGGCACATCCAGGCCCGGCACGGGCCCCAGAGAAAACTCCGGCACCGGCTTGCCGATGAGGGCCGAGGGCAGCGTGTTGGGATCACCGAACAGCCCCTTCCAGAACAGGGCGGCCAGGGCGGCAAAGACCAGGATGGGCAGCAGGGCCAGCCCGGCGCGGCGGGGTTTTTGCGGTTCAGCGGTCATGGGATGAGCCTGCGTTCTTGCGGCGCTCCAGTTCGCGGGCGCGGCCGCGGTCTGTGGCCAGAATGGCAATGACCAGGCCGCCCACCACCACAGCGGTGAGAAGATAGGACGCCAGCACGAAACCGATGTGGGGAGCAGAGAAATCCATCACAGGGCTCCCACATCATGCATGTGCAGGCGGTGCAGCTTGCGCGCCGCAATCTCGCTGCGCAGCGCGGTGAGGTGCAGCGCCACAAACAGAATGTTGAAGGCCAGGCCCATGACCAGAAGTGGCCACAGCATGTCGTTGGAAATGGCGGGGCCGCCCATTTTGAACACCGAGGACGGCTGGTGCAGCGTGTTCCACCAGTCGACCGAGAATTTCACGATGGGAATGTTGATGGCGCCCACCAGCGCCACGACCCGGGCGATGCTGGCGGCGAGATCCCATTCCTCCACCGCCTGCCACACGGCGATATAGCCCAGATAGAACAGCATGAGCACGAACATGGAGGTGAGGCGGGCATCCCACACCCACCAGGCGCCCCACATGGGCTTGCCCCAGAGGGAGCCGGTGGCCAGGGCGATGAAGCAGAAGGCAGCCCCGATGGGGGCGGCCACCTTGGCGGCGGCGTCGGCCAGCGGATGGCGGAAAATGATGGCGATGGCCGAGGCAAAGGCCATGACGCCATAGGCAAAGAGCGAAAGCCAGGCGGCGGGCACATGGACATACATGATGCGCACCGTCTCGCCCTGCTGATAGTCGGCAGGGGCGGTGATCAGCGCACCATAAAGGCCGAGGCCGAGAAGGATGAGGGCGGCCGCCCAGACCCAGGGCAGCAGGGCATTGGCAAGGGCGAGGAAGCGGGTGGGGTTGGCGAAATTCTGCATGGTCACAGTCTAGGGCGTTGAGCTTACCGGAGATAGGCGCGAAGCGCCGCGGCGGCGGCAAAGGGTTGCACCGCCAATGCGGCCAAAGCAAGGGCGGCGAGAACAATGAGGGATGAACCCGCCCCGCTGGGGCCGGTCATGGCGGTGGCGGCGGAAATGCCGAAGATCAGAATGGGCACATAGAGCGGCAGGATGAGGAGGGCAGCGAGCAGGCCGCCGCGCCGGAGACCAACCGTTACCGCCCCGCCCAGCCCGGCAATGAGTGACAGTGCCAGCGACCCCAGCATCATGCCGGCCGCCAGCGGCCACAGCCCGCCCGGAGCGATATTCAGCAGAAAGCCCAGAAGGGGGGCCAGAACAGCGAGCGGCAGGCTGGTGGTGAGCCAGTGGGCCAGCGCCTTGGCCAGCGCCACCAGTTCGAGCGGCTGGTCGCCCATGGCCAGAATGTCCAGCGACCCATCTTCATAATCCTGCTGGAAAATGCGGTCGGCGGTGAGCAGCACCGAGAGCAGCAGGGTGAGCCAGAGCAGGCCGGGGGCCAGGCGCTGCAGCAGGTTCTGGTCGGGGCCAAGGGCCAGCGGCACCAGGCCGATGACGGTGAGCATGAATCCCAGCGCCGCACCGGCCCCGCCGCCCTGCCGCCAGGTCAACTTCACATCGCGGGCAATGAGGGCGAGAAAGGCGTTCATGCCGCCCTCCGGCCCGCTTCAATGCGGAGAATATGATGAGGCTCAAGGCCGAGGGGCACATGGGTGGTGGCCATGACCAGGCCGCCCGCCGCCAGATGGTTCAGCACCAGCGCCACCAGCCGCTGGTGGGAGGCTTCATCGAGGCCCACGCTCGGCTCGTCGAGCAGCCAGAGGGGCCGCGGCGACACCGCCAGACGCGACAGCGCCAGGCGGCGCTTCTGGCCGGCGGACAGGAGGGCGGCCGGTGTGGCGGCAAGGTGCTCGAGGGCAAACACGGCAAGGGCCTGGGCCACATCGCCGCCGCCGAGATAGCGCTGCCAGAAGGCAAGGTTCTCGGCCACGGTCAGTGCCGGCTTGATGGCGTCCTGATGGGCAATGTAGTGGGCCTGCTGGCCGAGCGTCTTGTCCTTGTCGCCGCCGTCAAAGGAAAGGCTTCCGGCGCTGGGCTCGTTCAGTCCGGCGATCATGCGCAACAGCGACGATTTGCCGGTGCCGTTGGGGCCGCGCACCTCCATGAGCTGGCCCGCCGCAAGGCCAAACTCCAGGCCGGAAAACACCTGCCTGCCGCCGCGATAGCAGGCAAGGGAGGTGGCGGTGACGCTGCGCAAGGGGGTCATGGGAGAGCCGTTCAATCCGGCCGCAGGCTTAGCCCATGGGGGCCGGGGCGGGAAGGTCAAAAGATCAGGGCCGCCCCGGGGCGGCCCTTAAAGTTTCGTAAGTCTGACAGAAAATTAAGTCATATATTGCCCGCCGTTGGCGGTCAGCGTTGCCCCGGTGATGAAGCCCGCATCGTCGGCGGCCAGGAAGGCCACGCAGCGGGCGATCTCCTCCGGCTCGCCCAGGCGGCCCACCGGAATGTTGGGAATGATCTTGGAGTCGAGCACGTCCTTCGGCACGGCGCGGACCATTTCGGTGCCGATGTAGCCGGGGCAGATGGCGTTGACGGTGATGCCCTTGGCCGCGCCCTCCTGGGCCAGCGCCTTGACGAAGCCCAGTTCGCCCGCCTTGGCGGCGGAATAGTTGGCCTGACCCACCTGGCCCTTCTGGCCGTTGATAGAGGAGATGCAGACAATGCGGCCGAAGTTGCGGTCGCGCATGCCGCCCCACACCGGCTGGCACATGTTGAACAGCGAGTTGAGGTTGGTGTTGACCACCTCGTTCCACTGCTGCGCGGTCATGCGGTGGAACATGGCATCGCGGGTGATGCCGGCATTGTTGACCAGCACCGAAATGGGGCCGAGGTCGGCCTCGATCTGCTTCAGGCCCGCCGCGCAGGCGTCCGCGCTCGACACATCCCACTTGTAGGCGGGAATGCCGGTTTCGGCGGTGAAGGCCCTGGCGGCATCATCATTGCCGGCATAGTTGGCCGCCACCTTGTAGCCCTTGTCCTTCAGCGCCTTGCAGATGGCCGCGCCAATGCCGCGCGTGCCGCCGGTTACCACTGCCACTTTGCTCATGCCTGTTCCTCCCGTGGAATTGTTCTGGTTCCGGCACTAAAGGCAGGACGGGACAGGGTCAATTAGCTCTTTCGAGGGGGGAGGGGCGATCCGGCGCGGCAGGTGACAGGGGGGCGGCAAAGCGGTTATCTAGCACCATGACCCAGCACCGCCTCATCGCCATGTCAGGACGCGACCCGCACGAAGAAAACCGTGTGTCCACACCCCTTGAACTGCTGTTCGACCTGACCTTCGTGGTGGCGGTGGGCATCGCCGCCAGCCAGTTTGCCCATTATCTGGCGGAGGGCCATTTTGCCACCGCCCTCGGCGGCTTTGCCTTTGCCATGTTCGGCATCATCTGGGCCTGGATCAACTACACCTGGTTTGCCTCGGCCTATGACACCGACGACTGGAAGTTCCGCCTGCTCACCATGGTGCAGATGGTGGGGGTGGTGATCCTGGCGCTCGGGCTCGACGATATTTTCAAGAGCATCGACGGCGGCCAGGTGCTGGACAACCGGGTGGCGGTGTCGGGCTATGTGGTGATGCGGCTGGCGCTGCTCAGCCAGTGGGCGCGGGCAGCGCGCGAGGATCCGGCGCGGCGCAAGACCATCCGCGCCTATATCATCACGCTGCTGGTGGCCCAGGCCATCTGGATCGGTCTCATCTTTCTCGATCTGCCCATTGGCGAAACCTTTGCGGCCATGACGGTGCCCTTCGCCATCGAAATGGCGGGTCCGTTTCTGGCCGAAAGCAAGGGCGAGGGCACGCCCTGGCATGGCCACCACATTGCCGAACGCTATGGCCTGTTCGTCATCATCGCCCTGGGCGAGGGCGTGGTGGGCACGGTGGCGTCACTCTCGGCCATGGTGGCCGAACAGGGCTGGAGCGTTGATGCCGCGCTGGTGGCGGGGGCCGGCATCGGGCTGACCTTCGGCATGTGGTGGAGCTATTTCCTCATGCCGTCGGGTACCGTGTTGCATCAGGACCGCAGCCGGTCGTTCTTCTGGGGCTATGTGCATATGGTGCTGTTTGCCGCCATTGCCGGAACGGGGGCGGGGCTCCATGCGGCGGGCTATTACATCGAGAACAAGAGCCACATCGGGCCGGTGGCAACATTGCTTTCCGTGGCGGTGCCGGTCGGCCTGTTCATCGTCAGCAAATTCGTCATCTATGCCCATCTGTCGCGCAGCTCGGTGTTCACCCATGGGGCCTATATCGCCCTGGCGCTGGCCATCATCGCGCTGGCGGTGGGGCTGGCGGCACTGGGTGTGCCCATGGCCTATGCGCTGGTGGTGCTGATGCTGGCCCCGGTCATGGTGGTGGTGCGCTATGAAACCTCCGGCCACAACACCATGGCCGAAGATCTGGCCCGGCTGAAGCAGCGGTCATTGCATTAAATGAACGGGGCGGCCGGTGTGAAACCAGCCGCCCCATGCATATGAGGTGATGACGGATCAGCGCTCGACGCAGAGCGCCACACCCATGCCGCCGCCGATGCACAGGGTGGCAAGGCCCTTCCTGGCGTTGCGGCGGCCCATTTCATGAAGCAGCGTCACCAGAATGCGCGCCCCCGAGGCGCCGATGGGATGGCCGATGGCAATGGCGCCGCCATTGACGTTGACCTTGGCAAGGTCCCAGCCCATGTCGCGGTTCACGGCAATGGCCTGGGCGGCAAAGGCTTCATTGGCCTCGATGAGGTCGAGATCAGCCACCGTCCAGCCCGCCTTCTTCAGGGCCTTCTGCGAGGCGGGAATGGGGCCGGTGCCCATGATGGTGGGGTCCACCCCGCAGGAGGCCCAGGAGGCAATGCGGGCGAGCGGCGTGAGGCCGCGGCGCTTGGCCTCGGCCGCCGACATGAGGATGACAGCGGCGGCCCCGTCATTGATGCCCGAGGCATTGGCGGCGGTCACGGTGCCGTCCTTGGCGAAGGCGGGCTTGAGCTTGGCCACACTCTCCAGGGTCACACCCTTCTTGATATATTCATCGTCAGCCACGGTGACATCGCCCTTGCGGGTGGCAATCACCACCGGCACAATCTCATCCTTGAAGCGGCCGGCGGCCTGGGCGGCTTCCGCCTTGTTCTGCGAGGCCACGGCAAAGGCATCCTGATCGTCGCGGCTGATGTTCCACTGCCTGGCCACATTCTCGGCGGTGGTGCCCATGTGATAATTGTTGAAGGCTTCCCACAGGCCGTCCTTGATCATGGTGTCCATGAGGGAAAGATCACCCATCTTGGTGCCGTCGCGCAGATGGGCACAGTGGGTGGAGCGGCTCATGCTTTCCTGGCCGCCGGCGGCGACAATGGCGGCATCGCCCAGGGCGATCTGCTGCATGCCCAGCACCACCGAACGCAGGCCCGAGCCGCACACCTGGTTCATGCCCCAGGCGATGGAGCCGTGGCCCAGACCGGCGTTGATGGCGGCCTGGCGGGCGGGGTTCTGGCCCTGCCCGGCCGTCAGCACCTGGCCCAGGATCACCTCATTCACGTCCTTGGGGTCAAGCTTGGCCCGGGCCATGATTTCCTTGAGCACGATGGTGCCCAGGGCCGAGGCCGGAAGCGCGGCCAGCGACCCGTTGAAGGAGCCCACGGGGGTGCGGGCGGCGGAAACAATCACAACATCATTCTGGGCGGTCATGGCGGCTCCTGATTTCACAGTGATGGGATGGAACTCTGCACCATGGATAGCAGTTTTCGGCAATGCGACATAGGTCTGCCCCGCTTCTTCGGGCCTTCTGGCAGGCGATTTAGCATTTGCCGAAAATCTTCTTGCAATTGCACAGGGTGGCAGGCAGATTTTTGCGATGAGGCCCTGAGACGGCCGAAGAAGCCGGTGGGGGCGCCGCATTCTGGAGGAACCGTGCCGTGAGTGATGAAAAAACTGCCGCGGCCAATGCCGTTGTCATCAAGAAATATGCCAACCGCCGTCTCTACAACACCGCCACCAGCACCTATGTGACGCTGGATGATCTGGCCCTGATGGTGAAGTCGGGCACCGATTTCGTGGTGTTTGATGCCAAGACCGGCGAGGACATTACGCGTTCGGTTCTGACCCAGATCATTTTCGATGAGGAAAACAAGGGCACCAATCTCCTGCCCATCAACTTCCTGCGCCAGCTGATCCGCTTCTATGGCGACTCCATGCAGGCCTTTGTGCCGGGCTATCTGGAATTTTCCATGGAGAGCCTGACCAAGGAACAGGAGAAGTGGCGTCAGCAGGTCATGGATGCCTTCGGGGCCGACACCTTCAAGGGCGTCGAGGATCAGGTGAAGCGCAACATGACCATGTTCAATGAGGCCATGCGCATGTTCAACCCCTTCGCCAGCATGGGGCTGGGCGGCGGCATGCCGGGCATGCCAGGCATGGGGGGTTCCGGCAACACCGCATCCGCCAGCCCCGCGGCGTCCCGGCCCGACCCCGACAGTGCCAAAAGCGAATTGCAGGCGCTGAAGGAGCAACTGGCGGACATGCAGAAGAAGCTCAATTCCCTGTCGGGCGGCTGAGCCGCAATCACCTCCGGTTTCTCCACGCCGCCGCCCTCCGGGGCGGCGGTTTGCTGTGGGGCGGGGGATCAGGCCTGCGGATGGAAACAGGCGTCAAGCGCGTCGAGCGCCTGACGCAGCAGGTCGGGCAGTTCGTCGGCCCCGGTGGCGTCTTCATCAGCAGCGGTGAGGGTGTTGGCGTCCAGCGCCGGGGCCATCGGCGCCGGTGGCGGGGCCATGAGGTCCGGGGGCGGACGGTCGTCCTGGTCCACCCGCAGCGCAAAGAGTTCGGGTGTTGGCGCGTGGGCCACGGTAAAGGCCGGCACATCGGGCGATGACGGGGCTTCGCCTGCTGCAGCATCCGGCACAACCGGCATGAACAGGGCGGGCACAGGCGGGCTCTCGACACGGGTCTCGGGAGTGGCTGTGGCAATGTCGAAGACCAGCGAGGGTCCGGGGGCTTCGGGCGGCGTCAGGGTGGCGGCACCGAACAGATTGCCCTGGAAATAGTCAACCCCCCAGCTCTTCAGGAGGTCAGCGTCCGGCTGGCGCTCCACCCATTCGGCAATGGTCTTGAGTTGGCATTTCTGGGCCAGTTCCACCAGGGCGTGGAGGAAATACTGGTTCTCGAGATTGTTGTTGAGGTCGGAACAGAAGCTGCCATCAAGCTTGAGGATGTTGACCGGCAGATCGCGGATGTTGCGGAAGGAGGTGAAGCCCGCGCCGAAATCGTCAATGGCGACGGAGCAGCCGATGTTGCGCAGGGTTTCGACGAAGCGCCGGGTGGTGGCAATGTCGTTCAGGGCGACGGTTTCGGTGATCTCCACCGTCAGACGGTTCGACACGGCGGCATTGGCGGCAATGATCTCGGTCAGTTGCGTGAACCAGCGCGGATCGGTGGCGGTGGTGCCGGAGACATTGATGGACAGCGAGGTGTTGGGATAGCGGTAGAGATCGGCGATGGTCATCTGCACCACGGACCGGTCGATGAGGCGCACCAGGCCCAGCTTTTCGGCCACCGGCACAAGGTGGGCGGCGGCAATGAGTTCGCCGTTTTCGTCGGCCATGCGCAGCAGCGCCTCATGCATCAGGATATGGCCGGTATTGGCGCAGACGATGGGCTGATAGGCGAGCTTGAAGCGGTCGGTCTTCAGGCACTGGACAATTTCGGTGGCGCAGCGGGCGTTGAGGGCGCGGGTGGTCGAACGCTTTTCCGAAGGGCGGTAGATGACGCAGCCGTCGGACGGCAGGCGCAGCGCCTCGGCCAGCGCTTCTTCGGCCCGCGCCATGGCGGTGTTGGCATCCGAGGCATAGTGCGGCAGGCTGATGGCGCCCACCGACAGCATGGCCCAGACGGGGCCTCTCTGGGTTTCGATGACGCTGTCGCGCGCCACCGACAGGAAGCGTTCCACCGCCACTTCCAGATCCTCGTCGGAACAGGAATTGAGGATGACGCCGAATTTGGAGCCGGAATAGCGGGCAATGGCATCGCCGGTGCGCACCACCTGCCTCAGTCTGCGGCCCATGGCGACAATGACCTCGTCAGCGATTTCAAAGCCATAGGCTTCATTGACCACCGGCAGATTGTTGATGGCGGCAATGAGGAAGGCGCAGGACGACTGTTCGCGGGCGGCCACGGTGATGGTCTCGCCCAGGGCTTCGGCCATGCGGCCCCGGTTCATCATGCCGGTAAGGGGATCGCAATTGCCGATGAAGCTCAGGTGCTGGTCGCGCTTGTGGCGGTCATCAATGCGGCGCACCGCGCCAATGGCCTCAACCGGCCGGCCATCGGCCCCGGCAAACCACTGGCCGTGGTCCTCAAGCCAGATGGCCTGGCCACCCTGGCGGCCTTCGGGGCGGAAGAGGTATTCGATCTGGTAGGACACGCCGTTGCCCGAATCACGCGACTGGGTGTGCATCACGCTGTCGTAGCGGCTGGTGATGTTGTCGGGGTCGAGCAGGTTGGCAAAGCCCTGGCCGGTGGCGATCAGGGCGGGGTTGCAGCCCAGCACATCGGCGGCATTGGCGCTCCACTCAAGGCTGTCGGTGGCGATGGTCCAGCGGTAGGTGACGGCCTCGACGGCTTCCAGAGCGCGGCGGATAGTCTCCAGTTCGTGGATTTCCTGAAGCCGGGCCAGGGACGCGTGGTCGGAGGCGGGCGCTGCGCCGATGACGGTATGGTCACCGTCCGCCTCGGGGGCGGACTGGGCGCTCGAAACTGCGTTGCTCACATTGCCTCCCAATGCCGTCAAACGGGGACGAACCCCACCGGGGTTGCGGCCCAAAGCTGATTGGCCTCGAAACTAGCCCCGAAATCGTAAACAAAGACCGAAGCCTTTGACCCAACAGGCGACTGAGGCAGGTGGGGCGGGGGCGCAGCGGCCGGCGGTGGCCGGGGGCTTTCCAGCGCTGGAAAAAATGGGGAAAACATGTCGCTCCGGGCCGCGCCGCCGGGGCGCGGATGGGCGACAAGGCATAACCGCCACAGCGAGCACCAGAGGGACAGATGACCATCATCAAAAGCGATATTGAAATCGCCCGTGAAGCCAAAATGAAGCCGATCATGGAGATCGGCAAGAAACTGGGCATTCCGGAGAAGGAACTGGTGCCCTACGGCCATACCAAGGCCAAGGTGTCGCTGGACTACATTGACAGCGTGGCCAAGAAGAAGGACGGCAAGCTCATTCTGGTGACCGCCATCAGCCCGACGCCGGCGGGCGAAGGCAAGACCACCACCACGGTGGGGCTGGGTGACGGGCTCAATGCCATTGGCCGCAAGGCCATGATCGCGCTGCGCGAACCGTCGCTGGGGCCGTGTTTCGGCATGAAGGGCGGCGCGGCGGGCGGCGGCTATGCCCAGATCGTGCCCATGGAAGACATCAACCTGCATTTCACCGGTGATTTCCACGCCATCACCGCCGCCCACAATCTGCTCACCGCCATGATCGACAATCATGTCTATTGGGGCAATGAACTCAACATCGACTCGCGCCGCATCAACTGGAAGCGGGTGATGGACATGAACGACCGGGCGCTGCGCGAGATCGTCTGTTCGCTGGGCGGTGCCTCCAACGGTTTCCCGCGCGAGGCGGGCTTCGACATCACGGTGGCTTCCGAGATCATGGCCATCCTGTGCCTGTCCACCTCGCTTGCGGATCTGGAGCGGCGCATCGGCCAGATCACCGTGGCCCAGACCCGCGACAAGAAGGAAGTGAAGGCGCGTGACCTCAAGGCGCCGGGCGCCATGACGGTGCTGCTCAAAGACGCGCTGATGCCCAATCTGGTGCAGACGCTGGAAAACAATCCGGCCTTTGTGCATGGCGGCCCCTTCGCCAATATCGCCCATGGCTGCAACTCGGTCATGGCCACCAAAACGGCGCTGAAACTCGCTGATTTCGTGGTGACGGAGGCCGGTTTCGGCGCCGACCTCGGGGCCGAGAAATTCTTCGACATCAAGTGCCGCAAGGCCGGTCTGGAACCGGCCGCCACGGTGATCGTGGCCACGGTGCGCGCCCTCAAGATGCATGGCGGTGTGGCCAAGGACGACCTCAAGAAGGAAAATGTCGAGGCGCTGAAGAAGGGCCTGGCCAATCTTGGCCGGCACATCGAAAATGTGAAGAAGTTCGGCGTGCCCATCGCGGTGGCCATCAACCATTTCGTATCCGACACCGATGCCGAGGTGGAGGCCATCAAGGCCTTCTGCAAGGAACACCGGGTGGAGGCCTTCAAGTGCACCCATTGGGCCGAGGGTTCAAAGGGCATTTCGGCGCTGGCCCGTCATGTGGCGGAACTGGCCGACAAGGACACCGCCCAGTTCCGGCCCATCTATGGTGAGGAGATGGGTCTGTGGGACAAGGTCAAGACCATTGCCCGGGAAATCTACCGGGCCGATGACGTGGTGGCCGACAAGGCGGTGCGTGACCAGTTCCGGGCCTTCGAGGCCCAGGGTTATGGCAAGTTCCCGATCTGTATGGCCAAGACGCAATATTCCTTCTCCACCGACCCCAACCTCAAGGGCGCGCCGCTCAACCATGTGGTGCCGATCCGCGAGATCCGGCTGGCGGCGGGGGCCGAGTTCATTGTGGTGGTATGCGGCGACATCATGACCATGCCGGGCCTGCCCAAGGTGCCGTCAGCGGAAATGATCGGTCTGGATGACAAGGGCCAGATCGCCGGTCTGTTCTAGAACACGTCAGGGCTTCCGTCAGGGGGGCGGGGAAACCCGCCCCTATTTGTGTCGCACTAAAAAATGAAAGCGCACATCAAGTATATGAAGGTTTCATGTCAATCTGCACAAGGAATGAGCACCATTGTGGCAACCCCAGGGCACGGCCGACCGCATTGCGGCAAAGTAGCGGCATCGGTTACCAAATTGTAAACATATGAAAATGTGATATAAAAGCTGCCATGCGAAATTTGCATTGGTCTTTTTGCTGCATCGCACCTAGATACGGGGAGCAGAAAATGATTTGAGTAACGATTACAGGAATTGACCATGTGGACCACTTTGAAAGCCCGTTATGCCCGTTGGCAGCGCTATCAGCGCACGCTGCATGAGCTGGAGAGCCTGTCGAGCCGCGATCTCGCCGACATCGGCATCGCCCGCGTCGACATTCCGCGCCTGGCGCGGGAATCGGTGCTCTGAACCGGATTTGAAGGTCCGACCGGACCTTCGCAGGGGGGACAGGATGGCTCCATTCTGTCCCCTTTGCCTTGTCCGGCTGGCGCTTTAGCCATTGTTTATCGAATCACGCCAAGGTGCCGGGCCGGAGGCCCCGCCATGGCATCGATCTATGATCTCAAGCCCCGCTTTCAGGACCTGCTGCGCCCGGTTTGTGACCGGCTGGCGCGGGACGGCATCACCGCCAATCAGGTCACTCTCGTTGCCCTCGTCCTTTCCATTCTCTATGGCGTGCTGATCTTTGCCAGCGGCGGCAGCCGGCTGTGGCTGTTCCTGCTGCCGGTGGTGCTGTTCCTGCGCATGGCGCTCAACGCCATTGACGGCATGCTGGCCCGCGAACACGGCCAGAAGTCACGGCTCGGGGCCATTCTTAACGAAGTGTCGGACGTGGTGGCCGACCAGGCGCTCTATCTGTCCTTTCTGGCGGTGCCGGGCCTGCCGCCCACGGCGGTGGCGGCGGCCGTCATCATGGCGGCGGCCAGCGAACTTGTCGGCGTGGTGGCCCAGACCATCGGCGCCTCGCGGCGCTATGACGGACCCATGGGCAAGAGCGACCGCGCCTTTGCCTTCGGCCTGCTTGGCTTCCTTCTGGGTCTGGGCCTTGCCCCCGGCTGGTGGAGCCACGTCTATCTCTGGATCGTGGCGTCGCTGGCCTCGGTCACGGTGGTGAACCGCGCCGCCAAGGCGCTGGCCGAGGGAGACGGTCGATGAGCGCCCTGGCCCAATGGCTGAACGTTCCGTTGCCGGTGTTCATAGCCATTCTCGCGGTCTATGGCATTCTGATCTTTGCCTCGCTCTTCATCCGCATCCTGCGGGCGCGGGGGGTTGAGGCGGGCGAGCTTCTGGCCCGCACCCGCAGCTGGTGGGTGATGGTGTCGCTGTTCACCGTCGCCGTCTTTCTCTACCGCCCGGCCTCGGCCATCTTTCTCGGCCTCATCTCCTATCTGGCGCTCAAGGAATATTTCTCCATCATCCCGACCCGCAAAATCGACCGGGTGGTGGTGCTTCTGGCCTATCTCGCGGTGCCGGTGCAGTTCTGGTTTGCCTACCGCAATGACTATGGCCTGTTTTCCGTTTTCATTCCGGTGTGGATGTTTCTGGCGCTGCCCACGGTCATGGCCATCAAGGGTGAAACCGCAGGCTATCTCAAGTCGGTCGGCATCATGAGCTGGGGCCTGATGATGACCGTCTTCACCCTGTCGCACATGGCCTATCTGCTGTTCTCGGGCGATCAGGTGAATCCGGTGGCCAAGGGCGCGGGGCTGCTGTTCTTTCTGGTGTTCGTGGCGCAATTCAACGATGTGGCCCAGTTCACCTGGGGCAAGCTTTTCGGCCGCCACAAGATCACACCCCAGGTCAGCCCGAAAAAGACCTGGGAGGGTTTTTTGGGCGGGGTTGCCACCTCCATTGTCGTGGCGGGTCTGATCGGTCCCTTCCTCACCCCCATGGATTGGCGCTGGGCCGCCCTGTCGGGCGGCATCATTGCCGTGGCGGGCTTCCTTGGCGACATCACCGAAAGCGCCTTCAAGCGCGATCTCGGCGTCAAGGATGCTGGCAGCCTCATTCCCGGCCATGGCGGCATTCTCGACCGGGTCGACTCACTCACCTATGCCGCGCCGGTGTTCACCCATTTCCTGCGCTACTTCTTCTATCCCTGAGGCGGGCCCATGATTGCGCTGCTGCGCCGCCTGTTCTTTGCCGGTCCGGTCCGGCTGCTCATCCTGCTCATCATGGGGCTCAATGTGCGCGGGCGCGACCGGCTGCCCGCCAGCGGTCCCGCCATCATCGTCGCCAACCACAATTCGCACCTTGATACGCTGACGCTGATTTCGCTGATGCCGCCCGCGCTTCTGCCGCGCCTCCGGCCGGTGGCAGCGCTCGACTATTTCCTGAAGAACCGGGTGCTGGCGTGGTTTGCCCTCAACATCATCGGCATTCTGCCCATTGACCGGGCGGGCGGCGCCAATCCCCTGACCGGCAGCAACCGGGCGCTGGCGGAGGGGTCCATTCTCATTCTCTATCCGGAAGGCTCGCGCGGCCTGCCCGAACAGCGCAGCGCGTTCAAGCGCGGGGTGGCCCTGCTGGTGAAGGAAAACCCCGCCGTGCCGGTCATCCCGGTGTTCATGCACGGTCTGGGCAAGGCCCTGCCCAAGGGCACCAAACTGTTTGTGCCCTTTGTCTGTGATGTGTTCGTGGGGGCGCCAGTGCCATGGACGGGGGATGCCAGGAGCTACATGGCCGCCCTGACGGCCGCCATGGACGGGCTCGAGGCCGAGGGGCACTTTCCGCCATGGGAATGATGGTGCTGGCCTTTTTCTGGGGCATGGCCGAGGCCAGCCTGTTTTTCATCGTGCCTGATGTGCTGGTCAGTCTTGTGGCGCTGCGCCGCGGGTGGCACCGGGGGGCCATGGTGGCGCTGGGGGCGGCCTTCGGCGCGCTTCTGGGCGGGGCCATCATGCTGGCATGGGCCAGCCGCGACCCGGCGGTGGCGGTGGCCGCTGTGGCGCTGGTGCCCAATATCTCCGACGCCATGATGGCCGGAGCCAGGGCTGACCTTGCAGCGCGCGGGGTCATGGCGCTGGCGGTGGGCGGCTTATCCGGCGTTCCCTACAAGATCTACGCCGTGGAAGCGCCGGGGCTTGGGTTGGCGCTACCGGTTCTTCTGGCCACCCTGCCGGTTCGGCTGGCGCGGTTTCTGGCGGTGGCGGCCGTGGCGGCGGGGGCGCGCCGCCTGCTGGAGGGGGCGCGGCTGGGGCCCGGGGCCCAAACCCTGGTGCTTCTGACCTTCTGGCTGGTCTTTTACCTGTGGTTCTTCCGGGTCATGCCGGAATAGGGCGCCTCATCCCATAGTCGCAAAGGCCGGGGTTTTTCAGCAGATTCAGCCCGCCTGGGCGGTGCGGCGGGGGCTTGCGACATTTGGCTGTTTTTCGGCCATTGCGAGTCCGATTTGACTGTGATACCGAGGCCGCGCGGGAGGCCCTGGGCCTCATGCCGCGCACGCGTTTTCCATGCGTGACTCCATCATTCAGAGAGCTGGTGCCAAGGGTGCCAGAGGCGGGCGACGAGAGCTGAACCGTGGCGAGCACTGATCAAACCGTTTCCGGCGTGGCCGGACGATATGCCAACGCGCTGTTCGAACTGGCGCGCGAGGAAAAGTCCATCGACCGGGTGGCCAAGGATCTGGCTACGGTCAAGGCCCAGTTGGACGGCTCTGCCGATCTCCTGCGGCTGTTCACCCAGCCCTCCTTTACGGCCGAGGATCAGGCTTCGGTTCTGGCCGAACTGGTGAAAAAGCTCGGGCTGTCCGGCATGACCGGCAATTTTCTTCAGACCCTGGCCAAGAACCGCCGCCTGGCAGCGGCCGCCGACACCATTGCCGCCTTCCAGACACTGGTGGCCCATGACAAGGGCGAGGTGACGGCCGAAGTCACCTCGGCGGAGAAACTCTCGGCCAAACAGGTTTCCGACCTCAAGGCGGCGCTGAAGCAGGCGCTCGGCCAGGAGGCCAGCATTTCGCTTGCGGTTGACCCGGCCATTCTTGGCGGTCTCATCATCAAGGTGGGGTCGCGGATGCTCGACAACTCGCTCAAAACCAAACTGCAAAATCTCAAGATTGCCATGAAGGGGACCGGCTAATGGACATCCGCGCCGCCGAAATTTCTTCCATTCTCAAAAAGCAGATCAAGGACTTCGGCAAGGAAGCCCAGGTCTCGGAAATCGGCCAGGTGCTGTCGGTCGGCGACGGCATTGCCCGCATCTACGGCCTCGACAATGTCCAGGCCGGTGAAATGGTCGAGTTTGCCGGCGGCCTCAAGGGCATGGCGCTCAACCTCGAAACCGACAATGTCGGCGTCGTGATCTTCGGTAATGACCGCGACATCAAGGAAGGCGATACAGTCAAGCGCACCGGCGCCATCGTGGAAGTGCCGGTGGGCAAGGAACTGCTGGGCCGCGTGGTTGATCCGCTGGGCAACCCCATCGACGGCAAGGGCCCGATCAAGTCCAAGACCCGCGCCCGCGTCGACGTGAAGGCCCCCGGCATCATTCCGCGCAAGTCGGTGCATGAACCCATGGCCACCGGCCTCAAGGCGGTGGACGCGCTGATCCCCATCGGCCGCGGCCAGCGCGAGCTGGTCATCGGCGACCGCCAGACCGGCAAGACCGCCATCATCCTCGACACCATCCTGAACCAGAAGCCCATCCACATTGCCGGGCCGGAGAAGGACAAGCTCTACTGCGTCTATGTGGCCTGCGGCCAGAAGCGCTCCACCGTGGCCCAATTCGTCAAGACGCTGGAAGACAATGGCGCTCTCGAATATTCCATCGTCGTGGCGGCCACCGCGTCCGACCCCGCGCCGCTCCAGTATCTGGCACCCTTTGCGGGCTGCACCATGGGCGAATATTTCCGCGACAACGGCATGCATGCGCTCATTGCCTATGACGATCTGTCCAAGCAGGCCGTGGCCTACCGCCAGATGTCGCTCTTGCTGCGCCGCCCGCCGGGCCGCGAAGCCTATCCGGGCGACGTGTTCTATCTCCACTCCCGCCTGCTGGAGCGCGCCGCCAAGCTCAATGATGCCAATGGCGCCGGTTCGCTCACCGCGCTGCCGGTCATCGAGACCCAGGCCAATGACGTGTCGGCCTATATTCCGACCAACGTCATCTCCATCACCGACGGACAGATCTTCCTTGAAACCGATCTGTTCTATCAGGGCATCCGCCCGGCCGTGAACGTCGGCCTGTCGGTGTCGCGCGTCGGCTCCGCCGCCCAGACCAAGGCGATGAAGCAGGTGGCTGGCAAGATCAAGGGCGAGCTGGCCCAGTACCGTGAAATGGCGGCCTTCGCCCAGTTCGGCTCCGACCTCGACGCCGCGACCCAGAAGCTTCTGAACCGTGGCGCACGCCTGACCGAGCTTCTGAAGCAGCCGCAGTTCTCGCCGCTGAAGATGGAAGAGCAGGTGGTCTCCATCTACGCCGGCGTCAACGGCTATCTCGACGCGCTGCCGGTTGCCAAGGTGCGCGGCTTTGAAGACGGGCTGCTGCGCTTCATCCGCGACAAGCACCCCGCGATCCTCGAATCGATCCGCACCGAGAAGGCCATTTCGGATGCCACCGGCAAGGATCTCAAGGCGGCGGTTGACGCCTTCGCCAAGAGCTTCGCCTAAGTCTTGAAGGGGCTGACATGCCGTCTCTCAAAGACCTCAGAAACCGCATCGCCTCGGTAAAGGCGACCCGCAAGATCACCAAGGCCATGCAGATGGTGGCCGCGGCGAAACTGCGGCGCGCCCAGGAGGCGGCGGTGGCCGCCCGGCCCTACTCCGACCGCATGGCGGCGGTGCTGGCCAATCTCGCTTCGGCCATGCAGGGCCAGGCGGGAGCACCCATGCTGCTTGCCGGCACCGGCAGGCAAGACACCCATCTTCTCATCGTCGCCACCGCCGAGCGCGGCCTGTGCGGCGGTTTCAACTCGTCCATCGCCAAGCTGGCGCGTGAACATGCCGACCGGCTGGTGCGCGAGGGCAAGACGGTCAAGATCATGACCGTGGGCAAGAAGGGCAATGATGCGCTGAAGCGCCTCTATGGCCAGTACATCGTCGACACCAAGGATTTCCGCGGTGTGCGCCAGATGAGCTTCGCCCAGGCCCAGGATGTGGCCGGCATCGTGCTGAAAATGTACGAGATGGGCGCCTTCGACGTGGCCACCCTGTTCTTCTCCGAATTCAAGTCGGTGATCTCGCAGAAGCCGACCGCGCTGCGCCTCATTCCGGCCCAGGTGGAGGGGGTGAAGCCCGCCGACCTGGGTGGGGCTGTCTACGAGGTGGAGCCCGAGGAAACCGAAATCCTTGCCGACCTGCTGCCGCGCAATGTGGCGGTGCAGATTTTCCGGGCGCTGCTTGAAAACGCCGCCTCCGAACAGGGCGCGCGCATGAGCGCCATGGACAGCGCCACACGCAATGCCGGTGACATGATCAACAGGCTGTCGATCAAGTACAACCGCCAGCGCCAGGCGCAGATCACCAAGGAACTGATTGAAATCATTTCGGGCGCCGAAGCGCTCTGAACCGCATCGAGAGGGATTGAAAAACATGGCGAAGAAACCTGCCGCTTCCGGTCAGAATGTGGGCCGCGTGACCCAGGTCACCGGTGCCGTCGTCGACGTGGCCTTCGATGGCACGCTGCCGGAAATCCTCAACGCGCTGGAGACCGACAATGGCGGCAACCGGCTGGTGCTCGAAGTGGCCCAGCATCTGGGCGAGAATACCGTGCGCACCATCGCCATGGACTCGACCGAAGGTCTGGTGCGCGGCCAGAAGGTGACCGACACGGGCTCACCCATCATGGTGCCGGTGGGCGATGAAACGCTGGGCCGCATCATCAACGTCATCGGCCAGCCGGTGGACGAGGCGGGTCCGGTCAAGACCAAGGCCATGCGCGCCATTCACCAGCCCGCCCCCGAATTCGTGGAGCAGTCCACCCAGGCTGAAATCCTGGTCACCGGCATCAAGGTCGTGGACCTGCTGGCCCCCTATGCCAAGGGCGGCAAGATCGGCCTGTTCGGCGGCGCCGGCGTGGGCAAGACCGTGCTGATCATGGAACTCATCAACAACATCGCCAAGACGCACGGCGGCTACTCGGTGTTCGCCGGGGTGGGTGAGCGCACCCGCGAAGGCAACGACCTCTATCATGAAATGATCGAATCGGGCGTCAACAAGGATCCGAAGAAGGATGGCTCCGCCGCCGGTTCCAAGGCCGCCCTGGTCTATGGCCAGATGAACGAGCCGCCGGGTGCGCGTATGCGCGTGGCGCTGTCGGGCCTCACGGTTGCCGAACATTTCCGCGACCAGGGTCAGGACGTGCTGTTCTTCGTGGACAACATCTTCCGCTTCACCCAGGCCGGTTCGGAAGTGTCGGCGCTTCTCGGCCGCATCCCCTCGGCGGTGGGCTATCAGCCGACGCTCGCCACCGACATGGGCGCCATGCAGGAGCGCATCACCACCACCACCAAGGGCTCCATCACCTCGGTGCAGGCGATTTACGTGCCCGCCGACGACTTGACCGACCCCGCACCTGCCACCTCCTTTGCCCACCTCGACGCCACCACGGTGTTGTCGCGCTCCATTGCTGAAAAGGGCATCTATCCGGCGGTGGACCCGCTCGATTCCACCTCGCGCATGCTCGACCCGCGCGTCATCGGCGAGGAGCACTATGAAGTGGCCCGCCAGGTGCAGCAGATCCTGCAGCGCTACAAGGCGCTTCAGGACATCATCGCCATTCTCGGCATGGACGAACTGTCGGAAGAGGACAAGCTGACGGTGGCGCGCGCCCGCAAGATCGAGCGCTTCCTGTCGCAGCCCTTCGACGTGGCCGCCGTGTTCACCGGTTCGGCCGGTGTGCAGGTCAAGCTCGAAGACACCATCAAGGGCTTCAAGGGCCTGTGCAACGGCGACTACGACCATCTGCCGGAACCCGCCTTCTACATGGTGGGCACCATTGAGCAGGCGGTGGAGAAGGCCAAGCGTCTCGCCGCCGAGGCCGCATAAGACACGCGAAAGCAGGTTTGAACCATGGCCAGCCTTCACTTTGAACTCGTCTCTCCGGCCCGCGCCCTCTATTCGGGCGAGGTGGAGAGTGTCACCATTCCGGGCACGGAAGGCGACATGACGGTGATGCCCGCCCATGCGCCGGTGCTGGCCATGCTGAAGCCCGGCATCGTGACGGTGCGCAAGGGCTCCGGCGCCGACACCCGCATCTTCGTGCGCGGCGGCTTTGCCGAGGTCAATCCGCAGGGCCTGACGGTGCTGGCGGAAACGGCGCTGCCGGTGGAAGAACTGGATGCGGCGGCCATTGCCCAGCAGATCAAAAATGCCGAGGAAGACGTGGCCGACGCCAAGACCGACGAGAGCCGGCGCAAGGCCAGCGAAACGCTGGAGCATCTGAAGACATTGCAGGCCGCGCTGTAACCATCAGCCTACGGAAAATTATAGAGCGGATGTTTTGATGCGATCAAAACGTCCGCTCTATTTTATTTTGACGAGCCGCTTTTATGACTTTTTCCGGGTCCGTGAAAAGTCAGGCTGCTGTGAAGGCCCGCGGGATGAGCGCGGGCCTTTTGGTTTAATGCGAGCGGTTGGACAGTTCGCTCATCCAGCTTGGCCTGGCGCCGGGCTTGCGCCGGGGCGGCTGGTGGCCGCCCGGTTTGCGGGGTGCATGGCCGGCGGGCTTGGCGCCATGGCCAGCAGGCTTTGCCGCGTGGGCAGGCTTGTGGTCCGGCTGGCGCGGGGCATGGGCCGCCGGGGCATCACCACGGGCCTGACCTTCAGTGCGGGTCTGGCCCTTGCGGTGGGGCTTGGGTGCTGGCCTGCCGTCTGACGGTTTGCCGCGCCGGGCGGGGTGAACGGTCTTCTTCTCCTTGCCCAGGGGTTGCCAGCCATGGGCGGGCGCCAGGCTCGCCACGTTCTTCAGGCCCAGCGCGTGCTCCCTGACCGGCACCGACTGGCGGATGGTGCGCTCGATGTCGCGCAGCAGGGCGCGCTCTTCCGGGTTGCAGAAGGCAATGGCATCGCCATCGGCACCGGCGCGGGCGGTGCGGCCAATGCGGTGAACATATTGCTCGGGCACGAAGGGCAGATCGTAATTGATGACATGCGACACCTGATCGATGTCGAGGCCACGGGCGGCGATGTCGGTGGCCACCAGAACCAGAATCTTGCCCTGCTTGAAACCGGCAAGGGCGCGCTCGCGGTTGCCCTGACTCTTGTTGCCGTGAATGGCCGCAGCGGTGAAGCCCTCCCTGGACAGGTGCTTCATCACCTTGTCGGCACCATGCTTGGTGCGGGTGAACACCAGGGTGCGCGTCATGTTGTTGTCCTTGAGCAGTTCGGCTAGAAGCCGGGGCTTCATCGCCTGATCGACATGAATGACGCTTTGGTTCACACGCTCGGCGGTGGTGGCCACGGGCGCCACCTGCACCTTGACGGGATCACGCAGCAGGCCATCGGCCAGGGTGGCGATCTCCTTCGGCATGGTGGCAGAGAAGAACAGGCTTTGACGGTTCTTCGGCAGGGCCGCAGTGATCTTGCGGATGTCGTGAATGAAGCCGAGGTCGAGCATCTGGTCGACCTCATCGAGGACCAGCACCTCCACCTGCGCCAGCGACAGGGCCTTGCGCTCCATCAGGTCGCGCAGGCGGCCCGGCGTGGCGACGACAACATCAATGCCGCCGTTCAGCACAGCCATCTGCTTGCCGATGGAGACACCGCCGAACACCACCAGCCGGGAAAATTTAACAAAGCGGCCATAGGCCTTGAAGCTGTCACCGATCTGGGTAGCGAGTTCGCGGGTGGGCGCCAGCACCAGCACGCGGCACTGGTTGCGCGCCGGCCGCTGCGGGTTCTTGGCCAGATGCTCCAGAATGGGCAGCGCGAAGGCCGCGGTCTTGCCGGTGCCGGTCTGGGCAATGCCGAGCAGGTCGCGGCCCTGCAGCAGCGGCGGAATCGCCTGGGCCTGAATGGGGGTCGGGGTTTCATAGCCTTCCTGGGCCAGGGCCTTGAGCAGCGGCTGGGAGAGGGCAAGGTCGGTAAAATGAGTCATGGTTTCTTTCGTCCGGACGCGGAATGGAGCGCCCACCTGTCCGGTGCCCGCGGGGCCATGGGGCCACGCAAGGCGGAGGGGCGCTCAAACAGCCCAACGTGAAAGGATGTTCAGGGAAGGCCGCTCTGGAAAGGCAGAAGGTTCTGCATCACGTTTTTCGGTGCAAGAGAGCGGCAGCGATGGGCGGCATATGGGGGTTCACGGATGAAAAGTCAATAGCGGGGTCAAAGACCCTTCAGCAGCGGCGGCAGTGCCGCCATGTCATGAAACACGGCGCGCGCCCCCGCCGCCTTCAGTGCCCCGCCATGCTGCAGCCCGTGCGGGTGGGTACCAGTGAAGCCGATGACCCGGCAACCGGCGCGGAAGGCGGCGGTGACACCGGTGACGCTGTCCTCGATCACCAGACAGTCACGCGGGGCAACGCCCGCCTTTTCCGCCGCCCGCAGGTAAATATCGGGGGCGGGCTTGCCGTCGCGCACTTCCTCATAGGTGGTGATGCGACCGTCAAAGAAATCCTGAAGGCCGGTCAGGGCGAGCGCCACCACCACGCGGTCGCGCGGAGAATTGGAGGCAATGGCCGGACGCCCCGCCAGACCGGCAAGCACGGCGCGCACGCCGGGCACCTCCTGCAAATGCTGCTGATAGAGTTCGAGCAGAAGCTGGTCCTTCTCGGTGCGCAGGGTCGGGGGCAGTTTGCGGCCGATGTCGTGTTCAATGCGCGCCTGCATGGCCTCGAAGGTGAGGCCGACGAAGCGCTTGTGGGCTTCGGCAGCGGTGATGGCAATGCCGTGACGGGCCAGCAGCTCCACATCGGCGCGCATGGACAGCGGCTCCGAGTCCACCAGAACGCCGTCGCAATCAAAGATGATGTGCTGGATCATGGGCGCAAGCTTAGGCCGTCATGGCGGGCGTGTGCGGGCTATTTCGGTTTATCCGCAGCACGGTGAAGGCGGCCTCTTCAGCGGCCAAGATGGCGGAAGTGCGGGATGACGGCGGCATAGACTTCACGCTTGAACGGCACGATCAGGTCGAGCAGCGCATCCATGTGAACCCAGCGCCACTGGTCAAACTCCTGCTTGTGGCCGGGTGGTGCCAGATCAATTTCGGTTTCCTCACCGGTGAAACGGGCGGCAAACCACTTCTGCTTCTGGCCACGCCAGCGGCCATTCCACGATTTGCCGATGAGATGGTCGGGCAGGTCATAGGTGAACCAGCCCGGCGCTTCGGCAATGATGGTGGCGGAGGTGACGGCGGTTTCCTCGTGCAGTTCGCGCAGCGCCGCGCGGGCAGGGTCTTCATCACTGTCAATGCCGCCCTGGGGCATCTGCCACCACTTGCCGGTGCCCTCGTCATTCTTTTTCTGAAAGCGCCGCCCGATCCAGACCAGGCCTTCGGAGTTCAGCAGCATGATGCCCACGCAGGGGCGGTAGGCGGTGATTTCAGGATGAACAACCATGGGCTTTCTCAGCTGCGGCGGCCCTTGAACACGGCACTGACCGGCACCAGCACGATGCCGCGTTCACGCGCGCCCTCGGCCCATTGTTTCACCGTGTCAATGGTGACTTCAAGGCCGGAGCCGGTGGCAATGGCAAAACCATTGGCGCGCGCCTGACCCTCCACCAGTTCAAGCTGGGCGGTGATGGCTTCCGGCGTGGCATTGGCATCCAGCACAATGTCGGCGCGCCGGGTCTGGGCGTTGGTGACCTTGGCCACGGTGGCGCGCGAGGAGATGGGCACCGAGCCGTCCTCCAGGAAATACAGCCCGCGCTGGCGGGTTTCGGTGAGAACCGCCCGCAGCGGCTTTGGCGCATTCATGAAGCGCCCGCCCATGTAATTGACGAGGCCGGTGTAGCCGGAGAAGCGCGTCATGTGCCAGCGCAACGCCTGATTGTTGGCAATGTCGCTGCCTTCGGCCATGAGGGTCTGCGGGCCGGGGTTGTTGGCCGGAAAGCCCAGCGGCTCCATGGGCACCTGCAGCATCACCTCATGGCCCTGGGCGCGGGCCTTGTTGACCTGGTCCTGCAACTGGTCGCCATAGGGCGCGAAGGCAAAGGTCACTTCGCCGGGCAGGTTGCGGCTGGCGCTCAGGGTCAAATCCCTGTTCAAACCCATGCCGCCGAGAAGAATGGCAACCTTGGGACTGTCGGATTGCACGATCCCCATGGGTGTGGTGCGGGCATAGACATCGGCGGGGCGCTTGCCGTTGTCGGCCACACGCGGCAGCGTGCCCATGGCGGATTGTTCGGCGACCGCCGCGATGGGCGCGGGCTTGAGGGCGCGTTTCGGGGTCACAATAATGGCCGCGTCCTGCTGATAGGTGTCCTGCTCCACCGGCGGCTCGATGGTGACGGCGCTGTTGTCGGCGGGGGCCGGGGCAATGCTCACCGCTTCACCCACCTGTTCCTGGGCCGGGCTTGCGGCTTGCTCTTCAGGCTCGGGTGCGGGATCGGTGGCGGCGGTCTGCAATTCCTCCAGCGGCGGAATGGCCACGGTGATGATGGGTTCGCCGGCAAAGGGGTGGGGCTTGCTCACCAGCCAGGCGCTCATTCCGGAAAAACCGGCCAGGGCCAGAACCGACGCCACCACCAGGCCATTGGGCCTGATGGCCCACAGGCGCTGGCCCAGATGGCGCTTCCGCAATGGCTGTCTCAACTCGTCCCGGCGCATGCCCCGTCGATCCCGATTCAATCCCGAATCTTCAGCGCATTTGAAACGGCAAGCGTTAACGGCTCATTAACCGTGTTAACGGGAACGAAAAGGGCGGATCCTAAGATCCGCCCCGTTGACCGGTGCAGGCCGGGTTATTGCGGCTGGGCCGGGGTGGCCGGAGCCGGAGCTGGAGTGGGGGCAGGTGCCGGTGTGGCCGGAGCCGGTGCCGGGGTGGCCGGGGCGGCAGGCGCTTCCGGCTTGGCCTCTGCGGGCTTGGTCTCGGCCGGCTTGGTCTCGGCCGGCTTGGTCTCCGCCGGCTTGGCTTCCGGCGGCTTCACATTGCTCACCACCTTCACGCCATGCAGCAGGTCAATGGCAGCCTTCAACTGCACGTCCTTGGTCCGGTCCTCGGGCACATAGGCCGACGAGCCGCCGCCCTCCTGCTTGTCGGTTTCATTGGTGAGGTGGCCCTTCAGGCCTGCCTCGCCCTCGGTGGTCACATCCTTGCCCTGCAGTTCGGGCGGCAGCGGCTGTTCAATGACGATGTCGGCGTCAATGCCCTTGGCCTGAATGGAGCGGCCCGAGGGCGTGTAGTAGCGCGCGGTGGTGAGGCGGAGCGCCCCTTCGGTGCCGAGCGGAATGATGGTCTGCACCGAGCCCTTGCCGAAGCTTCTGGTGCCGATGAGGGTGGCGCGCTTGTGATCCTGCAGCGCACCGGAAACAATTTCCGAAGCCGAGGCCGAGCCGCCGTTGATCAGCACCACCACCGGCAGGCCGTTGATGGCGTCGCCCTTCTGGGCGTTGAAGCGCTGGCTTTCCTCGGCGTGGCGGCCGCGGGTGGAAACGATTTCGCCCTGATTGAGGAAGGTGTCGGACACCGAGATGGCCTGATCGAGCAGGCCGCCCGGATCGTTGCGCAGGTCGATGATGTAGCCCTTGGCCTTGTCGCCCATGGTCTTGGACATTTCGGCAATGGCCTTGTCGAGACCTTCCTGGGTCTGCTCGGTGAAGGAGGAGATGCGGATATAGCCGACATCACCCTGCTCGACGTTGTATTTCACCGACTGCACGGTGATCTTGGCGCGGGTGAGCTTGACCTCGAAGGGTTCGCGGCCCTCGCGCTGGAGGGTGAGGGTGATGTCGGTGCCGACGGCACCGCGCATCTTGTCCACGGCTTCGTTCAGCGTCAGGCCCTGCACCTCGGTGCCGTCAAGCTTGACGATGAGATCATTGGCCATGAGACCGCCCTTGGCGGCGGGTGTGCCGTCAATGGGGGCCACCACCTTGACCAGACCGTTTTCCATGGTCACTTCAATGCCAAGACCGCCGAACTCGCCCTTGGTCTGGACCGACATGTCCTCGAAGCTCTTGGCGTTCATGTAGCTCGAATGCGGATCAAGCGAGGTCAGCATGCCATTGATGGCCGCCTCGATCATCTTCTGCTCGTCCGGCACCTCGACATAATCGGCGCGCACCCGGTCGAGCACATCGCCAAACAGGTTAAGCTGCTTGTAGAGATCGGCATTGGAGGCGGCGGTGGCCGCACCGAGGGCCTGCCAGGCCACGCTGGCGGCCAATGCGCCGGCCAGAACCAGACCTGCGGAGCGGGCAATTTCTTTCGTCTTCATCGATGAGCCTCTCTTCTGCCGTCGAGCCACCAGGGTGCCGAATTGATGGTGTCGCCGTTTTTTCGCAATTCCACGTATAGGACGGGACGGTTGTCCCGCACCTGATCGCCCAACAAAGTGACGGAAGATGGGCCTTTGCCCATCGTTCCCACCGGTTCACCGGCCCGGACGGTCTGGCCAGTGGCGGCGGTCATGGTCTCCAGACCCGCAAGGAGCATGAGATAGCCCTCACCGGCATCAAGAATCAAGAGTTGCCCATAGGAGCGGAAGGGACCGGCAAATTCAATGCGCCCATCGGCCGGAACAACCACCTGGGCGCCCTCGCGGGTGGCAATGGCCATGCCCTTCAGGCTGCCGCCCAGCCCATCCGGCTCACCGAAGCGCTTCAGAATATCGCCCTGCACCGGATAGGCCAGCTTGCCCTTTGCCTCGGCAAGGTTGAGTTTCGGCCCCAGCAGCAGGGCTTCCTGGCGCTTGCGTTCCTGTTCCAGAGCCAATGCGGCTGCGGTTTTCTCGGCTTCCGCCTTGGCTCTGGCGGCCGTCAGCTGGTCCAGCAGCTGTTGCAAGGACTGGGCGCGCTGGGCCAGATCGGCAGCCCGGCTGCGCTCGGCGGCCAGCGCCTGTTCCTGACCCTGGCGTTCCTGCTGCTTGGCGGCAATGAGTTTTGCCACCTCGGCGCGCGCCGCCTGAAGGGTGGTCAGGGTTTCGGCGGCCCTGGCCTTTTCGGCTGCACTCATCGCGTGAATTTGATCGAGACGCTCAAGGCGCCGGGCCAGTTCGCGGGCTTCGCCGCGCATGTCCGGCACCACGGCGCCAAACAGCATGGCCGAACGCAGGGCGTCCAGCACATTGGCCGGCTCCACCACAAGGGCCGGCGGCGGGTTCTGTTCCAGCCGCTGCAGGCCCGCCAGCAGGGCCGCCAGCCGGTCCTGCTTGGCGGCCAGTTCGGCGCGGATCACCACCGCCTCCCTGGCCATATCCCTGAGCTTGTCCTCGCTCAGGGTCAGCGCCTGCTCCTGTTCCTGCAGGGTGCGGGCCAGGGCCACCAGTTTCTGCGACAGTTCGTTTTCGGCGCGCACGGTTTCGGCCATGGCGGCGGCCATGTCCTTCTGGCGCTGGGCCGACTGTTCCATCTGCTCCTTGACCTGGCCCAGTTCCTGACCGGGGCTGGCCGGGGTCTGCGCCCATGCCGCAGTCCCCGCGCAGAGGAGCGCGGCAAGAACAGCAAGCGGGCGGGCGGGAAAACTCATGTCGGCAAGGCTAGGCAGCGGTGATGATGAAAATGCGGCGGCACCGGCAGTCCGTCAGGCCCGGTGATAGGGATGATTCACCATAATGGTGATGGCCCGGTAAATTTGTTCCAGCAGCATGATGCGCACCAGCCGGTGCGGCCAGGTCATGGGTCCGAAGGCGAGAATGTGGCTGGCGCCATCGCGGATTTCGGCGCCATGGCCGTCCGGCCCACCGATGAGGAAGGCCAGGTCCGGCGTGCCGTCATCGGCCAGCCGCTGCATCAGCCGGGCAAAGGCGTCACTGGTCATGGTGGTGCCGCGCTCATCCAGTGCCACGGTGATGGCGCGCGGCGGCAGGGTGGCAATGAGGCCGCGCGCCTCCTCCTCCATGCGGCGGGGGGCGGAAGCGTTCTGCGATTCCGCCAGTTCCACCGTTTTCAGGGTGGAAATTCCCGCCTTGCGGCCGGTGGCCACAATGCGCGCCTCATAATCCGAGGCCAGAAGCCGTTCCGGCCCGGATTTGAGACGGCCCACCGCGGCAATCAGCAGGCGCAAGCGTCACCCAAAACGTCAGCCATGCCGTCAGCCATGCCGTTAGCCATGACGTCAGCCATGACGATGATCGTCGCGTGGGGCATGTTCCGACCACAGCTTCTCCAGATTGTAGAAGCTGCGCACTTCCGGGCGGAAAAGATGGACCACCGCATCACCGGCATCAACCAGCACCCAGTCGGCCTGGGGCAGGCCCTCGACGCGCAGATCGCGGCTGCCCGCGGCCTTCAGCTTTTCCACCAGCTGCTCGGCAATGGCGGCGACATGGCGGTTGGAGCGGCCATTGGCCACCACCATCCAGTCGGCGATGGTGGATTTGCCGGTGAGGTCGATGGTGATTGTGGCTTCGGCCTTGGCGTCTTCCAGTGCCGGCATGATGACGGCAAGCAGGCCGGTCAGAACGGGCTTGGGCGCTGGCGCGACGGCGGCCACCGGGATTGCCACGGGGCGGGCGGCTTTCTTCGTGGCGGGCTTGCGCGGGGCGGGTTTTTTCACCGGCTTCCGGGCAAGGGTTGCTTTCTTCGTGGCGGGCTTGCGCGCCGCCGGTTTCGCCATGGCCTTCTTCGGCGCCGGGCGGACAGCGGTCTTTCTGGCCACGGTCTTTTTCGCTGGCGACTTTTTCGCGGTGCTCTTTTTTGCCACCGGTTTTTTCACGGCGGCCTTTTTCACGGCCGGGCGCCTGGCGGCGGGCTTCCTGGCGGCCGTCTTCTTCACCGGCTTACGGGCCGGGGCTTTCTT
>CALMWF010000045.1 GCA_937873445.1 uncultured Alphaproteobacteria bacterium
CTGACAGGGCCGTAGCGCCCCGCTTTCTTTGCGCATCATCTTGTCCGAAACCGTCTGACGCCGGTTTCGGGATGATGCGGGCGACTGGGGCAAAGGTTGGAGTGCTGACAGGCCCCGAAGCGCCCCGCATTCTTTGGGCATCATCTTGTCCGAAACCTTCTGACGACGGTTTCGGGATGATGCGGGCGTCTGGGCCAGCGACTCGAAGGCTGACACTGCCCACAGCGCCCCGCATTCTTTGCGCATCATCGTAATGAAAAGGGCCTGGCATTCCGCCAGGCCCCGCTTGCAGTCACTTCACTCCAGCACGTCAATTCATGGCGGTGGCCGAACCGAGGAACTTCATCGGATCCATGGCGACGGCACCCTTGCGCACCTCGAAGTGAAGCTGCGGGCTGGACACCGAACCGGTCTGGCCGGCCTTGGCGATGACATCGCCGCGTTTCACCACATCGCCGCGTTTCACAAACAGTTCCGAGGCATGGGCATAGGCCGTGACCCAGCCGCCATCGTGGCGGATCAGCACGAGATTGCCATAGCCCTTCAGTTCATTGCCGGCATAGGCCACCACACCACCTTCGGCGGCGCGCACGCCGGTGCCTTCCGGCACAGCAATGTTGATGCCCTCATTCTTCAGGCCGTTGGTCTTGGGGCCGAAGCCGGAAATGACCTTGCCCTTGACCGGCCAGCGCATGGTGCCCACGCCGACGGGCGCACCCTGCTCGACACTGGCCTGCTGCTGCGGCACCGGCTGCGGCTTGCTGACCGCGGCGGGCGGCGGCGGCACATTCTGGGCCGTGGCACTCTCACCCACGGCGGCCTCACCGTCATCGCTGATGGGGGCCGGGTCGATGATCTTCTTCGGAGCGGCGGCCACCACCGGGGCCGACGAGCCGGACGGCAGCCTGATGCGCTGACCAACGCTCAGGCTGGTGTTGTGCGGCAGGCCGTTGGCATCGGCAATGGCATAGGGCGAGACCCCATATTTGCGGCCGAGCGAGAACAGCGTCTCACCGGCGGCAACGGTGTGGCTGCCCTTCACGGACACGGGGGCGACTTCCTCTTCAGCAAGGGAGGTGGGACGCGCAGCGGAGACGGGCGCCTTGGCCATGGTCTTGCCGGGAATGCGCAGCACCTGGCCGGACGACACCGTATAGGGCGGGTTGATGTTGTTGGCGCTGGCCAGTTCACCCACGGTGAGGCCATTGGCGCGGGCAATGGAATAGAGGGTCATGCCGGAAGCGACCTTGACCGTGCCGGCCGAAGCCACGGGCTGGGCAGCGGGGGCGGAGGCCGGTTCGGCCTGGGCCATATCGGCCGGCTCGTCATAGCCCTGGGCGTTGAAGCGCGGCTTCACGGCGGCGGGCTTCTGGGCGGTATAGGTGGGGGCCTTGTAGGACGGTGCGGCCGGGGCCGCTGCAGTGGGCGCCTTGTAGGTGGGGGCCTTGTAGGTGGGCGCCTTGTAGGCATCCTCATAATTATAGGCGGTGTTGTAGCTCGGCTGCTTCAGCGGTGCCGAGGCAAGCGGCTTCGAGCTGATGGTCTCGGACGGGGCCTGATAGGAATAGGACGGCGCCTTGACCGCCGCCTGCTTATAGCGCGGCACCGAGGCCGTATAGACCGGGTCGGCATCAGAGGGATTGTTGGATGCGGTGTCTTCAAACCGGGTGACCGCCGAGGAGCACCCCGCCAGCATCACGGCAAGCGCGACGGAGGTGAGAAGTTTGACCGACGCAAGGCCGAAAACGGGAAGAGAAGCTGAATTACGCATACGCGGTACTCCGGAACAGACTAACTTGGTTCAAAATGGCTTGTTTAGGTTAAGAGAGGGTTTAATCCCGCCATCACTTCAGCAGCGCCCAAAAAATATTGCCGCCACCTATTCCACCACCACGCGCGCGCCAATGCGCACCCGGTCGTAGAGGTCAATGACTTCATCATTCATCATGCGGATGCAGCCTGACGAGACGGCCTGACCGATGCTCCACGGCTGGCTGGTGCCGTGGATGCGGTATTCGGTGTTGCCGATATAAAGAGCGCGCGCGCCGAGCGGATTGTCGGCGCCACCCGGCACCATGGCCGGAATGACCCTGCCCTTCTGCTTCATTTCGCGTTCGATCATCACCTGCGGCGGCCGCCAGTCCGGCCACTGCGCCTTGCGGGTGATGCGGTCGGTGCCCGACCAGGTGAAGCCTTCGCGGCCCACGCCCACGGCATACATGATGGCCTTTCCGCCGGGCAGGACAAAATAGAGTTTGCGCTCGCTGGTGCGCACCAGAATGGAGCCGGGCGGCAGCGGCTCGGCAAAATCGACGGTGCGGTGGCGCAGCGCCGGATCGGTGACGGCGCGCGGCGGGCTGGCCCCGCCCATCACGCCGGGACTGGCGATGCCGCCATAAACAAGGAAACTGTCTGGTGAAAAAACCCGCTGTCCGGCCTGGGCCGATGCCGCAAGCAGGCCCAGCGCCAACACCACACCCCCCAGCTGCTGCAAGCCCCCGGCCATGCCCATCCCATGCGTTTGCGGTTCTCAAAGCCGCCAGCGCGAAAGGCTAGCGGATCATGGTTTCCGAATGGTCAACGCGGCGGCCCGGCGGCTTACGGGGTGGCGCCAGCGCGGGGCAATTTCCGCCAGCGGCCCGCGCACAAAGGCGCGCGCCATGATGCCGGGGTGCGGCAGTTCGAGGCCGCGCAACTGGCCGCCGCGCGGGCGGATGACAAGACCGTGATAGTCAAGCAGGTCGAGGTCAAGCGTGCGCGGCCCCCAGCGCAGGGCGCGGCGGCGGCCTGCCTGCTTTTCAAGGTCATGGAGATGGCGCAGCAGCGCCTGTGGCGGCAGGTGGGTTGCGATCTGCACCACGGCATTGACGAAGTCGGGCTGGTTGACGCGGCCAAAGGGGGCGGTGGTGATGATGGTGGACACGTGGACAACGCGGCTTGGCCCCCGGTCCAGTTCCCTGAGGGCGCGCGCCAGGGTGGCCCGCGGACTGCCCCAGGGGCCGGAAAGATTGCTGCCGAGGGCGATGAGGATCATGGCACCTGCCTTCACTGCCTGCGCCCTACCTAATGAAGGCGGAGCCGCCGTGCAACCCAGGCCCTTCCCTTCAGCCGCGGCGTGGAACATGGCCTCGCGGCCTTCCGCCTGTTTGGCAGCTAGCCCTGCCCGCGCGGCAGCATCAACCGCAATGACTGAAGCCAGTGGGCGGCATCACCGGCGGGCGGGTCCACCGGAAAGCGCAGCGCGATGATGCGGCCTGCCTCGGCCAACAGGGTGAGGCGGCGGAGATAATGGGTGGTGCCGATGGTGAAGCGGGGCAGAGCGAGAGCCTCTGACCACTGCCCGTCCGCATCCGACAGCAGCGGCACCTGCAGGGCAAGGCGCTGGGCCGCCTCGGCCTGCCAGTCCGGCGTTTGCAGGGACAGGCCAAAGACCTTCACACCGAGGTCTAGGTATTCACTGTAAGCCGCTGAATAGGCCTGGGCTTGCGGGGTTGAGCCATGGGCGTTGGGGATCTTGTCCCAGCCTTCGGGGTCGGGCACGCCGGGCCGGCCGGTATAGGGATAAATGAACACCAGAACCCGCCCCGGCGCACGCGCCGGATTGACCCGCCCGCCCCGGCTGGACGGCAATGCCCGATCGGGCAGGGCCGCACCCATCAGGGACGCCGGATCGAAGGTCATCCCCGGTCCTTGAGCAGGCGCGACTTCTCGCGGTTCCAGTCGCGGTCACGCTCGGTCTGGCGCTTGTCGTGCAGCTTCTTGCCGCGCGCCAGGGCCACGTCCACCTTGGCCCTGCCCCGGGCGTTGAAATAGAGCTTGAGGGGAATGATGGTCAGCCCCTCCTTCAGCACGCCCGCCGCCAGCCGGTTGATCTCCTTCTTGTGGAGCAGCAGCTTGCGCGGCCGCTTCGGCTCGTGGTTGAAGCGGTTGGCCTCGCGGTATTCGGGAATGTTGGAGTTGATCAGAAACAGCTCGCCATCCTTCATCGAGGCATAGGCCTCGGCCAGATTGGTGCGGCCCTCGCGCAGCGATTTCACCTCGGAGCCGCGCAGTTCGATGCCGGCCTCGAAGTTTTGCAGGATTTCATATTCATGGCGGGCGCGGCGGTTGTCCGCCACCACCTTGCCACCCTCGATCTTGCGGGCGGACTTGGCGCCGCCGCTTTTCGACGACATCAGTTGATCAGCCCGGCATGGACCATGGCGGCGCGCACGGTCTTCTTGGTGGCCTCAGACACCGGCACCATGGGCAGCCGCGCCTCATCGCTGCAGTGGCCGAGCAGGCTCACGGCATATTTGATGGGGCCGGGGCTGGTTTCAACGAACAGCGCATGATGAAGCGGCATCAGCCGGTCCTGCAGGGCCAGCGCGGTGGCGAAGTCACCCTTCAGCGTGGCGGCCTGAAACGCGGCGCACAGGCGCGGCGCCACATTGGCGGTGACGGAGATGCAGCCGACGCCGCCATGGGCGTTGAAGCCCAGCGCCGTGCCGTCCTCGCCCGACAGCTGGATGAACTTTTCACCCGACATGAGGCGCTGGCGCGACGGCCGGGTCAGATCGGCGGAGGCATCCTTGGTGCCGACGATGGTGGGGCAATCCTTCACCAGCCGGTCCAGCGTTTCCACCGTGATGTTGGCCACCGTGCGGCCCGGCACGTTGTAGACGATGAGGGGAATGTCCACCGCATCGGCAATGGCGCGGAAATGGGCGTAGATGCCATCCTGGGTGGGCTTGTTGTAATAGGGCACCACCACCAGTGCGGCATCCGCCCCGGCCTTTTTGGCAAATTCGGTGTATTCAATGGCCTCGGCGGTGGAGTTCGACCCTGTACCGGCAATGACGGGCACCCTGCCTCTGGCTTCTTCCACGCAGATTTCAATGAGGCGCTTGTGTTCCTCGGGCGTCACGGTGGGGCTTTCGCCCGTGGTGCCCACCGGCACCAGACCGTTGCTCCCTTCCTTGATCTGCCAGCCGACAAATTTGCGAAATGCGGCTTCATCAACAGCCCCATCGCGCATCGGCGTAATCAAGGCCGGAATTGACCCCCTGATATCCACGGCAAAACCCTTTCGGTAAGAAGTTGGAAACCATGCGGCCTTAGCCTTGGAAACGGTGTCGGAACCGCAAGGTGCCGCCAGCATATAACGTCGCCTCCGCCCCGGCAAGGTGAGCGCGGCCAAAAGACTGACATGTCCAAGACGTGCCGGTCTCAAAGCCGACGCAATCGCTGCCTAGCGGACTATTTTTTGAAATGGAATCGCCGATGTCCGTGTCCCGCCTTCTTCGCCATGCCCTGCTGGGGGCCGCCCTTGGCCTGGCCCTGCCCGCCGCAACGGTCTGGCAGGCGCCCGCCGCCGTGGCTGCGCCGCAGGTGTCACAGGATGGCGTGACGGCGGCGCGGCTGGCGCTGCGCGGCGACTTTACCGGAGCCGGGGCCGCGGCCCAGCGCTCGGGCGATCAGGCGGCCGTCAAGCTGGTGGAACTGTTCTATCTGCGCGATCACTGGCGCGATGCCGGTTATCAGCGCATCATGGCCTTTCTCAACGCCGCGCCCAACTGGCCGCTCACCGAAACGCTCAGCAAGCAGGCCGAGCGCACGCTGTTCAGCGAGCATCAGCCAGCCCCGGTGGTGCTCAATCATTTCGCCAGCCGCAAGCCCGTGACACCCGAGGGCATGCTGGCCCTGGCGCGGGCTCATCTTTCGCAGGGCAATGGCAGCGACGGTCAGGTCTGGTTGAAGCGCGCCTTCCTGTCTGCTGACATGGATGCCGCCCTGGAGAAGGCCGCCCTTGGCGAATTCGGCGCCATGATTTCGGGGGACACGCGCCGCCAGCGGGTGTGGCGGCTTATCTATGCCCAGGAAAGCAATGCGGCCATCCGCAATGCCAAGCGCCTGTCCGGCGACATGGCGCGGGCGGCAACGGTGGCCCAGGCGCTGCTGCGCGGGGCCGGCGGGGCCGAGCGGCAATACAACGCCCTGCCCCAGAGCCTGCGCAATGAGGGAGCGCTGAAATATGCGCTGGCCCGGATGTACCGCAAGCAGGAGAAATTCAGCAAGGCGCGGGCCGTGCTCGCGGGCATTGGCCCCGGCGTCGGTGATGGCGAGGCGTGGTGGGAAGAACGCCGCATCATTGCCCGCCGTTCGGTGGGGGTCAGTCACCGCGACAGTGCCGATCAGGCCTATCGCATTGCCGCCAATCACGGCATTGCCGCTGGCCAGAGCGCCATCGAGGGTGAATTCCTGGCGGGCTGGATTGCGCTGCGCTATCTGGACAAGCCGGATCTGGCGCTGCGCCATTTCGGCCGGATCAATGAGCTAGCCCAGAACCGCACCGAAAAATCGCGGGCCGGATACTGGATCGGCCGGGCGCAGGAGGCCCTGGGCAACGGCGCCAAGGCGCAGGCGGCCTTTGAACAGGCCGCCCGCCACACCACCCTCTACTATGGCCAGCTGGCGCGCGAGCGCATCGGCCTTGGCAAGGTGCCGGAAAAGATCAACGGCCCTGATGCGTCAGCGGCGGCCCATGCGGCGGTGGACCGTGACGAGGTGGCGCGCGCCTTCCAGATGACGGCACGCTCCGGGGCCGGTGACGGCACGCTCTATCTGTTCCTGTGGTCCCTGGCGCAGCGCTTTGACAGCGTGGACGCCATGAACGCGGTGGCCGACATGGTGAGCGATGCCGGGGGCACCAGCCTGGCGGTAAAATTCGCCAAGGCGGCCGGGCAGCGCGGCTATGACATCGATTCCTGGTCCTATCCGCTGCGCGGCCTGCCCAGCTGGAGCCAGATCGGCAAGCCCATTGAAAAACCCATGGTGTTTGCCCTGTCGCGACAGGAAAGCGAATTCAACCCCAATGCCGGAAGCAAGGTGGGGGCACAGGGCCTGATGCAGCTCATGCCGGGCACGGCGCGGCTGGTGGCGCGCCAGTATCGCGTGGCCTATGCGCCCGGCAAGCTCAAGGATCCCGGCTATAACGTCAAGCTGGGGGCCGCCCATCTCGCCGATCTCGTATCCGACTTCAACGGTTCCTATGTGCTGACCCTGGTGGCCTATAATGCCGGGCCGCGGCGGGCGCGCGAATGGGTGGCCGAATATGGCGATCCGCGCGGCGGCCAGGTGGATCCGGTGGATTGGGTGGAATCAATTCCCTTCAGCGAAACCCGGCAATATGTGCAGAAGGTGATGCAGAACCTGCACATCTACCGCTCCAGGCTGGCACCGCAGACGGTGCGGCCCATGACCGCCGATCTGGCGCGCGGGGCACCGGCCACCATGGCCACCATGGCCACCAGCGCCATTGACCGGCCCCGCGATTGTGGCGGCGGCAGCATCGGTGCGCTGATCAAAAGCTGCGACTAGAGCGGACGAATTGCTGGATCTGGCCGCCCGCTGTGGCTGTGGGCTGGCGCGAAGCACGCTTCGCTTTGCGAATCAAAAGGGGGGCCGAAGCCCCCCTGCCCGTTTGTTTGTCAGCGCCCGTCAGGAACGGCGGGTGCGGCTGCCGGACACTGTGGTGCCGGACTTGGTCTTGAGGCCGCCGGACCCATAGAGACGGGTGAATTCCGCCTCCTTGCCATCGGCCAGCAGGCGGGCCTGACGGGTCCACTCCTCGCGCTTGATGCGGCCACCGAACTTCAGGTGATCGTCCACCCAGCCAATCTGCTCGGCGGTCCACTCGGCAATCTGGTCGAAGTGGAAGAAGCCCAGGCTGTGCAGCACCTTCTCGTTCTTGGGGCCGACGCCGCTGATGCGCTGGAGATTGTCGGCCTTGCCGCCACGGGCACCGGTCAAGCCCTTGGGCCGCGACAGCTTGCCCGCTGCCGGAAGGGCGGCGGCGGCCAGAGCGCCAGCCTTGGCGGCGGCGCGCGGCGCAGCCGGAGCCGGCTTGTGGGCCGTTGCCTTCGCCACGGGCTTCGCGGCAGGCTTCACCGTGACCGGCTTCACCGCTGCCGACACCACCGGCTTGCTCACCACCGAGGGGGTGGCGGGCTTGGCGGGGGCGGGGCGAACCTCGATCTTGGCGACGGGGCGCGGCTCGGCGGGTTTCACCGCCACCGGCTTTGCTTCGCTGGCCTGACGCAGCGCCGCGGCGGCGGCAGCGGCGGTGGCAGCGGCAGCGGCGGCAACCGGCGCGGTCACCGTGGCCGGCTTCACCACCGGATCGGGTTCCAGCTTCACCTCTGCCAGGGGCTGGGCCGCCTTCGGGGTGTGATGGGCCTCAAGACCAGCCTGCTGGTGCAGCGGAATCGAGTCGGGCTTGGCCGGGGCCGGTTCGGTCCAGGCGGATTCAAGGGTCGGTGCCTCGGGGCTTTTGGTCATTTTGCGGAACCAGCAGCCAAGGAGCGTGCCGATGAGATAGGCGATGAGCGTGAACAGGGCGAGTTCGATGTAATAGTGAGTCATGACCGCCTCCTTCAGCGCACATCAGACCGGCGCTGGCAGGTCACGAAGCCCACCACAGCACCAAGCACCAGGGCCAGCAGCAACCAGAACCAGTTCTGCCAGACGACAAACATCGCATCGTGGAAATTGAACAGTTCGTTCATTGTCTGGTCTCCTTACTTGACCAAGGTAATAACAACGCGCCGGTTCTGCACACGGGCGTCATAGGTTTTCTCGTTCACCAGCGGCTCATTCTCGCTGTAGCCCTTGATGGCGAGCCGTCCGGCTTCAACGCCATTGGCCACCAGCGCATCAACCACGCGCTGGGCGCGGGCCTCGCTGAGCCACTGGTTGAAGACGCGGCTGCCGTAATAATCGGCATGGCCCGATACTTCCGCCTTTTCGGCGGCGCAGCGCTGGTCCTTCAGAAGGGCGGCATATTCCGCCACCACCTTCAGGTTTTCCGGCCCGAGATAGGTGCGGCTGAAGGCAAAGTGGATGGGCTGGCCGCCATTGATCTGAGCCATGGCCGCCGCACAGTCATAGGACGGAACCACCGGGGCTTCCGTCACCGCAGCGGGCGGCGCGGCGGGAACCGCTGGCGCTTCCACCGCAGGGGCGGGCGGCGCCGCCGGTGTTTCCACCGCAGGCGCGGGTGGCGCGGGCGGCTCGGGAATGACGAGGGCGGCGGCCTGGGTGGCCTCGGCCGTCTGGCCTGCCGCATCGGTCACCTTGATGCCGAGATCATAGGAGCCGGGGGCAAGGCCCGCCGGCGGCGTCAGGGTGAACACGCCCTTGCCGTCCGAGGTGAGTTCAGAATCGTTGCCCAGCGTATAGGTCTTGCCGGCCAGGGTTGCGGCCAGCGCCATGCCCGCCTTTTCCGGCCAGGTGCCGGACAGCGACGGCAGCGCCGCATC
>CALMWF010000046.1 GCA_937873445.1 uncultured Alphaproteobacteria bacterium
CAGTTCCAACCCGTCTCAGAAAATGCAGATGCCCACCCCCGGCGGCAATCACTGAGGCGGCGGCCCTTGCCAGTGCTGCTTGGCCTGTCCTAAACTGCCGCAAAACAGGAGCGTTGACTGTGAGCCTTGGAAAAGTTGGTGACAACATCACGGCCCTGAATGCGGGCTGGAGTTTTGCAGGTTCGGTGGCTGATACCTTCGACGATCACGTGTCGAAATCGGTGCCGCTGTATAATGAGGGCCACGGCCTTACGGCAGCGCTCAGCGATTTCTTCGTGAAAAACGGCTCACGCGTCTATGAGATCGGATGCTCCACGGGCACTCTCACCATGACGCTGGCCACCCGCAGTGCCCACAAGAAGGATGTTTCCTTTGTCGGCATCGACGTTGAGGCCGACATGGTGGCCAAAGCCCAGGAAAAGGCGCGCGCCGCCAGCCTGAAACAGGTTGACTTCCGGGTTGACGACATCGTCACCATGGAACTGGAACCCTGCGACATGGTGGTGGCCTATTACACCATTCAGTTCATTGCCCCCAGCGTGCGCCAGCTGGTCATTGACAAGATCTACAAGGCCCTGAACTGGGGTGGCGCCTTTGTGCTGTTTGAAAAGGTGCGGGCACCCGATGCGCGGTTCCAGGACATCGCAACCAGCCTCTATAATGACTACAAGCTCGACCAGGGCTACTCGCCGGATGAAATCGTCTCCAAGGCCCGCAGTCTCAAAGGGGTGCTTGAGCCTTTCTCCAGCCAGGGCAACGTCGACCTGATGAAGCGGGCAGGCTTCAACGACATCATGACCCTGCAGAAATACATCTGCTTCGAGGGCATGATTGCCATCAAGTGATGGTCAGCTGCGCGGCAAAGCGCTGATAGATCTGCAAACCGGCAGTGGCCGACTTTTCCGGGTGGAACTGGCACCCGAACACGCGGCCGCGGCTGACTGCGCAGCAATAGCGAAACCCGAGATAATCCGCTTCCGCCAGCGATGCCTCGGGCTGTGTCGGCGTGGCGTGGAAAGAGTGGACGAAGTACAGTCTCTCGCCCGGCGCTGTTCCTGCCAGCAGCGTGCCCTGCCACAGGTCGCGGTTGCCGGCGTGGGACGGCTGGGTAATGGGCAGCCAGCCGATATGCGGGATGCGGGCAACGCCGCTATGGCCAGTGGCACGCAGGCTTTCAGCCAGTGATGTGACCCGCCCGGGAACCAGCCCGAGTCCGCGGGCCGAACCCATCTCGGTGCTTTCATCAAACAGCAGCTGGAAGCCGAGGCAGATACCAAGCATAGGCTTGCCCTGATCCACCGCCGCCAGAATGGCCGTGTCGAGCTTGAGCCGGGCAAGCTGCGCCATGGCAAAGCCGAAGGCGCCCACACCCGGAAGAATGAGGCCACCTGCCGCCTGAATGCGGGCCGGATCACTCGTCACTTCCGCCGTCATGCCGGCATGGGCACAGGCCTGGGCAACGCTGAACAGATTGCCCACGCCATAGTCAATGATCGCCACCCGTGCAGAAGACCCCTTCTGGTTCATGCGGCCTCCTCACCGGCAATCGGCCGGCAGTCCAGTCCGGCGGCCAGCACCGCCTGCTTGACAGCGGCCAGTGTGGTCGGCACGACCCGGCCGAAATCGCGCTTTTCCGCAACCACCCTGAACTCACCGGCACCACTGAAGCCATAGCCTTCGCGCTCCAGTTCGGCGGCTATGCCGTAATGCAGAATGGAAGCGATGCTGACCGCGCCGATATCGACATCATGGCCAAGCCGGGCCACGTCATCAGGGCTGCTGGCGCCACCACAGGCAATGACCGGCACTGCGGTTCTGGCCGATACGGCCTTGGTCAGGGCGGTGTCGAAGCCTTTGGCGGTGCCTTCCTGATCAATGGAAGTGACCAGGATTTCGCCGCAGCCCAGGCTGGCAGCCTGAACGGCCCACTCCACCGCATCGTGGTGCGACGGCTCGCGGCCATTATCGGTCCAGGCTGTCCAGCTGCCGGTGCGGTTGCGCTTGGCGTCTATGTGCACCACGATGGTTGACGAGCCATAGCGTTCGGCGGCCTTGCGGATAAAGCCGGGATCGGCCACAGCGGCCGAGTTTATGGCCACTTTGTCGGCGCCGGCCTTCAGTGCGGCGGCAATGTCTTCAAGCGAGCGGATGCCGCCACCCACGGTAATCGGGATGAAGACGTTCTGGGCGGTTGCCGCGATCACATCCAGAAGGCTGTTGCGGCCATAAAGACTGGCAACCGCATCCATGAACAGCAATTCGTCGGCACCTTCGGCCGCATAGCGGCGGGCAAAGATTTTTGGCTCGCCCAGAACCCGAAGCCCCTCCAGGTGAATACCCTTCACCAGATTGGGCCCCTTCACATCAAGGCGGGGGATGATCCGCAGGTTTCTCGCCATGTCACGCGGTGGGATGCTTCAATACCCAGTCATTGCCGCTCTTTTCCCACAAGTGGGGCGAACGGGCACTGTCGATCACTTCCCAGTATTTTTCTTCATCAATGCCGACGTAGTCCAGGAAGTCGGGGAAATATTTCTTCGGGAATTCGCCTTCATATTTCCGGCACAGGGCAACGCCTTCCTCACGCGTGATGTGGCCATCACGAATGTCGCGGCAGGCGTCATTCATGGCCCGGCCCTGACCGAACTTGACGAACATGGTGTAGTAGTGCTGACCGTCCACCCGGTCGTCCAGGCTGGAGAACTTGGTATAGGTGCCCTCGCTGCGGCCATCCGGGTTGGGCTCAAAGGCGGCATGCTCCTTGGCGTAGTAGAAATTATACTGCGGCGACCATGGCAGGTAATAGCTCATGTAGTGAACTTCCTGCTTTGCCTTCAGCACGTCCTCGCGCAGCAGCGGCAGATAGGGGTTCATCTCGCTCAGATCGACGCCGTGCTTCGGCATCTCGTCAATATGAACACCGCCGAAATAGAGATTGCGGTCCTGCGGTGACTCGCGGGTAAAGTGCGCGATGTCCATGAGGGGCGAAAAATTCTCGTCCATCACATTGTGGCATTCAGCCTGGTTTTCACCGTAGAAAATGAGCGGGACGTCATATTGCAGGGCCACGCGCGGCGCGGCGATCTTCTGGCCCAGAATGAAGGGCTGGAACGGGTTCACCAGATTGAGGAAGGCCAACCGGGTCATGATGGCATGCGCCTTGGGATTGGGCGTCACCAGAATGTTGTCAAAGCCAGCCCGCAGCCAGTTCTGAAAATTCTGCCAGCCAATTTCGGTGTAGATGTGCGGAGCCCAGGTGACCGTCAGGGGGTTCATGCCATATTTGTATTTCAGAACATGGGCAACGAAGATCGAATCCTTGCCGCCGCTGCCCGGCACCACCACGTCATAGCGGCCATCGCTGCGGCGGTGCCGCGCCAGAAGGTCGATCAACTCCTTCTCGCGTTCGGCCCAGTTGATCTTGGTTGCCTTGTATTCGGCATAGCGGCAGGCATCGCAGATGCCGTCATCGCCGAAGGAGGCGGTCTTGATCGCGCTGGTCTTCTTGCGGAATTCCGGCGAGGTTGACGGGCGCTGGTTCGACATCACGCAGCGCTTGCAGAAGATCACGTTTTCAGGGAGGCCGTACTTGATTGAAGTCATTGGTTTTTCTTGATGAAAGGTGAGGGTAGGGACGAGCCGAGGCTGGAAACCACACAGATGTTATCGCCATAATGCGCGGCCTTGATCTTGTCAAACCGGCCCAGCATGTCCCTCAGCCGGCCAATGCGGTCGTTCACCTGCTCGGCGGTGATGCCGGCGAAGCGCTGTTCATTATAGGCGCGGCTGTTCTTGTGGTCGGGAATGTGGCTGGCCAAGCGCTTGTGCAGCGCCCGCAGGCGAGAGTGGATCTGTGCGCTGGCCCGGCGTTGCAGGGCGGGCTTCTGCTCACCGTCATAAAGTGCCGCCCGCCGGTCAATCACGGCCGCCATGCCGTCACTCGCCAGGGGGCCCGCAAGCCCTGAGAAATAATGGCCCAGCGTGGCGATTTTCTCTTCCGGGGTGGAGTCTGTCTTCAGTTGGCCAATCCGGCGGATCGTCTCGGCCACGTCATCCGGGGTGACCGCCTTGATGCCCAGATCATTGGACAGGTTGAAATCGAACTGCCGGCCATCAAAGGGCTGGAAGCTGATGGTTGGCGCATCAAGAAGATAGGCCTCAATGCCGGTGGTGCAGCCATTGTGGATCATGGCGTCAGCTGCAAGCAGCCAGGTTTGCACCGGTCCGTCATGGATGACCCGGACATTGTCATGACCGGCGGCGGCCTGCTTCCAGGTTTCGTGATTTTCCGCCGGGTGCGGCCGCACGATGATGGTGTGATCCCTGAAATTCTGCGCCAGAAAGGGGACCAGCGCCTTCATGCTTTCAAAAATGCGCAAACGATGTTCCCAGGCCTGCTGCATGAACGGCGTGATGGTGCCGCCGACGCTCAGATCCTTGCCGCCAGGGCGCACCACATATTTCGACACCGCATGATTGAGTTTGCCGAAATTGGTGTTGATGAGAATCATCCTTCCGTGGCGGCGATGCAGGCTGGCCACATCCTCATCGTAATAGCGGCGCAGCTCAGGCCGCAGCATGTCGATGCGCGGATTGCCAAGCAGGTGAACCGGAACCCCCTCGTCATAACCGGGGGCGCTGCGAAGAAATTCGCCATTCTGCGGCCCCCACGCAAACAGTTCTTCCACCATGCGGAAAGTCGGTTCGTGCACGCGGCGTTCATGAAATTCGCGGGCATTGTAAAACAGCACCGCCTCCTCATCCCACGCCACAATGTGGTGGCCGAGGTCATGCATGATGCGGAAAATCCGGTTGGACGGCTTGCGGAAATCCTTGGCCACATAGATGCTGCGCGGAAACCGGTGCATGGCGGCATGAATGGCAATGCGTGAGCCAACAAAAACCTGGCGCCCGCGCTCGGCCAGTGCGCAGGCCAGCAGCAGCTTGGCGTCAAACTCGCGGGACTGCGTTTCGGACGGCAGAATGACTGCGGTTCCGGCGGTGTTCGGCAAGATCGGACTCCGGGTTCAGGGTTGTTTTTCGCTGGCGCGCGCCCTATAGAGGGCAATCAAAGCCTGGCCTCATATTGACGGCCTTTCTAGCAATCCCCCCCGACAAAATAAAGGTTTTGCGCGTGTCGAAGTCCTCTCTGCAATGGTTCACCAAGGATGATGGCCGGAAGCTCCCGGTCTCGGATGACTTTCTTCTGCCTTTCCTGACGCCCACCAGCCCCGGCACCAATTACTGGGATCCGCCGCCGCCCGAAAATGTCGAGGCATTGCGCCGCGAGGATGGCCGTGTGCTGTTGCAGCTCCACCAGATCATTGACCTTCTGGTGCGCACCGGCACCGATCTGAAGGACAAGACGCTGCTCGATATCGGCACCGGCAACGGCATGATCCCGCGCCTCATCCTGCATTATTGCGACATCAAGTCGGCGGTGGGCATCGACCCCTATCTGGATGGCGAACATCTGTCGAGCTGGCAGGCCCATGACCATGGTGAGCTGTTCAGGGAACTGACCGGCTTCATCGACACCTACTGCAAGGATGACATGGACTTTGCCAAATACGCACACATGACCGGCTATCAGGACTTCACCGTCCGCCCGGCGCGTGTGCCGTTGCGGCCCCAGGGTCAGAAGAAATTCCGTTTTGAAAAGATCGGCGCCCATGACCTTGGCCAGCTGAACGAGAAGTTCGACATCTTCTATGCCAAGGCCATTGACCACATTCCCGACTGGCCGGGCATTTTCCGCGCCTGCGCAGAAGCCGCAAACCCGGATGCGCTCATCGTCATCAAGCACTTCTCGTTCTTTTCCTATCTTGGCCCCCACCGCTATTCCACCACCAATATTCCCTGGGGCCATCTGCTGCTCACCGATGACGAGTTTCGCCGTTTTGCCCGCGAGTTCCACGGCCCCCGCGCCAATGACATGATTGATTTCTATTTCAATGGCCTTGCCTATCCGCGCCACACCGTGCCGCAGATGGTGATGATGGCTGCCGAGCATGGCTTCACCATGCATGCCGTCATCAATGAACCGTCGCGCAATGCCGAAAAGCTACTGCCGCTGGCATCCGAAGTGCCGGACTTCTGGAACATCGTGCGCGAAATCAACCCGACGGTAACGGTCGAGGAGATGCTTTCTGGCCGCTATCACATCGTCTTCCGGAAGACCGGCTGACCGCTGGCCGGTCTGGTCAGGCCGGCTTCACCAGCACGTGCTTCTTCTTGCCCATGGACAGCTTGATGACGCCGTCCTGATCAAGGTGGCTGAGGTCGAGGCTCATGCGCTCGTCCGTCACCGCCACGTCATTGACGCGCACCGCGCCGCCCTGAATGCCGCGCTTGGCCTCGCCGTTGGACTTGTAGAAGCCCGCCGCCACCAGAGCCGCCAGAAGGCCAACACCACCCCCCACCGGCAGTGAAATGGTGGGCAGGCCCTCGGCCGCCTGACCCTGCTCAAAGGTGCGCCGCGCCGTTTCCGCCGCCGCCTCAGCCGCGTGCTCGCCATGCAGCAGGGCGGTGGCCGCATTGGCCAGCACCTTCTTGGCCTCGTTGATCTCGGACCCGCCCAGGGCCTCCAGCCGGGCAATCTCGGAAAGCGGCAGGGTGGTGAACAGCTTCAGGAAGCGGCCCACATCGGCATCCTCGGTGTTGCGCCAGAACTGCCAGTAGTCATAGGGGCTGCGCATGTCGGCGTTGAGCCACACCGCGCCACTTGCCGTTTTGCCCATCTTGGCGCCGGAGGCCAGCGTGATGAGCGGCGTGGTCAGCGCATAAAGCTGGTGCGTGCCCATGCGCCGGCCCAGGTCGATGCCGTTGACGATGTTGCCCCACTGGTCCGAGCCGCCCATCTGCAGGTTGCAGCCGTGGCGGCGGGCCAGTTCGGTGAAGTCATAGGCCTGCAGCACCATGTAGTTGAACTCGATGAACGACAGCTCGTGCTCGCGCTCCAGCCTAAGCTTCACCGAATCCATGGTCAGCATGCGGTTGACCGAGAAGTGGCGGCCCACCTCGCGCAGCATGTCGAGATAGTTGAGCTTCACCAGCCAGTCGGCATTGTCCACCATCAGCGCATCGCCGGGCTTTTCGCCAAAGCGCAGGAAGCGCTGGAACACCTGGGCAATGCCGCGCTTGTTGTCCTCGATGTCGTCGATGGTCAGAAGCTTGCGGCTTTCATCGCGGCCCGAGGGATCGCCCACCCGCGTGGTGCCGCCGCCCATCAGCGCAATGGGCTTCTGGCCGGTGGCCTGGGCCCAGTAGAGCAGCATGATCTGCACCAGCGACCCCACATGCAGCGAACGCGCGGTGGCGTCAAAGCCGATATAGGCCACAACCTTGTTGCGCGCCGCCAGGGCGTCCAGCCCCTCGGCATCGGAACACTGGTGGATGTAGCCGCGGGTCGCCAGGGTGTTGAGGAAGTCTGATGTGTAGTGGCTCATGATGGCCGGGGTTTAGTGGCAATGGCCGGGCCTTGCAAGGCGGCGGGGGGGCGGGCAGGCTCTGGCCCATGATTCCTGCCCCGCCCAGCGGCCTGTTCCGCGTCCTTGGCCTCATGTCCGGCACCTCGCTGGACGGCATTGACGTGGCGCTGCTGGAAACCGACGGCGCGGCGGTGGTGCGGCGCGGCCCCTCCGCCACCTTCGCCTATGCGGCGGACCAGCGCGCCCTGTTGCGCCGGGCGCTGGCGGATGCGGCCCCGCTCACGGAGCGCAGCCATCGTCCCGGCTGCCTGGCCGAGGCCGAGGCGGCACTCACCCTCTGGCATGCAAAGGCGGTTCACTCATTTTGTCAGCAGCACGGCCTAAATGATTCAGAGGATTCAAAAATTCACCTCCTCGGCTTTCACGGCCAGACGGTGTTGCACCGGCCCGAGCGCCACCTCACGGTGCAACTGGGCGATGGCGCGGCGCTAGCCCGGCGGATGGGCATTCCCGTCGCCTGGGACCTGCGCGCCGCTGACGTGGCGGCGGGCGGGCAGGGGGCGCCGCTGGTGCCCGCCTATCACGCGGCGCTGGCGGCGGGTCTGCCGCTGCGGCCCGTGGCTTTCGTCAACATCGGCGGCGTGGCCAATGTCACTTTTGTCGGCGCAGGTGGTGATCTTCTCGCCTTCGACACCGGGCCGGGCAATGCCCTGCTCGACGACTGGATGCTGCGTCACACCGGGGCCGCCCGCGATGAGGGAGGCGCGCTGGCGCTTTCGGGCCGGGCGGACCGGCGATGGTTGGCCCGTGCGCTGGCCGACCCCTTCTTTGCCATGGCCCCGCCCAAGTCGCTGGACCGCAACCACTTCGCAGGCCTACCCCTGCCGCCCCTCTCCGCCGCCGATGGTGCCGCCACGCTGGCCGCCTTCACCGTGGCGGCCATTGCCGCCGCGCGCCGGCACTTTCCGGCAGAGCCGCAACAATGGATCATCTGCGGCGGCGGCCGCCACAACCACGCCCTGATGCAGGGCCTTGCCGCCGCCCTGCCGGGGGTCATCGCGGCGGAACAGGCAGGGCTGAACGGCGACGCCATGGAGGCCGAGGCCTGGGCCTATCTGGCGGTCCGGGCCGCGCGCAGCCTGCCGCTCACCTTCCCCGGCACCACCGGGGTTCCCCGGCCCCTCTCAGGCGGGGTTCTTTCCCAGACCTAGCAGGCGCAGCGGGCGGCCATCGAACACGAGCAGCGCAAGGCCGATGATGAGGGCGCCTGCAAACTCCTGCGCCGACAGCGCCTCCTTCAGAAAGACATGACCGAAGATGATGGCTGACACCGGGATCATCATGGTGGCCAGCAGCACATTGGCCGCCCCCGCCCGGGCGATAATGGAAAAGAACAGGATATAGGCCACCGCCGTGGCCAGCAGAGCAAGACCCAGCAGCGCCGACCAGGCATAGGCCGAGGCGTGCAGCAATTGCCCCGGATTACTGAAAGTGAAGGCCAGCACCGCCATGATCAGGCTGGAGGAGATGAGCTGGCCCGTGGCCATGGTCAGGGGCGAAATACCCTTTCCCCGGCGTTTGACCCACAGGCTGGAAAGGGCGTAGCTTGCCGCCGCCATGAGCACCAGGCCAATGCCCAGACCCTGCTGATCCAGTTTCGCCAAGCCTGTTCCCTTCAGCACCGCCACCCCGGCAATGCCCACCGCCAGCGCCACCATGCGCCGGGCGATGAGCCGCTCCTCGCCCGCCAGCGCCATCACCACCGCCCCGAAAATGGGGGTCGTGGCATTGATCACGGAGGCCAGACCGCTCGCTATCATGGTCTGGCCGGTGACAATGAGGGTGAAGGGAATGACATTGTTGAGGAGCGACATGCCGAGAAAGGCAAGCCAGCTTTGCCGGTCAGTGGGCAGAGGGCCGAGCCGCAGGAGATGCACCGGCACCAGCACCAGGGCAGCAAGGGTGACGCGGGCGAACACCACCACAAGTGGTGACAGTTCCTTCACCGCCATGCCGATGAACAGAAAGGATCCGCCCCACAACAGGGACAGGAGCACGAGTTGCCCCCAGGCGGTCAGGTCAATGGCGGGTTCGCTTGGTGCCATGGTCAGTTTCTCTGCACCTGTCCATGGCCCATGCTGGGCGGCAAAGCCACCCGTTCCTTGCGGCAGTGGCTGGTTCAGGCCGCGCCTTCGGCCTGCATGCGGCGGTCGAGATAATTGGCGCAGATCTTGGTCAGATCCTCCACCTTCTCCTGGAAGAAGTGGTTGGCCCCCGGAATGACCTTGTGCTCGATGATGATGCCCTTCTGGGTCTTGAGCTTGGAGACCAGCGAATGCACCGCCTCGGGTGCGGTCACCGAATCCTTCTCGCCATTCACAAACAGGCCCGAAGCCGGGCAGGGGGCAAGGAAGGAGAAGTCATAATGCTTGGCCAGCGGCGCCACCGAGATGAAGCCCGAAATTTCCGGCCGCCGCATCAGCAGCTGCATGGAAATCCACGCCCCGAAGGACACGCCCGCAATCCAGCAGATCTTGGCCTCGCGGTTGAAGCTCTGCAGCCAGTCCAGCGCCGAGGCGGCATCGGCCAGTTCGCCCGCCCCATTCTCAAACAGCCCCTGCGAGCGCCCGACACCGCGGAAATTGAAGCGCAGCACCGAAAAGCCCCGGCTCGCATACATTTGATAGAGCGAGTGCACGATGGGGTTGTTCATCGTGCCGCCAAAGCTGGGGTGCGGGTGGAGAATCAGGGCGATGGGCGATCCCTGCGGCTTGGCATGGTGATAGCGCGCCTCGATGCGTCCGGCGGGTCCGTTGAAAATCACTTCTGGCATGTGCACTCGGCCTTTCCCGGCGGGGATTTCCGGCAGCGAGTTGTTGACTCGCCTAGTCGGATTAAGTAGAATTCTTTAGAACAGTTCAAAAGACAGCATTTCCCCCTTGGGCGAGCGCCCTTTAGCACGGCCGGGGGGGCAAAAAGCAAGCTTTTCCTGCGCAGGAGCCGTCATGAAGATGAGCACCAAGGGCCGCTATGCCGTGATGGCGATGATCGACATCGCCAGCCAGCCGCATGAGGGGCCAGTCTCCCTGGCCGAAATCGCCGGTCGGCAGGACATCAGCCAGGAATATCTGGAACAGCTCTTCGGCAAGCTGCGCCGGGCGCGGCTGGTGGAAAGCGCCCGCGGCCCCGGTGGCGGCTATCGCCTGGCCCGCCCGGCCGGGGACATTCCCATGTCCGAGATCATTCTGGCGGTGGATGAGGCGCTCCGCGTCACCCGCTGCGGCGGCGACGCGGTGGACGGCTGCGTCAAGGGCTTGCGCTGCAACGCCCATGACCTGTGGTCGTCGCTGGGCCGCCAGATGATGTATTTCCTCGAATCCATCACCCTTGAAGACGTGGTGGCCAAGCGCAACCTGGCGCTGACCGCCGCCATCAAGCAGGCCACCGACCGCCACATGCCGGTAGAGAGGCAGAGCGCGTGAGGGTCTATCTCGACCATAATGCCACCAGCCCGCTCCGGCCTGCGGTGAAGGCCGCCATGCTGGCGGCGCTGGAGCAGGGCGGCAATGCCTCCTCCATCCATGCCGAGGGCCGCGCCGCCCGCAAGCTGCTGGATGAGGCGCGGGGCCGTCTCGCCGTCTTCCTCGGCTGCCTGCCGCAAATGCTGGTGTTCACCGCCGGTGGCAGCGAGGCCAATGCGCTTGCCCTGAAGGGCGCAGCCGTGGAGCGCCTGCTGGTGCAGGCCACCAGCCACCCCTCGGTCATTGAAAATGCCCGCGCCAGTGGCAAGCCCGTGGAGCTGGTGCCGGTGGATGGTTACGGCCACGTGGACGTGGCGGCGCTGCGCCGCCTGCTGCCGGGGCCAAGGGCGCTTCTCTCCCTTATTCTGGCCAATAACGAAACCGGCGTCATCCAGCCGCTGCATGAGGTGCTGCCGCTGGCCCGCGACCACGGCGCGCTGCTGCACCTCGATGCGGTGCAGGCCTTCGGCAAGACCCCGGTCAATTTCAGCATCTTGGGCTGCGATCTGCTCACCGTGGCAGGCCACAAGGTGGGCGGCCCGCGGGGCGTGGGCGCGCTGGTCATCCGCGATGGTCTGGCCCTGGCCCCCCTCATCTCGGGCGGCGGGCAGGAAAACCACCGCCGCGCCGGCACCGAAAACCTTGCCGCCATTGCCGGCCTTGCCGCGCTTGCCGCCGAACCGCTGGTGCAGACCTATGAACTGAACGACCGGCTGGAGGACGCCCTGACGGGCCTGCCGATTTTCAGTGACGGGGTGGAACGCCTGTCCAACACCACCTGTGTCGCTCTTCCCGGGGCTGCCGCCGAAACCCTGCTGATGCAGCTTGATCTGGCGGGCATCGCCGTCTCGGCGGGGGCCGCCTGCTCCTCCGGCAAAGTTGGCAAGTCCCATGTTCTCGCCGCCATGGGGGTGGCGCCGGAACTGGCCCGCGCCGCCATCCGCATCTCCCTCGGCTGGACCACCAGCGAGGCCGACATCACCCGTTTCATCACCGTCTGGCAGGGCATTGCCGCCCGCCACCCCAGCAAAGCCGCTTGAGGAAGCCCATGGCCGACCAGGACACCATTGACCTCGTCAAGGATATCGACGTCGACAAATACAAATACGGTTTCACCACCGACATCGAGCAGGAATTTGCCCCGCGCGGCCTGTCGGAGGAGGTGATCCGCTTCATCTCGGCCAAGAAGAACGAACCGCAATGGATGCTGGACTGGCGGCTGGAGGCCTACCGCGTCTGGCAAACCATGGTGGAACCCACCTGGGCCAAGGTCAGCTATCCGAAGATCGATTTCCAGAGCCTCTATTATTACGCCGCGCCCAAGGCGGTGACCGGCCCCAAGAGCCTTGATGAGGTGGACCCCAAGCTTCTCGAAACCTATGCCAAGCTCGGCATTCCGCTGAAGGAGCAGGAAATTCTGGCGGGCGTGCGCCAGCAGGGCGAAAAGAGCACACTGGATGAGGAGGGCGCAGGCGCGACCACGCCGGTGGCGGTGGACGCCGTCTTCGACTCGGTCTCGGTGGTCACCACCTTCAAGGCCGAACTGGCCAAGGCGGGTGTCATCTTCTGTTCCATCTCCGAAGCCCTGCGCGACCACCCGGAACTGGTGAAGAAATATCTGGGCAGCGTCGTGCCCCAGGGCGACAATTTCTACGCCGCTCTCAACGCCGCCGTGTTCTCCGATGGCTCCTTCGTCTACGTGCCGCCGGGAACGCGCTGCCCCATGGAGCTGTCCACCTATTTCCGCATCAACGCCAAGAACACCGGCCAGTTTGAGCGCACCCTCATCATCGCCGACAAGGGCGCCTATGTATCCTATCTCGAAGGCTGCACCGCGCCCACTCGCGAGGAAACCCAGCTCCATGCCGCGGTGGTCGAACTCATCGCGCTGGAAGGGGCGGAGATCAAATACTCCACCGTCCAGAACTGGTACCCCGGTGACAAGGACGGCAAGGGCGGCGTCTATAATTTCGTCACCAAGCGCGGTGACTGCCGCGAGGCCCACGCCAAGATTTCCTGGACTCAGGTGGAGACGGGTTCGGCCATCACCTGGAAATATCCCTCCTGCATTCTGCGCGGCGACCATTCGCGCGGCGAATTCTATTCCATCGCCATATCCAATGGCCGCCAGCAGGTGGACAGTGGCACCAAGATGATCCATCTCGGCAAGCACACCTCCAGCCGCATCATTTCCAAGGGCATTGCCGCCGGCCGCAGCGACAACACCTATCGCGGCCTGGTCTCGGCCCACCGCAAGGCCCTTCACGCCCGCAACTTCACCCAGTGTGACTCGCTGCTGATCGGCGACAAGTGCGGCGCCCACACCGTGCCCTATCTCGAGGCCAAGACCTCCACCGCCCAGTTCGAGCACGAGGCCACCACCTCGAAAATTTCCGACGACCAGATGTTCTACGTCATGTCGCGCGGCCTGTCCGAGGAGGAGGCGGTGGCCCTCATCGTCAACGGCTTTGTGCGCGATGTGCTGCAGCAGCTGCCCATGGAATTCATGGCCGAAACCCAAAAGCTCATCGGCATCTCTCTGGAAGGTTCAGTAGGTTGATCATGCTCGACATCAAAAATCTCCACGTCAAACTCGAAGACGAAGGCCGCGAAATCCTGAAGGGTCTCACCCTCAGCGTGAAGCCGGGCGAGGTCCATGCCATCATGGGGCCGAACGGATCCGGCAAGTCCACCCTGTCCTATGTGCTGGCGGGCCGCGAAGGCTATGAGGTGACGGACGGCACGGCGACGCTGAAGGGCGAAGACCTGCTGGCGCTGGAGCCCAACGAACGCGCCGCCAAGGGCCTGTTCCTCGCCTTCCAGTATCCCATCGAGATTCCCGGTGTTGCCACCATGCAGTTTCTCAAGGTGGCGCTGAACGCCCAGCGCAAGGCGCGCGGCGAGAAGGAACTGTCGGTGCCGGAGTTCATGCGCCTGGTGAAGGACAAGGCCCAACAGCTTAATGTGACTCAGGAAATGCTGAAGCGTCCGGTCAATGTCGGCTTTTCCGGCGGCGAGAAGAAGCGCGCCGAAATCCTCCAGATGGCGGTGCTGGAACCCAAGCTCTGCATTCTCGATGAAACCGATTCCGGCCTCGACATCGACGCGCTCCGCGTGGTGGCCGAAGGCGTGAACGCCCTGCGCGCGCCTGACCGCGCCATGGTGGTCATCACCCATTACCAGCGCCTGCTCGACTACATCGTGCCGGATGTGGTTCACGTCATGGCCAATGGCCGCATCGTCAGGACCGGCGGCAAGGAACTGGCCAGGGAACTGGAAGCCAAGGGCTATGCCGAATATGTGGAGGCCGCGGAATGACCAGCGCCGCCGCCACCGCGGTTCTCACACCTGCCGAAATGGCCATCGGCACGCCGCTGCCGACACGCCGGCAGGAGGACTGGAAATGGACCGACCTGCGCCGCCGCATTGAAACGCCCTATGCACGAGGCGCAGGCGTCGCTGATCCTTCCCGCGTGGCCAGGCTTATCGCCGCCGATCCGCTGGCCAAATTGCCGCTGCGCCGCGTCGTCTTCGTCAACGGCGTCTTGGACCGCAGCCATTCCGACCTCACCGGCCTTGCGCTGAAGGACGGTGCCCCCGCCCTGGCCGAAGCCGAATGGCTGGCCGCCATGAACACCACGCTGGAAGCACAGCCCGTTACCTTCACCGTGTCCGGCACGGCCGACCGGCCGCTCCACCTCATGTTCCTCACCCTTGCCGATGCTCCGGCTGCGGCTGGCGCGCGCGTCCATATTGATGTGGCCGAGGGCGCCTCCCTGCAGTTCATCGAAAGCCATCGCGGTATTGGCGCCTATCTCGCCAACCCCGCCCTGACCATTCAGCTGGGCAAGGGCGCGCGGATGGACCGCGCCAAGCTGGAACTGGAGGGGGCAGAGGCCACCCATCTGGCCGTGGCCGAACTGACCCTGGCGGCGGATGCCGTGCTGCGCGATTTTACGCTGACATCCGGCGCGGCTCTCAACCGCCAGAACGGCCGCATCACCTTTGCCGGTGAGGGGGCCGATGCCCGCGTCACCGGTGCCTATCTGCTGGGCGGTGCGCAACATGCCGACACGCGCCTTGTCGTCGATCATCAGGTGCCGCGCTGCCTGAGCCGCGAAGTCTTCAAATGCGTCATGGACGGTGATGCGCGTGGCGTGTTCCAGGGCAAGGTCATTGTCGCCCCCGATGCCCAGAAGACCGACGGCAAGCAATCGAGCCACGCGCTGCTGCTGTCGGAGCGCGCCGAATTCGACGCCAAGCCGGAACTGGAAATCTATGCCGATGACGTGGTCTGCGGCCATGGCGCCACCTCCGGCGACCTTGACCACGATCACATGTTCTACCTCATGTCGCGCGGCATTCCCCAGGCCGAAGCCAAGGCCATGCTCATTGCCGCCTTTGTCGGCGAGGTGTTTGACGGCGTGGACCACGAGGGCCTGCGCGACGTGCTCACCGCCTTTGCGCAAAACTGGCTGACCGCCCACAAGAGCTGATCATGTTTGACGTTGCCGCCATCCGCCACGACTTTCCCATCCTGTCGCGCAGCGTGCATGGGCGGCCGCTCACCTACCTTGACAATGCCGCATCGGCGCAAAAGCCGCGCGCGGTGCTGGACGCCATGCGCGACTTCGCCATGACCGACTATGCCAATGTTCACCGTGGCCTGCATTATCTGTCCAACGCCGCCACAGACGCCTTCGAGAAGGCGCGCGCGACGGTTGCCCGCTTTCTCAACGCGCCCGCTGTGGACAACATCATCTTCACCCGCAACGCCACCGAGGCCATAAACCTCGTGGCCCAGAGTTTCGGCGGCATGGTGCTGGGCGAGGGGGATGAGATCATTCTCTCCATTCTCGAACATCATTCCAACATCGTGCCCTGGCACTTCCACCGCGAACGCCGGGGCGCAGTCATCCGCTGGGCGCCCATTGACGATGACGGCAACTTCCTCCTGGATGAGTTCGAGAAGCTCCTCAGCCCACGGACGAAGATCGTCGCCATCACCATGATGTCCAATGTGCTGGGCACGGTGGTGCCGGTGGCCGAGGTCATCAAATTGGCCCATGCGCGCGGCGTTCCCGTGCTGGTTGATGCCTCGCAGGCCGCGCCCCACCTGGCCATCGATGTGCAGGCGCTGGATGCCGACTTTCTGGTTTTCACCGGCCACAAGACCTATGGCCCCACCGGCATTGGCGTGCTCTACGCCAAGATGGACCATCTGAGGCGCATGCCCCCCTATCAGGGCGGCGGCGAAATGATCGCCGAAGTGACCGAGCAGGCCGTGTGCTATGCCGATCCGCCGCACCGCTTCGAGGCCGGAACTCCCGCCATCATCGAGGCGGTGGGCCTGGGGGCGGCGCTGGATTACATGGAAAAGGTGGGGCTGGCCAGCATTGCCGCCCATGAAAAGGCGCTTCATGATTATGCCACTGACCGCCTGCTGGAACTGAATTCCATCCGCCTCTTTGGCCGGGCGAAAAAGAAAGGCGCCATCATTTCCTTCGCCATGGAGGGCGTGCACGCCCATGACGTGGCCACCCTCATTGACCATCATGGCGTGGCGGTGCGCGCCGGCACCCACTGCGCCCAGCCCTTGTTGAACCGGCTCGGCGTCACGTCAACGGCCCGCGCCTCCTTTGCCATGTATAACACCATGGAGGAGGTGGACCGGCTGGCCGCCGCCCTGTCCGCCGCCCAGAGGATGTTCCTGTGACCGATACCCCCGAAGCCAAGAGCGCCGAACTGGGCAAGCCCGCCTGGCTGGCGGAGGACGGCAAGCCCTCGGCCATTCCCGCTGAGGAACTGGCCCTGCTCACCGATCAGGTGATTGCCGCGCTGAAGACCGTCTATGATCCGGAAATTCCGGTTGATATTTTCGAACTCGGTCTCATCTACAAGGTCGACATCGACGACGACCGCAATGTCGCCATTGAGATGACGCTGACCGCGCCGGGCTGTCCGGTGGCGGGCGACATGCCGGGCTGGGTGGAAAACGCCGTGTGCAGCGTGCCCGGCATCAAGAGCGCCAAGGCCACCATCGTTTTCGATCCCCCCTGGGACCATAGCCGCATGTCCGACGAGGCGCGCATGGCCCTCAACATCTGGTGACGCCCATGACCACGCTTCGTCCCCGTCCCGCCGTTCTGAAACTCACCCCTGCCGCCGTGGCGCGGCTGAAGACCCTGGCCGACAAGGCGGGCGAGGGGGTTCTTGGCCTCCGCCTGTCGGTCAAGACCGGCGGCTGCGCCGGCATGGAATATGGCATGGACTGGGCCCGCGAGACGAACCCCCTCGACGAGGTGGTGGACCAGGACGGGGTTCGGCTGTTTGTCGATTCCAAGGCCGTTCTTTATCTCATCGGCACTGAGATGGACTTTGAGCAGTCGGCCATGAAATCGGGCTTCGTCTTCAACAATCCCAATCAGGTGTCGGCCTGCGGCTGCGGCGAAAGCGTGAGCCTGAAGCCGGCCGCGTCGTCCTGATGGCGGTCTCGGCCGGGCTGATCGAATTTCTGGTGGAGCAGCTGGGCAGCCTTGGACGGGTGGAGCCGCGCCGCATGTTCTCCGGCGCCGGCCTGTTCCGCGACGGGCTGATGTTCGCCATCGTCATTGACGATGTGCTCTATTTCAAAACCGATGTTGAAACCGTGGCCGCCTTCGATGCCGAAGGGCTGCCGCCCTTCAGCTATGGCACCAGGACGGGCGAAAGGCGCCTCACCCACTACCGGCGCGCCCCGGAACGCCTGCTTGATGACGCCGATGAGATGGCCGGCTGGGCGGCCCGCGCCTATGCCGTGGCCCAGCGGGCCGATGCCACAAAGGGCAGGAAAAAACCGCCCCGCTGACGGCTTAAGGTCAGTTGCCCATCATCTCGTCGCCGCTGCGCAGCTTGGTCTTGGGGGCGGGGCGCTTGTCGCTGGTAAAGGTGATGCCCAGCAGGTCTTCGCGCCGCCACACCACCCTGGCGTCACGCACCATGTCTTCGTTGATGAACAGCAGCGAAAACTCTCCCGGCACCGCCGCAGTGTCCTTGCACACCAGGCGTGCTCCGGTTTCCGACATGTCGCGGATCACGCAGTCAACAATGCCCCAGCCATTGCGATAGAGGATCTTCGCCCCCTTGAGGGTGCGAAGCCGGGGCGAACGGCGCTTGTTGTCCTCGGACACGGAGTGAATCGCCTGTGTAACGGCCTGAAAAAAATCCACAAATTCATTTCATGTTTTTTGCATTGCGTCAATGCAGGCCGCGTGCGGGTCCGGCAATTGCCGCACCAGCGTAAAGCACCCGTTAGCGGCGTTCAGCGCTTGCTGAGGAAGGCGGGCATGTTGCCGGCGTGGAAACCCTTGTGGTCCGGCCCATCGTCATCATGCTGGTCGCGGCGGCGCGGGCCCCTGTTGTCCCTGGGCTGCTGCGCCTTGCCCTCCGGCCTGGGCCCCCGGGAAGCCGCCTCGCGCTTCGGTTCATGGGCCGGCTTTTCTGCTTTGGGCGCATGACGCGGCCCCTCGGCCTTCGCCTCGGGCTGCGCTGTCTCGGCCCTGGGTGCGCGCGGCTCGCGCCGGTCCGGCTTGCGGTCCTGGCGCGCGCCACCCCGGCTGCGGCCATGGGAACGCGGCGCCTCCGCCTCGGCGGCCTCATCAATGGTGATGCCCGGATCAAACCATTCGATGTCCTTCTTGATCAGCGTCTCGATGGCCTTGAGGTATTTCGTCTCCTCCTTCGTCACCATGGTGAAGGAGTGGCCCTCGCGCCCGGCCCGCCCGGTGCGGCCAATGCGGTGCACATAATCCTCGGCGTGAATGGGCACATCGAAATTGAACACATGGCTGACCTCGGGAATGTCAAGCCCGCGCGCCGCCACATCCGAGGCGATGAGATAGGTGATCTCGTTGTTGCGGAAGGCCGCCAGCATCTTCATGCGGGCCGACTGGTCCATGTCGCCATGCAGCGCCCCGGCATTGAAGCCATGGCGTTTCAGCGACTTCTCCAGCAGCGCCACCGTGGTCTTGCGGTTGGCAAAGACAATGGCGTTCTTGACATTGCTCTGGGTGCGCAGAAGCTGGCGCAGCGCCTCGCGCTTGGCCTTGGGGTCATGCGGCACCTTGACCACGCGCTGCTCGATGGTGGCGGCGGTGGTGGCCTGGGCCGCCACCTGCACCTGCACCGGATTGTGCAGGAACTGGGCGGTGATGCGCTGGATCTCCGGCGGCATGGTGGCCGAGAAGAACAGCGTCTGGCGGGTGAAGGGCAAAAGCTTGCAGATGCGCTCGATGTCGGGAATGAAGCCCATGTCGAGCATCCGGTCAGCCTCGTCGATGACCAGCATCTCGATGCCGGTCATCAGCAGCCGGCCGCGCTCGAAATGGTCGAGCAGGCGGCCCGGCGTGGCAATCACCACATCGGCACCGCGGTCGATCTTGGCGGCCTGCGGATCAAACGACACGCCGCCGATGAGCAGGGCCACGGTAAGCTTGTGGTTCTTGCCCAGCGTCTCGAAGGCTTCGGCCACCTGGGCCGCGAGTTCCCGGGTCGGTTCCAGAATGAGGGTGCGCGGCATGCGGGCGCGGGCCCGGCCCTTTTCCAGCATCGACAGCATGGGCAGCACGAAGGCCGCCGTCTTGCCGGAGCCGGTCTGGGCGAGGCCCAGCACATCCTGGCGCTGGAGCGCGTGCGGAATCGCCTGCAGTTGAATGGGGGTGGGCGTGGTGTATCCGGCGGCGGTCACCGCCGCGAGGACCTTGGGGCTCAAACCGAGCGCGTCGAAATTCATGTGGTCAGGAATAACCGTTCTGGCGAGGAGATGGTGGGCGCCCGCGCGGATTCGCCAATGGCCGGGCCGGGGCGCATATTCGTCCCGCACATAGGGATTTTGCTCACCCAAGTCAATAAATCCGCAGGGAGGATGGTAACCACTGCCCTTTTGTCATGAGCCGTCGAAACTGTGCATGACGGGCTTCGCCGCCACCGGCCTGGCCCTATGCTTGGCTGTCGGCCTGGAGTCGACAGTCATTTACGTACGGGGGACCATCATGAAAAAATTGGCAGCAGAATTTATTGGCACTTTCTGGCTGGTGCTGGGCGGTTGCGGCAGCGCCGTGCTGGCGGCGGGCGTGCCCGATGTCGGCATCGGCTTTCTCGGCGTGTCGCTGGCCTTCGGCCTCACCGTGCTGACCATGGCCTATGCCGTGGGCGGCATTTCCGGCGGCCACTTCAATCCGGCGGTGTCGGTGGGCCTGGCCACGGCGGGGCGCTTCTCCTGGGGCCAGGTCGGCCCCTACATCGTGGCCCAGCTGGCGGGTGGCATCGTCGGCGCGCTGGTGCTTTATCTCATCGCCAGCGGCAAGGCGGATTTCACCACCGCCGCGGGTTTTGCCTCCAACGGCTATGGTGAACACTCGCCGGGCGGCTATTCAATGTTTGCCGCCCTCATCACCGAGGTGGTGCTGACGGCCCTGTTCATCCTCATCATCCTGCGGGTGACGGGGCGCAGTGTTCCGGCGGGCTTTGCGCCCATCGCCATTGGTCTGGCGCTGACCCTCATTCACCTCATCTCCATCCCGGTCACCAACACCTCGGTCAATCCGGCCCGCTCCACCGCCGTGGCCCTGTTTCAGGGTGGCTGGGCGCTCCAGCAGCTTTGGCTGTTCTGGCTTGCGCCCATCGTCGGCGGTGTGCTGGGCGGGGTGATCCACAACGCCCTGCTCTCGGACGATTGATCCGTTGACGGACAAAATGCGGCGGGGTCAGTGCGCCCCGCCGTTTTGCATCTGCACAGATGACTGGTGCGGCATGCACCCGAAATCGTGATTTGACCTCACCCGGTTCTGGCGGAATCATCAGCGTCGAACCTGCAAGCCGAGAGGTCTCGAAAACTGATGCCGCCGACCTGTTGCACACACATCCGGTGATCATCGCCTGCCTTGGCCCCGTGCCAGGCGGGATTTATCAGAAGTGAAGATGGGGAAACCCAGACCGGCCCCGCTCAGGCACGCCACCTGCGGGGCCACATTTTGTCCGTCCCCCCTGTGCGCTTTGTCCGGCTGAGGCCGTGGCACGCCGTTTTTGAACCATCATCGCAGCTGTGCATGACCGCGCGCCCGGCCTAGGAAAGAGCGCCGCACCCGGCTAACCTTCGCCCATGAGCCTGCTTACCGTCATGCCCCCGGTGGAAACGCCGCATCTGCTGCTTCGCGAAATCACCGCCGGTGATGGCGATCACTTTGCCGCCTACATGCTGCAGCCGCGCTATCAGCGCCATGTCAATCTGCGCCTGAAGGATGAGGTGGAGATTGATGATTTCGTGGCCCGGTCGCTGGCCCGCCAGGGCGATGACCGCCGCCGCATTTTCCACCTTGCCGCCGAGGAACGCATGTCTGGCGACGTGGTGGGCGACGGTTTCCTGCTGCTCCAGCCAGATGGCGCGGTGGAAATGGGCTGGGGGGTGCATCCGGCCATGTGGGCCATGGGCCTGGGCACCGAAATCGGCCGGGCGCTGATGGGCATGGGCTTCGAGCGGCTGCAGGCGCGCACCATGTGGTGCAAGATCATGGTGGATAATAACGCCTCGCTGAAGCTGGCCCGGCGCATTGGGCTGCGCTTCGACCGTGCCCACAGCAATTATCCTCTTACCGGCGGCGGTTTCGGCACGGTGGAGATCTTCCGCCTGAACGCGGCGGACTACTTCGACCTTCCCTACTGACATGACCGGCAGCGTGGCTGTTTATGGCGCGGGTCCGGCGGGCCTCATGGCGGCGGAGGTGCTGTCGGCGGCGGGGCTTCAGGTCCATTTGCATGACCACAAGCCCAGCCCGGCGCGCAAATTTCTGCTGGCCGGCCGGGGCGGGCTGAACCTCACCCATTCCGAACCGCTGGAAACCCTGCTGGCGCGCTATGGCGAGGCGGAAGGCTTCCTCGCTCCCGCCATCCGCGCCTTCCCGCCGGACGGCCTGCGCGCCTGGGCGGCGGGTCTCGGCATCGACACCTTTGTCGGTTCCTCGGGCCGCATCTTTCCGGTCGGGCTGAAGGCCACCCCGCTGCTGCGCGCCTGGCTCAGGCGGCTGGCGGGGCAGGGGGTGGTGTTTCATCCGCGCTCCCCCTGGCCGGGCTTTGCGGCGTCCCCTGCCGTGCTCGCCTTCGGCGGAGCCAGCTGGCCGCATCTTGGCTCCGATGCCGGCTGGCTTCCGGCCTTCCGTGCTGAAGGCATTGCCGTCACACCCTTCCGCCCCGCCAATGGCCGCTTCCTTGTTCCGTGGACGGAGCATTTTGCCCGTCGCTGTGCCGGTGTGCCGCTGAAGAATGTGGCGCTGAGCCATGGCCCGCACAGGGTGCGGGGCGAGGTGATGATTTCCGCCGACGGCATTGAGGGCGGCGCCATCTATGCCCTGTCGCGCCATCTGCGCGATGACCCGGAAACACCGCTGATCCTTGACCTGAAGCCCGACCTCAGCGAGGCCGACGTGGCGGCACGCCTGACCCGCCCGCGCGGCAAACTTTCCACCAGCAATTACCTGCGCAAGGCGCTGGGCCTTTCGCCGGTGGCCGTGGCCCTGCTGCGCGAGGTGGGCAGGCCCCTGTCCGCCACCGCCATCAAGGCTGTTCCCATCACCATCACCGGACCCGCCGCCATCACCCGCGCCATCTCCTCGGCGGGCGGTGTGGCGTGGAGCGAGGTCGATGCGCAGTTCATGCTGCGGAAAAGGCCAGGCACCTTCATTGCCGGTGAAATGCTGGACTGGGAAGCGCCCACCGGCGGCTATCTGCTGCAGGCCGCCTTTGCCACCGGCCGTGCCGCCGCCCTGGGCCTGCTGGGCTTTCTGGCGCGCTGACCACCGCGTCATGCAGTTGTATCAGCCATGATCTCGCCCCAATGATCGCCTGAAACAGGCGCTCCGGGACGGCCCCTCGGAGTTCCATGATGCTGCGCCAGAGCGCGCTTGCCCTCGTTTCACTGGCTGCCGCCTTCAGCCTTGCCCGTGCCGATGTGCGCGGCCATTGCGAAGCCTATGCCACGGATTTTGCCGCCGCCTACGCCGCCGCCGGCGAGGTCCGCCAGCACAAATATGATATCGCCCTGGCCGGCTGCCTGGCTGATTATGATGGCGCATCAGTCGCGTCAGGCCCGCGCCCTGCCGGGACCAAAGGCGCCCCGGCGCCGGGCGCGGCCACCGCCAGGCCTGCCGCCGCCCCGGTGAAGCCTGCCGCCAGGGCTTCCGCATCAGAAAACAGCAACCCCGCACCAGCCAGACCCGCCGCCACCGGACCGGCGGTGCAGAACGGCCTCACCGTCGGCAGCGCGGAGTGGAAGGCCTATTGCGCCGCCAAATACACCTCCTTCAACCCGGCCAGGGGCACCTACACCAGCATGACCGGCAAGGAACGCCCCTGTCTGGTCACGCGCTCGCGGATTTACTAAGAGGCCTGGTTAACGGACCCATTCATGTGGCGTTCATTTCGCTTGTGCCAAGTGTGTTTCATCCCCTCCCGCCCGATGCTAGAATGAGCGCGGAAACGGGGGCCAACCAGTGGAGAGGAAGTTGATCATGAACAGGTTTTTCAAATTGCTCGCGGTGGCCTCGGTTGCCAGCATGACGCTGGTCACCATTCAGGTGCCCGCCGCCGAAGCCCGGGGTGTGTCCTACTGCAAGAGCTATGCCCGCAAGGAAGCCAACCGCCGCGCCGGTGCGCGTGATGTGGTGGGCGGTGCGGTTGGCGGCGCGGCGGCAGGTGCCCTCATCGGCGCCATCGTTGGCGGCCATCATGCTGTGGGCCGCGGCGCCCTCATCGGTGCCGGTGTCGGCGGCGTGTCGGGTGGTGTGGTCGGTTCCGACCGCTGGCACCGCATCTACAACGCTGCCTACGCGGACTGCCGCAGCTGGTAATCATCAGCGCACGGATCAATCGCGGGCCGGGGTCGTTCCCCGGCCCTTTGCTTTGCCACTGTCGCTTCAGCAGTCCATGGCCGAGCCGGCAAAGGCCTTCTTGCCGAAGTGATAGCCGAAGTCGCAGCTGTAGCTCTTGTCCGCGCCCATGATGCAGTGCAGGCCCTTGCCGTCCATCTTCTCCATGCCGCCGGTGCATTCCTCGCGGCGGGCCTTGCCCCTCATGCCGTTGTAGAGAAGTTTCGCCGCCTCGCCCTCGACGCTGAAACTCAGCACGCAGTCGGCCCCCCGGCCATCCTTGGCGCAGGTTTCGGCATCCAGATACACCGTGCCCTCCAGTTTGCTTTCCTGCGGGTCCTCGGCCAGCGCTGGCAGGCTCACGGCAGCAAGCACGGAAATGATCAACAATGGTCGCATGGCACCCTCCATTCCCTCCTCAGGTTAGATCAGCCGGAGAGAATCGCAACCGCTCCGGCATAAACAAAACCCCGGCCTTTCAGCCGGGGTTTCGCGTAAGTCGTGGTCGCAGCACTTAGCAGCTGTAATACATGTCGAATTCCACCGGGTGCGGCGTCATCCGGTAGCGGTCCTGCTCCTCCTGCTTCAGTTCGAGATAGCTCTCGATCTGGTCCTTGGAGAAGACATTGCCCTTGGTGAGGAAGTCGTGGTCGGCCGACAGGCTGTCGATGGCTTCCTGCAGCGAGCCGCACACGGTCGGCACCTTGGCCAGTTCCGCCGGCGGCAGGTCATAGAGGTTTTTGTCCATGGCCGGGCCGGGGTGGATCTTGTTGGTGATGCCGTCGAGACCCGCCATGACAATGGCCGAGAAGCACAGATAGGGGTTGGCGGTCGGATCGGGGAAGCGCACTTCAACGCGCTTGGCCTTGGGATTGTTGGTGAAGGGAATGCGGCACGAGGCCGAACGGTTGCGGCTGGAATAGGCCAGCAGCACCGGCGCTTCATAGCCCGGCACCAGACGCTTGTAGGAGTTGGTGGACGGGTTGGTGAAGGCGTTCAGCGCCTTGGCGTGCTTGATGACGCCGCCGATGAAGTAGAGGCACATTTCCGACAGGTCGGCATACTGGTTGCCGGCAAACTGCGGCTTGCCATCCTTCCAGATGGAGAAGTGGCAGTGCATGCCGGAACCGTTGTCGCCAAACACCGGCTTGGGCATGAAGGTGGCCGTCTTGCCATAGGCATGGGCCACATTGTGGATCACATACTTGTAGATCTGCATGTGGTCGGCGCACATGGTGAGCGGCTGGAAGCGGGTGCCAAGCTCATGCTGGGCGGAAGCCACCTCGTGGTGATGCTTCTCGACGACGAGGCCCATTTCACCCATCACCGACAGCATTTCCGAGCGCATGTCCTGGGCCGAGTCCATCGGGTTCACCGGGAAGTAGCCACCCTTGGTGCGCATGCGGTGGCCCATGTTGCCGGACTCATAGGCAGTGTCCGAATTGATCGGCAGTTCGGCCGAGTCGATCTTGAAGCCGGTGTTGTAGGGCGAGGTGGCGAAGCGCACGTCGTCGAAGATGAAGAATTCGGCTTCCGGACCGACGAAGATGGTGTCGCCCGCCTTGGCCGCCTTCACATAGGCTTCGGCGCGCTTGGCAATGCCGCGCGGATCGCGGCCATAGCCTTCGCCCGTGCCGGGATCGAGAATGTCGCAGAACACCGCCATGGTGCTCTGGGCATAGAAGGGGTCCATGTGCACCGAGGTTGCATCCGGCATCAGCACCATGTCGGACTCGTTGATGGCCTTCCAGCCGGAGATTGACGAGCCGTCAAACATCAGGCCCTCTTCCCAGGCGTCAGCACCCATCTGCGACACATCCATGGTCAGATGCTGCATCTTGCCGCGCGGATCGGTGAAGCGCAGATCGACGTATTTCACGTCCTTGTCCTTGAGCATCTTCAAGGCATTCTCGATTGCTTTGTCCTTTGCCATGGTGTCCCTCTGTTTGGCTGGTGTTTGCGGTTATGGCTTAGAGCGCGTCCGTGCCGGACTCGCCGGTGCGGATGCGAATGGCTTGCTCAACGGTGGAAATAAAGATCTTGCCGTCGCCGATACGGCCGGTGCGGGCGGCGTTCTGAATGGCTTCCACGGCGCGGTCCACAAGGTCGTCGGCAATGACGATCTCGATCTTCACCTTGGGCAGGAAGTCCACGACATATTCAGCGCCGCGGTAAAGTTCGGTGTGGCCCTTCTGGCGGCCAAAGCCCTTGGCCTCGGTCACGGTGATGCCGAGAAGCCCCACCTCCTGCAACGCCTCCTTCACCTCGTCGAGCTTGAACGGCTTGATGATGGCTTCAATCTTCTTCATGTCGGGGCCTCGCAGCGGTCTGTCGGGGTCGGATGGGGAAAGGGCAGGGTCAGGCCCGCCACTTTTCGTTAAGGCTCCGCAAGGCCTGTGCCAATTGGCAAATGGCGGAAAATCAACAACTTGCCGCACCGCCCCTTCGCACCGCAGCATAAGAATGCCTAAAAAATAAGCAAACCGCGCAATATCCGGGCAATCCTTTCCCGGAAGAGACGGCGCTGCCCTGTCCTAACGCTCTTCGGGTTTGCGCCCGCCAAGCCTTGCCACCAGCGCGGCATGGGCCGTCAGGTCTGCCGGGCGCAGCTTCGGCGCGGTCACGGCGGGATAATGGCCAAGGTCATTGCCGCCCTTCCAGTCCATGGCCGGGCGGATGGGGCGCCGCTCAAACCCGCCGCCGCAGTTCGGGCACACATTGCCCAGAACATGCTGTGCGCACGCCGCGCAATAGGTGCATTCAAACGAACAGATCATCGCGTCGGTGGCATGGGGCGGCAGCGCCTTGCCACAGTTTTCACACACCGGTCTCAGTTCAAGCATGGCTCACTCCTGTTCCTGCACTGTGCATAAACTCTGTGGCGGGCGGCGCACGGTCCGGTCTGTAACCCGTGTTGCAGACCACCCCGCATCTTTTCCGCGTTGCGAAACAGTGCCAGAGTCCGCGCCAGCAGAATCGCGAAGGAGACTTCCATGTCCGCCAGGAAAACGCCCGCCCGTAAAGCAAAGCCCGCCCGCAAACCGGCCAGGCCCGCCGTGAAGCACAGGATTGCCATGCTCACCGCCGGTGGCCTGGCACCCTGCCTGTCCACCGCCGTGGGCAACCTCATTCAGGAATATTCGCGCCTTCTGCCGGGGGCTGAAATCATCGGCTACCGCTCCGGCTACAAGGGCCTGCTGCTCGGCCAGTCCATCAAGGTCACACCGGCGGCGCGCCGCAAGGCCGCCATCCTCAGCCAGCATGGCGGCTCACCCCTTGGCAATTCGCGCATCAAGCTCACCAATGTGAAGGACTGCGTGAAGCGCGGCCTGGTGCAGGAAGGCCAGGACCCGCTGGCAGTGGCCGCCGCCCAGCTGGAAAAGGACGGCATCACCATTCTCCACACCATTGGTGGTGATGACACCAATACCAGTGCCGCCGATCTGGCCGCCTATCTGGCCAGACACGACTACAAGCTCACCGTGGTCGGCCTGCCCAAGACGGTGGACAATGACGTGGTGCCCATCAGGCAGACGCTGGGCGCGCTGACGGCGGCCGAGCAGGGTGCCATCTTCTTTGAAAACTGCATCAACGAGCAGTCCACCAACCCGCGCATGCTGCTGATCCACGAGGTGATGGGGCGCAACTGCGGCTGGCTCACGGCGGCCACGGCGGCGAAATATCGCCAGCGTCTGGGCCGCCAGCAATTCGTGCCCGAATTCAATCTCGGCCGGAACCTGCTGGATATTGACGCGGTCTATATTCCGGAACGCGCCATTGATCTGACGGCCGAGGCCGCCCGCCTGAAGAAAGTGATGGACGCGAAGGATTGCGTCACCATCTTCCTGTCGGAGGGGGCAGGCGTGGCCGACATCGTGGCCGAAATGCGCGCCCGCGGCGAAGAGCCGGAGAAGGACGCCTTCGGCCATGTGAAGATCGACAAGATCAATGTCGGTGACTGGTTTGCCAAGCGCTTCGCCGGCATGGTGGGGGCGGAAAAGGTGCTGGTGCAGAAGTCGGGCTATTTCGCCCGCTCGGCCCGCTCGAACAAGGAAGACCTCGCCCTCATCAAGACCATGGTGAAGCATGGCGTGAAGTCGGCCCTGAAGGGCGAAAGCGGCGTGGTGGGCCACGATGCCGAAAGGAAGGGGGCGCCGCTCGCCACCATTGCCTTCCCGCGCATCAAGGGGGGCCGCCCCTTCGACCCCGCAGTGAAATGGTATGGCGACATGCTGAAGGCCATCGGCCAGCCCATGGGGGCGGCCAAGACGGTGGAGCACTGACCGGTCCCGCATTCGCGGCACTGTCATCAAACTGTTGCACAGCCATGGCATAGGCGAAGCGCCGGGCGGTCCGTTCCGCCCCGGCGCAGTCATGTCCATGGAGTTCCTATGAGCAACGGCGTTCCCCCCGAAACCGCCCCCGTTTCCACCCCCACAGCTGAAACCGGCAAGCCCGAAAAGAAGAAGAACAGAAAGACCAGGAATGCCGCCGTGGCGGTGGAGAAAAACCATCAGGGCCGCATTGCCGGCCTGACCTTCTCCGGCACCGGCGCGGATATGCAGCTTGCCTTCCACCTCAGGGGCAGGAAGAACCGCGGCCTCACCTTCGTGCAGGCAAGCCGCAACGAGGCAGCCTTCACCGTCACGGCCCAGCTTCTTGCCGCCGCCGTGGCCTCGGGCGCCAAAATCCGTGTTGCCGCCGAAACCGGCCCCGGCGACACCCAGACCGTCACCAGCCTGACACTGGATCTGGCCTGACCCGCCCTCTGGCCCGCTGAATGGCGGCAACTGGCTCCGCCCGCGCTTCACTTCCGGGTGGCGGCGCAGGGGCCTTCCCGCCATAAGCGGTGCCATGGCCGCTGAAAACCGCGATACCAGAGAAGGCTACCTCTATGCCGGGGCCGCCTATTTCCTGTGGGGCTTCATGCCGCTCTACATGAAATGGTTGGCCCACATTCCCGCCTGGGAAGTGGTGCCCCACCGCACCCTGTGGTCCTTGCCCTTTGCCTTTGGCGTGGTCTGGTGGCAGGGCGGCATGGACACATTGCGTCGCGCTCTCACCAATCCGCGCCTCCTGGCCATGTCGCTTCTCACCGCCACGCTGGTGGCCATCAACTGGGGCGTCTATGTCTGGTCCATCGGCGCCTCGCGCGCGCTGGAGGCGGCCCTCGGCTATTACATCAACCCGCTGTTTTCCATCCTTCTGGCCGCGGCCTTCATCGGCGAAAGGCTGACCCGGCCGCAGCTCTTCGCCATTGTCCTGGCCGCCCTGGCCGTGGCGCTGCTCACCTGGGAGCAGGGCGGCCTGCCCTGGGTGTCACTGGTGCTGACAGTTACCTGGGGGCTCTACGCCTTCTTCAAGAAGACCCTGCCGGTGCCGCCCACCCAGGGCTTCCTCATGGAAATTCTCATCCTCACCGTGCCCGCCCTGGTCATGCTCGGCTGGTTTGAGAGCAAGGGCACCAGCCACTTCATCCACACCGGTGCGCATGACACGGTGCTGCTGCTGGGCACCGGCGCCCTCACCGCCATTCCGCTGATGTTCTATGCCAACGGTGCCAAGCTGCTGCGGCTGTCCACCATCGCGGTGATGCAATATTCGGTGCCCACCGCCAATTTCCTGTTTGCGGTGTTTGTTTTTCACGAACCCTTCGGCACCGCCAAGCTGGCCGCCTTCGCCCTCATCTGGACGGCGCTGGTCATCTACACCTGGACGCTCATCCGCCCCGCCAGGGGGTGAGTGAAAACACCTGCCTGCACGGAAGGTGGGGCGTGACCCCGCTTGGCGTCCGCGGCGCTATTTCTGCCGGTGATGGCGGCGGAAATAGTCCCACTCATCCACCCGGCGCCCATTGCGCAGCACGCAGATGCCGCGCTCATTGCCCGCTCTGTCCCTGACGATCACCACGCGCCCGCCCTGCTGCACGCAGAACACCGAGGCCGGATTGGCCAGCGCCCAGGCCTCACCCGTCCCGGCCAGCATCAAAAGGCCCGCTGCCAGCCCGGCCCGCTTCAGTTTCAGCATTTATCCCCCCAATGAATGGAACCGGTTACCGGAAGACGCGCAGATAATGGTTCTCGAAGGCCCGCTTCATCAGGTGAAACAACCGGCTCGACGGCAGCACCAGACTGTGCCTGAGGGTGCGATAGACCAGCATGCCCTTGTCCAGCGTATCAACGATGCAGATCAGTTCCGGCTTGAAGTCGTGGTCCGGTTCACGGCCCGCCAGCACCGCGGCCAGATTATGTGCCGCCGCCTTGGCCTGAAGATCCGCCTGATGGGCCTGCTTCGGCAGCCAGTCCGGCCCCGGATAGGATCCGGCATCACCGATCACCCACACCCGGTCCATGCCCTCCACCCGGCATTTGCCATCGGCCTTGATCATGCCGCCCGGCGACAGGGGCAGGCCCGCCGCCTCATACCAGGCAAGGCCCGTAAGGCCCGGCATGAACAGGATGAGATCGGCATCGAAGGCGCCGCCCTCCGTCACCACCTTGCGCTCCTCGAAGCGCACCATCTTGTGGCCGAGATGGGTGTCGATGCCCAAGCCCTTCATTTTCGCCAGCAGCCCGTCCACCGCCTTCGGCCCCAGCCGCGCGCCGGGCTTTTCCGCCGGGCTGAAGAACACCAGCCGGAACTGGTCGCGCCGGCCCTGGCGGCGCAGCAGCGCATCAATGATGAACAGATATTCAAACATCGGCCCGCCACGCATGGCGCCCTGTTCATGGGGGTTGCTGGCAAAGCCAACGGCAATGGTGCCGCCGGTCATGGCCTTCAGGCGCGCGGCAATCCGGTCGGCCACCGCCAGCCCCTCACAGGGCACCAGCGCGTGCTCAATGCCCGGCAGCTTGCGGATGAAACGCGCCCCCGAGGCTATGACCAGATGATCGGTCTCAACTTCACCCGCCGTGGTCATGACCCGGCGGCCGCCATCGGCCAGGCCGGTCAAGTCAGCCTTGATGAAGCGCACCTGATATTTGCTGAAGTAATGGGACAGCGGAATGCGCAGCCTGTCCGACTGCCGGAGCCCGGCGGGAATCCAGATGCTGCTCGGCAGATAGTGCAGTTCGTCCCGTGGCGAAATCACGGTGATCTCTGCCGCCACGCGCTTCCGGCGCAGGCCCCGGATCATGGTGAGCGCGGCAAATCCGGACCCGATGATGGCAATGCGCTGGCCGGTCTGTGCTGTCATGGTTTGCTCCGCTGTCTGGATCGGCCGCAACGGTGGCCGTGTCCGGTGATGGTCCGGGGTCTATAGGGTGATTGTGTGACGGCAGGCAACCTCAAGTCGGCGCTCCCGCTCCACAGGCCCGCGGCGCTGCGCTAGGCTGGCAAGGATGATTCCTTGCGCGGGCCCCAGGCGGGCCGGGGAGTGCTGCATGTTTCCGGGCCGTGAACTCCTGACCCCTGCGCAAATGGCGGGCGTGGACCGCTCCTGCGGTGTTCCCTCCCTCACCCTCATGGAAAATGCCGGCCAGGCGGCAGCCCGCATCATCGCCGCCCGCTTTTCGCCCCGGCCTGTTTCGGTTGTCTGCGGCCCCGGCAACAATGGCGGCGACGGGCTGGTCATCGCCCGCCTGCTGCATGGCCAGGGCTGGCCGGTGCGGGTGTTTCTGTGGGGTGAGGCCCATTGCTTCGCGCCCGATGCCGAGGCCAATGCCAAGCGCCTGCCCGTTGCCCTTGAGCCGCTGCCGGAGGTGATCCCCGGCGACCTCATCATCGACGCTGTGCTGGGGGCGGGCCTGTCGCGCGACTTTCCCGCCGATCTGGCGGGCCGCATCACCACCGCGGGTCATCCCGTCATCGCCATCGACGTGCCGTCGGGCCTCGACGGCGCCACCGGCCGGGTGCGGGGCAGCGCCGGTGCGGCGGCGCTCACCATCACCTTTGCCCGCAAAAAGCCGGGCCATCTGCTGCTGCCGGGGCGTGCGCTGTGCGGTGAGGTGGTGGTGGCCGACATCGGCATTCCTCACGCGGCCATTCAGGCTGCCGGGGCCAGCCTGTGGGAGAACGGACCACCGGCCGATGAGCCGCTGCCCGCCGACACCCACAAATACAAGCGTGGTGCCGTCATGGTCTGGTCGGGCGGGCCGCTGTCCACCGGTGCGGCGCGGCTGGCCGCCCAGGCGGCGCTGCGCGGCGGGGCAGGGCTTGTCACCCTGGCGGGGCCGCATCAGGCGCTCGCCGTCCATGCCGCGCAGGTCACCGCCATCATGCTCGCGGAGGCGTCAACACCCCTCGAAATGGTGCGGGAGATGAGGCGCAAACGCATCACCTGCGCGGTGCTGGGGCCGGGGGCGGGGGTGGGCCCGCAAACCGCTGCTCTGGTGGAGGCAGTGCTCGATTCGGCCCCTGCCGTGGTTCTCGACGCCGATGCCCTCAGCAGCTTTGAACACCGCCTCGATGTGCTGGCAGGCTTCATTGCCGAGCGCCCCGAAAGACCCGTGGTGCTGACCCCGCATGAGGGGGAATTCAAGCGCCTGTTCAAGGGCTTGCTGGAAAGCGCGGATTCAAAGTATGAAGCGGCGCGCAGGGCCGCTGCCGCAACGGGTGCGCATGTCGTGCTGAAGGGGGCCGACACCGTCATTGCCGCCCCCGATGGCCGCGCCGTCATTTCCGCCAACGCCCCGGCGAAACTGGCCACAGCCGGTTCCGGCGATGTTCTGGCGGGCCTCATCGCGGCCCATACTGCCGCGCCGCACCATCATGAAAATGACAATATATTCAAACAGATATGCGCCGCCGTCTGGCGCCACGGAGAGGCCGCATCCAAATTTATTCCGCAGACGCTAACAAGCGAGGATTTACTTGCTATAATTGCCCCATGATGCCGAAACCCTCGCCGCTTCCGCCTGAAACCATTCTGGAGCGCATCCGCTTCACCGCCGAAGAATTCCAGCGCCGCCGCCCGGACTTCAAGGTCAAGCCCTTTGCCTCCTTTGCCCGCTTCATGGCCACGGCGAAGAACGCCCGGCCCGAACCCTTCCCCGGCCGCTTCGTGCTCGACATCACCTCCACCGTTTCGGTGGATCAGCCCACGGCGGTGCAGCGGGTGGAACTGGAACTGGCCCGCGCCTTCGCCGCCCTGGCCCATGAGCAGAATTTCGGCCTGTCCTTCGTGGCCTACCGTGACGGCCATTTCGTGCCCTACATCATGGAGGACGATCAGGTCATGGTGAAGCCCTTCGGCTTCACCGTGCAGGAGGGTGATTTCCAGTTTCGTCCCGGCGATGCCTTTCTCATCGTCGAGATGCTGAGCGGCGACACCGAGGGCTTTCTCAACGCCGTTGTTGATGCGCGCAAGGCCGGCGCCGTCATCAATCTGATGATCTATGATCTGGTGCCGCTCACCCATCCGCACTGGGTGGCCGAGGAATTTTCGCTCCGCGCCTATTCCGCCTTCACCGCCATGCTGCGCATTTCCCACCGCCTCATTGCCGTGTCGCAGAAGGTGGCCGAGGATGTGGCCTGCTATCTCGACATCACCACCATGCGCGATGCGGAAACCGTCTGGCCGCTGCCGGTGGCCCATTTCCGCCTTGGCTGTGATGCGCTGCTGCGCCACCGCAAGCCCGGCACGGCGGTGAGCTTTCCGGCGGGGCCTGACGTTCTCCTGGCGGCGGGCACCTTCAAGACCCGCAAGGGTCTGCTGCCGCTGCTTGAGGCCATGGACAGGCTCTGGGCCGAGGGCAATCAGACCAGGCTGGTGCTGGTTGGCCGCGATTACCTGACCAACCGCACCCGCACCCAGATGAAGACCCACCCGGAACTGGGCAAGCGCCTGTTCCTGGCGGGCTATTCGGCCGATGCCGAACTGGCCGAGGCGCTGACCCAGGTATCGGCCATGGTCATCCCGGCCTTTGATGACGGTTTTGGCCTGCCGCTGGTGGAGGCGGCCGCCCTGGGCTGTCCGGTGGTGGCGCGCGACGTGCCGATCTACCGTGAAACCTCGGGCGGCGATGCCTTCTTCTTCCCCGATGCGGGGCCCGCCGAAATGGCGGAGAAACTCAGGGAATTTCTGGCTCTGCCGCGCAAGAAGCAGTTGAAATTCGTGCCCAGGGCCAGCCTCGCCACCTGGCGCCAGTCGGCCCAGATCATGCAGGCCATCCTCCTGTCTTCGGCCATGGCCTTCACCGTTGATGTGGGGGTGAACGCCAGCCTGCGCCTGCTGGTGCCGCCGGTGGCCAAAAAGCCGGCCTGACCGGCCCACCTTTCGGGCTGGCATCGGGCAGAACCCTCTGCTATAGCGCGGCCATTGCAACGGCCCCGGCCTGGCAGGCGTCTGGCGGGCGTGGTGAAATTGGCAGACACGCAGGATTTAGGTTCCTGTGGGGAAACCCGTGGGGGTTCAAGTCCCTCCGCCCGCACCATGCTCCGGCCCGTCCCCGGGGGAATCTAAGAAAGAACGAGCAGGAACATGCAGGTTACCGAGACCCACAACGCCGGTTTGAAGCGCGAATACAAGGTGGTGGTGTCCGCCGCCGATCTGGCCAAGGAACTGGACGCCCGCCTGAAGGACATGGCCGGCCGCGCCAACATCAAGGGCTTCCGCCCCGGCAAGGTGCCGGTGCCGCACATCAAGCGCATCTATGGCAAGGCCCTGATGGGCGAGGTGGTGCAGAAGGCCATTGACGACCAGGCCAAGCAGGTTCTGGCCGACCACAAGCTGAAACCCGCCTATCAGCCGGAAATCACCCTGCCGCAGGAAGAAGCGGAAGTGAATGCCATCATGGATGGCAAGAGCGATCTGTCCTTCGCCATGGCGCTGGAGGTTCTGCCGGACTTCGACGTGAAGCCCTATGACGGTCTGACGCTGACCCGCCACGTGGTGGAAATTTCCGATGCCGAGGTCAAGGACGGCCTCGACCGCCTGTCCGGCCAGTACAAGGATTGGGACACGAAGAAGGACGGCGCCAAGGCCGCCAAGGGCGACCGCGTTACCCTGTCCTTCGTCGGCACCATTGACGGCAAGGCCTTTGACGGCGGCACCGCCGAAGACGTGCCGCTGGAGCTTGGCTCCAACCAGTTCATTCCCGGTTTTGAAGACCAGCTGGTGGGTGTGAAGGTGGGTGACGAGAAGGACGTGAAGGTGTCCTTCCCGGCCGAATATGGCGTGGCCGAGCTGGCGGGCAAGCCCGCCGTCTTCGCCGTCAAGGTCAAGGGCATCGACGCGCCCAAGGCCACCGACATGAACGACGACTTTGCCAAGAAGCTGGGCTTCGAGGATCTGGGCAAGCTCAAGGATTTCTTCAAGGACCGTCTGGGCGACGAGCTGAAGAACATGTCGGCCATGAAGCTGAAGCGCGACGTGCTGGACGCCATGGACAAGGACTATGCCTTCGGCCTGCCGGAAAAGCTGGTGGACGCCGAATTCAACGGCATCTGGAACGCGCTGCTCCATGAAATGGGCAAGGCGGGCAAGAGCTTCGCCGATGAGGACACCACCGAGGACGAAGCCAAGGCCGAATACCGCGCCATTGCCGAACGCCGTGTGCGCCTTGGTCTGGTGCTGGGCACCATCGGTGAGAAGGAAGGCATTCAGGTAACCGACCAGGAGCTGCAGAACGCGCTCATGGGCCGCGCCCGCCAGTTCCCCGGCCAGGAAAAGCAGGTGTTCGACTATTACCGCAAGAACCCCGGCGCGCTCATCGAGCTGCGCGGCCCCATCTTTGAACAGAAGGTGGTGGACCTGCTGGTGTCCAAGGCCAAGGTGACCGACAAGACCGTCTCCCGTGAGGAGCTTCAGGCCATGGTGCAGGAAGACGAGGACGGCGACAGCGAGGCCGAAAAGCCGAAGAAGAAGGCCGCCAAGAAGAAGAAGGATTGATCCTCCGGCCATCCGGCGGAACGGGATCAGGGCGGCCTTCGGGCCGCCCTTTTTGCTGGCGGGGCGGGCGGCAGCGGACTCAAATTCTCAAACAGACCCCATAAGCCATTGATTTCACTGTATCGGCCCAGAAAACGATATATCGAAAATATTTTGAGCGCCCCCTTGTAATAAGATATATCGTTACAAAGATATGTCGTGTTGATGCCAAGGAGGTTACCCATGTCAACCACGACCTACGACACTGCTGATTTTTCCCAGTCCCCCGGCGAAGGCCCCCGCGGTCAGGGACGCCACCGCCACCGCCATCATCGCGGCGGCCGCTGCGGCTGTGGCCCCCAGGGCTGGCGCCGCGCCGCTGAAGCCGGCCCCGACGGCACGGGCCCGGGCCCGGCCGAGGGCAGTTTCCGCCGCGGCTTTGGCCCCGGCTATGGGGCCATGGCGGGCGGTCTGCACCGCAGCGACTTCTGGCCCTTCCCGGTGAAGGCGCTGGCGGTTCTTGCCGGCTTCGCCATCTTCCCGCCGCTTGGGCTGGCCGGTCTCGCCTGGTTCATCTGGCGCGCCAAAAACCGCCACTGGGACTGGGCGCCGGGCGCCTACTATGAACGCGGCAGCCATTATGAGCGCGGCAGCCATGACGACCCCGCCGGGTCCGGCACCGGCAACGCCGCCTTTGAAGAGCGCCGCCGCCAGGTTCTCGACCAGATCGAGGCCGAGCGCCGCAAGCTCGACGAGGAGGCAAAGGCCTTTGCCGAATTCCGCGCCCGGGAACGGCGCAACCGCGACCAGGAAGCCTATGACCGCTACAGGGCCGACCTGGCCAAGGGCGATGAAACGCCCTCCGCCTGATGCCACGGGCGCCGGGAGTTGTTCCCGGCGCCAGCCCATTTTGACTTTGACCGGGCGAGGCCATAGCTTCGCCCTCTGAGGTTTGATGATGTCTCCCTTCCACAAGCGCCGGGGTTTTGGTCCGCCGGCCGGCGGCGATGGCTGCGGCCCCTTTGGCTGGGGGCCGCCGCCCTTCATGCGTGGCCGCCGCAACCGCCTGTTCGATTCCGGTGCGCTGCGGCTGCTGGTGCTCGGCCTCATCGCCGAAGCCCCGCGCCATGGCTATGACATCATCAGGGGCCTGAAGGAGCGCTTTCAGGGCGCCTATGCGCCAAGCCCCGGCTCCATCTATCCCATTCTCGCCCTGCTGGAGGAGGCAGGCCTGGTCACCGGCACGGAGGAGGGGGGAAAGCGCCTCTACGCCATCACCGCGCCGGGCCTGGACTATCTCTCGGACCATGCCGCCGACCTCGCCCGGCTCAATGCAAGGCTGGACGAGGCGGCCCGCGCCATGGACACGGGCGATCTGGGTGAGGTGGTCACGGCCTTCCGTCAGGCGCTGTTTTCCAGGCTGCGGCCGGGCGGCCTGTCGCCGGAGCAGCGCGACGGCCTGGCCGACATCCTTGCCCGCGCCCGGAAGGATATTGAAAACCTATGATCCGGTTCGGGTCTTCCCGAACCGCCGCCCGTCACCTATCTATGGCGGGACAATTCGAGTGATTCATCATTTTGGGGACCACCATGCGCGATCCGATTGCACAGCCCACCACCGGCGCCTTCTGGCCGTCGGTCATCCAGCAGGAAGCCCGCGGCGAACGCGTCTTCGACCTGCCGTCGCGGCTGCTGCGCGAGCGCATCATCTTCATCACCGGCCCCATTGATGACACGGTGGCCAGTTCGGTGTGCATGCAGCTTCTGTTCCTTGAGGCCGAAAACCCCAAGAAGGAAATCGCCATGTATATCAACTCGCCGGGCGGCATCGTCACGGCGGGCCTGTCCATCTATGACACCATGCAGTTCGTGCGCCCGGCCATTTCCACCATCGTCATGGGCCAGGCGGCCTCCATGGGCTCGCTTCTGCTCTGCGCCGGCGAGAAGGGCTCGCGCTTTGCGCTGCCCCACGCCTCGGTCATGGTCCATCAGCCCTCCGGCGGCTTCCAGGGCCAGGTGACCGACATCATGATTCACGCCCGCAACGTGGAAAACCTGAAGAAGCGGCTCAATGAAATCTACGTGAGGCACACCGGCCGCAGCTATGAAGAGATTGAGGATGCGCTGGAACGCGATAATTTCATGACGGCCGAACAGGCCCGCGATTTCGGCCTCATCGACAGCATACTGGACAAACGTCCGGTTGCCGACGATGGCAAGTAAGCTGGTCCGGGGGTTAACTTCGGGCCAGGCGGGGAGGGGGCTGGCAAGGTTTGATTAACCAAGGCTGGGCATCCTCGCGGATGAGTCGGTTTTTGGCTGTTGTTTTGAGCTATCAGCCGGGCCATGGGGCAAGGTTCGGCGGTTTGGCGGAAGCGGCAAGAAGGCCGCGATCCCGCATAGTGAGGAGAATACATGAGCAAGGCTGCTGGTGGCGATTCCAAGAACACGCTGTACTGCTCCTTCTGCGGCAAGAGCCAGCACGAGGTCAGGAAGCTCATCGCCGGCCCCACGGTTTTCATCTGCGATGAATGCGTTGAACTGTGCATGGACATCATCCGCGAGGAGAACAAGTCGTCGCTGGTGAAGTCCAAGGACGGTGTGCCGACCCCGCATGAGATCCGCAAGGTTCTCGACGATTATGTCATCGACCAGGACTACGCCAAGAAGGTTCTCTCGGTCGCCGTCCACAATCACTACAAGCGCCTGAACCACGCCCAGAAGAACAATGATGTGGAACTGGCCAAGTCCAACATTCTGCTGGTCGGCCCCACCGGCTCCGGCAAGACCCTGCTGGCCCAGACGCTGGCCCGCATTCTCGATGTGCCCTTCACCATGGCCGACGCCACCACGCTGACCGAGGCGGGCTATGTCGGCGAGGACGTGGAGAATATCATTCTCAAGCTGCTGCAGGCGGCCGACTACAATGTCGAGCGCGCCCAGCGCGGCATTGTCTACATCGACGAGGTCGACAAGATCAGCCGCAAGTCCGACAACCCATCCATCACCCGCGACGTGTCGGGCGAGGGCGTGCAGCAGGCGCTGCTGAAGATCATGGAAGGCACGGTGGCCAGCGTTCCGCCCCAGGGCGGCCGCAAGCATCCCCAGCAGGAATTCCTGCAGGTGGACACCACCAACATCCTGTTCATCTGCGGCGGTGCCTTTGCCGGTCTGGAACGCATCATCGCCCAACGTGGCAAGGGCTCCGGCATCGGCTTTGCAGCGCAGGTGAAATCGCCCGACGACCGCCGCACCGGCGCGCTGCTGCGTGAACTGGAGCCGGAGGACCTGCTGAAATTCGGCCTGATCCCGGAATTCGTCGGCCGTCTGCCGGTTATCGCCACGCTGGAAGACCTGGATGAGAACGCGCTGGTGCAGATTCTCACCGTGCCGAAGAACGCCCTCATCAAGCAGTATCAGCGCCTGTTCGAAATGGAGGGCGTGAAGCTGGTGTTCCCGGATGAGGCGCTGCGCTCCATTGCCCGCCGCGCCATCGAGCGCAAGACCGGTGCCCGCGGCCTGCGCTCCATCATGGAATCCATCCTGCTCGAAACCATGTTTGACCTGCCGGCCATGGCCGGTGTGGAAGAAGTGGTGATCTCGCGCGAGGTGGTGGATGGCGACGCCAAGCCGCTGCTGATCTATGCCGACCGTGACAAGGGTGCCAAGGCCCAGCCGGCTTCGGCATAAACCGTTATCGGAAGGGGGAGTTGAAATTCTTAACAGCCCCCTCCACATTCCGTAACGAAGCAAGATACGCGAACTGAGTCCGGCTGGATTCAGTTCCGCGTCAGTGAGGAATGCGAATGACCAGCAAGACCATGAAGGCCAAGATCGAAGCCGGTCCGGTGGAACGTCTCCCCGTGCTGCCGCTGCGCGACATTGTGGTGTTTCCCCACATGATCGTGCCGCTCTTCGTCGGCCGTGAGAAGTCCATCCGGGCGCTTGAGGAAGTGATGCGTGACAACAAGCGCATTCTGCTCGTGGCCCAGAAAAATCCGGGCGATGACGATCCCGCCCCCGAAGCCATTTACGACACCGGCACGGTGGCCAATGTGCTTCAGCTTCTGAAGCTGCCGGACGGCACTGTGAAGGTGCTGGTGGAGGGCACGGCCCGCGCCCATGTCAACAGCTTCACCCTGCGCACTGACCTCTATGAGGCGGAACTGGTGGTCATTGCCGATGACCTGGGCGAGGCCCAGGAAACCGAGGCCCTGGCCCGCACCGCCGTGTCGCAGTTTGAAAGCTATGTGAAGCTGAACAAGAAGGTGCCGCAGGAAGTGCTGGCCTCGCTCGGCCAGATCACCGACTACGCCAAGCTGTCCGACACCATTGCCGCCAACCTGGCCATCAAGATCACCGAGAAGCAGGAGCTTCTTGAGATGGATCAGGTGCAGCAGCGTCTGGAGAAGGTGTTTTCCCTCATGGAGGGCGAAATTTCCGTTCTCCAGGTGGAGAAGCGCATCCGCAGCCGCGTCAAGCGCCAGATGGAGAAGACCCAGCGCGAGTACTATCTGAATGAGCAGATGAAGGCCATTCAGAAGGAGCTGGGCGACGGCGAGGAGAAGGACGAGGCCGCCGAGCTTGAGGCGCGCATCGAAAAGACCAAGCTGTCCAAGGAAGCGCGCGAGCGCGCCATGGCGGAACTGAAGAAGCTGAAGCAGATGAGCCCCATGTCGGCGGAAGCCACCGTGGTGCGCAACTATCTCGACTGGCTGCTGTCCATTCCGTGGGGCGTCAAGAGCAAGGTCAAGACCGACCTGAAATTTGCCCAGGGCGTGCTTGACCACGATCACTTCGGCCTCGACAAGGTGAAGGACCGCATCGTCGAATATCTCGCCGTGCAGGGCCGCACCAACAAGATGCGCGGCCCCATTCTGTGCCTCGTCGGTCCCCCCGGCGTGGGCAAGACCTCGCTGGGCAAATCCATTGCCCGGGCCACCGGCCGTGAATTCATCCGCATGTCGCTGGGCGGCGTGCGCGACGAGGCTGAAATCCGCGGCCACCGCCGGACCTACATCGGCTCCATGCCAGGCAAGGTCATTCAGTCCATGAAGAAGGCGAAGAAGACCAATCCGCTCTTCCTTCTGGATGAGATCGACAAGATGGGCATGGATTTCCGGGGCGACCCCTCGGCAGCCCTGCTGGAGGTCCTGGACCCGGAACAGAACTCCACCTTCATGGATCACTACCTTGAGGTGGAATATGACCTGTCCAATGTCATGTTCGTCACCACCTCGAACACGCTCAACATTCCGCCCGCTCTGCTCGACCGCATGGAGATCATCCGCATCGCCGGCTACACCGAGCAGGAAAAGGCCGAGATTGCCAAGCGCCATCTCATTCCCAAGGCCATGGAAAGCCACGGCCTCGACAAGAAGGAATTCGAGATCGGTGAAGACGCCATCTATGACGTGATCCGCCGCTACACCCGCGAGGCGGGGGTGCGCTCGCTCGAACGCGAGATCAACACCCTGTCGCGCAAGGCGGTGAAGGATCTGATCCTCAAGAAAAAGAAGAAGATCAAGGTTTCGCCGCAGATCGTGGAAGACTTTCTGGGCGTGCCCAAGTTCCGCCACGGCATGGCCGAGCAGGAAGATCAGGTGGGCGTGGTCACCGGCCTCGCCTGGACCGAGGTGGGCGGCGAACTGCTGACCATCGAAGCCCTGATGATGCCCGGCAAGGGCAAGATGACGGTCACCGGCAACCTGCGCGACGTGATGAAGGAGTCGATTTCGGCGGCCTCGTCCTATGTGCGCAGCCGTGCCCCCTCCATCGGCGTCAAGCCGCCCGTCTTCGACAAGCGCGATATTCACGTGCACGTGCCGGAGGGCGCCACGCCCAAGGACGGTCCGTCGGCGGGCATCGCCATGGTGACGGCCATCGTCTCGGTGCTGACCGGCATTCCCGTCCACAAGGATGTGGCCATGACCGGCGAGATCACCCTGCGCGGCCGGGTGCTGCCCATCGGCGGCCTGAAGGAAAAGCTTCTGGCGGCCCACCGTGGCGGCATCAAGAAGGTGCTGATCCCCGAGGAGAACGTGAAGGACCTGGCCGAAATTCCGGACAATGTGAAGTCCGGTCTGGAACTGGTGCCGGTGTCGCACGCCGATGAGGTGCTGAAACACGCTCTCACCCGCAAGCCCGAGCCCATTGTCTGGGACGAGGAGGCGGAGGAAGCGGCAGAGGCCGCCCGCGCCGCCGCCGCCAAGCGGGGCGAGGGCGCCACCGCCCACTGAGCGGACGGAAAGCGAGTTGCCAAAGGCCGCAGGGGGAGACCCTCGCGGCCTTCATTTTTTGAGTCGCAACGCCTTGCCAGCGGGGGGTGAATCACCGTCATCTGGGGCCACAGCGCAAGGCCAGAGCCAGGGCGCGCGAGGCCAAGGCCCCGCGAGGAAGGCGAAGCTGATCCGGGGCACGTTGCCGTTTGGAACGCTGGGGTTTGTGGCGTGGTCCGGCGCGGTGTGCCGGACAGCAAGCAAACGGCATCGACGGAGGAGCCATCGCCTAAGCGCTAGTCCCGGTTTCAGAAGACATCAGCCCCGCACGCCCTCAGAAACCGTGCGGGGCATTTTCTTGCAGGCGGGAAGGGCGTGAAACTTGCGGGGGCCGCGCCCGGCGGCTATGACCAATGCCACGCACGGGGCGAATACGGCCCGGAACCTCGTCGCAGGGGGGCGATTAGCTCAGTTGGTAGAGCGCTTCGTTTACACCGAAGATGTCGGGAGTTCGAGTCTCTCATCGCCCACCATGCCACCCTCATGACCACGCCCGCCTCACTTGCTGCCGCCCTTGCCGCCATCCTTGGCGAGGGGTCGGCGCGTGGCCCCTCAGGCGCCATGACCCAGGACTATGCCGCCGGTGAAACCTCGGCGGCGGTCAATCTCTCCGCCTATCTCACCACCCGCATGCCCGCCACCCATGCGGCGGTGGCCCGCGCGCTGGACGAGGCGCTTGCCGCACTCCCCGGCTTCTTGCCCGCTTCGCTGCTGGACGCGGGTTGCGGGCCGGGCACGGCGAGTTGGGCGGCGGCGGCGCGCTTCACCAGTCTTGCCGCCATCACCCAACTGGACAATGACCCGCGCTTTCTTGACGTGGCGCGCGAACTGGCGGCCGCAAGTGACTCTGCCGCCTTGCGAAACGCCACCCGGATCAAGGCCGACCTGCGCCACCTGCCGGAGCTGCAGGCCGACCTCACCATCGCCGCCTACACCCTGGCCGAACTGCCCGAGGCCGAGGCTGCCGCCATTGCCGCCGCCCTGTGGGCGCGCACCACCACCCTGCTGCTCATTGTGGAACCGGGCACGCCGCGCGGCTTTGCCCGGCTGCGCGAAGCCCGCCAGCGCCTGATCGCCGACGGGGCCTTCATCGCCGCCCCCTGCGGCCACGAGGTGCCGTGCCCCATCACTGGCAGCGACTGGTGCCACTTCAAGGCGCGCCTGGCCCGCAGCCGCGCCCACATGCACGCCAAGGGCGCCACCGTGCCCTTCGAGGACGAGCCCTATGGCTATCTGGCCGCCGCCCGGATCAGACCCGTGCCGGCTGGCCTGCGCATTCTCACCCCGCCGCGCCACAGCAAACCCGCCATCACCCTGGACCTGTGCGCCCCCCGGGGCCGCGCCGCGCTCCGCATTGCCAGCCGCGACCGTGACCCCTACAAACGGGCAAAGAAGGCCCAGTGGGGCAGCGTCTGGAGCGGTGAAACAGCATGACACTCGACAACCTCAAACAGCAGGGGGAAGTGGCCCTGGCCACCCTCATGGGCTGGCTCGCCTCGCCCACCTTCTATGCCCAGGTCATCGCCCTGGTGGCGGCGGGCCTGTTGGCGCGCCTTCTCGCCCCCATGCTGTTGCGCCCCTATGACGCCTTTGCCGGCCAGCCGGATGATGGGCTGGCCGCCGGCTTCAGGGGCAGGGCGCAGACCTATCTTCGCGCCCTGCGGCCGCTGGTGCCGCCCGCCCTGCTGGTGCTCATGCTGGGGGCTGCGGTGGCGGTGGCCGACAGCGCGGTGAAGGCCTCATGGCTCATCCGCCTCGCCCAGAGCGCGGCACTGGTCTATCTTCTCTACACCGCCATCAACCGCTTCCTCACCCATCCCGTGCTCAACGCGGCCGCCCGCTGGCTCGGCCTGCCGATCGCGGCGCTGGCGGTGTTCGGCTATTTCGGGGCCTTCACCAGCTGGCTGGATTCGGTGGCCTTTGCGGCGGGCAACATCAGGATATCGGCGCTGGCCCTGTCCAAGGCGGCCCTGTTCGGCGGGCTGCTGTTCTGGCTGGGGCGGGCGTCGTCGCACGCCGGTCAGCAGGCCATCCGCAAGCAGGAGGCGGTGGACATCCAGACCCGCGAACTGGCGGCCAAGGCGCTCGACATCGGCATTTTCGCCATCGCCGGTTTTCTGCTGCTCAACATTCTCGGGCTTGATCTCACGGCCCTGGCGGTGTTTGGCGGGGCGCTCGGCGTCGGCCTGGGTTTCGGCCTGCAGCAGATCGCCTCCAATTTCATTTCCGGCATCATCATCCTGCTCGAACGCTCGCTGAAGGTGGGCGACTACATCGAGATGGAAGACGGCAAGGCGGGCATTCTGCGCGAGATCAACATGCGCTCATCGGCGCTCGCCACCTTTGACGGCAAGGACATCATGGTGCCGAACGAAAAGTTCATCACCGAGAAATTCGTCAACTGGACCAAGACCGACCCGCAGCAGCGTTATGAAGTGCCCTTCTCGGTGAGCTATGACACCGACATCAACCGTGTGCCCGCCATCATCCAGAAGGCGGTGGCCTCGCACCCCCGGGTGCTGAATGAGCCGGAGAAGCCGGATTGCGAATTGCGCAGCTTTGGCGAAAGCGGCATCAATTTCGCGGTCGAGTTCTGGGTCGAAGGCATTGACGACGGCAAGAACAAGTTTTCCTCCGATGTCCACTTCCTGATCTGGAATGCCCTGAAGAAGGAGGGCATCGCCATGCCCTATCCGCACCGCGTGGTGCATATCGTGAACCCCGCGGCGGCGGCCCCCAAAGCCGGAAAGGCAGGCAAGGCATGACCCGCAAGCGCATATCCTCCGGCTCGCCCTTCGAGGCCGACATGGCCTATTCCCGCGCCGTGGTGGCGGGTGAGTGGTGCTTTGTCTCTGGCACCACCGGCTTCAACTATGACAGCATGACCATCAGCGCCGATGTGGCCGAACAGGCCGCCCAGACCTTCCGCAACATTGACAAGGCGCTGGCCCAGGCGGGCTTTGCCCTGGCCGACATTGTCCGCGTCCATTACATCCTGCCCGATGCGGCCGACTTTCCCGCCTGCTGGCCGGTCATGCGCCAGGTTCTGGGCGACATCCGCCCCGCCGCCACCATGATTGCCGCGGGGCTGGCCGACCCGCGCATGAAGATCGAGATTGAAGTGACGGCGAAAAAGTCCGCCTGAAACAGACGAAGGGCGGAACCGTGACCGGCTCCGCCCCCGTTTTCTCAGTTTCCTGTCCTGTGCCGGACCATTTCGGCACGGGGGCTGCTGGCCAGAGGACCGCGCCCGGAAACCCCTCCCCAGACCTGGGTCACTGTCAGTGCAATGACGGGTCTTGTTCTTATTGCCCTCACGCTAGACTCAAACAGGTGCCATTGCCAAGCGGAATCTGCCGGATTTTGGCCATGGTCCGGGGGCAAGCCGCGGCTTGCCTTGGCCGGGCGAAAGCTTAAAAGGCTGGCCAGACGGAGAGTTGAGGATTCCCATGCGCCTTTCGCAGTATTTCATGCCCATCCTGCGCGATGACCCCAAGGAAGCGGAAATCGTTTCCCATAAACTCATGTTGCGCTGCGGCATGATCCGCCAGGAGGCGGCCGGCTGCTACAGCTGGCTCCCCCTCGGGTTTCGGGTGCTGAAAAAAATCGAGCAGATCGTGCGCGAGGAGCAGAACCGGGCCGGTGCCATTGAAGTGCTGATGCCCACCATCCAGCCCGCCGACCTGTGGCGCAAGTCTGGCCGCTATGACGCCTATGGCAAGGAGATGCTGCGCATCAAGGACCGCCATGACCGCGACATGCTGTTTGGCCCCACCAATGAGGAAATGATCACCGACATTTTCCGCCAGGGGGTGAAGAGCTACAAGGACCTGCCGCGCAATCTCTATCACATCCAGTGGAAGTTCCGCGACGAGGTGCGCCCGCGCTTCGGCGTCATGCGCGGCCGCGAATTCCTGATGAAGGATGCCTATTCCTTCGACCTGACCCGCGAGGCCGGCCAGCACAGCTATAACAAGATGTTTGTGAGCTATCTGAAGACCTTCGCCCGCATGGGGCTGAAGGCGGTGCCCATGCGCGCCGAAACCGGCCCCATCGGCGGCAAGGACAGCCACGAATTCCTGATCCTGGCCGAAACCGGTGAATCGGGCGTGTTCTTCGACCGCGCCTTCCTCGACATGGACTGGACCGCCTTCGACATCGACTATGATGATGTTGGCGCGGTGGCCAGAGTGGTGGAGGACTTCACCTCGAAATATGCCGCCACCGACGAAAAGCATGATGCAGCGGAATTTGACAGGCGCGTGCCGGAAGCGGCCCGCGTGACAGGGCGCGGCATTGAAGTAGGCCACATCTTCTTCTTCGGCACCAAATATTCCGAGCCCATGGGCGCGGTGGTACAGGGGCCGGACGGCAAGATGGTGCCGGTGGAAAGCGGCTCCTACGGCATTGGCGTGTCGCGTCTGGTGGGCGGCATCATTGAAGCCAGCCACGACGAGGCGGGCATCATCTGGCCGGAGGCGGTGGCCCCCTTCAAGGTCGGTCTCATCAATCTCAAGGCCGGCGACGCCGACACCGATGCCGCCTGCGAGACAATCTACAAGGCGCTGGAGGCCAAGGGGGTTGAGGTTCTCTACGACGACCGCGACGAACGCCCCGGCGGCAAATTCGCCACCATGGACCTGATCGGTCTACCCTGGCAGGTCATCATCGGCCCGCGCGGTCTGAAGGACGGCATTGCCGAAGTGAAGAACCGCAAAACCGGGGAGCGCGAAAACGTCGCCCTCGCCACGTTGCTGGAGCGGTTCTGAAGCCGATGAGCGAACCCCTGCCGGTGACCAGACCCTTTGCCGGTTTTGAATGGCTGCTGGCGCTGCGTTACCTGCGCTCGCGCCGCCGCGAGGGCTTCATCTCGGTGATCTCGCTGTTCTCCTTCCTCGGCATCATGCTGGGGGTGGCCACCCTCATCACCGTCATGGCGGTGTTCAACGGCTTCCGTGATGAGCTGCTCGACAAGGTGCTGGGCTTTGGCGGCCACGCCACCGTCTATAACAGCAACCTTGCACCCATTGTGGACTACCGGGAGCGCCAGGCGCTGCTCGACAAAATTCCTGGCGTCACCTTCACCTATCCCATGGTGGAGGGGCAGGCCATGGTGTCCTCCGCCAAGTCCTCCACCGGCGCCATGATTCGCGGCATGCGCGAGGCCGACATGGCCCGCCTCAGGGGCCTCACCAACAAGGATCTCATCACCGACATTGACCTTGACGGCCAGCCCGATGCCACGCCGTCCTTCACCGGTTTTGAAAAGACGGAAGGCATCGCCGTGGGCGAGCGCATGGCCTGGCGCCATCAGGTGGGCATTGGCCAGACCTTGACGCTGATCTCGCCCGAGGGCGAGGAAACCGCCATGGGCACCACGCCGCGCATCCGCGAATATCCCATTGCCGCCATCTTCAAGATGGGCATGTCGGAATACGATGAGAACGTCGCCTATCTGCCCATGGCCGTGGCCCAGGATTATTTCAATCTCGGCGAGGGTGTGACCGGCATCGAGATCGAAACCAGCAACCCCGAAGGCGTGGACCGCATGGTGCCCTTGATCCGGGAGGCCATCGGCCCAGACATGACCGTGTCCACCTGGATGGATCGCAACAAGGCCTTCTTCAGCGCGGTGGAGGTGGAGCGCAACGTCATGTTCCTTGTGCTCACCATGATCATTCTGGTGGCCGCCCTCAACATCATCTCCGGCCTCATCATGCTGGTGAAGGACAAGGGCCGCGACATTGCCATTCTGCGCACCATGGGGGCCACCCGCGGTGCCATCCAGCGCGTGTTCTTCATCACCGGTGCGGCCATCGGCGCGGTCGGCACGCTGGCGGGCACGCTGCTGGGCCTTCTCATCTGCCTCAACATCGAACACATCCGCCGGTTCATCCAGTGGCTGTCGGGCACCGATCCCTTCAACGCCGAGGTCTATTACCTGTCGCAGCTGCCCGCCAAGCTGGAAAGCGGCCAGACCATTCTCATCGTGCTCATGGCGCTGGCGCTGTCCTTCCTGGCCACGCTTTATCCCTCGTGGAAGGCAGCCAAGCTCGATCCGGTGGAGGCGCTGCGCTACGAATGACCAGCATCCGCCAGCCCGCCCTTGAACTGCGTGATGTTGCCCGCTCCTATGGCGATGGCGCGGCGCGGCTTGATATTTTCAAGGGTCTCAATCTGGCCGTCCATCCGGGTGAGGTGGTGGCGCTGGTCGGCCAGTCGGGGGCGGGCAAATCGTCGCTTCTGCACATTGCCGGGCTGCTGGAGCGGCCCACCTCCGGCGCGGTTTTGATCTCCGGCCAGAATGTCTCGGCGCTGGATGACGGCGCCCGCACCGCCATCCGCCGCATCGGCATCGGCTTCGTCTATCAGTTTCACCACCTTCTGCCGGAATTTTCGGCGCTGGAAAATGTCGTCATGCCGCAGCTCATCGCCGGGGCATCACGCGCCGAGGCCGATGCTCGCGCCAGCGAACTGCTCACCCGGCTGGGCCTGGCCCCGCGCCTTCACCACCGCCCCGCCGAACTGTCGGGCGGCGAGCAGCAGCGCGTCGCCATTGCCCGCGCCATTGCCAACCGGCCGCTGCTGCTGCTGGCCGATGAACCCACCGGCAACCTCGACCCGCCCACCGCCGCCCGCGTCCATGACGAATTCATGCGTCTGATCCGCGACGAGGGGCTGGCCGCCCTCATCGCCACCCACAATCTGGAACTGGCGGCGCGCATGAGCAGGGTTGTGTCCCTGGCCGATGGAAAGCTTGTGGACGGCCTGCCATAAGTTTGCGTCTCCCCCGCCGCAGCCGCTAAGCTCATCCCCATGACCACCCCCTCCGGCCATAGCGTTGGTTTCATCCATCTCCGCGTCCATTCCGCCTATTCGCTGTCGGAAGGGGCGCTGCCGGTGAAGCAGATTGCCGCCCTGGCCAAGGAGCGGGACATGCCGGCGGTGGCCATCACCGACACCGGCAATCTCTTCGGTGCGCTGGAGTTTTCCGGCGAACTCGCGGCCAAGGGCATCCAGCCCATCATCGGCTCGGCCCTGAGGGTGGACATGGACGAAAGCGCCGAGGCCCAGCCGAAACTGGCCGCAGCGCAAACCGGGCTGAAGCGCCTGCCCACCCTCGTTCTGCTGGCCAAGGACCACGACGGCTATCGCAACCTGATGAAGCTGTCGAGCCGGGCCTATCTGGATGCGCCCGACCACGCCGAACCCCATGTGCTCCTGTCGCTGCTGCGCCAGGCGGGGGCAGGGCTCATCTGTCTCACCGGCGGCCCCTCCGGCCCCATCAACCGGGCGCTGGTTCTGGGCCAGTTCGCCCAGGCGCGGGAACGCCTCATTGCCCTGCGCGACATCTTCGGCGACCGCCTCTACGTCGAACTCCAGCGCCACGGCATGGAGGAGGAACGCGCCGCCGAGACGGGCCTTCTGGAACTCGCCTATGAGCTGGGCCTGCCGCTCGCCGCCACCAATGAATGCTACTTCGCCACCCCCGACGATTACGCCGCCCACGATGCGCTGCTGTGCATCGCCGAGGGCGAGGTGGTGGCCAATGATGACCGCCGCCGGGTGACGCCCGAACATTATTTCAAGTCGCAGAACGAAATGCTGACGCTGTTCGCCGATCTGCCGGAGGCGGCCGCCAATACGGTGGAGATTGCCCGGCGCTGCGCCTTCTATCTCGGCGAGGTGAAGCCGCTTCTGCCCCATTTCGGTGACGCCGACGAGGCCGAACAGCTGCGCGCCGAGGCCCTTGCCGGGCTGGAGGCACGCCTGGCCGTCACCGGTCTGGCCGAAGGCTACAGCAAGCAGGATTATCTCGACCGGCTGGAGTTTGAACTCGGCGTCATCATCAAGATGAACTATGCCGGCTACTTCCTCATCGTCGCCGACTTCATCAAATGGGCCAAGGGCCAGACCATTCCGGTGGGGCCGGGGCGCGGCTCGGGGGCGGGTTCGCTGGTTGCCTACTGCCTCACCATCACCGATCTGGATCCGCTGCGCTTCAAGCTGCTGTTCGAGCGCTTCCTCAATCCGGCCCGCGTTTCCATGCCGGACTTCGACGTCGATTTCTGTCAGGACCGGCGCGATGAGGTCATTGCCTATGTGCAGAGCCGCTATGGCGCCGACCGCGTGGCCCAGATCATCACCTTCGGCAAGCTGCAGGCCCGCGCCGTGTGCCGCGATGTCGGCCGGGTGTTGCAGATGCCCTATCCGCAGGTTGACCGCATCTCCAAGATGATCCCCATGAACCCGGCCAATCCGGTGTCATTGAAGGAGGCCATTGCCGCCGAACCGCGCATCGGCGAGGAGCGCGACCGCGATCCCACCGTGGCCCGCATGCTGGAGATCGGCCAGAAGCTGGAGGGGCTTTACCGCCACGCCTCGACCCATGCGGCGGGCGTGGTCATCGGCGACCGGCCGCTGGAAGAACTGGTGCCGCTCTACCGCGATCCGCGCGCCAGCCTGCCCGCCACCCAGTTCAACATGAAATACGTCGAGAAGGCCGGACTGGTGAAGTTCGACTTCCTCGGCCTGAAGACCCTCACCGTCATCGACAAGGCCGAACGCCTGATCCATGCGCGTGAACCCGGCTTCCGCACCAGCCTTGTGCCCCTTGATGACGCAAAGACCTTTGCCATGCTGGCCCAGGGCGACACGGTGGGCGTGTTCCAGCTGGAAAGTGCCGGCATGCGCGATGCCGTGCGCCAGATGCACGCCGACCGCTTTGAGGATCTGATTGCGCTGGTGGCGCTCTACCGCCCCGGCCCCATGGCCAATATTCCCACCTATTGCCACCGCAAGCTTGGCAAGGAGCCGGTGGAATATCTGCACCCGCTGCTTGAACCCATCCTGAAGGAAACCTTCGGCGTCATCACCTATCAGGAACAGGTGCAGCAGGTGGCCAAGGACATGGCGGGCTTCTCGCTCGGCCATGCCGATATTCTGCGCCGCGCCATGGGCAAGAAGAACCCCAGGGAAATGGCCGAACAGCGCGAGCGCTTCATGAACGGCGCCACCGAACGCGGCATTGCCCCCGAAACCGCCACGCTGGTGTTTGACGCCTGCGCCAAATTTGCCGAATACGGCTTCAACAAGTCGCACTCCGCGCCCTATGCCTATATCAGCTACCAGACCGCCTGGCTCAAGGCCAATCACCCGGTGGAATTCCTTGCCGCCTCCATGACGCTGGACATGGGCAACACCGACAAGCTTCAGGTGTTCCGCGATGAGGCCCTGCGCCTCGGCATCAAGGTCAGGCCGCCCTCCATCAACCATGGCGGGGTGGATTTTGCGGTTCAGGACGGCGCCATTCTCTATGCCCTGGCGGCCCTCAAGAATGTCGGGCAGGGGGCCATCCGCCATATCGAGACGGTGCGCGCATCCGGCGGGCGCTTTGCCAGCCTGTCGGACTTCGCCCGCCGCATTGACCCCACCCAACTCAACAAGCGGGCGCTCGAGAGCCTGATCAAGGCCGGCGCCTTCGACGAACTGAACCCCAACCGCGCCCAGCTTCTGGCGGGCATTGAAACCATTCTGGCCACCGCCAGCCGCACCACCGCCGAGGCCGAGGCGGGCCAGCATGACCTGTTTGGTTCAGGCGGGGTTGCGCCCGCCGACATGGTGCTGCCCAACCGCGAGGCGTGGCTGCCCATGGAGAAGCTGGCCCAGGAATTCGAGGCGGTGGGCTTCTATCTCTCCGGCCACCCGCTCGATGACTACATGAAGCCGCTGGCCCGGATGGGGGTGGAAAGCTGGGCGCAGTTCCGCACCAAGGTTCTGACCAAGGGTGCCACCGCCGCCAAACTTGCCGGCACCATCACCATGCGCCAGGAGCGCCGCTCCAAGTCCGGCAACAAATATGCCTTTGTCGGCTTTTCCGATCCCACCGGCCAGTTCGAGGCCATCTGCTTTTCCGAAACCCTGACCAATGCCCGCGACCTTCTGGAACCGGGCAAGGCGGTCCTTGCCCATGTTGAGGCCGATGTTGACGGGGAGGACATCAAGCTTCGCCTTCAGGCGGTGGAGAAACTGGACCGCACCGCCGCCGCCATTGCCCAGGGGGTGCAGATTTTCCTGCGCGATGCCGCCCCCCTTGAGTCCATTGCCCAGCGGCTGGAGGCGCGCGGGCGGGCGCCGGTGAAAATCACCCTGATAGAGGCCGAGGGCCGTGAGATTGACGTGGCGCTGGGCGCACGTTTCATCATGACGCCGCAGATCAAGGGGGCAATCAGGGCCATTCCCGGCGTGGTGGAAGTGCTTGACCTGTAATCAGCTGGCGAGTTGGGTTTGCAACTGGTGCACATCCAGCTGCTTGGCAAACTCGATGGCAATGCCGTTGTCGAGATAGCGCACCACCCGGCCGCGCATCTTGCCGAGCATCAGATAGGTGCCCATAGCCGGCAGAACCTCAACCTTAAGTCCTGCCCCCGACACCGAAATGTCCAGAACTTCGCAGGGATAGACGCGCCCGTCCGGCAGGGTGATCTGCGACGAGCTTTCGCGCGGTTCATAGCGCTGGTGGCGGCGGCTTTCCGAACCCTTGCCGGTGCGCTTGCTTTCCAGCCACTGAATGCGGGCATGCAGCCGCTCAAGCCGGGCCCCGGTCATGGTGTAGGTGACCACGAAACCATTGGCCACCACCCCGGCACTGCGCGCCTCGATGCGGCCCAGTTCCTCAAGATAGGCAACAATGTCCAGCCCCACCGGCGGCACATCATTGGTGATGAAGGTGGCGCCCTCGGTGGTGATGTTCACCACCTGGCAGGGAAACTCGGAACTGTCGGGCAGCATGAACCGTCCGAACAGTGTGGTCGGCGCCACGTTCGACGGCGCTTCATCTTCAAACTGCGCATAACCGCTCACGGGGAACCCCTGAATTGCTGCCACCTCCGCCCGAGTTGCGGGCGAAGTGCCGCCATTATGGGCGGTTCCGAGTAAACGGGCCGTTAAGGGTTTTGCTGGCGTTACGTCCGTCCGCCGGCAATGACGGTGAAGGGACGCCGGGGACGAAGCCCCTCGGTCCGGGGACGAAGCGGCAGGCCGCCTTCGGCGTGTTCCGTCCAGATGGTGCGCGCCCCCGTCAGTTCCATGACGGTGATACGGTCATAGCCCAGGCTTTCAATGTCGCGGAAGGCAAACAGGCCGCCGATGATCTGGATGTGGCTGCGGTCGCGCGCCACCACCGGCAGACACAGCATTTCCACCCCGATGACATGGTTCATGTTGCTGTGCAGGCGCAGGCGCAGCACACAGGGCTGGCGGCTGGCCACCGTGGTGTTGAACAGACGGAACAGCGTATCGCGCTCAAACTGGTCCCAGCCCACGAGCGCGTCGGTGCGGGTCATTTCCCGCCGGTACAACCGGCAGACGCGCGTGCCCGCCAGGCGGAAGCGGAAGGTCTGGCGCAGATGGTCCCGTTCCAGAACAAACAGATCAGGCAGAATGGCATGAATGCGCGTCAGGTCGAAATCGTCGCGTTCCGGGGCGGCCCGTTCAGCCCGGATGGTTTCCCAGTGCCGGAACAGGGCACGGCTGCCGGGATGGAGAATTTCGCCATCCACAGGGGCATTTCCGGTCTGATCGCTGCGCAACATGATAAACCCCGCCTTGCGGCCCAGGGTTAACCTGTGCCAATCGTGAACGTGTGCACGGCACGTTGCAGACGCCGTGCCACGGCAGGGGGAGTGACATGGCCAGTCAGAATTGGGCGTCAGGCACGGGGCGCGAACCCATGTTCCGCCTGCCCAGCGTGACCATCGCCATGGTCGCCACGCTGATTTTCATCCACCTGGGGTTGCAGATCATGGGGGTGGATTATCAGGCCTTTGCCATGTTTCTGCTGGCTTTCATTCCGGCCCGCTTCAACCCGCCGGGCCCCACCGCCTTTCCCTTTGTCGAGGGTTCGCAATACTGGAGCTTTCTCAGCCATGTGCTGCTGCACGGCGGCTGGACCCATGTGCTGATGAATTGCCTGTGGCTGGTGGTCTTCTCGGCGGTGGTGGTGCACCGCCTCGGCACGCTGCGCTTTCTGGCGCTGGCGGCGGTTTCGGCGGTGGGGGGGGCCACAGCCATGCTGGTCAGCCACTGGGGCGAGGCCCTTTACATGATCGGCGCCTCCACCTCGGTCTCTGGCATTCTCGCCGCCTCCATTCCCGTCATGTATGGCGAGGGGTTTCGCTTCGGCCTTGCCGATCATGCCGCGGTGCGCCGCGTCCGCGCTCTGCCGCTCACCGGCATCGTGAAAGACCGCCGCGCCGCGCTGTTCACCCTGGTCTGGCTGGGGCTGACGCTGCTGTCCGGGGCAAGCTTCCTCACCGGCACGGCCCTGGTGGGCAACCAGTCCATCGCCTGGGAGGCCCATCTCGGCGGCTTCCTGGCCGGGCTTCTGGCCTTTTACCTGCTCGACCGACCGGAAACTTTACCCGCGCCGCCGATGTGATAGGCTTCCGGCCAAAATCATAACCGGGAGGAAGCCATGACCGTCGCACGTATTCTCTCCGTGAAGGGCCGTAATGTTGTCACCGCCCCGCCCACCACCACGGTGGCAGAGGTGGCCCGGACACTGGCGGAACACCGCATCGGCGCGGTGGTGGTGGCCGTGGGCCCCGGCAAGATCAAGGGCATCGTCTCGGAACGCGACATTGTCCGCGCCGTCGGGCTGGAGGGGCCGGAGGCCTTGACCAAGCCCGTCTCCGCCATCATGACCAGCACGGTCAAGACCTGTCAGGAAAGCGACACCGAGGGCGCGCTCATGGCCCTGATGACCGCCCACCGCATCCGCCACCTTCCGGTGGTCAACAAGGATGAACAACTGGCCGGCATGGTGTCCATCGGCGACGTGGTGAAGCACCACATCGAGGCCATTGAACGCGAAGCCGAGGAAATGCGCGCCTATATCGCCACATCGGGGTGAGGCTGGCGAAGCGACCACTCCCCTGCGGCCAGTGCCCCGCGCACCGGGCACTACTTCTTCCCGTAGACTTCATGGGGGTTGAACAGCGGCGCATCGCCCGTCATCACCAGGCGGTTGCCCTCCAGCCGCCGGTAAAAGCAGCTTCTGCGGCCGGTGTGACAGGCCGCCCCCTTGCCCTGCGGCGTGGCCAGCACCAGCAGGCAATCCTGATCGCAATCCACCCGGATGTCCTGAACCTTCAGCGTCTCGCCTGAAGTTTCACCCTTCAGCCACAGCTTGCCGCGCGACCGGCTGAAGAAATGGGCCAGCCCCGTTTCCTGCGTGCGCCGCAGTGCCTCGGCGTTCATATGAGCAAACATCAGCACCGCGCCGCTGGCGGCATCGGCCACAATGGCACCGATCAGCCCGTCGGCGCCAAACCGCAGGGCCGGGATCAGGCTCTCGTCATCAGCGCCCATGGCCTAGAGCGAAAAGCCGCCGCTGGGTGCGCGCACCAGTTCCATGAAGCGCGCCTGCTGGGCCGGGCTGTCCTTGAAGGCGCCCAGAAACTGGGTGGTGATGGTGGCGACATTGCGCTTGCCCACGCCGCGCATGGACATGCAGGTGTGAACCGCCTCCACCAGCACGGCAACCCCGCGCGGCGCCAGCGACTCGTTGATGGCGTTGGCAATCTGCGCCGTCATGGTTTCCTGGGTCTGCAGGCGGCGGGCATAGATTTCCACCACCCGCGCCAGCTTGGAAATGCCCACCACATCCTTGCTCGGCAGATAGGCCACATGGGCGCGGCCGATGAAGGGCGCAATGTGGTGCTCGCAGTGCGAATTGAACTCGATGTCGCGCAGCATCACAATATCGTCATAGCCGCCCACTTCGGTGAAGCGGCGGGCCAGCGCCTCGCCCGCATCATCGCCATAGCCGGAAAAATATTCCTCATAGGCCTTGGCCACCCGGCGCGGCGTGTCGCGCAGGCCCTCGCGGTCCGGATCATCACCCGCCCAGGCGAGCAGGGTGCGCACCGCCGCCTCGGCTTCGGCCTGGCTGGGGCGCTTTGATTTCTTCGGCGTGGCATCCATGGGATTTCCTGCTTTCAACGTCTCGTGGCTTGTGGCGGGCTGGGCCTGCGGCTAACCTTCCGGCAAATCCGGTTTTTAACCGCCTTGTTTTGCGAGAGCGACCCCTTATCACGGCAGGAAACGCGACGCAAACCGGACGGTTCCATGGCCGGTTGCTGGAATATTGGATGCTGAACGAAATTTACAACCGCCGCATTCTCGAACTGGCTGCCGACATTCCGCGCCTTGGCCGGCTGGCCAGGCCTGACGCCACCGCCACGGCCCATTCCCGGCTGTGCGGCTCGCGCGTCATTGTCGATCTGGCTGTGAGCGGCGGGCGGGTCACGGACTTTGCCCATGAGGTGAAGGCCTGCGCCCTGGGTCAGGCATCATCCTCAGTCATGGCGCGCCACATCATCGGCGCCACCCCGGATGAGCTGCGCGCCCTGCGCCACACCATGCAGGCCATGCTGAAGGAGGGGGGAGCGCCCCCCACCGGCCCCTGGGCCGATCTGGAGGCCCTTCTGCCGGTGCGGGATTTCAAGGCGCGCCATGCCTCGACCCTTCTCACCTTTGACGCCGTTGTTGACGCCCTGAACCAGCTGGAAGGACTCCATGACCAAGACACCCGCCGTGCTTGACCCCCTGTCGGTTGCGCCGCGTCTGGGCAGCCGCTATCCTGCCCCCCATGACAAGGCGGTGGCGGCGCGTGAAAAACGCGCCCTGGGGGATGCCTTCTGCCTGTCCCAGTTCGGTGTCAATCACGTCATCCTGCCGCCCGGCTGCTGGTCGTCGCAGCGCCACTGGCATGCAGGCGAGGATGAATTCATCTATGTCCTGTCGGGCAGCCTCACTCTGGTCAATGACCAGGGCCGCCATGTCCTCACCCCCGGCCAGTGCGCGGGCTTCAGGGCCGGTGACGGCAACGGCCACCACCTGATCAATGAAACCGCCGCACCCGCCGCCTATCTGGAGGTCGGCACCCGCAGCAACGAGGATCATGTGCGTTATTCCGACATTGACATGCAGGCCGTGAAACAGGACGGCAAATGGGCCTATGTTGATGGCGCGGGCAAATTCCTGAAGTCGGCGGAGTAGGGGGGCGGAGACGGCGCTTGACAGGCGGCAGGGCGTCCTCTATCCACCGCCACCATTGAATTGCGGGTGTAGCTCAGTTGGTTAGAGCGTCGGCCTGTCACGCCGAAGGTCGCGGGTTCGAGCCCCGTCACTCGCGCCATTCAATGCCGGTGCAGCCGCCCCATGAGTCGGCCCGGCCACCGTCCCGGGCCAGGCGTTTGAGCCGCTCCAAAGTGGCCGCTCCGCTGCCTGGTCACATTCAAAAAACCTGATTGTGATGGCCTTTTGCCGCATTGTCGCAAGAATGCGTTGCACAGTGCTGGGCGCTTTTGCCTCTAGGCTTGCGGTGCTCCTTGGCCTGCGCTACCAACGGCTGAATGCCCCGGTCCAAAAGACCGGGCGGAAAGAGGCTGTTCCATGCCCGACCTTCTGATGCAATACCTGCCGCTGGTGATCTTCATGGCTCTGGCCGCGGTCATCGCGCTGGCCTTCTTCCTGATCCCGCTGCTGGTGGCGGTGAACAATCCCGACGCCGAAAAGCTCACCGCCTATGAGTGCGGCTTTGACGCCTTTGACGATGCGCGCATGAAGTTTGACGTGCGCTTCTATCTCGTCTCCATCCTGTTCATCATCTTCGACCTGGAAGTGGCCTTCCTGTTTCCCTGGGCCATCACCCTGGGCAAGCTTGGCCTGTTCGGCTTCTGGTCGATGATGATTTTCCTCGCCATGTTGACGGTGGGCTTCATCTACGAATGGCGGAAAGGGGCTCTTGAATGGGATTGATCGACCACGCCACTCCGGAACAGCGCGAATTCTTCACCGACATCAACGCGCAGCTGGCCGACAAGGGCTTTCTCGTCACCACCACCGATGACCTCATCAACTGGGCCCGCACCGGCTCACTGATGTGGATGACCTTCGGCCTCGCCTGCTGCGCGGTGGAGATGATCCAGGCCTCCATGCCGCGCTATGACGTGGAGCGCTTCGGCTTTGCGCCGCGCGCCTCGCCGCGCCAGTCCGACGTGATGATCGTGGCCGGCACGCTGACCAACAAGATGGCCCCGGCGCTGCGCAAGGTCTACGACCAGATGCCGGACCCGCGCTATGTCATCTCCATGGGCTCCTGCGCCAACGGCGGCGGCTATTACCACTATTCCTATTCGGTGGTGCGCGGCTGCGACCGGGTGGTGCCGGTCGATGTCTATGTGCCGGGCTGCCCGCCCACGGCGGAGGCGCTGCTCTATGGCGTGTTGCAGCTGCAAAAGAAGATTCGCCGTTTCGGAACCATTGAGCGCTGAACCATGACCCAAGCCCTGACTGATCTCGGCCAGCACATCAGCGCCAAACTGGGCGGCACCATCACCGGCGTCACGGTGGCCTTCGGCGAACTGACGGTCACCTGCGCCGCTGCCGACATCATTGCCGTGCTGACTTTCCTGCGTGATGATCCGGCCTGCCGGTTTGATTATTTCATCGACCTGTCGGGCGCCGACTATCCCGAGCGTGCGCTGCGCTTCGACGTGGTCTATCACCTTGTTGATCCCTACCGGGCGCGCCGCATCCGGGTGAAGGTGCAGGCGGGGCTCGACAGCGATGTGCCCACCATCACCACAGTCTATCCCGGCGCCAACTGGTATGAGCGTGAGGTGTTCGATCTCTATGGCGTGGTCTTTGCGGGCCACCCGGACCTGCGCCGCATTCTCACCGATTACGGCTTTTCCGGCCATCCCCTGCGCAAGGACTTTCCGCTCACCGGCCATGTCGAGGTGCGCTACGACGACGAATTGAAGCGCGTGGTCTATGAGCCGGTGAAGCTTGCCCAGGAATTCCGCCAGTTTGATTATCTGTCGCCCTGGGAAGGGTCTGATTACGTTCTTCCCGGCGATGAGAAGGCAAAGTCATGACCGAGGCTTCCGTCCGCAATTTTTCCATGAATCTGGGGCCGCAGCATCCGGCGGCCCATGGCGTGCTGCGTCTGGTGGTGGAACTGGACGGCGAGGTGGTGACCCGCGCCGATCCGCACATCGGCCTTCTCCACCGCGGCACCGAGAAGCTCATCGAATACAAGACCTATGCCCAGTCGGTGCCTTATTTCGACCGGCTCGACTATGTGGCGCCGATGAACCAGGAGCACGCCTTCTGCCTCGCCACCGAGCGTCTGCTGGGGCTGGAGGTGCCGCGCCGGGGCCAGTTGATCCGGGTGCTGTTCTCCGAGATCGGCCGCCTGCTGTCGCATCTTCTCAATGTCACCACCCAGGCGCTGGACTGTGGCGCGCTCACCCCGCCGCTGTGGGGCTTCGAGGAACGCGAAAAGCTCATGGTCTTCTATGAGCGGGCCTGTGGCGCGCGCCTGCATGCCAATTATGTTCGCCCCGGCGGCGTCCACCAGGACCTGCCGCAGAAGCTCATCGACGACATCGGCCATTTCTGCACCACCCACCCCAGGGTGCTGGATGACATCGAGGGCCTGCTGACCGACAACCGCATCTTCAAGCAGCGCAACGCCGACATTGCCAAGTTCACCCAGAAGGAAGCCCTTGAGCGCGGCTTCTCCGGCGTCATGCTGCGCTCCACCGGGGCGGCCTGGGACCTGCGCCGCGCCCAGCCCTATGAATGCTACAGTGAAATGGACTTCGCCATTCCCGTGGGCAAGAACGGCGACAACTACGACCGCTATGTCATCCGCATGGAGGAAATGCGCCAGGCGGTGAAGATCATGCGCCAGTGCGTCGACAAGCTGTCCAGCACCACTGGGGCAGGGCCGGTGTCGTCCACCGACGGCAAGGTGGTGCCGCCGCAGCGCGCCGAGATGAAGCGCTCCATGGAGGCGCTCATCCATCACTTCAAGCTCTATACCGAGGGCTACAAGGTGCCCGCCGGCGAGGTCTATGCCGCCGTGGAAGCGCCCAAGGGCGAATTCGGCGTCTATCTCGTGTCGGACGGCACCAACCGGCCCTATCGCTGCAAGATCAGGGCGCCGGGCTATGCCCATCTGGCCGCCCTCGACTATCTCTGCCGGGGCCACATGCTGGCGGATATTTCCGCCGTCATCGGCTCGCTCGATGTTGTCTTTGGAGAAATTGACCGGTGAGCGTCCGTCGTCTCGATACCCATCAACCCGACAGCTTCGCCTTCAGCGCCGAGAACCGCGCCTGGGCCGAAGCGACCATCAGAAAATATCCCGAGGGCAAGCAGGCCAGCGCCGTCATCGCGCTGCTCTGGCGCGCTCAGGAACAGAATGGCGGCTGGCTCAGCAAGCCCGCCATGGAATATGTCGCCCACATGCTCGCCATGCCCGACATCCGCGTGCTGGAGGTGGCCACCTTCTACACCATGTTCCAGCTCTCGCCGGTGGGCAAAAAGGCCCACATCCAGGTGTGCGGCACCACGCCCTGCATGCTGCGCGGCGCTGAAGATCTGAAAAAGGTGTGCCAGCGCAAGATCCACCATGAACCGCACCATCTCAATGCCGATGGCTCGCTGTCCTGGGAGGAGGTGGAGTGTCTGGGCGCCTGCGTCAACGCGCCGATGATCCAGGTCCACAAGGACACCTATGAGGATCTGACCCCGGACCAGCTGGAAAAGATCATTGATGACCTGCAGGCGGGCCGGCCGGTGAAGCCGGGGCCGCAGAATGGCCGCACCAATTCCATGGCCGCAACAGGCCAGACCACCCTGACCGACAAGAGCCTCTATTCCGGCGACCGCACCTTTACCCGCGTGGAGGCCCCGCCGCCGCCCGCTGCGGCACCGGCCCCCGCCGCCGCCGCCGCACCCGCCCCGGCCCCCAAGCCCGCTGCACCGGCACCCGCTGCACCGGCACCCGCTGCACCGGCACCCGCCGCTGCTGCGCCTGTCGCCGTAGCCGCTGCCGCTGTGGCTGCCACCGCCGCCAGCACTGATCCGCGCTTCTCCGCCGCCGCCACGCGCCCCGTGGCCGCCCCGCTGCGTGGCCCCGGTCTGGCCCATGCGGTTCTGGCGCTGCCCATGGCGAAAAAGCCTGCCGCACCGGCCAAACTGATGGCCGCAACCCCGGCAGCGCCCAAGGCCCCGGCCGCGCCAAAGGCCCCGGCGAAGGCCGCCAAAGTGGTGGCGAAAGCCGCCGCCAAACCCGTGGCCAAGCCCGCCGCCAAGCCCGCGCCAGTGGCCAAGCCCGCCGATGGCAGGCCCGCACTGATGAAGAAGCCGCGCACCGGCAAGGGCGATGACCTGAAGCTCATCTGGGGTGTAGGCCCCGCGCTGGAAAAGCTGCTGCACAAGATGGGTGTCTGGCACTTTGACCAGATTGCCGCCTGGACCGCCAAGGAGCTGGTCTGGGTCGATGACCGGCTGGAGGGTTTCAAGGGCCGCGCCCGGCGCGATGAATGGGTGAAGCAGGCGAAGAAACTCGCCAGGGGCTGGCGGCCCGACAGTGCCGTCGGCGAAAGACCGAAGAAGTGAGGATGAGTCATGCTTGCTGACAAGGATCGCATCTTCACCAACCTCTATGGCCTGCATGACTGGGGGCTTGAAGGCGCCAAGAAGCGCGGCGCCTGGCGCGACACCAAATCCTTCATCGACAAGGGCCGCGACTGGATTGTCAATGAAGTGAAGGCATCCGGCCTGCGCGGCCGCGGCGGGGCGGGCTTTCCCACCGGCCTCAAATGGTCCTTCATGCCCAAGGTGGTGGGCGAGCGTCCGCATTATCTGGTCATCAACGCCGACGAATCCGAACCCGGCACCTGCAAGGACCGCGAAATCCTGCGCCATGATCCGCATCTCTTGGTCGAGGGGGCGCTGCTGGCCGGTTGCGCCATGGCCTGCAACACCGCCTACATCTATGTGCGCGGCGAATTCATCCGCGAGCGTGAGCGCCTTCAGGCGGCCATCGATCAGGCCTATGAAGCCCGCCTCATCGGCAAGAACAACATCCACGGCTGGGACTTTGACCTGTATGTGGCCCATGGCGCCGGCGCCTATGTGTGCGGCGAGGAAACCGCCATGCTGGAAAGCCTGGAGGGCAAGAAGGGCCAGCCCCGCATGAAGCCGCCGTTCCCGGCCAATGTCGGCCTTTATGGCGCGCCCACCACCGTCAACAATGTTGAATCCATCGCCGTCACCGGCACCATCCTGCGCCGTGGCGCCACCTGGTTCAATTCCATCGGCAACCCCAACAATGTCGGCACCAAGCTGTTCTGCATTTCCGGCCATGTGAACACGCCGTGCAATGTGGAAGAGGCCATGGGCATTCCCTTCCGCGAACTCATTGAAAAGCACGCCGGTGGCGTGCGCGGCGGCTGGGACAATCTGCTCGCCGTCATTCCCGGCGGCTCGTCGGTGCGCATGGTGCCCGCCGCCCAGATCATCGACACGCCCATGGACTTCGACTCCCTCGGCAAGCTGCGCTCCGGCCTCGGCACGGCGGCGGTCATCGTCATGGACAAGTCCACCGACCTGATCCGGGCCATCGCCCGGCTCGCCTATTTCTACAAGCATGAAAGCTGCGGCCAGTGCACGCCCTGCCGTGAGGGCACCGGCTGGATGTGGCGCATTCTCACCCGCATGGCCGAAGGCCGCGCCGAAAAGCGCGAGATCGACATGCTGCTGGACGTGACCAGGCAGGTGGAGGGCCACACCATCTGCGCCCTGGGCGACGCCGCCGCCTGGCCGGTGCAGGGCCTCATCACCCATTTCCGCCACGTCATCGAACAGCGCATCGACCAGTATTCAGCCAACCCCGATCATGACGGCGCCGTGCGCCGGGTCGCGGCGGAGTAAGCCCATGCCCAAGATCAAGATCGACGGAACGGAAATCGAAGTCGAGAACGGCACGACGCTGCTCCAGGCCTGCGAGCAGGCGGGGGCCGAGGTGCCGCGCTTCTGTTATCATGAGCGCCTGTCGGTGGCGGGCAACTGCCGCATGTGTCTGGTGGAAGTGAAGGGCGGTCCGCCCAAGCCCCAGGCCTCCTGCGCCATGTCGGTGAATGACCTGCGCCCCGGCCCCAATGGCGAACCGCCGGAGGTGTTCACCAACACCCCCATGGTGAAGAAGGCGCGCGAGGGTGTGCTGGAATTCCTGCTCATCAACCACCCGCTGGACTGCCCCATCTGCGATCAGGGCGGCGAGTGCGACCTGCAGGATCAGGCCGTGGCCTATGGCGTCTCCGGCAGCCGCTTCAAGGAAAACAAGCGCGCGGTGGAAGACAAGTATTTCGGCCCGCTGGTCAAGGGTGAGATGACCCGCTGCATCCTGTGCAGCCGCTGCGTGCGCTTCACCACAGAAGTGGCGGGCATTCAGCAGATGGGCATCACCGGGCGCGGCGAAGACGCCGAGGTCACCACCTATATGAACGCCATCATCGGCTCGGAATTGCAGGGCAATGTCATTGACCTGTGCCCGGTGGGGGCGCTCACCAGCCTGCCGTATGAATTCAAGGCCCGCCCCTGGGAACTGCGCAAGACCGAAACCATCGATGTCATGGACGCGGTAGGCTCTAACATCCGGGTTGATGCCCGCGGCCGCGAGGTCATGCGCATTCTGCCGCGCACCCATGAGCTGGTGAACGAGGAATGGATTTCCGACAAGACCCGCTTCGTCTGGGACGGGTTGAAGGCCCAGCGTCTGGACCAGCCCTATATCCGCGAATTCGGCAAGCTCCGCCCCGCCAGCTGGACCGAGGCGCTGGACCGTGTGGCCCAGAAGGCCAAGACCACCGCCCCCGCCCGGATGGGCTTCATTCTCGGCGATCTCGTCTCCGCCGAGGAGGCCTTCTCGCTCAAGACCCTGGCCGACCAGCTGGGCACCGCCAACATTGACTGCCGTCAGGATGGCGCCGTGCTGGGTGAGCGTGGCGGCCGTGCGGCCTATCTGTTCAATTCCACCATTGCCGGGATTGAGGACGCCGACCTGATCATTCTCGTCGGCACCAATCCGCGCCTTGAGGCGCCGGTGCTGAATGCCCGCATCCGCAAGCGCTACAACCGCGGCGGCCTTGCCGTGGCCGTGGTCGGTGAACAGGCCGACCTCACCTACAAATATGACTATCTGGGCACCGGGCCGGAAACCCTCGCCAAGCTTGATCCCGCCCGCTTCGCCAAGGCGCAGAAGCCCATGGTGATCGTCGGGCAGGGGGCGCTGGCCCGGCCCGATGGCCGCGCCGTTCTGGCGCTTGCCGCCAGGTTTGCCGCCGCCATTGGCGTGGTGCGCGGCGACTGGAACGGCTTCAACATTCTCCACACTGCGGCAGGCCGCGTTGGCGCGCTGGACGTGGGTGCGCTGCCAGGCAAGGGCGGCATGGATGTGGCCGGCATGGTGAAGGCAGCAGGCGAAGGCGCGCTTGATCTTCTGTTCCTTGCCGGGGCCGATGAAATTGACATGCAGGCCCTGGGCACTGCCTTTGTGGTCTATATGGGAAGCCATGGCGATGCCGGTGCCCACCGCGCCGATGTCATTCTGCCGGGCGCTGCCTATACCGAAAAGTCGGCCACCTATGTGAACACCGAAGGCCGGCCCCAGCTTGCCCTCTCCGCCGCCTTCCCGCCGGGCGAGGCGCGCGAGGACTGGGCCATTCTGCGCGCCCTGTCGGCCGAACTGGGCGCCACCCTGCCGTGGAACAGCCTCGCCGAACTGCGCAGCGACATGTATGCCAAAGCGCCGTGGCTGGCCGCCCTCGATCAGGTGATGCCGGCCGATCCGGCGCGGCTTGCCGAACTGGGCAAGGGCGAAGGCCGCACCACGGTCAATCCCTTCCATTCGCCCGTGCGCGACTTCTACCTCACCAACCCCATTGCCCGGGCCAGCCGCATCATGGCCCAGTGTTCCGAACTCAAGACCGGCGGCAGCAGGGAGGCGGCGGAATAGCATGAAGCGCCTCGGCATCATCGGCGGCATCAGCGCGGCATCCACTGCCCACTACTATGCCCTCATCAATGAGGGGGTGCAGGCGCGGCTGGGCGGTCTGGCGCAGGCCGAACTGCTGATCTGGTCGGTGAACTTCGCCGATGTGGCGGCCCTTCAGGAAAAGGGCGACTGGCAGACGCTGGGCGTCATGTTCGCCGACATTGCCCGCCGTCTGGAGGGGGCAGGGGCCGAAGCCATCATCATCGCCGCCAACACCATGCACAAGGTGGCCGATGAGGTGACGGCGGCGGTGACCATTCCGCTCTTGCACATCGCTGACATCACGGCGGCCGCCATCCGCCGCACCGGGCTGAAGCGCCCCGGCCTCATGGCCACCGCCTACACCATGGAGCAGGATTTCTATGTCGGCCGCTTCCGCGACCGCCACGGCCTGTCGCTGCTGATCCCCGGCGAGGCCGACCGCCGCGACACCCACCGCATCATCTATGACGAATTGTGCCGCGGCGTGACCACCGATGTCTCACGCGCCCGCTATGAGGACATTGCCCGCGCCCTGGTGACGCAGGGCGCCGACTGCCTCATTCTCGGCTGCACCGAAGTCGGCATGCTGCTTAACCAGGGCAATGTGCCGGTGCCGGTTTTCGACACCACCCAGTTACACACCAAGGCCGCAGTGGACTTTGCCACAGGCCACAGCCTGCAACAGGCGGCGGAGTAGAGAGATGAGCGTCTGGTTTGAAACCTATCCCTGGCTGTTCCGCACCTTCGTCATCGCGGGCGTTCTGGTGGGCGTGCTGCTTTCCACCGCCGTGCTGATTTACGGCGAGCGCAAGATCTGGGCGGCGGTTCACATGCGCCGCGGCCCCAATGTGGTGGGCCCCTGGGGCGTGCTGCAGCCCATTGCCGACTTCCTGAAATTCATCCTCAAGGAAAGCATGGTGCCGGACGGCGCCAACAAGGGCGTGTTCATCATCGCGCCGCTGCTGTCGGTCATTCTCGCCATTTCCGCCTGGGCGGTCATTCCCGTCAGCAAGGGCTGGGTGGTGGCCGATATCAATGTCGGCATCCTCTACATCTTCGCCGTGTCGTCGCTGGGCGTCTATGGCATCATCATGGCCGGCTGGGCCTCCAACTCGAAATATCCCTTTCTGTCGGCGCTGCGCGCCGCCGCCCAGATGGTGTCCTATGAAGTCTCCATCGGCTTCGTCATCGTCACCGTTCTGTTGTGCGCGGGCTCACTGAACCTCAGCCAGATCGTCGAGGCGCAGAACAGCAAATGGGGCATGTTCGGCTGGTACTGGTTGCCGCTGTTGCCCATGTTCGTCATCTTCTTCATTTCCGCCCTGGCCGAAACCAACCGCCCGCCCTTTGACCTTGCCGAAGCGGAGTCGGAACTGGTGGCGGGCTACATGGTGGAATATTCATCCTCGCTGTTCCTGCTCCAGTTCCTCACCGAGCTGGTGGCCATTCTCGGCATGTCGTCGCTGGCGGCGGTCCTGTTCCTCGGCGGCTGGCTGCCGCCCTTCAACGTTGCCCCCTTCACCTGGGTGCCGGGTCTGGTCTGGTTCCTCATCAAGGCCTGGGCCGTGGTGCTGATGTTCTCCATCGCCAAGGTCATCGTGCCGCGCTACCGCTATGACCAGCTGATGCGCCTGGGCTGGAAGGTGTTTCTGCCGATATCGATCTTCTATGTCGTGCTGGTGGCGGGTGTTCTGGTCACCATGGGATGGCTGCCGAAATGACTGCCTCCGCCGCACATAGCCTTTTGGGCGCGCTCGTCTTCACGGTGCTGGGCATCGTGGAAGTGTGGATCGTGGCGCGGTTTGTCTATCCGGGTCTGCGCCAGCGCCATGAACTGGCCAAGGTGACGCAGACGCATAAGGTTGATCCGCAGCGCATCATGGACGTGGTGCGCCTGCAAGGTCTGGTGCTGCTGCCGGTGCTGGGCTTCATCGTGGGACCGCGCCTCTTTGCCGGGGTGGAGTGAGACAATGAGACTTGCACAAGCTGCCCGTTCGCTGTTCCTGACGGAGTTCCTCTCCGCCACCTGGCTGGCGACGAAATATTTCTTCCGCCCCAAGGCGACGCTGAACTATCCCCATGAGAAGGGCATTCTGAGTCCGCGCTTCCGGGGTGAACATGCGCTGCGCCGCTACCCCTCCGGCCAGGAGCGCTGCATTGCCTGCAAGCTGTGCGAGGCCATTTGCCCGGCCCAGGCCATCACCATTGAAGCGGGCCCCCGCCAGAATGACGGCACGCGCCGCACCACCCGCTATGACATCGACATGACCAAATGCATCTACTGCGGCATGTGTCAGGAAGCCTGCCCGGTGGACGCCATTGTGGAGGGGCCGAACTTCGAATTCGCCACCTACACGCGCGAGGAGCTGTTCTACAACAAGGACAAGCTGCTGGCGAACGGCGACCGCTGGGAGCGTGAGATCGCCCGTAACATCGCGCTCGATGCGCCATACCGCTGAGGGCAGGGACCATGATTGCCACCATCTTCTTCTACCTCTTCGCCACCGTCGCCCTCGCTGCGGCGGTCATGGTCATCACCGCGCGCAATCCGGTGCATTCGGTGCTGTTCCTCATCCTCACCTTCTTCAATGCGGCGGGCCTGTTCCTGCTGCTGGGGGCTGAATTCCTCGCCATGATGCTGGTGGTGGTCTATGTCGGCGCGGTGGCCGTGCTGTTCCTGTTCGTGGTCATGATGCTCGATGTGGACTTTGTCGAACTGCGCCAGGGCATGTTGAAATACTGGCCGGTGGGGGCGGTCATCGGCCTTATCATCCTGGCCGAACTGGCGCTGGCCCTCATCACCTGGCAGATCAGCCCGCAGGCCATGATGACCGCACCTGCCGCCGCCGTGGGCGCCGTCACCAATACCGAGGCCCTCGGCCTTCTGCTCTACACCAAATATTTCTACTTCTTCCAGGCGGCGGGCCTCGTGCTGCTCACCGCCATGATCGGGGCCATCGTGCTGACACTGCGCCACAAGGCCCATGTCAAGCGCCAGGTGGTGGCCGATCAGGTGGCGCGCAAGGCCGCCACCTCCGTTGAAATCCGCAATGTTGAACCGGGGCAGGGCCTATGATCATCGGGTTGCCGCACTTCCTCACCGTCGCCGCCATCCTGTTCATGATCGGCGTGTTCGGCATTTTCCTGAACCGCAAGAACGTCATCATCATCATGATGTCGATCGAACTCATCCTGCTGTCGGTCAACATCAACCTCGTGGCCTTCTCGCACTTCCTCGGCGATCTCGTCGGCCAGGTTTTTGCCCTGCTGGTGCTCACCGTGGCGGCCGGCGAAGCGGCCATCGGCCTTGCCATCCTTGTCACCTATTTCCGCAACCGCAACACTATCGCGGTTGACGATATCAACATCATGAAAGGCTGAACCGGATCATGTATCAGGCCATTGTCTTTCTGCCGCTGCTGGGCGCCCTCATCGCCGGACTGGGGGGCACCAGGATCTTCTCCATGCTGGGCAAGGACGCCGACGTCTATGGCGACCACGCGGCCCACGGCCATGACCCCCATGACAGCCATGACGCGGCGGCCCACGGCCATGATGACCATGGCCACCACGGCCACTATGACGGGCCCAACTGGCCCATGTATCTCACCACCGGCCTGCTGCTCGTATCAGCGCTGCTGTCATGGATTGTCTTCCTGGGCTTCCTGCACGAAGGCCATGACAGCCGCATGGAAATTGCCCGCTGGGTTACCTCCGGCGCGCTCACCACCAGCTGGGGCATCCGCATGGACACCCTCACCGCCGTCATGCTGGTGGTGGTCACCACGGTGTCGGCGCTGGTCCATGTCTATTCCCTCGGCTATATGAGCCACGACGAACACCAGCCGCGCTTCTTTGCCTATCTCTCCTTCTTCACCTTCGCCATGCTCATGCTGGTGACGGCCGACAATCTCCTTCAGATGTTCTTCGGCTGGGAGGGTGTGGGCCTCGCCTCCTATTTGCTCATCGGCTTCTGGTATCAGCGGCCCTCGGCCAATGCCGCCGCCATCAAGGCCTTTGTGGTGAACCGGGTGGGTGACTTCGGCTTCATCCTCGGCATCGCCGCCTGCTACAAGATCTTCGGCACCATCGAGTTTGAGCCGCTGTTTGCCGCGGCCTCCGGCGCGGCAGGCAAGACCATTCATTTCCTCAGCTGGGATTTTGACGCGCTCACCACCATTTGCCTGCTGCTGTTCATGGGCGCCATGGGCAAGTCGGCCCAGTTCCTGCTTCACACCTGGCTGCCGGACGCCATGGAAGGCCCCACCCCCGTGTCGGCCCTCATCCACGCCGCCACCATGGTTACGGCGGGTGTATTCCTGGTGGCGCGCATGTCGCCGCTCTATGAGCTTGCCCCCGTGGCGCGCGAGGTGGTGGTCATCATCGGCGCGGTCACGGCCTTCTTCGCCGCCACCGTCGGCCTGGTACAGAACGACATCAAGCGCGTCATCGCCTATTCCACCTGTTCGCAGCTTGGCTACATGTTCGTGGCGCTCGGTGTGGGCGCCTATGGCGTCGCCATTTTCCACCTCTTCACCCACGCCTTCTTCAAGGCGCTGCTGTTTTTGGGCTCCGGCTCGGTCATTCATGCCATGTCGGGCGAGCAGGACATGCGCAAGATGGGCGGTCTCGCCCCCCACATCCGCATCACCTGGGCGCTGATGATCATCGGCAACCTGGCGCTGACCGGCTTCCCCTTCACGGCGGGCTATTTCTCCAAGGACGCCATCATCGAAAGCGCCTTTGCCGCCCACAGCGGTGTCGGCACCATGGCCTTCTGGCTTCTGGTGGTGTCGGCGCTGTTCACCTCCTTCTATTCCTGGCGTCTTGCCTTCCTCACCTTCCATGGCAAGCCGCGGGCCTCGGGCGAGGTCATGGCCCACGTCCACGAAAGCCCCAATGTCATGCTGGTGCCGCTCTATGTACTGGCGGCGGGCGCGCTTCTGGCGGGCCTGGTCTTCCAGAACTATTTCATCGGCCACGAGGAGGCGACCTTCTGGGGCAAGGCCATCACCCGCCTGGCCGATAATGAAATCATCCACCACATGCACAGCGTGCCGGGCTGGGTGAAGCTTGCCCCCATGGTTGCCATGGTGCTGGGCTTCCTCACGGCGCTGTTGTTCTACATCATCAACACGGCGCTGCCGAAATACTTCGCCGAGGGGCTGGAGCCGCTTTACCGCTTCCTGCTCAACAAGTGGTATTTCGACGAGCTTTACGACTTCCTGTTCGTCGAACCGGCGAAGCGCCTGGGCCGCTTCCTGTGGAAGAAGGGCGACGGCGCGGTCATTGACGGCTTCGGCCCGGACGGTGTGTCGGCCCGCGTGCTGGACGTGGCGCGCGGCGCCGTCAGGCTGCAGAGCGGGTATGTCTATCATTATGCCTTTGCCATGCTGCTGGGGGTTGCCGCCCTCATCACCTGGTTCAGCTTTGCGGGAGCGCACTGATGTCCTGGCCCATTCTCTCGCTGGTCACCTTCCTGCCGCTGGTCGGCGTGGCGGCCATCCTGTTTGCCCGCGGCGACGACGCGGCGGCCGACAACTACGCCCGCTGGACCGCGCTGTGGACCACGCTCGCCACCTTCATCCTGTCGCTCTTTGTGCTGTTCGGCTTCCAGTCCGGCCTGTCCGGCTTCCAGTTCACCGAAACCCATGACTGGGTGCCCGGCCTGTTCGGCTACCGCATGGGCGTGGACGGCATTTCCATGCCCTTCGTCATCCTCACCACCTTCCTCATGCCGCTGTGCATCCTGGCCTCGTGGTATGTGACCAAGCGCGTCAAGGAATACATGATCGCCTTCCTGGTGCTGGAAACGCTGATGATCGGCGTGTTCTGCGCCCTTGATCTGGTGCTGTTCTACCTGTTCTTTGAAGCCGGCCTCATCCCCATGTTCCTCATCATCGGCGTGTGGGGCGGGCCGCGCCGGGTCTATGCCAGCTTCAAGTTCTTCCTCTACACGCTGCTCGGCTCGGTGCTCATGCTGCTGGCGGTCATTGCCATGTACTGGCACACCGGCACCACCGACATTGAAAAACTGCTGGCGCTGAACCCCGGCTTCCCGGCGGGCATGCAGATCTGGCTGTGGCTGGCCTTCTTTGCCTCCTTCGCGGTGAAAATGCCCATGTGGCCGGTCCACACCTGGCTGCCCGATGCCCATGTGGAAGCCCCCACGGCAGGCTCGGTCATCCTCGCCGCCATTCTGCTGAAGATGGGCGGTTACGGCTTCCTGCGCTTCTCGCTGCCCATGTTCCCGGATGCCTCGCTTTATTTCCAGCCGCTGGTTTATGTCCTCTCCCTCATCGCCATCGTCTACACCTCGCTGGTGGCCCTGATGCAGGAGGACATGAAGAAACTCATCGCCTATTCCTCGGTGGCGCACATGGGCTTTGTCACCATGGGCATCTTCTCCATGACCCGTCAGGGCGTGGATGGCGCGGTGTTCCAGATGGTCAGCCACGGGCTGGTGTCGGGTGCGCTGTTCCTGTGCGTCGGCGTCATCTATGACCGCATGCACACCCGTGAGATTGCCGCCTATGGCGGTCTGGTCAACCGCATGCCGCTCTATGCGGCGGTGTTCATGCTGTTCACCATGGCCAATGTCGGCCTGCCCGGCACCTCGGGCTTCGTCGGCGAGTTTCTCACCATCCTCGGTGCCTATCAGTCCAGCAGCTGGGTTGCCTTCTTCGCCGCCACCGGTGTCATCCTGTCGGCGGGCTATGCCCTCTGGCTTTACCGCCGCGTTGTCTACGGCGTGCTCGACAAGCCCGCCCTGGCCCACATTCCGGACATGACGCCGCGTGAACTGATGACGCTGGGGCCGCTGCTGCTGCTCACCCTTTACTATGGCGTCCACCCCACACCCATTCTGGACGTGGTGGGCCCATCCGTTGAAAACCTCCTGAAGTCGGTTCAGGCCGCTGCTGCCGCCTCGCAGCAGGCTGCGGCCGTGCTCATCAAGTAAGGCCAAGCCCATGTCGCTTCTTCAATCCGCCGACGCCCTCGCCGCCCTGCCGGAAATCGTGCTGGCGCTTTCTGCCATGGCGCTGCTCATGCTCGGCGTGTTCCGCAAGAAGGGGGCTGCCGACACGGTCACCTCGCTGTCGGTTCTGGCGCTGCTGGTCGCGGGCCTTCTGGTCATGGTCATGAACAGCGGCACCACTCTTCAGGCCGCCTTCGCCGGCGCCTTTCTGGTGGATTCCTTCGCCCGCGTCATGAAGATGCTGGCCATCTTCGGCTCGGCCGTGGCCATTGTCCTGTCGTGGCAGTTCATGCGCCGCGAAAATCTGGCCAGCTTTGAATATCCCGTGCTCATCCTGCTCGCCACGCTGGGCATGATGATGATGATCTCGGCCAATGACCTGATTTCGCTCTATATGGGTCTGGAGCTGCAGTCGCTGGCGCTTTACGTCGTCGCCGCCATCAACCGCGACAATGCCAAATCCTCCGAGGCGGGGTTGAAATATTTCGTCCTCGGCTCGCTGTCGTCGGGCATGCTGCTCTATGGCGCCTCGCTGGTCTATGGCTTCACCGGCACCACCGCGTTCCCGCTCATCAAGAACGTCATCCTGTCGGGCGGCTCCAGCCTCGGCCTCATCTTCGGTCTGGTGTTCGTCATTGCCGGTCTGGCCTTCAAGGTTTCCGCCGTGCCCTTCCACATGTGGACTCCCGATGTCTATGAAGGCGCGCCCACCCCGGTCACCGCCTTCTTCGCCGCCGCCCCCAAGCTTGCCGCCATGGCGCTGTTCACCCGCGTCATGGTCAGCGCCTTCCCCGGCATCACCCCGCAGTGGCAGCAGATCCTGGTTTTCGTTGCCATCGCCTCCATGGCGCTGGGCGCCTTCGCCGCCATCGGCCAGACCAACATCAAGCGCCTGCTTGCCTATTCCTCCATCGGCCACATGGGCTATGCGCTGGTCGGCCTTGCCGCCGGTTCGGTGGAAGGCGTGCGCGGCGTCGTCATTTACATGCTCATTTACGTGCTCACCACGCTGGGCGTTTTCGCATGCGTGCTGGCCATGCGGCGCAACGGCAAATATGTCGAGAACATCGCCGACCTCGCCGGCCTTGCCCGCACCAACCGGGGCCTTGCCTTCGTCTTCTCCATGCTCATGTTCTCGCTTGCCGGCATTCCCGTTCTGGCGGGCTTCTTTGCCAAGCTCTTCGTCTTCCTCGCCGCCATCAAGGCGGGCCTTCTCACCCTCGCCATCATCGGCGTCATCGCCTCAGTGGTTTCCGCCTTCTATTATCTGCGCATCGTCAAGATCATTTACTTCGATGAGCCGGTGGCGGCCTTTGACGCCATGGATGCCGAGGTGAAAATGGTGGCCTATGCCTCGGGTGCCTTCGCCCTGCTGTTTGCCGTATTTGCCCGGCCGCTGACCGATCTTGCCACGGTGGCCGCACTGTCCCTGTTCTGAGGGTGTGGTGAGCGCGTTTCATCCCCTGCCGGTGCGCCGGTTTGAGCGCATTGACTCCACCAATGCCGAAGCCCTGCGCCTGGCCGCTGCGGGTGAGCAGGGGCCGCTGTGGATCAGGGCCGACCGGCAGGATCAGGGCAGGGGGCGGCAGGGCCGCCACTGGGTGTCGGACCAGGGCAACCTCTTTGCCACCCTGCTTCTGCCCACCGCAGCACCGCTGGATATTGTGCCGCAACTGGGCTTCGTTGCCGCCGTGGCGGTCCATGATGCCCTGAGCCATCTCGACATCCATGCCGTCAGCCTGAAATGGCCCAATGACGTGCTGCTGGAGGGTGCCAAGGTCTGTGGCATCCTGTCGGAGGTTGCCGCCACCACCCCGGTCACCGTGGCCCTGGGGCTCGGCCTCAATGTCGCCCATGCACCGGAAGGCATGCCCTATCCGGTCACGTCGCTTGCCGCCCACGGCCTTGCCGTCACGGCTGATTCAGTTTTTGAGAAACTGGCCGCAAGCCTCGGAATGTGGCTGAAAATCTGGGGCGAGGGGCGGGGTTTCCCCAGTGTCCGCCTGGCCTGGCTGGAGCGCTGCTTCGGGCTGAACAGCCCCGTCACCGCCCAGGGGCCGGAGGGGCCGCTCGCCGGTTATTTCCGTGACCTCGGCAAGGATGGCGCGCTGATGCTGGAAACGCCGGACCGCAAGCGTCACGCCATCCATTCCGGCGAGGTGCACTTTGCCAGCATGAGTGCCGCAGGCCATCTCACATGAACGCCAAAAAGAAATTCGATCACAGCCACGATCTGGTGCTGCTGCCCTTCGGCGGCACCGGCGAAATCGGCATGAACTGCTACGCCTATGGCGCCGACGGCGGCGCGGCGCGGCGCTGGCTGCTGGTTGATCTCGGGGTCAAATTCGGCAGCGAGCGCGAGCCGGGGGTTGATGTCATCCTGCCCGATATCGGCTTTCTCATCGCAAACCGCGACCGGCTGGAAGGTCTGGTCATCACCCATGCCCATGAGGACCACATCGGTGCCGTGCCCTGGCTGTGGCCGCAATTGCAATGCCCCGTCTGGTGCACCCCCTTCGCCGCCGAACTGCTGAAACTGAAGCTGAAGGAACATGGACTGGACGGCGAAGTGCCAGTTCACGTCATGGACCAGAAGGCCCATTTCAAGGCCGGTCCCTTCAAGCTCGAATTCGTCCCCGTCACCCATTCCATTCCGGAATCCTGCGCCCTCGTCATCGAAACCACGGGCGGCCGTATTGTTCATTCCGGCGACTGGAAATGGGACAAGACCCCGCTCATGGGCCGGGGCATGGATGAAAAGCGCTTCCGCGAACTGGGCGAGGCGGGCGTTGATGTGCTCGTCTGCGATTCCACCAATGTGCTGCGCGAAGGTTTTTCGCCATCGGAGCGCGAGGTGGCCGCCACCCTTGCCGACATTGTGAGAGAGGCCCCGGCCCGCGTCGTCGTCACCACCTTTGCCTCGCAGGTGGAGCGCATCTACAGCGCCGTCAAGGCCGCCCGCGCCGCCGGCCGCGAGGTGGTGATTGCCGGCCGCGCCATGCGCAACACCATTGAGGCCGCCCGCGCCACCGGCTTCCTCAAGGACGCCGGTGCCTTTCTGGATGAGGAGGAGGCAGGCTATCTGCCGCCCGACCGCGTGCTCATCCTGTGCACCGGCTCGCAGGGGGAGCCGCGCGCCGCCATTGCCCGCATTGCCGAGGGCAGCCACCCCCACATTGAACTGAACCGCGGCGACCTCGTCGTCTTCTCCTCCAAGACCATTCCCGGCAATGAGGTGGAGGTGGCGGCGGTCCATAACAATCTCGCCCTCATCGATATTGACGTGCTCACCTCTGACGATGCGCTGGTTCACTCCTCCGGCCATCCGCGGCAGGGCGAATTGCAGGCCCTCTATGACTGGCTGAAGCCGCGCGCCCTGGTGCCCATGCATGGTGAGCCGCGCCACCTGCGCGCCCATGCCCGCTTTGCCGAGGCCCAGGGCATCGGCGAAACCCTGATCCCCAAGGACGGCACCATCATGCGCCTGTGCCCGGCCCCCCTGCAGGTGGTGGATGAAGCGCCCGTGGGCCGCCTGCATGTTGATGGCCAGCTCATTGTGGCGGGGTCTGAGGGCTCGGCCAAACAGCGGCGCAAACTGTCCTTCGTCGGCATCATTGTGGCTGTGCTGGTGCTCACCGAAAAGGGCGAACTGGCCGACGACATCCAGATTGTCACCGATGGCGTGCCGCCGGGCCTGGAGGATGAGTTGCTGGAGGCGGCGGAAACCGCCTTTGACTCGCTGCCGCGCCCGCGCCGCAAGGATGTGAATCAGGTGGCCGAGACGCTGCGCATGTCCATCCGCCGCGCCGCCGAACAGGTCTGGGGCAAAAAGCCGGTGGTGAAGGTCATCGTCTCAACTGTTTGAGGCGCTGCTATAATCCCTCCCGAATCATGAGCAAAGCACCGAAATCGCCGCCGCCCGCAGCGCCCATCGAGCGGGTGGAGCTGAAGGACGCCTTGGAAGAGCGCTATCTCGCCTATGCGCTGTCCACCATCATGCACCGGGCGCTGCCCGACGTGCGCGACGGCTTGAAGCCGGTGCACCGCCGCCTGCTGCACGTCATGCGGCTGTTGCGCCTCGACCCCGAGGGCGCGTTCAAGAAATCGGCCAAAATCGTGGGCGATGTCATGGGCGGCTATCACCCCCATGGCGACCAGTCCATCTATGACGCGCTGGTGCGCCTGGCCCAGGATTTTGCCGCCCGCTATCCGCTGGTGGACGGCCAGGGCAACTTCGGCAACATCGACGGCGACAGTGCCGCCGCCTACCGCTACACCGAAGCGCGCATGACCGAGGTGGCGCGCCTGCTGCTCGACGGGCTCGACGAAGACACGGTGGATTTCCGCCCCAACTATGACGGCTCGGTGGAAGAACCGGTGGTGCTGCCCGGCGCCTTCCCCAACCTGCTGGCCAATGGCGCCACCGGCATCGCCGTGGGCATGGCCACCTCCATTCCGCCCCATAATGTCGCCGAACTCTGCGACGCCGCCCTGCACCTCATCAAGTTTCCCCGCGCCGGGGTGGACAAGCTCACCCAGTTCGTGCTCGGGCCCGACTTCCCCACCGGCGGCATCATCATCGACAGCCGCGCCGACATCACCGAGGCCTATCGCAGCGGCCGGGGCTCCTTCCGGGTGCGTGCCCGCTGGCTGACCGAGGATCTGGGCCGCGGCACCTGGCAGATCGTCATCACCGAAATTCCCTATCTGGTGCAGAAGAGCCGTCTGGTTGAAAAAATCGCCGAACTGCTCATCGCCAAGAAACTGCCGCTGCTGGCCGATGTGCGCGATGAGTCAGCCGAGGATGTGCGCCTGGTGCTGGAACCCAAGAGCCGCACCGTTGACCCCACCCTGCTGATGGAACAGATGTTCCGGGCCACTGAACTGGAAAGCCGCATCTCGCTCAACATGAATGTGCTGTCCGGCGGCAAGGTGCCCATGGTCATGCCGCTGCCGGACGTTCTGCTGGAATGGCTTCTGCACCGCAAGGAAGTGTTGCAGCGGCGCAGCTATTTCCGCCTTGGCCAGATTGCCAAGCGCCTGGAAATTCTCGGCGGCTATCTCATTGCCTATCTCAACCTTGATGAGGTGATCCGCATCATCCGCGAGGAGGATGAACCCAAGCCCGCGCTGATGAAGCGCTTCCAGCTCACCGACAATCAGGCCGAAGCCATTCTCAACATGCGCCTGCGCGCCCTGCGCAAGCTTGAGGAAGTGGAAATCCGCCGCGAGCATGAGGCGCTGACCAGGGAACAGAAGGGGCTGGAGGGGCTGCTTGCCTCCGATGATGAGCAATGGGCGCGCATAGCGGGAGAGATCAGGGAGGTGAAGGAGCGCTTCTCCAAGAAGACCGACCTGGGCCGCCGCCGCACCGACTTTGCCGAAGCGCCGGAAATTGACGCCGATCTGGAACAGGCCCTGATCGACAAGGAACCCATCACCGTGGTCTGTTCCGAAAAGGGCTGGATCCGGGCGCTGAAGGGCCACCTCGAGGATGCCTCCACCCTCACCTACAAGGAAGGGGACAAGGGCAAGTTCGTGGTCACCGCCCAGACCACCGACCTCATCATGCTGTTCTCATCGTCGGGCAAGTTCTTCACCCTGGAAGGATCGAAACTGCCGGGGGGCAGGGGCCATGGCGAGCCGGTGCGCCTGATGGCCGACATTGACGCCGCTGATACCATCGTGGCGCTGTTTGTGCACCAGCCGGGGGCAAGGCGTCTGGTCGCCTCCAGCGAGGGTGACGGCTTCATCGTGCCGGAGGATGATTGCGTGGCCAACACCCGCAAGGGCAAGCAGGTGCTGAACGTGAAGGCCCCGGCCGAGGCTCAGATCTGCGCCGCCGTGGCGGCAGGTGCCGACCACATTGCCGCCGTGGGTGACAACCGCAAGCTCCTCATCTTCCCGCTGGCGGAACTGCCGGAAATGGCCCGCGGCAAGGGCGTGCGCCTGCAGAAGTTCAAGGATGGCGGCCTGTCGGATGCCGTGGCCTTCACCCTCAAGCAGGGCTTGGCCTGGGTGGATTCATCGGGCCGCACCTGGACCGTCACCGACCTTGCGGAGTGGCTGGGCGAACGCGCCCAGGCGGGCCGCCTGCCACCCAAGGGCTTCCCCCGCAGCAACCGATTTTCCTGATCTGGAATAGCGGCGACGGAAATGCTGGTTTCCAGCCGTCTTGTTTTCAGAACGGCTTGAGCAGTCAGCCGCTCCCCACAACAAGGAGACCATCATGCTCAGGAAACTGGCAGTAACCACGCTTGCGCTTGCGACCCTCTCCGGCCTCGCCTTCGCCCAGGGTATGGGTGGTGGCATGGGTGGCGGCATGGGTGGCGGCATGGGTGGCGGCATGGGCAATCCCAACGCCCCCTTCATGCAGCGCTTCAAGGCTGTTGACGAAAACGGCGACGGCTTCGTCTCCCAGGCGGAAATGACGACCAACGCCGAGAATGTCTTTCTCGCCATGGACGCCGATGGTTCCGGCGAAATCACCATGGAAGAATACATGACGGTGCGCATGAACCCCGATGGTGGCAAAAACCCTGCCATGCAGCAGCGCAAGGCCGACCGCTTTCCCGCCATGGACACCGACAGCAACGGTCAGGTCAGCAAGGCTGAATTTGTGAACCGCGCCGCCGCCGGCTTCGCCGCCGCCGATGTCAGCGGTGACGGCAGGCTCGATCCCATGGAATTCCGCGGTCACGCCGAATAGGCGAAGTGCCGCAAAATACAATCAAAGATAGAAAGACGCTGCACCGGAGTTTGGCCTTGCAGCGTTTTTCTTGACCATCCGTTAACTGACGATCGGCCAAATTAGGGAATATTGACCTATTGGCAGAGTGGTCGACCGACGATGGAGAACAAGCCGCGTGAGTTCTGGATTGGCAGTGGACAGCTCATGCCGCACCCGCGCGCATCAACCGGTACTCTGATCCCGTCAGACTATGTCATCCGCAAAATGGGCGGTGTCCATATCACCGTGGATGATAACGGCACCACCATGCGCTGGGACATGAGCAGTGCCAACTGGTCGAGCCTCTATTTCGCCCGCGAATGGCTGCCCAACATGCCGGCACCCTATGCGCTGAAATTCTTCAATGCCGGCTGGTTCACCGAAACCCTGCCCGCGCCCGATGGCCTGCGCGACCGCATTCATGCCCTCATCACCAGGGCCGATATGCACCTCAGCGACCGCGTCTTCACCCGCACCTTCGTGCCCCAGCCCAAGCTGCTGCCGCCGCTTTTGCGCGCCTCCTGGGAGGCGGGCACGGCCGATGAGGACGATTCAGTGGAATGCGCCGTTGATGTCGGCACAGGCACGCACCGGGTCGAGCGGGTGGGCGAAAATTCCGCCATGGCCAATGTCTGGGGCGTATCGCGCGAAAGCCAGCCCTGCCGCACCGGCAATCACTATGACCGCGTGGTCTCACGCGCCTATTTCGATGTGCTGCGCAATGGCCGCCCGCATTACGACCATGTCTTTGCCGCCATGCCCGATCCCGGCGGCGAGGTGCAGTGGCGCAGCTACCAGCGCCTGATCTATCCGGCCGGAAATGGGCAGGGCCGCTACCGCCTGATCAGGGTGGTGAGCGAGGAGTGTCAGGTCGCGATCCCGTTATTGTAGCGATTTCCTCTGCCACCATCTGCTCCAGGTTTTCGCGTTCCGCCACAGCCAGATATTCCACCGGATCAATGCCGTCGCTTTTCCACAGCCAGCGCTGGAAGCCGCGCTCGAGGTGGCAATAGCCAATGCGGCCGACATGGCCATGACTGGCCATCTGATGGCTGGCCAGCCCCCAGATGGCGTCCGGGTTCCACTTCACCAGACACAGCATCAGCCCCAGCCGTGAAAACCGTTCAAAGGCGCGCCGGTTCTTGACCGCCGGGTTCAGCCACAGCTCGCCGTGATAGACCAGCCTGCCGTGCAGCCGTTCGGCAATGGAGCCTTCGGGCGGGGCTGGATGGCTTGGCACCATCAGTTCCTGGCGGCGCATATAGACACCGATGAAATAGGAAATGCCCCAATCCGCCAGACTGGTGGTCACCTCATCAAGGCGAAAGGCCTGCAGGCCCATGATCGCGCCAGAGCCATCAGTGGCCTTCAGCCACAGGCAGCGGTCAGCGGTAAGCTGGGTCACGGCGCCGTCGAAATAGGGCGAAACCGGCGATCCCCTGGCGCTGGTCCGGGCCGTGTTCAGAGCCTCGAGATTGCTGCAGGTTGAAACTGAAAGCCCGAATCCGGCCAGTTCCTCGATCATAGCCCCACAGACCCTGACCGTCGCCAGCGGATCAACAAGCCCCAATTTCGTCATAACCGTCCCCACTGCCAATCATTGCTGAATAGCTCCGATATGCTGGCAGTCAATCAATGTGAGCGTGTATCGTTACCAGCCGGGCACGGCCGCATCGGTTTCCACCCAGCCTTCGGCACCTAGCCGCTGCTGCGGCAGGTATCGGGCCTTGTAATTCATGGTCCGCGAGCCCTTGACCCAATATCCGAGATAGACAAATTCCAAGCCCAGGCGGGCCGCCCGCCGGATTGTATCAAGCACCAGAAAAGTGCCCACGCTGCGCCGCGCCAGCGCGGGGTCAAAATAGCTGTAGACCATGGACAGCCCGTCATCGAGCAGGTCCAGCAGCACCGCCCCCGCCAGCGCGCCGGCCCGTGGCCGGTCCGGGGCAAAGCGGTATTCGGCGATGCGGCTATTAACCACACCACAATCAATCATGGCGGCGAAATCAGCCTCACTCATTTCGGCCATGCCGCCACCGCCGTGGCGGGTGGCGATGTAGTTGCGAAACAGCGGATAATGATCGCACACCGCATCACCGCTCAGAAGTTCCGTGCTGAGATCGGCATTCTGCGCCATGACCCGGCGGAAACTGCGGCTCCAGCGGAACTTTTCAACCGGCACACGCACCGACACGCAGGCCTGACACGACTCGCAGAACGGCCGGTAGGCAATGTTCTGGCTGCGCCGGAAGCCGCTGTGCGACAATTGGTTGTTGAGCGCCAGCGCCAGGGGTCCGCCCAGATGGGTGAAAACCTTGCGCTCCACCTGTCCCGGCAGATAGGGGCAGGGTGTGGCGGCCGTGATGAAAAACTGCGGAAACTCGCGTTGCGCGGTCATGACCGGATCTCTTGCACCACATTATGGCGGGGCGCGGGCGGTGGCTTCAAGCCCCCCGGCGTTACGGAGCGTTGAATGTCGCCCCGTTCCAGCCTAGAGGGTGCCCACCAGGAGGCGGAACATGGTCAAGGCAGCATGGTTGGGACTGGGTGTCATGGGCTATCCCATGGCCGGTCACCTGAAGACGCGCGGTGGTGTGGCGGTGACCGTCTACAACCGCACCCCCGCCCGCGCCGCCCAGTGGGCGGCCCAGCATGGCGGTGCCACGGCTGCCAGCCCGGCGGCCGCGGCGGCCGGCATGGATTTTGTTTTCGCCTGCGTCGGCAATGATGATGACCTGCGCGCCGTCACCCTGGGGCCGGAGGGTTGTTTTGCGGCCATGAAACCTGGCGCGGTGTTCGTCGATCACACCACGGCCTCGGCCACGGTGGCGCGCGCCCTGAAGGCCGAGGCTGCGGCTCGCGGCCTGGGCTTTGTCGATGCGCCGGTGTCCGGCGGTCAGGCCGGGGCCGAAAATGGCGTGCTCTCGGTCATGTGCGGTGGTGACGCCGCCGACTATGAGCGCGCCGCCCCGCTGATCGCCCATTATGCGCGCATCTGCCGCCTGCTGGGTCCGGCAGGGGCGGGCCAGCTTGCCAAGATGACCAACCAGATCGCCATAGCCGGCGTGGTGCAGGGCCTGTCAGAGGCCATTGCCTTTGGTGAGCGTGCCGGCCTCGACATGGCGGCGGTGATCGAGGTGATCTCCAAGGGCGCGGCCGGTTCGTGGCAGATGGACAACCGCCACCGCACCATGATCGACGGCAAGTTCAATCATGGCTTTGCCGCGGACTGGATGCGCAAGGATCTGGCCATCTGTCTGGATGAAGCGCGCCGCAACGGTGCCCGCCTGCCGGTGGCTGCCCTGGTCGATCAGTTCTATGCCGAGGTTCAGGCCAGGGGCGGCAGACGCTGGGACACGTCCAGCCTCATCACCCTGCTGCGCGACTGAGGCGGCAACGCTTCGCCCCGCCATGGCAGTCATGTCGGCGCCGTCCTCTCCCCGAAAACGGCTCAGCGGTTTCGGGCATTGTGAGGTACGAATAAACCGCGCCTATTCGGCTTCGTCCACAGAAGCGATGGTGTTGTCTTCGCGGTTGATGGTCAGCATCACCTTGTCGCCGACGATGAAGCCGTCGGTGGAAAGCCCGGCCCCCAGCACATAGCGGCTGCCATCGGCCAGTGTCACGCTGCGGGCCTGGGCGTCAAAGGCTGCAATCACCGCCGTGACCTGCACGGCCTTGTCAGACGGTGTGCTGGTGCTGTCGGCAAAAGCACCGCCGGCACCCAGCGCGGCACTGACAAGAGTGGCACTGACAAGGGTGGCAATGGCAAGTCGCTTCATCATCAACTCCATAAATCAGGGGGCAGTCTAGGCACCGATGCAGGCTGCCGTCCAATGACAGATCGTTTAGCTTTGGCTTTTCAGACGCCTGGCCACATCCAGCGCGAAATAGGTGAGCACCCCCGACGCTCCGGCGCGCTTGAAGGCCAGCAGGCTCTCGGTGATGACCTTGTCGGGGTCAAGCCAGCCACGCTCGATGGCGGCCATCAGCATGGCATATTCGCCCGACACCTGATAGGCGAAGGTGGGCACGGAGAATTCGCGCTTCACGCGGGCAATGATGTCGAGATAGGGCATGCCCGGCTTCACCATCACCATGTCGGCGCCCTCGGCAATGTCGAGGGCAACCTCGCGGATCGCCTCGTCACCATTGGCCGGATCCATCTGATAGCTGCGCTTGTCGCCGGTCAGCGTTCCCGCCGATCCCACCGCCTCGCGGAACGGGCCATAGAAGCCAGAGGCATATTTGGCGCTGTAGGCCATGATCTGCACATCGCTGAAGCCCTGACCCTCCAGCCCGGCGCGAATGGCGGCAATGCGCCCGTCCATCATGTCGGAGGGGGCAATGATGTCGCAGCCCGCCTCGGCCTGCACCAGCGACTGCTGCACCAGAACCTTCACCGTCTCGTCGTTGAGAATGCGGCCGTCGCGCACCAGCCCGTCATGGCCATGGCTGGTGTAGGGGTCAAGCGCCACATCGCACATGACGCCGATTTCCGGCACGGCGCGCTTGATGGCGCGCACCGCCCGGCACACCAGATTGTTGGGGTTCAGCGCCTCGCGCGCATCGGCGCTGCGCAGGCTCCTATCGGTGTTGGGAAACAGCGCGATGGCCGGAATGCCAAGGCTGGCGGCCTGTTCGGCGCGGGCCGCCACCAGATCAACCGAGCATCGCTCCACCCCCGGCATGGACGACACGGCTTCCGTCCGGTTCTCACCGTCGATGACGAACACCGGCCAGATCAGGTCGGCGGCTGACAGCGCGTGTTCCGACACAAGGGCGCGCGCCCAGGCGCTCTTGCGGTTGCGGCGCATGCGGACATGGGGAAACTGCGGGGCGGGATAGGGAATGTGGGTCATGGTGGCCCGCGTCATATCAGGAAAGGGCGGGGGAGGGAATTGCCCGGCGCGCTATTGGCAAATGCGGTAGCCGCCGCGCCGCACCGTCATGTCGAGGTGGAAATGATCCTCGTGATAGCCGTCCGAACCGGGGCCGAGCACGGTGGTGAAGATCGGGCACAGACCGCTGTGGGCGGCACGCAGGAAGGCGCTGCGGCCCATCAGCCCCACCCCCCAGTCGTCCTTCACCGTCACGGCCGTGCCATCGGCCAGCAGAAAGGCCGACACATCCAGCGCATTGGCATAGGCATGCTGGCTCAGTTTTCCGGCCCGCGCCCCGTTGCGCCCCCGGCAGGCATAGGCGGTGGCATTGCGCAGGCCGGTGATCTTCTGTTTCAGCCTGTCCCCGGCGGCGGGCTTCACTGACTGGGTAATCCACTGATGCAGCCCCGCCGCCATCGCGCAGGAGGTCAGCGCCGGCGGCTCGATGGCCAGACCCGCCACCCTGCTGACCAGAATGGGCGCTGGTGCCCCGCAGCCATGGGCATGCCCCATGGCGGGGGCTTCGGCCCATTCGATATCGAGGCCCTTGAGCTGCTTGCGGCAGGCTTCGCGCCCGGCGGCAATGGTGGCGGCGGACCACTCGTCCCGGCCCGGCAGGGGCACCGGCTGGGCGCGGGGCAGGCTGGCCTGTTCTGGGCCGGGCTGCGGCGCACCCTCCTGGGCGGGCGGCACGGCCATGGGCGGCATCGGGGCCGGGTCGGCACCCCGCCTGGCCAGTGGCGGCTTGGGCCGCGGCTTTGGCACCGGCACGGTCTGGGCGGCATCGGGCAATTTCGGCTTGGGCCTGGGCAGCGGCGGCGGGGCGGCCAGAACCGGCACCGCCAGAGCCGCCACAAGCAATGCCACGCCCAACACCCTCATAATGGCCCCCGCCTTACAACACCCACAACCAGCCAGCCGCAGCGGCAGCCCGCAAACCGAACATTAACCATCTGTTGACCATAAGGGAACCGGCAAAGCGGCACCGCGTCCACCTACGCAGCGCCCCCCAACCGAGGTATTTATGCGCAAGCGTTTCCTTCTCACCGGCGCCGGCCGCGCGGCCCTGGTCCTGACGGCCCTTATGATGTCTCCTGCCAACGCGGCCGAGGATGTCCCGGCCCAGGCCTTCTATTATCTGGCCCAGGCCCACGCCATCAATGCGGCCTGCCACTTCCTGAGTGATTCGGCCCGGGATGAGCTTGCCACCTATGTTGCCCGTGCCGAGGTGGCAGCGGTGGAACGGCTGGGACTGGAGCAGGTGCGGGCTGCCCGTCAGCGTGGTGTGACCGACGGCAACGCCGCCGGCTGCCGCGACACCGCCCGCGCCACCCTGAATGAAACCCTGCTGGCCGCCCGCCAGGCGGTGGCCCAGATTGACCAGCCCGCGGCCGATGCGCAGGCCAGCCTGTCTGCGCCGCAAGCCGCCCCGGTGCAGACGGCTCTGGCCACACCGGTGCAGCAGCCGGTGGCCGCACCGGGCCAGCCCGCCGCCCGCCCTGCCACCGCCGCAGCGGCCGCGCGCCCCGCCGCAAAGCCCAGGGCCGCCCAGCGCAAGCCCGCCGCCAGGGACCGCGCCCTTGCCGCCGCGCCCCAGAACACCGCCCCCGCCGCCCCGCGCAATTCCGGCCTCGACCAGTATGGCGCCATGGCCGAACGATATTACTATGTGCGCCGCTGTGGCGGCATGTCCTCCGGCCAGGTCATGAGTTTCTATGGCCGGGTGGTGTCTAGCCACCGGGCGGCCGTGTCCGCCTTCGGCGTGCCGGCCGTGGCTGGCACCATGCGCCGGGCCGAGGCCCGCGCCCGCTCCCGCAGCTGTGGTTAAGGCCGCCATAAGCGTAACCACTGCTTAAGCCCACCGCCCAAGACTCCATAAACCACGGGCCAAACTCCGGCGAAATTGCGCAAAATTAGCGCGAATATAAGACCAAATTTACCGAGACTCTTCAGGTCGCCTTAAACCGCCGCGCCTAGTCTGAAGCCATCACGAGGACAGCCGTCAGAGCCGTCCCGGTAACAGGCAGACAAAGGTGGTCAAACATGAATACGCTCGCCAAGGGGGGACTCCGCCCCGTTACAGCGCAGCCCGCGCGGACGGAAATCAAGCATCGCTATCTCGAGGCGCTGACGCTGATTGAGCGCCTGCACCGCCGCCTGCTCGATGTCATCAAGGATGACTTTGAGCGGACCGGCGAAAAGGACGTGAACCCGGTTCAGGCCCTGCTGCTGTTCAACATCGCCGACTCTGAACTCACCGCCGGTGAACTGAAGTCGCGCGGCCACTATCAGGGTTCCAATGTCTCCTACAACCTGAAGAAGCTGGTTGAGGCAGGCTATGTGAACCACGAGCGCTCCAGCGCCGACAAGCGTTCGGTGCGGGTGCGCCTGACCGACAAGGGCCATGAAATCCGCAGCCGTGTGGATGCCCTCTACAACCGCCAGCTTCAGGCGGTGGAGGAAGTGGTGGGCCTGTCGGTGGATGAATTCGACCGCCTCAACAAGGCGCTCACCCGCCTCGAGCGCTTCTGGACCGACCAGATTCTCTATCGTCTCTGACCTCTGCCGAAGTGATCACCTGCAAAGCGCGCCCTGTGGCTGAAAAGCCGCAGGGTTCGTTTTTTGGCGGCAAGGGCTTCCCGCCGGACTCAAAAACGGATTCCTGAACCCTCCCAGCCTCCCTCCGGGGCGGGGACTGTCCTGCTTTGACGGGCGGGCAGGGGACTGGTATCTGTGAACGGTTGTTGTGAGGGGCAGGGCGCGGCGGCCCGGCTGCTTGGCACAAGTGAGGCTGTGATGTTTCTTTCGAAATCTGCGGGGCGCGCTCTGCGCCTTCCGGTCCGGCGCGTTTCGGCGCTGGCCCTGTGCCTGATGATGGCGGCGGCCCATGGCCTTCCCGCCCGCGCCGAGTCTGGCAACGACATTCAGCAGATGATCAAGTCAAAGCGCCCGCCAGCGTCCCCGGCAGCCATGCCGGAGCCTGCACCCATGGTGATGGAGCCGCCGGCTGAGCCCGCACCGGCTCCGGTGGTGGTGGCTCCGCCCGCTACGCCCGGCGTGTCACCGGCCGAACCGGCGGAGGTGAAACCCTTTGTGCCCTCTGCCGAGGTGGCCACCCTCAAGGCCTCCGGCGAGCCGATGATCAACCCCGGCAGCGCCTCGCAATTGCGCGCCGCCGAAGCCCGCTATGCCGCCGTGGCCGCCCAGGGCGGCTGGCCCAAACTGGGCAGCGGCAGCTACCGCAAGGGTTCCAAGGGCAATCATGTTCTGGCTCTCAACCGCCGTCTGGCGCTGGAGGGATATCTTTCCTCCGCCGCCATGGACAGCAACGTCTACACCCCCGCCACGGTTCAGGCGGTGAGCCGTTTCCAGGCCAACACCGGCCTTGATGCCACCGGCAAGGTCGATGGCCCGACGCTGAAGGCGCTGAACATTCCGGCCGCCGCCCGTGTTGCCACCATCCGCGCCAACATCGACCGTCTCGCCGCCTATGAGCAGAACCTCGGCACGCGCTATGTCGTGGTCAATGTTCCGGCCCAGCAGATCCAGACCGTCACCAATGGCCGCATCAATTCGGTGCACCGCGCCATTGTCGGCAAGCCCGAGCGCCCCACCCCGGTGGTCATGACGGCGCTTTCCGACATCAATTTCAATCCCTACTGGAACGCGCCCGCTTCCATCGTCGAGAAGGACATCATCCCCAAGATCCTCAACGGCGGCACCGACATTCTCCGCACCATGAACATCCGCGTGTTCAAGGGCTATGGCGGCGAGGAGGTGGACCCCGATACGGTGGACTGGAAGACCGCCGTGGCCGATGACTATCTGTTCCGCCAGGAACCGGGCGGCGGCAACGCCATGGCCACTGCCAAGATCAATTTCTCCAGCCCCTTCGGCATCTATCTGCACGACACGCCGGAACGCTATGCCTTCAACAACAATGGCCGCTTCTATTCCTCGGGCTGCGTGCGCGTGGACAAGGTGGCGGTGCTGCTGAACTGGATCCTGAACGGCCAGGATGGCATCAATGCCGGCCGCATTGACGAACTGGCCAAGTCGCAGGAAAGGCTGGATGTGAAGCTGGCCAATCCGCCGCAGTTGCGCGTGGCCTATCTCACCGCCTGGCCGGCGGGCGGTGGCACGGTTGCCTTCCGCAATGACATTTACGAACTCGACGGCTCCGGCTTCACCGTCGGCCAGCCCATGCCGCTGGGTGAAACCAGCCCGGATGGTCAGCGCTATGTGCTGAAGCCCATTCCCCGCCAGCCCGCATCCGTGGAAGCCGCCGAGGCCGAGGGCTTTGGCCTGTTTGGCGGCATGAGCAGCAAGAACAGGACGGCGGCCAGCAGCAAGAAGCCCGACGCCAAGACCACGACCGCGCCCATTACCGCCACGTCAAAGCCTGCGCTCAAGCCAGCGGTCACCGACGCCCCGGCCAAGGCTGACCTGCCAGAAAAACCGGCCAAGACCGTGATTTCCACCAAGACCAGGGCTGACGCACCTAAGCCGCAGGGCGAAGCCAAGGCCTATCCGGGCCTGTTCGACTGGGCCGCCTACCGCAAGGAACAGGCGGCAGCCGCCAAGGTCAAGCCGCCGGTGAAAGCCGCTGGCAAGGCCACGGCGAAGAAGGCAGCCGACAAGACCGCGACCGACAAGAAGGTGGCCGACAAGAAGGCGGCCGACAAAAAGGTTGCCGACAAGAAGGTGACCGACAAGAAGGTCGTGGACAAGAAGGCGGCCGACAAGACGGTGACTGACAAGAAGCCTGCCGCCAAACCGGTGGACAAGACGGCCAAGAAGAAACCGCTGAAACCGCCGCTGACCACCGCCACCAATTAGCGCCGCAGCCTGCGGCCTTCTGTCCCAATCATTACGCCCTGTTCACTTGACCCGAAGGCCCCGCCGCGGTTCTTCTGCGCCTGAGAACGTGACAACCGCAGGGCCCCGTGAGGCAGCGATGACCACCACCGACTACCGCACCATTTTCACCACCGCCCTCGACACGCTGCGGCGCGAGGGGCGCTATCGCGAATTCGCCGACATCTGCCGCTACAAGGGCCGCTTTCCGCGCGCCCTCTATCGCGGCCCCCGGGGCGAGCAGGAAGTCACCGTCTGGTGCTCCAACGATTATCTCGGCATGGGCCAGCACCCCAAGGTGATCGAGGCCATGCACTTTGCCATCAATGAGGTGGGCGCCGGCTCCGGCGGCACCCGCAACATTTCCGGCACCACCCACTATCATGTTGAGCTTGAGGCTGAACTGGCCGATCTCCACGGCAAGGAAGCAGCCCTGTTGTTCAATTCCGGCTACATGTCCAATGAAGCCACCCTCTCCACCTTGGGCCGTCTCCTGCCCGGCGTCATCATTCTGTCGGATGAACTCAATCATGCTTCCATGATTGAGGGCATCAAGCATGGCCGTTCGGAAAAGCAGGTCTTTGCCCATAATGACCTCGAAGACCTTGAAGCGAAGCTCAAGGCTCTGCCGCTGGAGCGGCCCAAGGTGATTGCCTTTGAATCCGTCTATTCCATGGATGGCGACATTGCCCCCATCCGGGAGATCTGTGATCTCGCTGAAAAATATGGCGCGCTCACCTATTGCGACGAGGTTCATGCCGTCGGCATGTATGGTCCGCGCGGCGGCGGCATCATCGAGCGTGAAGGCCTGCTGGACCGGGTTGACATCATCGAGGGCACGCTGGCCAAGGCCTTCGGCCTCATGGGTGGCTACATCACCGGTTCTGCCGCCCTGGTCGATGCCATCCGCTCCTATGCGCCGGGCTTCATCTTCACCACCTCCATCGCCCCGGTCATCGCGGCGGGGGCCACCGCCTCCATCCGCCACCTCAAGGAAAGCCAGACCGAGCGCAGCCTGCAGCAGTCCCACGCCGCCCGGCTCACCGCCGCCCTGAAGGCCAAGAACCTGCCGGTCATGGCAAGCCCCAGCCATATCGTGCCGGTCATCATCGGCGATCCGGTGAAGTGCAAGAAACTGACCGACCGGCTGATGGACGAATTCAACATTTATGCCCAGCCCATCAACTATCCCACCGTGCCCAAGGGCACCGAGCGCATCCGCCTGACCCCCGGTCCGCTGCACGGTGAACTGGAAATCGCCCGGCTGGTGGCCGCCCTCGACCATCTCTGGACCGACATGGGCCTGCGCCGCGCCGCCGCCTGACCGCCGGTTCTCACGCGTCGCAAATCTGCCGCCAGCCGCCGCCCGCCAGGGCAGGGGCCGTGCTTTCGTCGGATAGTGTGAGGCCGCATCAACTTGCAACTGGACCCGCCCGCCTGAGGCTGTATTTTGCGGGCCAGCGATTCAGGAAAGGGACGGCCATGGCCAGGAAAACTGCCGCGAAGAAATCCGTGAAGACCTCTGCCAGGGCGAAACCCGCCAAAAAGGCTTCCGCCCGCAAGGCACCGGCGAAGAAGGCCAAGCCCCTGTTCCCCGGTTTCTTCAAGGAGCGTCTGGCCAGGACCGATGCCAAGGTGGCCAGGGCCATTGCCGGTGAACTCGTCCGCCAGCAGAAGAAGATCGAACTCATCGCCTCGGAGAACATCGTGTCGCGCGCCGTGCTTGACGCGCAGGGCTCGGTGATGACCAACAAATATGCCGAAGGCTATCCGGGCCGCCGCTATTACGGCGGCTGCGAATGGGTGGACGTGACCGAGAACCTGGCCATCGAGCGCGCCAAGCAGCTGTTCGGCGCCAGCTTCGCCAATGTCCAGCCCCACTCCGGCGCTCAGGCCAATCAGGCCGTGTTCTTTGCCCTGCTCCAGCCGGGCGACACCTTCATGGGCCTCGACCTCGCCTGCGGCGGCCATCTCACCCACGGCTCACCGGTCAACCAGTCGGGCAAGTGGTTCAAGGTCGCCTCCTACAAGGTGCGCGAGGACAATCACCTCATTGACTATGATGCGCTGGCCCAGCAGGCGCTGGCGGTGAAGCCCCGGCTCATCATTGCCGGTGGCTCGGCCTATCCGCGCACCCTCGACTTCAAGCGCTTCCGCGAAATTGCCGACTCGGTTGGCGCCTATCTGATGGTGGACATGGCCCACTTTGCCGGTCTGGTGGCGGGCGGCGTGCATCCCAATCCGCTTGAGCATGCACATGTCGTCACCACCACCACGCACAAGACCCTGCGCGGCCCGCGCGGCGGCATGATCCTGTCGCGCGATGAGGATCTGGGCAAGAAGATCAACTCCTCCGTCTTCCCCGGCCTGCAGGGGGGGCCGCTTGAACATGTCATCGCCGCCAAGGCGGTGGCCTTTGGCGAGGCGCTGAAGCCCGCCTTCAAGACCTATGCGAAGAATGTGGTGGCCAATGCCAAGGTGCTGGCCGAGACCATGATAGAGGGTGGCTGTGACATCGTTTCCGGCGGCACCGACACCCACCTCATGCTGGTTGACCTGCGCCGGAAGGGCATTTCCGGCAAGGCCGCCGAACAGGCCCTGGGCCGCGCCAACATCACCTGCAACAAGAACGGCATTCCCTTCGATCCCGCTCCCTTCACCATCACCTCGGGCATCCGCATCGGCAGCCCGGCGGGCACCACGCGCGGCTTCGGCCCCGCCGAGTTCCGCGAGGTGGGCCGCCTCATCATCGAGGTGGTGGATGGTCTGGCCGCCAATGGCGAAGACAGGAACGGCAAGGTGGAAGCAGCGGTGAAGCGCAAGGTCGAGGCCCTGACGAAACGGTTCCCCATCTATTCGTGATGGGTTAGTCTGGTCCCATGCGCTGTCCCTTCTGCGGCAATGAAGACACTCAGGTGAAGGATTCGCGGTCGTCGGAGGACGGCACCGCGATCCGCCGCCGCCGCCTCTGTCCCGATTGCGGCGGCCGCTTCACCACCTTCGAGCGCGTGCAGCTGCGCGAACTCATGGTCATCAAGAAGTCGGGCCGCCGCGTGCCCTTTGACCGCGAGAAGCTGGCGCGCTCGGTCAATGTGGCGCTGCGCAAGCGCCCGGTGGACCCGGAGCGGGTGGAACGCATGATCTCCGGCATTGTCCGGCAGCTTGAAAGCCTGGGTGAAAGCGAACTCAAGTCCGACATCATCGGTGGCCACATCATGGAGGGGCTGAAGAACCTCGATGACGTGGCCTATGTGCGCTTCGCCTCGGTCTATCAGAATTTCCGCGACCTCAAGGATTTCGTGAACATCCTCGGCGAAATGAAGGGCGAGGAGGGCGAGGCCCGCCCCGAAGGCCGGGAGGAGTGACCATGCCGGGCCTTGCGGGCCGCTGGATGGATCTCGCCAACCGCCTCGGCCGCCGCGCCCTGGGCACCACGGCGGAAAACCCGCCGGTGGGCTGCCTTCTGGAGAAGGATGGTCTGGTGGTGGGGCTGGGCTGGACCCAGCCCGGCGGCCGCCCCCACGCCGAAACCGTGGCCCTGGCCATGGCGGGGGAGGCAGCGCGCGGCGCCACCTGTTTCGTGACCCTGGAACCCTGCGCCCATCACGGCAAGACCCCGCCCTGCGCCGAAGCGCTGGTCAGGGCCGGGGTGGCGCGGGTGGTGGCGGCAATCGGCGACCCCGATCCACGCGTGGCGGGCAGGGGCTTTGCCATGCTGCGCGCCGCCGGCATTGCGGTGGCGGTGGGCGAAGGCGCGGCGGAAGCCCGCCGGACGCTTGCCGGCTTCCTGAATCGGATTATCAGCAACCGCCCGCAAGTCATTGCCAAACTGGCGGTTTCCTCCGATGGCAGGATCGCGGCACAGCCCGGCACGGAAACTCGCATCACCGGCCCCGAAGCCTGGGCCCGCACCCATTTGCTGCGGGCAGAGGCTGATGCCATCCTCGTCGGCCTTGGCACGGTTCTGGCCGATGACCCGGACCTGACCTGCCGCCTGCCGGGCATGGCGGGACGCTCGCCCGTCCGCGTGGTGGCCGACAGCCAGCTGCGCCTGCCGCCCCACAGCCGCCTGGCCGCCAGTGCCACGGAAACCCCGGTCTGGCTGCTCTCCACCCGCGATGGCGCGGTGGCCCCCGGTGTCAGCGTATTGGTTTGCGCCGCCGCCCCTGATGGCCGGGTCAACCTTGCCGACGGACTGGAAAAACTGGCCGGGCGCGGCATCAACACCGTGCTGGTGGAGGGTGGGGCGCACCTGATCGATTCCCTCTGGCAGGCCGACTTCATTGACCGTCTGCACATCCACCGTTCGCCCCTCACGCTGGGGCCGCAGGGGCTGGCGGCGGGACCGCTGCTGACAGAGGCGGCAAAGCGCCTTAACCTCATCACGGAACTGCGATTGGGCGAAGACACCGCCTCCGTCTATGAACGGCGCGGACAGGATTGAACCATGTTTACCGGACTTGTCAGCGATGTGGGCGACGTGCGCGCGATTGTGCGCGAGGCCCAACTCACCCGCTTCACCATCGCCTCGGCCTATGACCCGGCCACCATTGCCCTCGGCGCCTCCATCGCCTGTGACGGCTGCTGCCTCACCGTGGTGGCCGTGACCGCAGGCGCGCGCGGCGCTGACTTCAGCGTCGAAGCCTCGCCCGAAACCCTGGCCCGCACCACCCTGGGCAGCTGGCAGACGGGCCGCCGCGTCAATCTGGAACGCGCCCTGAAGCTCGGTGACGAACTGGGCGGCCACATGGTGTCCGGCCATGTTGATGGTGTGGCCACCATCGTCTCCATCAGCGCTGACGGCGGTTCGTCGCGCTTCGTCTTCGAGGCTCCGGCGGCATTGGCCCGCTTCATTGCCGAAAAGGGATCGGTGACGCTGAACGGCACCTCGCTCACCGTCAATGCGGTGACGGTGAACCGCTTCGGCGTCACCCTCATTCCCCACACCCTGGCCGTCACCAGCTGGGGCGGGGCCAGGGCGGGGGACGCCGTCAACATTGAAATTGACCTGCTGGCGCGCTATGCCGCCCGCCTCAGTGAGTGTTCATGATGAAAACCGACAAGAAGACTGCCGACTCCCGCAGGCTCAAGGGCGATGTGCTGATCGTTGAGGCCCGCTTCTATGACGATCTCGCCGATGAACTGGCCAAGGGTGCCATTGCCGCGCTGGAGGCAGCGGGCGTCAACTGGGCGCGCATTGCCGTGCCGGGGGCATTGGAAATTCCGGGCGCCATCGCCATTGCCGAGGAGGAGCTGGAATTCGACGCCTATGTGGCGCTGGGCACCGTGATCCGTGGCGAAACCGGCCACTATGACATTGTCGCCGGTGAAAGTGCCCGCGCCCTCATGGACCTTACCCTGCAGGGTCTGGCCATCGGCAATGGCATTCTCACCGTCGAAACCATGGAGCAGGCCTGGGCCCGCGCCCGGGTGAGCGACATGAACAAGGGGGCAGGGGCGGCCGAGGCGGCGCTGGCGCTGCTTGGCCACCGCCGCGCCTTCCGCAAGGCCAAGAAGAAATGACCAGCACCGCCAAGGCCCGCAAGCCCGGCCCCACCACCCGCGCCGCGGCCCGCCTCGGCGCGGTGCAGGCGCTTTACCAGATGGATCTGGCGGGCACCGATGTGGGCGAGACGCTGGCCCAGTTTGCCACCCGCGCGCAGGGCGAGGATTTTGACGGCGGCCAGTGCGGCGAGGCTGATACCAAGCTGCTGCGCGAGGTGGTGGAGGGGGCGGTGCGCGAACAGTCCACCCTCGATCCCGCCGTGGACCATATTCTCGACAAGGACTGGCCGCTGCACCGGCTGGATGCCACGGTGCGCGCCATTCTGCGTGCCGCGGCCTATGAGCTGATGTTCCGCGAGGCTACCCCGGCCAAGGTGGCGATCACCGAATATGTCGCCGTGGCCGATGCCTTCTTCGGCGCGGAGGAGCCGCGCTTTGTCAACGGCGTGCTGAACGCGCTGGCCCGCCAGCGCCGGCCGGCGGAATTCGGCCTGTGACCCAGACTGCCGCCATCCCGGCCGCCGACGCCGAAGCCCGGCGCACCATCCTGCTGCTGGCGGTGTCGCAGGCGCTCTATTCCAACGCCACCATCCTGCTCTTTGCCTCGGCCTCGCTGGTGGGGGTCATGCTGGCCCCCAGCACAGCGCTGGCCACATTGCCCATCACCACCTTTGTGGTCGGGTCGGCCCTGTGCACCATTCCGGCCGCCCTGCTGATGCAGCGCTTTGGCCGCAAGCCGGGCTTTGCCCTCGGGGCACTGGCGGGCGTGGCCGGGGCGCTTCTGGCGGCGGCGGCCATTTTCCAGGCCAGTTTCGTGCTGTTCTGCCTGGCCACGGCCATGCAGGGGGTGTTTCAGGCCTTCGCGGGCTATTACCGTTTTGCCGCCGTGGAGGTGGCCAGCCCGCGCACCCGCCATCTTGCCATCTCCTGGGTGCTGACCGGCGGCGTGGTGGCCGCTGTCACCGGCACGCTGCTCACCACCGCCACCGCCGATCTGCTGGTGCCCTACAGTTTCGCCGGGTCCTACCTGGCCAGTGCGGTTCTGTCGGTGCTGGCTCTGGTCATCATTCTCATGCTTGACCTGCCAAAACCCAGTGCCGAGGTGGTGTCGGGCCCGCGCCGCTCATGGGCTGCGCTGATGGCCAATCCGCGCCTGCCGGCGGCCATTGCCACGGCGGCCATTTCCTATGCCATGATGAACCTCATGATGACCGGCGCGCCGGTGGCCATGGTGGGCTGCGGCTTTGCCCCCTCGGACGCCTCCTGGGTCATCCAGTGGCATGTGCTGGCCATGTATGTGCCCAGCTTCTTCACCGGCCATCTCATCAAGGCCTATGGCGCGGAGCGCATTGCCGCCCTGGGCATGGCGCTGCTGCTGGCGGCGGCGGCGGCCGGCCTGTCGGGTCTGGATTTCGACCGTTTTGCCGTGGCCCTGGTGCTGCTGGGCCTGGGCTGGAATTTCGGCTTCATCGGCGCCACCACCATCCTCACCGAAACCTATGAACCGGCCGAGCGGGCCAAGGTGCAGGGCGGCAATGATTTCACCGTGGCCGTCACCACCGCCAGCGCGTCCTTCCTGTCCGGCCAGATACTCAGTCGTTTCGGCTGGCACGGCGTCAATATCACCCTCATCCCCTTTGCCGTGGCGGGTCTGTTCATACTGGTCTGGTTGTGGCGCCATCCCGCCAGCCGCGCCGCCCGGGCCGAGGCGCTTCCCCCCGCCGCTTAACCAAGCCTTAAGGCCCATTGCGCGGCTGGCCCGCTTTTGGCATATCGCAGCGCACAAGCCGGGCCAGGACCGGGATGGGGCGATTCCGCCCCCACAGCGTCCTGAACCGGGGCAACACAAACCAAAGGGTATCTCCATGGCTACCGCACTCTGGCTGATCGTGCTCGCGGGCGCGCTCTCCATCGTGTACGGCATCGTTACCACCCGCGGCCTTCTGGCCGCCGATGCCGGCACCGCCCGCATGCAGGAAATTTCCGCCGCCGTCCGTGAGGGCGCGCAGGCCTATCTCAAGCGCCAATACACCACCATCGCCTTCGTTGGCGTGGCCATTTTCGCCATCGCCTTCTTCCTGCTCGGCTGGAAGTCGGCGGTCGGCTTCGCCATCGGCGCCTTCCTTTCCGGCCTCGCCGGTTTCATCGGCATGAACGTGTCGGTGCGCGCCAATGTGCGCGTGGCGCAGGCGGCCACCAAGTCGCTGGCCGGCGGCCTTGACCTCGCCTTCAAGTCGGGCGCGGTGACGGGTCTCCTGGTGGCCGGTCTGGGCCTTCTCGGCGTCACCCTCTATTTCTTCTTCCTCACCGGCGTTCTGGGCCTCAACCCCACCAGCCGCGATGTGGTTGATCCCCTGATCGCGCTGTCCTTCGGCGCCTCTCTCATCTCCATCTTCGCCCGTCTCGGCGGCGGCATCTTCACCAAGGGTGCGGACGTCGGCGGCGACATGGTGGGCAAGGTCGAGGCCGGCATTCCCGAGGATGATCCGCGCAACCCCGCCACCATTGCCGACAACGTCGGCGACAATGTCGGTGACTGCGCCGGCATGGCCGCTGACCTGTTTGAAACCTATGTGGTGACCGCGGTTGCCACCATGGTGCTGGCCGCCATTGCCCTGCCGGAAGCCTACAAGATTTCCGGCATGGTGCTGCCGCTGGCCATTGGCGGCGCCTGCGTCGTCACCTCCATCATCGGCACCTTCTTCGTCAAGCTCGGTGCCTCCAACAACATCATGGGCGCTCTCTACAAGGGCGTCATTGCCACCGGCGTTCTGTCGCTGGCGGTGCTCTATCCGGTCATCTCGCTGGTGTTCAACGGCATGGGCGGCGACCTCGGCGGCTTCACGCCCATGGCGCTCTACTGGTGCGGCGTGGTCGGCCTGCTCATCACCGCCGCCATCATCTGGATCACCGAATACTACACCGGCACCGGCAAGCGCCCGGTGAATTCCATTGCCGAAGCCTCCATCACCGGCCATGGCACCAACGTCATCCAGGGTCTTGCCGTGTCCATGGAAGCCACCGCCCTTCCGGCGCTGGTCATCGTGGCCGGCATCATCGTCACCTTTAACCTCGCCGGTCTGTTCGGCGTGGCGGTGGCGGTCACCACCATGCTGTCTCTGGCCGGCATGATCGTGGCGCTCGACGCCTTTGGCCCGGTCACCGACAACGCCGGCGGCATTGCCGAAATGGCCGGCCTGCCGAAGGAAGTGCGCAAGAACACCGACGCGCTCGACGCCGTGGGCAACACCACCAAGGCCGTGACCAAGGGCTATGCCATCGGTTCGGCGGGCCTTGGCGCGCTGGTGCTGTTTGCTGCCTACACCCAGGACCTCAAGACCTTCTTCGGCGGCGTGCCGGTCTCCTTCGACCTGTCCAGCCCCTATGTGGTCGTGGGCCTGCTGTTTGGCGGTCTGCTGCCCTATCTGTTCGGTGGCATGTCCATGACCGCGGTGGGCCGTGCGGCCCAGTCGGTGGTCATCGAGGTGCGCCGCCAGTTCAAGGAAGACCCCGGCATCATGAAGGGCACCTCCAAGCCCGACTATGCCCGCGCGGTCGACCTGCTGACCCGCTCGGCGATCAAGGAAATGATCCTGCCGTCGCTGCTGCCGGTGCTGTCGCCCATCGTGGTCTATTACGTCATCAAGGCCATTGCCGGTCAGGCACAGGCCTTTGCGGCGGTGGGCGCCATGCTCATGGGTGTCATCGTCACCGGCATCTTCGTCGCCATCTCCATGACGGCGGGCGGCGGTGCCTGGGACAACGCCAAGAAGTCCTTTGAGGACGGCTTCGTCGACTCCAAGGGCGTGAAGCACCTCAAGGGCTCGGACGCCCACAAGGCCTCCGTCACCGGCGACACCGTCGGCGACCCCTACAAGGACACGGCGGGCCCCGCCGTGAACCCGATGATCAAGATCACCAACATCGTGGCCCTGCTGCTGCTCGCGGTCCTTGCCGCGCACTGAGCCAGACCATCGCAACGGAAAGGCCGGGGTTTATCCCCGGCCTTTTTGTTTGCCCCGAAATTGCCCCACATGCGGCGGGCATGGCCGCGAAATGGCCCGATCACGGCCAATAACGCCCGTTAACCATACCGTGAACCGGGGACAGGGACGGCGCATTTCGAGGGGAATGCGCGATGAGCGGCAAACGTGTTCTGTGCGGTGTGTTGGCGTTCCTGTGTGTGTCCGGTTCCAGCGCCGGAGCCGAAGAGGTGAACCGGCTGGGCAAGACCAGCCGTGAACTGGTGGCCTTCTTTGCCCCCAAGCCCGCAGCCACCTCCTGGGTGGGGCGTTATATCGGCGCCACGCTGGGCTGGGCCTTTGGCTCCTCCACCCAGCATTATAACCGTGCCGGTGATCATGGCACCGCCACCCTGGAACCCGATGGCCCGGCAGCGGCCGTGACCCTTGGCCAGAACTGGCTGGTGGGCGATGGCCTGATGCTGGGTGTGGAGGGCGATCTTGGCCTTCTCAACGCCAGTCAGCCGGCCACCCCCGTCTATGACGGCCATGTCTGGTCAAGCCAGATGGGCCCCGTTTATGCCACCGCCAGGGGCAGGGCGGGCTATTTCGTGCAGGACGACACCATGCTGTTCCTGACCGGCGGCCTGGCCATCACCAGCATTGATGACACCTCCATTGGCAACACCGAAGGCGAGACCGCCATCAAGCGCGGCCTGCGCGCCGGTCTGGCGCTGGGCGGCGGGGTGGAATATCAGTGGGATCCGCAATGGACGGTGCGCGCCGAATACATGCACATGGACTTCGGCACGGCCTCGGGCCACAGCGCCAATGACGAGGCCTTCAGCTTCGAACCCACCCTTGGCCTGTGGCGCATTGGCGCCAGCATGAAGTTCTGAGAACCGCCCGGATCATTTAGGCAGGCTGATGCCGCCGCCCGGACCGGCAACCCCGGGCGACGAGCGCAGAATGCCCCTGAAGATGTCCTGCAGGATGGTGAGTTCGCCACCCGCCACCGGCGTCTTGCGGTCATTGATGTTGATGATCTTGCCGTCTTCCAGACCATATTGGGCGAAGTTGGTCACCTGGTCGTTCTTGTTGAAGCGGATGGCCGTCACCTCGCGATTGGTTTCCACCGGCTGCAGGAATGACCGGCTCTCGGTGGTGGAGGTGATGTAGTAATAGCTGTCGCCCTGGAAGTTGACGCTGGCGGTGGTTGACGGCGAGCCGAGAATGCCCTCCACCTCGGACTTGGCCATGCCCTCGGATATCTGTGCAAAGGCACCGGGCCGGGCATAATAGCCGCGGTGATTGATCTCCGGCGAACAGGCCGCCAGAAGGGTTGCACAAGCGCCCGCGACCAGCCACATTGACGCCGAACCGATGAATTTCACTGTCATGACCAACCGCTGCATTATCCGGGGCCGAAACGCCCGCACCCTGTTTAGCCCGCTCGCCACCGCCGGAGCAAGCGCATGAGCCTGTGGCCCTGGCGCAAGGCCGGAACCCGACCGGAGGAAGCCCTCTATGCGGCGATTGTGGCGGCGGCACGGCGGCCTCGCTTTTATGCCACAGGGGCGGTGCCCGACACGCTGGAAGGCCGCTTTGACATGGTGGTGCTGCACCTTGCCCTGGTGGTGGAGCGCCTGCAGGGCGAGGGCATGGACGAGCTTGTCCGCGCCCTGGTGGAACGTTTCGTCACCGGCATGGACGACGCGCTCCGCGAACTGGGGGCAAGTGATGTGACGGTGGGCAAGAAGGTGCGCCGCATGGCCGAAGCCTTCTATGGCCGCGCTGCCGCCTATGGCGCGGCGGGCAATGACGAAACCGCCCTTGCCGCCGCTCTGGCGCGCAACCTGTGGCCCGATGTCGAGCCGCCGGGCGCACTGCCGGAACTGGCCCGCTGGGTGGTGGCAGCCAGGGCAGCGCTGGCCGCCCAGCCTGCTGCCGCCATGGCCCAGGGCACGGTGACATTCCCATGACCCGCACCCCCCGCAGCCCCGCCGTTGAATTTTCCCGCCCCATCGAGGTGGACCGGGTGCCCCGCACTGGCAGCCATGAGAAGCTCAGGGCTGAACCCGGAGAATGCGAAAAACTGGCGCGCCGCCTGGCTGTGCCCCGGCTGTTTGCCCTCACGGCAGCACTTCATGCCGCCCCCTGGCGCGGCGGCGGTCTGAAGGTCACAGGCAGCCTCACCGCCGAGCTGGAGCAGCTTTCGGTGGTGTCGCTGGAACCGTTTCGCACCACCGTCACCTTCCCGGTGGAACGCTACTTCCTGCCCGCGGCCGAGGCCGATGCCGACGGGGCGGAAGACGCCGACCCCATCCACAATGGCGTGGTTGATCTGGGCGAGATGGTGGCCGAAACCCTGAGCCTTGAGCTTGACCCCTATCCGCGCCGTCCGGGCGAGGTTTTCGCCGCCGGCACTGCAACCGGAGAGGATGATGCGGCAAAGCCTGCCTCGCCCTTTTCCCATCTGGAAAAGTTACGGAACAAAGACCGTTGATGCCCGGATTTTGCCTTTGTGCCATGGCTTCAAGGTCTTTATGGTCCGGGCACGATTCCGCGCCCGTGCCCTCTTACCGGATGACCGATGCCTGACACGCTGACCCTTTCCCTGGACGCCATGGGCGGAGACGCCGGACCGGAAATGGTGCTGCCGGCTGCCGCCATTGCCGCGGAGCGCCATCCCCGGGCCAATTTCCTGCTGTTCGGCGATGAGAAGCGCCTGACCCCGCTGCTGGCCCTGCAGCCGAAGCTCAAGCCCAGGGCCGTCATCCATCACTGTGATGTGGCCATCGCCATGCATGACAAGCCCAGCCAGGCCCTGCGCCAGGGCAGGGGCAAGAGCAGCATGTGGCTGGCCATCGACGCGGTGAAAAGGGGTGAGGCCCATGCCGCCGTTTCGGCGGGCAATACCGGCGCCCTCATGGCCATGTCGCGTTTCATCCTGAAGATGCTGCCGGGCATTGAGCGGCCGGCGCTGGCCGCGCAATGGCCAACCCTGAAGGGTCAGAGCGTGGTGCTCGACCTTGGCGCCTCCATCGGCGCCGACGCCCGCCAGCTGCTGGAATTCGCCGTGATGGGCGAGGCCATGGCAAGCTGCCTGTTCGGCCTGAAGCAGCCCTCGGTGGGGCTGCTCAATGTCGGTGTTGAGGAAATCAAGGGGCTGGAGGAAGTGAAGAAGGCGGGCCGCCTGCTGCGCGAGCTGAAGCTTCCCATCCATTATCACGGCTTTGTTGAAGGGGATGACATCGGCAAGGGCACGGTGGACGTGGTGGTGACCGAGGGCTTCACCGGCAATATTGCGGTGAAGACCGCCGAAGGCACGGCGCGCATGATCGCCACCCTGATGAAGGACGCCATGACGGCATCACTGTTGTCGAAAATCGGTGCGGCGCTGGCCTTTGGCGCCTTCCGCACCATCAAGGCCCGGCTCGACCCGTCCAAGCTGAACGGCGGCCTCATGCTGGGTCTCAACGGCGTGGTGGTGAAAGCCCATGGCGGCTCCGACGCGCTTGGTTATGCCACCGCCATTGATGTGGCGGTGCAGATGGTGAAGAACGGCCTCACCGCCAAGATTGCCGCCGACGTGGAAGAGGTGAATGCCCTGCTGGCGCAGGAGCCGGGCATGGCCGCCGCCATCCCACCGGGAGACGGCGCATGACAGTGATTCATTCGGTGATTGCGGGCACCGGCTCTGCCCTGCCGAAACACGTCATGACCAATGAGGAGATCAGCGGCATCGTTGACACCAGCGACGAGTGGATCCGCGAGCGCACCGGAATCCGTGCCCGCCACATAGCCGGTGAGGGTGAAACCACCCGCAGCCTGGCCGTGGCCGCCGCCCGCGCCGCCCTGGCCAGCGCGCACATGACGCCCGCCGACATTGACCTCATTGTGCTGGCCACCTCCACCCCGGATAACACCTTTCCCGCCACGGCCACCCAGGTTCAGGCCGACCTTGGCATTCATCACGGTGCCGCCTTTGACATGCAGGCGGTGTGCTCCGGCTTTGTCTTTGCGCTGACCACCGCCGATGCGCTGATCCGCGCCGGCGGCGTGCGCGCGGCCCTGGTCATCGGCGCGGAAACCTTTTCGCGCATTCTCGACTGGACCGACCGCACCACCTGTGTGCTGTTCGGCGATGGCGCCGGGGCGGTGGTGCTGAAGGCCGAAAGCGGCCACCACGGACCGGTGAAGCGTGGTGTTCTGGCCGCCAAGATCCATTCCGATGGCCGTCATGCCGGCAAGCTTTATGTTGACGGCGGCCCGTCCACCACCCGCACCGTGGGGGTGCTGAAAATGCAGGGCCGGGAAGTGTTCAAGCACGCCGTTGGCAATATTGCCGGCGTGGTGGAGGAAACCCTGGCGGCGGCCGGTCTTGGCATTGCTGATATTGACTGGTTTGTGCCCCATCAGGCCAATCTGCGCATTCTTGAAGGCACCGCAAAGAAGCTTGGCATCGCCGAAGACCGCTTCATCATCACGCTCGACCGCCACGGCAATACCTCGGCGGCCTCCATTCCGCTGGCCCTGGACGAGGCGGTGCGCGATGGCCGCATCAAACCCGGCCAGCTGATTTTGATGGAGGCCATGGGCGGCGGCTTCACCTGGGGCGCGGTGCTGGTCCGCATGTAAATGTGGGGACTTTGATAGTATCTCCTAAGCCATTGAGTTCCAATAATCTTCATTGACCACTGCCGAGTCCCGGCTTAGACTCACGGCAAAGCACTGGGGAGAAGCATGGGCAACAAAACTCTCACCCGCGCCGATCTGAGTGAGGCTGTCCACCGCGATATCGGTCTGTCGCGGTCGGAATCAGCCGACATGGTCAAGACGGTGCTGGACATGATTTCCGATGAGCTGGTGGCTGGTAAGAGCGTCAAGCTGTCGTCCTTCGGCACTTTCATGGTGCGCTCCAAGAACGGGCGCATCGGCCGCAATCCCAAAACTGGCGAGGAAGTGCCGATCACCCCCCGCCGGGTTCTCGTCTTCCGTCCCAGTCAGATCATGAAGGCCATCATCAATGGCCAGACGCCGGGCGACGAAGACTGAGACGCGGGGAGGCCATTGTGGAAAAATCGCCGGACGCCTTCCGGACCATCAGCGAGGCCGCCGAAGAGATCGACGTGCCCCAGCATGTGCTGCGCTTCTGGGAAACCCGCTTTCCCCAGATCAAGCCCATGAAACGGGCGGGCGGGCGGCGCTATTACCGCCCCGCCGATGTCGATCTGCTCAAGGGCATCCGCACCCTTCTCTATGGCGAGGGCTACACCATCAGGGGCGTGCAGCGCATCCTGAAGGAGGAGGGCGTTGCCTATGTGGTGGGCGTGGGCCGGGGTGAGGTTATTGCCCGCAAGTCTGATGCCGCCCGTGAAGGGGCGCCGGCACCGGGCACTGCCCGCGTGGCCCCGCGCCTGACCCGCGCCGCCGCCGTTCCGGGGCCTGGCCGCGCCCCCATGGCGCCCCATTTCGCCGGCAGCGACGGCGCGACCGCCGACCCCCGCGTGGTCCACAAGCTGTCCGACACCCATGCCGAGGCCCTGAAGGCCGCGCTGAAGGATCTGACCGACGCCCGCCGTCTGCTCGATCCGGCGGCCAGCCGCTGATCCCCCCGCCGACCGGGGCCATGACACGGCATTAACCTCTTTTCACTACCCTTGCCCCTCGCTTGGCGGGATGCGGTCGAATGGGCTTTTGGCATATGGTGAGGCGCTTGGGCGGGCTGGTGGGCCTGCGCGTTGTCGGCGCGGGCCTGGGCTTCCTCACCCAGATCATTCTGGCCCGGCTGTTTCTCCCGTCCGATGTGGGCCTGATCTTCACGGCCATGAGTGGCGCCGTGCTGCTCACCTTCTTCATCACCGCAGGTTTTCCGGCCCTCAATCTGGTGACGGTGCCGCGTCTCATCAGCCAGCCGGGCAGCAGCCGCAGCCTTCCGGCCTTTCACGGCGCGGCCCTGCGGGTTCTGGCCTTGCCCTGGGCACTGTCTCTGGTGGGGGCGGCTGTGGCCTATGGTCAGTTGCCGCCGGGCTCGGCGGCCCGGGTGCTGCTGGTCTATGGGGCACTGGTCAGCATCCCCGGCATTTTCATCATCCACAACAGTGCCACCGCCAATGGCCTGAGCCGCTTCACCCTGTCCTACCTGCCGGATTTTGTGCTCCGGCCCGGCCTGCTGCTCCTTCTGCTGGGGGGCGCGCTGGCCCTTGGCCTGCCCATGCCCTGGTGGGGGGTGCTCGGCCTGGCGCTGCTGGCGGCGCTTCTGGTGGCCGCCGTTCAGGCGGTGCTCATGGGCAAGGACGGCCTCAGCCTTCGGCACTGGGCATCAGCGCGCCCCGCCTATACGCGGGCCCTGCTGCCGCGCGCCCTGTCGTTGCTGCTGGTGGCTCTGGTGGCCGGAGCCTTCACCGATCTCATCACCCTGCTGGCCGGCCTGCTGCTGCCGCCGGATCAGGTGGCTCTGGTCGCTGTTGCGGTCAGGCTCGCGGCCATTTCGGCCTTCGTTGTCCAGGCCGCCCAGCAGATGGTGTTGCCCGATGCTGCTGCCGCTCTGGTGCGGCGCGATCATCAGACCCTTGACCGGCTGCTGTGGCGCATGAATCTTCTGACCATCGCCACCATGCTGGCCGGGCTGTTGGGCGCAGCCCTGCTGGGCCGCTGGGTGCTTGGCTTCTTCGGCCCCACCTATCCTGCCGCGTATGGCCTGCTGCTGGTGTTCATGGCGGGCCAGACGCTGCGCGCCCTCAGCGGTTTGAACCAGCACTTGCTGGCCCTTGCCGGCCATCAGTCGCAAACCGCCTTTGCCTGCCTTGCGGCAGTGGTTGTTGTGCTGGCGGCGGCCCTTCTTCTCACCCCGCATCTGGGGGCCATGGGCCTGGGCCTGGCGGTCATTGCTGCCGAGATTGTTTGGCTGCTGGGCCTTGCCCGCAAGGCCCGAAAACTCGTGGGCCGCCGCGCCGACATGCTCTGGCTGGTCCAGCGCCACGCCCCTGCGGAATAGGGTTGGAATTTTACCACGGGGATGCTACAGGCTGGCCACGTCGGAGCGTAGCGCAGTCCGGTAGCGCACTACTCTGGGGGGGTAGGGGTCGCTGGTTCGAATCCAGTCGCTCCGACCATTCTTCCCTCCCGCCACTGAACAGCAGGGAATGCCTTGACACCCGGTTTGCCGCATCCGCGACCCGGCCGGTTCAGCTGATTTTCACGGCCTTTTTGATCCGCCGGATCATGGTGATGGGTAGCACCATGAGAGCAAGCGTGCGCGCCATGCCCAGCCAGCTGTGAATGTCATGCCAGACCCGATACCGCCATTGCAGCCGCAGGCGGCTCTGCAGCTGGGCGGCGCGCTGGTCGCGGGACAGTGATTCCTTCAGCTCCACCGCCGTCAACAGCACTTCCGGCAGATTGAGCATGCGATAGCCCGCGGCATTGGCCATCAGTTCCAGGGCATAGCCTTCGGCGGCGGGGTATTCGGGCGGATAGTCGCCCACGGTCCGGAAAACCTCGGCCCGCACCATCATGCTGGTGTCAATGATGGGCGTGTTGTAGCGCAGAAAACGCGCACAGCCCGGCGCAGTGTCGGGATAGCGCGTGGTGAACTCATAGCCGTGACGGGGATAGGAGAAGGTGACCCACGAACCCACCATGGCAATGTCCGGGTTCTGCTCGAGATAGCGGGTCTGCTCCGCAAACCGGCGGGGGTGACAGAGATCGCCATTGTCCATTCGGGCAATCAGCGGCAAGCCTTCCTCCAGAACCACCTTGAGCCCGGCATTGAGGGCGCGCGTCACGCCGACATTGTACGGCAGTTCAATGATCCGGCAGTCCATGTCCTGCGTGAGCGCCCGATAGTCCGGCTTGGCGCGGCTTCCGTCATCCACCAGATAAAGCCGGAAGGGCACCGTTTGCGCTCTAAGGCTTGCCAGAGTTTCATGCAGAGCCTCACCGGGATTGTACACCGGCATCAGAACGGCAAGACGAAGTTCAGGCATCATGGTCTCGACGGCAGACGGAACAGGCTGAAGACGGAAGGGTCGATGGCGATCTTCCGCCGGGTCTCGTGAATGATGAGGAGGTTATAGATAACAACCCCTAACGCATTGGGAATTGCTATGCCTAACGCTCCATAACGGGGTGCCAATATAAGCTGTGCCACCAGCGTTGCCAAATAGGTTATGGCGAGGATGCGAAGATAGCTGCGCTCATGGCCGCTCATCTGCAGCACATAGCCGGTGGGGCCGGTAATGGCGTCGAAGGTATAGCCCGCACCCAACACCAGCAGCACGGGGTAGAAGGCGATGAACGCGGGGTCGAACAGACCCAGCAGCAGCTTGCCGGCCAGGGCCAGGAAGATCAGGCCAAGCAGGGTTGGCGCGGCCACCGCAACAGCGATGATGGTGGTCATGCGTTGCAGCCGGGCAATATCGCCAGCGTGATAATAGGTGGCAATGAGGGGCCCGGCCACCAGGTTGCCGGCAATCAGCAGCAGGGTCAGAAGCGAGGCGGTTTTCTGGGCCGCGAAATAGGCCCCGGTTTCAGCCGGGGTCAGGTAGAGCCCGGCGATCACCACATCAAACTGCTGCACCAGCACGTAGAGAATGGCCGCCCCCCACAGCGGCAGGGCGGCTTTCCGCCAGCTTGCCATGTCGGTCTGGGCCGGTGCCGGGGCGGTGGCGTTGACGCGCTTAACGGCATAGGCAAGCTGGGGCACCACCACCAGAAGCAGCGTGGCCGTGGTGATGCCCAGCGCCAGCGCGGCCGAAAGCTGGAGGCCGGCCAGGCTTGCCGCACCGGCGCCGATGATGATGAGGATGCGCCAGCCGATGTCGCGCGGCATCAGGGACAGAAACGTATAGCCCATGGCCCGCAGCAGCGAGGCCACATATTCGCTGAGCGCGATCAGCGGCACCGCCAGGGCCGTGATGATCAGATGGGCAACACCGGGGCTTCCGGTGGCCCGCGCCAGAACCGGGGCAGCGGCCATCATGAGCAGGGCTGTGCCGGCAGTGGCGGCAAGGGTGAGCCAGCCGCCCTGAAAAGCCGCTCCGCGGGCCAGTGCCGGCATGCCCTGGACCGTGTATTGCGGCCAGAACCGCAGGATGGCCGTGGCCGCCCCCAGCCCGGCAATGGTGCTCATGGCGTTGCCAAGGTTGAAGGCGAAGGCGAAGTGGCCGTAGGTGTCGGCGCTCAGAAGCCGGGCGAACAGAACGAAGATGATATAGCTGAGGGCAGCGCCGCCGGCCTTGGCAAGGAAGGCAATGGCGCCGGAGCCAAACAGGCGCCGCACCATGGTCTTGAGTGGTTCGTTGTCATCTGCACCGGACATGATGGCCTAGTCCGTCCCATCCGGTCTGCTGTCTCGTGCCGGGCTGCTGCCCGCAGAATAGTAAGCGGCATAAAGCCCCCAGAGCGGGCCGGTCACCCAGTAGAAGTGGCGCCAGTGTTCGGTGTCGATCTGCACCCCCTGAAACGCCACCGCCACAAAGCAGGCGAAAATGGCAATGGCATGGCTGTGCCACGGCGTGCGCACGAGAATGCTGCGCACACCCACCACCAGTGTGCTGATGATCATGACGAGGTAGGTGATGCCGCCGAGCCAGCCGAAGGAGGCAAAGCCGTTCAGAAACACATTATGGGGGTCATGGCCGAGGTAGTAGCGGAACTGCACCGGCCCGAAGCCATTGGGCCTGAGCAGCAGCATGGGGATGCTGCGCATCTGATTGCCAAAGCGACCCGTCTCGCCCACGTCATAATAGTTCAGGGCGTTAGCGCGCTCGCTGAACAGCGCCGCAATGCGGGGGTTGGACAACAGCAGCGCCAGCAGAATGGCCGCCAGCAGAAAGCCGCCAATGGACAAAAGGGCAATGCGCGACCGCATTCGGGGGTCCGGGGACAGCACGAATGTGAGTCCCACCAGAAGCACGGCCGCGAGCATGAAATTCAGCCACGCGCCGCGCGAAAAGGCGAGAAACTGGGCCGCCAGCAGAATGATGAGATTGACGGTGGCAAGGGCCGGCCGCCGATGCTCGCCCATCAGGAAGGAGCGGATCGAAAGAATGGTCGGTGGAATGATAAAGGTGGAGAAGACGTTCGGGTCTTTGAACAGGCCCTGGGCGCGGCCGATGGGTGATAGATACTCATGCAGGCTTCCGCCCATCATATAGCCGGCGATGGCGATGATGCTGGCAATGACCGCCGATGCCGTCCAGCCGCGAGCAATCACCGCCATGGCGCGCAGCGGATCCTGGGCCACATAGCAGGCCATGACAACCGCCGAGACCGCCATGTAGGACGAGGTGATGACGAACATGCCGGCCCGCGAATCCTCGAGAACCTGCAGATAGCTGAGAAACCCACCGAGATTGTAAAGCAGAAGGAAAGCGGCCAGCGGTACGACAGCCACGTTGAACGCCAGGCCGGTGGCCACCATGACCACGGTTGCCGCCACGAATATCACGTCAACCGGGGCAGGTTCGATCACCACCACAAAGGCGCTAAGAAACATCAGAAAGACCAGAGCATCCCGCATATCCGCCGCCGTGAAACGGAGCGGGCTGGCATTCGCTGGTGCAACAATCGGACCGGGTGTCCTCAATAGGCGTTTTCCGTGGACAGGAGGGAGAACGGAGTTCTTGCCAGGATGTAAAGATCGAAGGTTAACGACCAGTTGTCGATATAGTAGAGGTCATGCTCCACTCGGCGCTCGATCTTCTCCTCGGTATCGGTCTCGCCGCGCCAGCCGTTGATCTGCGCCCAGCCGGTAATGCCCGGTTTCACCTTGTGACGCGCGAAATAGCCGTCCACCACCTGTTCATAGAGGGCGTCTGCCGCCTTGGCCTTGGTGGCGTGCGGACGCGGTCCCACCAGCGACAGATCACCCTTCAGCACATTGAACAGCTGCGGCAGTTCATCCAGCGAGGTTTTGCGGATGAAGCGGCCGACGGGGGTGACGCGCGGATCGCCCTTGGTCACCAGCCTGGAGGCATCAGTATCAAGCTGGCTGGTGAACATGGAGCGGAACTTGAAGACCTCGATCAGCTCGTTGTTGAAGCCATACCGCTTCTGCCGGAAAATCACCGGCCCCTTGCTTCCCAGCTTCACCGCCAGAGCCACCGCCGCCATGACCGGCAGGGTGAGCAGAATGGCAAAGCTGGCGATGATCTTGTCTTCCGCCGCTTTCACCAGCGGCCCCCATTCACCCAGCGGCTTGTCGAACACGTCAAGCAGCGGCAGGTTGCCGATGTGGGAATAGGCGCGCGGCCGGTAGCGCAGTTTCTGGTCATGCGCTGACAGGCGGATGTCCACCGGCAGAACCCAGAGCCGGTTGAGAATGGTGAGCAGGCGGTTTTCCGCGGTCAGCGGAATGGTCACGATGATCAGGTCCACGCGGGTGCTGCGCACAAAGTCCACCAGATCGGTGACCGTGCCGAGTTTGCGCAAGCCTCCCGTGGCGGTGGGGGCGCGCTGATCGTCGCGGTCATCGAAGATCCCCAGCAGGGTGACATCGGTATCGGTGGAGGAATCGAGCGTGGCGATGACCCGCTCGGCGGTTTCCCCGCCCCCCACCAGAACAGCACGGCGGTTGAACTGGCCATTGGCGTTCCAGTGCCGCACCAAAGCAGAACTGAAAAGCCGGGTGGCCAGAGCAAACATCAGGCCGGCGGCAAACCACAGCGCCAGCCAGACGCGTGAAAACAGTTCGGTGTTCTTGGTCAGCACCATGCCTGCCACCAGCACAATGAAGGCCAGCAGCCAGACCAGGGTGACCCGGGAGACATGGCGCAGCGGCCGCAGCAGGGCAGTCAGCCGGTAGAGACCCAGCATCTGCAGCATGGTGGTATAGACCACCGCCATGGCCAGTGCGGCGGCAAGATAGTAATAGCCGTTGGGAGCGCCCTTGAAGCCGGGGTAGTACCACGCCGTCGCCAGCGCGATCAGCGGCACCGCCACGAACTCGATGACGCGGATGACCGAGGTGACAATGCGGGGCGAGATGAAACTGCGCTTGGGCAGACTGTCACCGATGGCCGTGCGCAATTCCTCCGCACTGGCTGTGTCCGGATTGGCGATACGGTCAGCGGGGACCGTATATTTGAGGTTGGCCTCGTGATGCTGCATTCTGTGCCACCTTGATACAAGCCATGAAACCTGTGCCTCTTTCAGAGCAAGTCTCAAGCCCGCCCCCGGAACGTCTCCAGGTGGGCAGAAATCATGGTGAACGGTGTTAGCCGGAGCGGCCCGCTTCCGTCAACAAGCGGTTGTAGAAGGCCAGGATGTCGCCGGTCATTTTTGCAGCCGAGAAGCGCTTGCGGGCCATTTCCCGCAGGCTGACCGACTCTGCTCTGGTGTGGGACGCGCTGGCCAGACGCTCGCGGATCTTGGCGGCCAGCGTTGGCGCATCAAGCCGTGCCAGCATCATGTGCTCGGGCAGGGCTTCGGCAATGCCGCCCACCCGCGAGGTGATGATGGGAACTTCCGTGGATAAGGCTTCAAGCACCGTGTACGGAAAGGACTCGTTGCGCGACGGCATCACCAACAGGCGCCCCTTCTGCAGGGCATCGCGCGCCGGCAGCCGGCCCAGAAACCGGACCTGTTCATCAAGGCCGAGCCGGCTGGCCTGCGCCTGAAAATCGGCCATCTGCGGCCCGTCGCCCACAATGTTGGCGCTGACCGGCCCATCGGGCTTGAGGATCGCCAGGGCATCAAGAAGAATGTCCACGCCCTTGACCGGGCGCATGTCACCCATCAGCACCACGTCAGCAGCGCCCGGCTCCGGCACGAGGCGTTCAAATTCCTCCGGCCACAGACCATTATAGGCAACAATATTCCGGCTCCGGGGATGGCCAAGCAGCTCCAAGAACCGGTCACGCTCGAAGGTGCACACAAAACTCTGCGCATCGACCAGCCGCGCCAGCGCCCATTCGGTGGCCAGGAAGGCTTTGCCGGCGGTGGTGGACCAGTCATAGTAAAGGCTGCCGCCATGCGGCGTATAGAGCGAGGGAACACCCAGGCGGCGGCCGGCAAGCCGCGCATAAAGGCCGCCCTTGGCGCCATGGCCGTGAATGATGTCTGCCCTGATCGCGCGCGCCATTTTCAGGGTGTGGCGCACCCCCGCCAGATCGCCCACCCCCGGCATGCGCGAAATGGGTTTGCGGACAATGCCCAGCTGGCAATGGGCGGCACTGTCGGCCAAAAGCCGTCTGGCCACCTCTCCGCCGCCTTCTGAATCACAGAGAATGCCCACTTCGTGGCCGCGTTCATGCAGGCCGCGGGCAAGGTCGCGCACGTGCCGGAACAGGCCACCCACCGGTGCGCGGAAAACCAGAAGAATGCGCATGGCAATGACCTTAGAACCAGCGTTCGCGGACGTAGATGATGTCACCGGGATAGATTTGTGTGGTGACAGGCACCCGGTAGGTTTTGGTGCCGGCGGCATTCTTGCGGGTGATCAGCACCAGCCCCTGATCGGCACGGGTGCCATAGCCTCCGGCCACCGCAATGGCGCTTTGCACCGTCATGCCCGGCTGATAGGAAAAGCTGCCGGCCGTGGTCACTTCCCCCATGATGAAGAACGGTCTGAGGGTCATCACCTGCGCCGACACCTGCGGGTTGCGCAAGTATCCGGCCCGCAGCTTGCTGGCAATGAGCTTCTCGATCTGCGCGGTGGTCATGCCGGCCACTGTGATGGTCGAAACATAGGGCAGTGATATCGTGCCGGACCCGTCCACCAGATATTCGCCCGTGATGTCAGCCTCTCCCGCCACCTTGACGGCAATCCTGTCACCGGCCCCGACCTTGTAGCCGGTGGCGTATTCATAGGCGGCGGCGGTGCCCTGGGCTCCATAGGGTGGCACCACGCCCACCGTGTTATAGGCCTTGAGCTGTGACACCGATGAAACAGCACCCGGCCCCTCGGCCAGCGTGTCATCGGCCATGATGCCGGTGCCGCCCGGAGCGGAGAAGGGCGCATCCGCATCCCAACCCCGGGCACAGGCCGCCAGTGGCAAGCAAAGAAGGAGGGGAATAATGGGATGCAAACGCACTGGACTATCCTGTAAGCCAAACTGACAACTCATGCCGCAACGGAGGCAGCGGCAGTGCCAACAGTAAGCAAACATGGTTAGCAAGGGCTTAAGCGCCGGCGCCCCGGCGCGTTAAGGAAATGGTTACCATACTGATCGAAAAACGCATGGAGATTCCAGCCTGATTGGACAGCCATGACCCGCTCACGAACCGCGCCCTCCATCAGCATTGTCGATGTGCTGCGCGGCATCGCCCGCCGCAAGCTGCTGATCCTCACCTGCCTTGGCCTGGCGCTCGGGGCAGGGGCCGCCCTGCTGAGCGTGGTTCGACCCGTCTACACCACCGAGGCCCAGGTGCTGGTGGAGAATCTGGCCACCCCCTTTGACCGCCCCCAGGGCGAAACGGCGCAAAGCCTGTCCGTTATCGACGACCGCGCCGTGCAGACGGAAATGAACGTCATGAAGTCGCAGGATCTGGCGCTGCGGGTCATCAATTCGCTGCAACTGGCCAACGACGCCACCTTCAACCCGCTGCTGAGCAAGCCATCGAAGCTTTCGGCCCTCAAGGTCAGGATGGGATTCAAGCCCAACCCCAAGGCCATGTCGCTGGAACAGGGTGCGCTCATGGCCATGGAGGACAGCCTCACCATCTATCAGTTGCCGCTGTCCAATGTCATTGCCATCAAATACAGCGGCGGCACCCCCGCGCAGGCAGCGGCCATTGCCAATGCCACGGCTGAAACCTATGTGGCCTCAACCCGCGAAGCCCGTTACTCGCCCACCGAGCGCGCCAGGGAATGGCTGGCGCGGGAAATTGAAAGCCTGCGCACCAAGGTGGCTGAATCCGAAGCAGCGGTGGAGGATTACCGCAGCAAGGCCGGACTCATTCAGGGCCAGACCACCACCATCGGCGCCCAGCAGCTGTCGGAGCTGAACAGCCAGATCACCCTGGCCCAGGCAGCCCGCACCGAGGCTGAAGCCAAGGCCGAAGCCATTCGCAGGGAACTGGCCAGCAAGGGCACGGTGGAATCGGCCCCGGAAGTCACCGCCTCCACCATGATCCAGCGCCTGCGCGAACAGCAGGCGGCGGCCACCCGCCGCATTGCCGAGCTTTCCGCCACCTATCTGCCCAATCATCCCAAGATGATCGGCGCCAATGAGGATTACGCCAATCTTGAACGCCAGATCCGGCGTGAATCCATCAAGATTGCCGAAGGCCTGGAAAGCCAGGCCAAGGTGGCCGCCGCGCGTGAAAAATCGCTGCGGGACAGCCTGGAACAATTGAAGGTGAAGGAATCCACCGCCAATGTTGATGAGATCAAGCTGAAGGCACTGGAGCGTGATGCCGCGGCCAACCGCTCGCTGCTGGAAAGCCTGCTGTCACGCTATGCCGATGCCAGCGTGCGCACCGACGAAGACCTGCAGCCCGCCCGGGCCCGCATCATTCAGCGGGCCAGCGTGCCGGTGACGCCCTCCTTCCCCAAGCCGGGCCCGCTCATGCTGCTGCTGTCGGTGGCAGGGCTGGCCTTGGGCCTGGGTCTGGCCTTTGTGCTGGAGGTGATGCGCGCCGCCACGGCTCTGCATAACGCCGAAGACCTGGACGTCCGCCAGGCCAGCGCTGCGTCGCTGGTCGTGCAGCCATCAGGCCCGGCTGTGGTTGAACCGGTCTTTCACCCAGCCGCACCGCCGCCGTTTTCTTCTTCCGTCGCCCCAGCCGCCGCCGTCGCCCCCGCCGCCGCCGCAGTGGCGGCCGCTGCCATGGCCGAACCTCACCACCTCAACGTCATTGCCCGGCTGCCGGATCTCGCCACTCTGGAGGCAGCCCGCGCCGCCGCCGACGCGCTCATGCACGGCGATTCCACCGGCCTTGCCGAAGGGGCAGCGCGCATCACCGGCGCATTGCTGCCGCTTCATCAGACCTATGCCATGGGGCGTTTCGGCCTGCTCGGCATTGCCGCCTCGGACACCGCCTGTGCGGTTGCTGCCCTGGCCGTGGCGCGCGGCCTGGCCGGTGCGCGTCAGCGCGTCATCCTGCTCGATGTCGATGCCGAAGACCGCGCCTTTGACGAAATTGCCGGTCTCTCCCAGTCGCCGGGCCTGTCGGATCTGGTCAGCGGCAGCGCCGACATCAACCGCATTGTCGTCCGCGACAGCCAGTCTTCGGCTGCGCTGGTCAGCTTCGGCACTGTGCGCCATGCGGCGGCAGCCTCCCTGGTGCGCGAGCGCCTGCCGCAAACCCTCGATACCCTGACAGCCATCTATGATGTGGTGCTTCTGCATCTCGGTCCTGCCCGGCCGGTCACCCCGGCGCTGGCAGCGCTGTGCCAGGCGGTGGTGGTGCTGGCCGCCCCCTCGCGTGCCCGTGAGGCTCATGCCGCCGCCGCCATTCTGACGGGGCAGGGAGTGGGCGAAGTGCTCCACGTCAGCCTGTCTGACCCGGCCTGAAGCCTCAGACCGGCCGGGGCAGCACGCTGCGCAGGCGGTTATAGACAGCGCGCAGCACCGGCGAACCCTTGACCACCCGCTTGGCATGAAAATAGGCAGCCCACGGCAGCCGGAAGGCCACCCCGCGCATGGTTTGCGCCCTGACCAGCCCGTGCAGCGGCACCACGCGGTCGGCCCATTGCCGTTTGTAGGCAGTGTCGCCGCTGGCGAAATCCAGACTGTGCAGGCCCTGGGCGCAGCAGGCTTCAATCATCCGCCGGAGGGCCATGTCGCCGGGCGAGTGTTTGCGTTCCGGGCCGGCCGCCAGCGACGAGATCAGCGCCCAGTAGCAGCCGCCCTGCACGGCCCCCAGCATCACGCAGAGCAGGCGGCCATCAAGCCGCAGCGCATAGGGCTGAAGCACCAGCCCGTCCCCGGCCTGCACATCGGCAAGCCGGTGGATGAAGGCCTGGGCCGCCGCATCAAAGGGGCCTTGAATATGGGCCTCCGCCAGGCGCTTCTGCTGATCGGTGAACATCTGGTCAAGGACATCATGGGTGGCTGCCCCGGCCTCCGGCAGACCGAAGGTGAGGCTTCCCATGGCGCCGAGGCGGCTGTCGCGCTTGCGCGCCGAGCGCCGGCTGTCGCCGCTGCGCCGGGCCTCGTAAAGGGCGGCGAAATCGGGCCTGAGGTCCATGGCGTACAGCACATTGGCGCCGCGCACGTTGAACAGCCCGGCCAGGGGGTGGCGGGCCCCATGCAGCGTTTCCGGCATGTCCTGAAGCAGCCACAGGTCAAAGGGCGGCAGAACCGCAGCAAGCTCTGCGCCATGCTGCTGAAACCAGTCAGGCGCCTGCGCCAGGAACGCCCGCTCATAAAGCCCATAGCCATAGCTGCCGTGCGGCCAGCTCTGCCATTGCAGCAGGCGCGCGCCAAACCGCTGCTCAATCTGCAAAGGCAGCACGAACAGCGGCTGCCCGGCGGCGTCCTCGCCCGTCACCACCACCGGCACAATGCCGCGTGCCCGCCCCACCGTGTCGCGCCAGGCCGCACACCAGCCCCAGCTCTGATAAAGCGTGCTCAGGCCTGTCTGCTCCAGCGCCTGCCAGGCGGCCCGGGCTGTCTCCGGTTCGGTGGTCATGCGCAGGCGCACCCCCCCGGTCAGGCGGTCGGCAGGCACGGGATTTGGCAGGGAAGTGTCGATCGCTGGTTCCGCCTGGCAAGGGATTATCAAGTCTTGGCCCATAACATGGGAAAATCCTTATCATTTCATCACATCAAGCCCATGCCCTCAAGCAGCCATCTGGCACATCTTCTTGATCTGCTCCATTTCAGTGGTGCTGCCCGTCTGGGTCAGCCGCTGTTTGGCGGCCTGGGGGCCGTCTTCATGCTGCACCATGTCCGCCCCGGCGGCGGCGCCGACACCGGGTTTGCGCCCAACCGGCTGCTCGAGGTCACACCGGAGTTTCTCGAAGGCGTCATTCAACTGGTGCGGCGCCAGGGCCTGGATATTCTGACCTTGACCGAGGCGCTGGCGCGCATCGGCAGGCCGCACGGGCGGCGCTTCGTCACCTTCACTCTCGATGATGCCTACCGCGACAACCTCACCCACGCCCTGCCGGTGTTTGCCCGCAATGCCTGCCCCTTCACCATTTTTGCCGCCCCCGCCATTCAGGATGGCACCTGCGAACTCTGGTGGCGCGGACTTGAATATGTGATCCGCGACAACCCGCAGGTGAGGGCGTCATTGCCGGGGCAGGATCTGCTTCTTGCCACCACCAGCGACGCCGAGCGCCACGCCGCCTGGAACGCGCTCTACTGGCCGGTGCGCCATATGCCCGAGGCCGGGCAGCGCCGGTGGATCAGGGCGTTTTGCGCCGCCCACGGCTTCGACCTTGACGCCTATGTGAAGGCCGAAGCCATGACCTGGGATGAATTGCGCACCATCGCGCGTCATCCCCTGTGCACCATCGGCGGCCACACCATCCACCATTATGCCGTGGCCAAGCTCACCGCCGATGAAGCCATGGCGGAACTGGTGGGTTGTGCCGACCGGCTGGAACAGGAACTGGGTCAGCGTCCGCGCCTTCTGGCCTGGCCCTATGGCGATCCCGGATCGGCGGGGCCGCGTGACTTCCGGCTGGCGCGCGAGGCGGGCTATGAGGCCGCCGTCACCACCCGCAAGGGCATGATCTTTGCGGCGCACGCCGCCCACCCCACCGCACTGCCGCGCCTGTCGCTGTCGGGAGAATTTCAGGAACTGCGCCATGTCAGGGCGCTGCTCACCGGCACGCCCTTCGCGCTGCTGAACCGCTTCCGCCCGCTCAATGTGACCTAGAGCAGCCTGAGCTTTGTTGGTTCCGGCAAAAGTGAGAGGCCTGCCCGCCACCGATCACTGAGGCAGGCCGTTGCGATGGACGAAAATCACCATCCGCTCTAGGCGTCGGGCCGCGACATCCAGCGAATGATCGCCATTTCGATCGGCAGCCATGCCGTGCCGGCAATGGCGAAATAGAGAAGCTCCCACAGCTTGCCCTGATCCACCGCCAGCCTGACCCCCAGCACCATGGCGATGAGAGCGTAGACGGGAAGATAGAGGATGGTGAGGATGATCCCCACGAATTTGCGCTGGCGCTGGGTCATGGCAACAGGGTTTAGCGCCTCGTCTGGCCCAAGGCAAACCATGGGCAAAGTTAAGGCGCCGGATTCACACCCGGCGCCATGGTCTTGAAAAGATTCACCTTCAGGCCAGCGCCTGATCCAGATCGGCAATGATGTCGGCCACATCCTCGATGCCGATGGACAGCCGCACCACATCCGGCCCGGCACCTGCCTTCACCTGCTGTTCGGGTGACAGCTGGCTGTGGGTGGTGGAGGCGGGGTGGATGATGAGCGAACGCGTGTCGCCGACATTGGCGACATGCGAGAACATCTTCACCTTCGCCACCAGATCAATGCCGGCCTGGTGCCCGCCCTTGAGGCCGAAGGTGAACACCGCACCCGCCCCCTTGGGCGCATATTTCTGCTGCAGGGCATGATATTTCGACGACTTCAGCCCGGCGTAATTCACCCAGGCCACCTTGGGGTGCTTCTCCAGCCAGCCCGCCACCGCCAGGGCATTGTCGCAATGGCGCTGCACCCGCAGCGACAGGGTTTCCATGCCGGTGAGGATGAGGAAGGCATTCATCGGCGCAATGGCCGGGCCGAGGTCGCGCAGGCCCAGCACGCGGGCGGCAATGGCAAAGGCCATGGGCCCCATGGCCTGATAGAGGTTGACGCCGTGATAGCTGTCGTTGGCTTCGGCGATCAGCGGATAGTTGCCGCTCCTGGCCCAGTCGAAATTGCCGCCGTCGACAATCACGCCACCCATGGAATTGCCGTGCCCGCCCATGAACTTGGTCAGTGAGTGGAGGACGATGTTGGCGCCATGTTCAAACGGCCGGCACAGATAGGGCGTGGACAGCGTGTTGTCGACGATGAGTGGCACCCCGGCCTTGCGCGCAATCGCCGCCACCGCCGCAATGTCCATCACTGCCCCACCGGGGTTGGCAATGGATTCGATGTAGATGGCGCGGGTCTTGTCCGACAGCGCCTTTTCGATGGTTTCCGGCTTGTCGCCATCGGCCCACACCACGTTCCAGCCGAAGCTTTTGAAGGAGTGGTTGAACTGGTTGATGGAGCCGCCATAGAGCTGGCGCACCGCCACGAATTCATCACCCGGCCGCATCAGCAGATGGAAGGTGAGAAGCTGCGCAGCATGGCCCGAGGCCACCGCCAGTGCAGCACTGCCCCCCTCCAGCGCGGCCACCTTGCCTTCCAGCGCCCCCTGGGTCGGGTTCATGATGCGGGTATAGATATTGCCGAAGGCCTTGAGGGCAAACAGGTCGGCGGCGTGCTGCGCATCCTTGAAGGCATAGGCCGTGGTTTGATAGATGGGGGTGGCACGTGCGCCGGTGGTGGGGTCGGGGGCGGTGCCGGCATGAATGGCCAGCGTATCAAAGCCCGGTTTTTTCTCGGTCATCTATTCCTCCTCGTCATCTCAGTGTGGCGACATGCGCCTGAGCACGCCGTCCTTGTCGATGAATTGATGTTTCAGCGCCGCCAGCACATGCAGCACCACAAGGCCGATCATCAGGTTTGATCCGACCTTGTGCATGGCGATGGCGGGAAGGCCGGGGTTGGCAATGAGCGGCATGGGAAAAAGCCCCAGCACCGACACCGTCTGGCCATCCATGTCGCGGCTGGAAAAACCGGCAAAGCCGAGGGCGCCGGACAGCGGCAGGCCGATCATCAGCACATAGAACAGACCATGGGTGACCTTGGACAGGGTCGCTTCCCAGGGTTTGGTGGAGGCTTCCGGCGGCGGCGGCGGATTCATCACCCGCCACACCAGCCGGAACAGGCTGAGCACCAGAATGATGACCCCGAGCGACACATGCAGTGCCACCGGCTTGTTGTCGCCCAGTTCGGCGCTCTGCATCATGTCTTCGCCCATGACGAGCATGAAGATGATGAGCGCCGCCAGCAGCCAGTGCAGACCGATGGCAATCGTATTGTAACGCAGTCGGGCAGGGTCAGACATCCTCAGGCCTCCTAGGCACAGCACAGGGTTTAACAATGACGCGCCGCACGCCAAAGGTCCAGTTCGGGGCGGCAAAGGCTTCTAAATCGACAGATGAATTTCCTTCAGGCTTCAGAACGGCTGGGGTTTATGGCTGCACCGCTGTCTGGCCTGGCCGACCGCATGGTAAAGGCGGCTGGTGGCCGACATCAGGCGCCAATCCGCTCCAGCCCAAGGCGCGGGATTTCAATGGCCGGGCAGCGGTTCATCACCATGGCCACACCGGCCGCCTCGGCGCGCTGGGCGGCCGCATCGTTGCGCACCCCCAGTTGCAGCCAGATGGCCTTGGGCAGGGGGGTAAGTCCCAGAGCCTCATCCACCGTTTCGCCGGCGGCCTCGGAATTGCGGAACACATCCACCAGGTCGATGGCTTCCGGCACATCGGCAAGGCTGGCATAGACCATGCGGCCAAGCAGCGTCTTGCCCGCCAGACCGGGGTTGATGGGGTGAACCGCATAGCCGTGGTGGAGCAGGAATTCCATGACATGGTGCGAGGCCCGCTCCGGATTGGCCGAAGCCCCCACCAGGGCAATGGTCCGAACCGTTTCGAGAATGCCTGTGAGATAGGCGGCGGAATAACTGTCGTGATCCATGGCCGCCGCTATTCTCCTTCGGTTTCCAGTTGTTTCACCTTCTCGGCATAGGCCGGATCCTTCATCATCTCGTCGACAACCTTGCGGTTGTTGTCGGAGGGGATCATGGCGGTCAGCGAATTGATCATCCGGTCCTTCATGTCCTGGGCCATTTCCGTATCGGCCTTGATGTCCTCGATCTGCTGGCGGATTTCCTCGGTCTGGTCGTCCACCACATTGGTGTAGGTGAAGACCAGCGTGGTGATGGCCAGGTTCCAGTCATTCACATTGGCAAAGCCAAAGCCCTTGATGTCGGCCTCGAAGGCCTTGCCCTGGTCGTTCTGGTCAACGAAGTCCTGCAGGTTCTCATAATTCTCCAGCTCGGCATCCTTGTATTTCTCTTTGACCATGAGATAGGCGTCGAGCGCCTTTCTGGCCGTATCCGGGCTCAGCTCAATGGTCTGGATGTCGGGGATTTCACCAATGCTCACCTGGTCGTCGGGCGGCGGCTGATCACCGCTTGCCGCGTCAGGCGGCGTGTCGCCGGGGGTGGCGCCGTCACCGGGGGCGGCGGGCGCAGCCGCATCCGGCACAGCCGGTGTGGTGGGTGCGGCGGGCGTGGCGGGAGCCGCCGGTGTGGCCTGGCTGGCCGGTGCCGCGGGTGCGGCTGGGGCAGGGGTGGCGGCAGCCGGTGCCGCCGGGGTGGCGGGGGGTGTTGCCGCCGGCGGCACAACCGGGGCTGCGGGACTGCTGGTCTGGCTGAGGGCGACTGACGAAGCACCCGCCAGCACGGCAGCGGCGAAAAGGCTCAGGCTCATACGGGAAAAACGGATCATCACTCCCCCTTGGGCCAGCAGGTCAGGGTGCCGCCCTTGTCGCGCGGACCATAAATCAACTGGCGGCAAAATTGAATGCCCTGACAAAATGCCAAATTGATGGCAGGGTGCCCCAGGGTACAAATCGGGTATTATAATACCGCAAGCAAATTTTCCCGCATTTGCCCGGATTTTCTTGACAGGCAGAGGCCGAAACCGTATCAGCCCAGCCCGGCGGCACCACTCATTCCGGGGGGTGCCTTTTGATTGACCCGAGAAACGACCCAGGATCATCCCATGAAGACCTATTCGGCGAAAGCCAAGGACATCGTGAAGGATTGGGTGCTGATCGACGCCGAAGGTCTGGTGGTTGGCCGTCTGGCCACCATCATCGCCAACCGGCTGCGCGGCAAGCACAAGCCCACCTTCACCCCGCACATGGATTGCGGTGACAACATCATCGTCATCAACTGCGAGAAGATTGCCTTCACCGGCAACAAGCGCAAGGACAAGCCCTATTACTGGCACACCGGCTTCCCCGGCGGCATCAAGGAGCGCAAGGCCCACCAGATTCTGGATGGCAAGCACCCCGAGCGCGTCCTCGAAGCGGCGGTGAAGCGCATGCTGCCCGGCGCCTCGCTGAAGCGCCAGCAGATGACCAACCTGCGCATCTATGCCGGTCCCTCGCACCCGCATGAGGCCCAGAACCCGGTGAAGCTCGACATCAAGTCGCTGAACCCCAAGAACGCTGTGAGAGGCTGACGCCATGGCTGAGACCACCACCCTTTCCAACCTCGGTGCGGCCATGGGAATGGCCCCCGCAGCCAGCGCCGCTCCGGCCAAGCCCAAGCTTGACGCTAAGGGCCGCGCCTATGCCACCGGCCGCCGCAAGGACGCCATTTCCCGCGTCTGGGTGAAGCGCGGCTCCGGCAAGATCACCGTCAACGGCAAGGCCATCGAGACCTACTTTGCCCGGCCGGTGCTGCGCATGGTTGTGCAGCAGCCGCTGGTCACCGCCGGCCGCGCCACCCAGGTGGACATTGACTGCACCGTCACCGGCGGCGGCCTGTCCGGCCAGGCCGGTGCCGTGCGCCACGGCATTTCCCGCGCCCTCACCTACTTCGAGCCGGAGCTGCGCTCCATCCTGAAGAAGGCGGGCTTCCTGACGCGTGACAGCCGCGCTGTGGAACGCAAGAAATACGGCAAGCCGAAGGCGCGCCGGTCCTTCCAGTTCTCGAAGCGCTGATCGCTTTTCAAACCAATGCACGAGGCCGGGATTTTTCCCGGCCTTTTTTTTGTGCTTCACCCCATGAAGGCGCGTGTGGGTTGGTGGAAACCAGTGGCGCGAGGGACTCATACCGACCGGGTTATGCCGCCATCCACGCGGATGTTCTGGCCGGTGATATAGCCCGCCCCGTCGGAGGCGAGGAAGCCAATGGTGGCGGCCACCTCATCGGCCCGGCCATACCGCCCCATGGGCACCTGGGCGCGCCGCGCTGCCACCTCGGGCAGGCTGTCTATGAAGCCGGGCAGGACATTGTTCATGCGCACATTGTCGGCGGCATATTTGTCGGCAAAGAGCTTGGTGAAGGCCGCCAGCCCGGCGCGAAACACTCCGGAGGTCGGAAAGGCCGGATCGGGTTCAAAGGTGGCGAAGGTGGAGATGTTGATGATCGCACCACTCTTTTGCGCCACCATGGCGGGAACAACAAGGCGCGTGGGCCGGATGACGTTGAGCAAATAGGTGTCCATGCCCCGGTGCCAGTCATCATCGGAAAGCTCGAGCACCGGGCCGCGTGGACCGTGGCCGGCGCTGTTCACCAGCACGTCGACCCGGCCCCATGCGGCAAGCGTCTGGTCAACGAGCCGCCCGAGATCATCCGTGGACTGATTGCTGCCGGTGACGCCAAGGCCGCCCAGCTCCCTGGCCAGGGCCTCGCCCTTGCCAGAGGAAGAGAGGATGGCCACCTTGAAACCATCGGCAGCAAGCCGCCGCGCCGCCGCCGCACCCATGCCGCTTCCGCCTGCCGTAACGATTGCCACCTTGGTCATGTCGCGCTCCTTGCCATTGCAAGCCGATCATGCGGCGGCTTCAGGGGCGCTTCAAGGTGCCAAGATAGGCAATGATGCTGGTGATATCGTCAGGACTGAATTCAAACTGCGGCATGGCCTCATGGCCGGTCGCAATGCCCTCGGCCAGCGCCTCCTGCAGGGCATCCGGCAGATAGCGCGTCACCACCTCGCGGAAGGGCGGCGCCTGGGCCAGCGCGCTGTCGCCACGGCCATAGATGGCATGGCAGGGGGCGCATTTCGCCGCCAGCAGTTCCCGGCCGCGGGCGGCGGGTGAATTGGCCATTTCAGCCTGGCCCGGCGCCTTCAGGGTCAGGATATAGGCCGCCAGATCCTGGGCCTGTTCCATGGTCATCTGCCAGTCGGGCATGCGCGGATCATGGGTTGAAAGCCCCTCCATGAAGCCGTCGATCAGATCCATCTCGTCGTAGAAACCGGCGATGTCGCGGAAGGGGGGCGCGGGCGGCAGCGGGCTGTCGCCCGTGGCCGCAATGGCATGGCACTGGGCGCAATTGGCCTCAGCCAGTTGCTGGCCATGCCCCGCATGCCCCCCGGCATGGGCGGGAAGCGCGGCAGCGGCCATCAGCAGCAGGGCAGTGATCAGGCGAGTCATGCCCCCCAGACTAGCACCAAGCCGGGCCGGGATGAACCGTCGAAGCCTATTCGCTGCGGGCCTTCACATAGTCGCCCGGCGCTTCGCCAATGGCCTTGACCCCGCCTTCGCCCGGCACCCGTGCCGCCACCTTTCCGCCAGAGCGCTGGCTGATCCAGTTGAACCAGTCGGGCCACCAGGACCCCGCCGTTTCGGTTGCCCCCTTCAGCCACGCTTCCAGGGTTCCGGCCTCCTGATCATTGGTCCAATACTGGTATTTCTTCATGTCCGGCGGGTTGATGACGCCGGCGATATGGCCGGATCCCGACACCACAAGCCGGGTTTCGCCCCCCAGGAAGCGCCCGACCCGGAACACCGAGGCTGCCGGTGCGATGTGGTCCTCGCGGGTGGCAAGATTATAGATCGGGATGGTCACCTTCTTCAGATCGATCTGCACCCCATCCAGCACCATCTGCCCACGGGCCAGCGAATTCTTCATATAGGTTTCGCGCAGGTAGAAGGAATGCACCCCCGCCGGCATGCGCGTTGAGTCGCTGTTCCAGTAAAGCAGGTCAAAGGCCATGGGCTCGCGCCCCAGCATGTAATTATTGACCACAAAGGACCAGATCAGGTCGTTGGAGCGCAGCAGGTTGAAGGCGTCGGCCATGCGTGCGCCGGGCAGATAGCCCTTGCCCTCCATGCGCTCCTCGATCCAGCGCACCTGCTCGTCATCGACATAGACCTTGAGGTCGCCCGCCAGTTCAAAATCCACCTGGGTGGTGAACAGCGTGGCAGAATTGACGCGGCTGTCGCCCCTGGCCGCCATATAGCCCAGCGCCGCCGTCAGCATGGTGCCGCCGATGCAATAGCCAATGGCGTTGACCTTGTCGGAGCCGGTGGCCTCGCACACCTTGCCCACGGCGGTGAGAAAGCCTTCCTTCATGTAGTCGGTGAAGTTCTTGCCGGCCTCGGCCTCGCCCGCGTTCACCCAGCTCATGATGAACACCGACAGGCCCTGGGCAGTGGCCCAGCGCACGAAGGACTTCTTTTCGTTGAGGTCCAGAATGTAGAACTTGTTGATCCACGGCGGCATGATGAGCAGGGGAATGTCGAACTGCTCGGGGGTGGTCGGCGCATAATGTATGAGCTCGAACAGCTCGTTGCGGAAAATCACCTTGCCCGGCGTCATGGCAATGTTGCGCCCGATCTCGAAGGCCGAAGGATCGGTCTGCCGGATGCGCAGCCGCCCCTCCGGGTTCTGGAAGTCGCGCTCCAGATGTTTCATGCCTTCGATCAGGTTCTCGCCGTTGGTGGCCAGCGTCAGCCGCAGCACCTCCGGGTTGGAGACGATGAAGTTGGAGGGTGACAGGGCGTTGACAATATTCTCCACATAGAAGCGGGCCTTGTGCCGGGTGTGATCGTCCAGCCCCTCGGCCTCGTTCACCATCTGCACCGCCCAGTTGGCCGAGATGAGATAGAACTGCTTGAGGAAATCGAAGACGGTGTTTTCCTGCCAGTCGCGGTCGGCAAAGCGCTTGTCGGCGCGCGGCGCGCTGGCCACCGTCTCGGTGGGCTGGCCCAGAAAGCGCGCCCAGGCGTTCTGCCACAACTGGCTGTAGCTGCCCCACAGCTTCATCTGCGCATCCATGAGCCGCTGCGGATCGGCCATGTAGGACTGCATCACCTGGCTGAGCGTGCCCACCACCTGTTCCACCGGGGTGACCTGGCTTTCCTGTTCCTTGCGTTGCAGGTCCGGGCGCTCGGCCAGACTGCGGGCAATCTTGGACGCCTGGTCAAAGACCTGGGCCATGTTCTGTGCCAGACGCGCCGGATCGGCCAGCCGATAGGCGCCGGGGTCAGCAGGAGTCTTGTCGTTCATGGCTCCTCCCTGGGGACTTTTTGTCGCAGTCTAAGCCGGATTCTGCGTCATGCAACAGGTCAAAAGAACAAAGCCCAGCCTGCTGCGGCCCTTCCTTGCCAAATCGGACTGCCCTCGCCATTATCTCTTCCGGGTCGGAAAAAGGGTCATCATGACGAATGCGTTGCGCCTCGGGCTCGCCGGGCTGGGGAATGTCGGGGTCGGCGTTCTCGATCTATTGAAAAGCAATGGCGACCTCATCGCTGCCCGGGCCGGCCGCCCGGTGGCGCTCACCGGCCTGTCCGCCCGCTCGCGCGCCAAGAACCGCGGCCACGATCTGTCGGCCTATGCCTGGTTTGATGACCCGGTGAAACTGGCCGCCAGCCCCGATATTGACGTATTTGTGGAACTGATCGGCGGCGACGAGGGCCCGGCCCGCACCGCGGTCGAAACCGCCATCGCCGCCGGCAAGCATGTGGTCACCGCTAACAAGGCGCTGCTGGCCCGTCATGGCGCAGCCCTGGCCCGCGCCGCCGAGGGCAGGGGCGTGCAGCTCAATTTTGAAGCGGCTGTGGCGGGTGGCATTCCCATCATCAAGGTGCTGCGCGAAGGTCTGGCCGGCAACCGGGTGAAAAAGCTGTTCGGCATCATGAACGGCACCTGCAACTATATCCTCACCAAGATGGGCGATGAGGGCCGGGCCTTCTCCGACGTGCTGCGCGAAGCCCAGGAACTGGGCTATGCCGAGGCCGACCCCACCTTTGACATCGGCGGCTTTGACACCGCCCACAAGCTCGCCGTGCTCACCTCGCTGGCCTTCGGCACCGAGGTCAATCTCGACGCCATCACCATCGAGGGCATCGAGAGCGTCACCATTGACGATATCCGCAATGCCGATGATCTGGGCTTCAAGATCAAGCTGCTGGGCGTGGCGGTGGATCATGGCAACGGCATAGAACAGCGCGTTCACCCCACGCTTTTGCCCAAGGACAGTGCCGTGTCCGAAACTGATGGCGTGTTCAACGCCGTGGTGGTGAAGGGCGATTTTGTCGGCGATCTGATGATGGAGGGCCGAGGCGCCGGCGCCCACCCCACCGCCTCGGCCGTGGTTGGTGACATTGCCGATCTGGCCCGGGGCGCGCGCACCCCGGCCTTCGGTGTTCCGGCGCGCCAGCTCCGCCCCTATGTCAATGTCGGCAACCAGCCCCACACCGGCGGCTTCTATGTGGCCCTCGAACTGCTCGATCGCCCCGGTTCGGTGGCGGCCGTGGCCCGCGTCTTCGCCGACATGCAGATTTCCATTGAAAGCATTGTCCAGCGCGGCCTGTCGCGCGGCTCCGGCGTGCGCGAAACCGCACCCTTCATTCTCATCACTCATGACGCGCTCGATGCCACCGTGCGTCAGGCGCTGGCCCATATCCGCCAGCAGAATCTGGTGGCCCTGCCGCCGCGCGTCATCCGCATCGAACGGACATGAGCGAACAGACCCCGGCCTTTCTGGGGGTGGAGCAGTCGCTCACCGGCCGCCGCTGGCAGGCACGGCTGAACAACACCCGCCTTGCCCAGGCCATCGCCCAGACCCACGATCTGCCGGAGATTCTGGGCCGCGTGCTGGCGGGCCGCGGGGTGGGCGTGGACGAGGCCGAAGCCTTCCTCAGCCCGACGCTGCGCACCCTCATGCCCCGGCCCGACAGTTTCCGCGACATGGAGACGGGGGCGGCCCGGCTGGCCCGCGCCATTGTCTCGGGTGAGGCCATCGGCATCATCAGCGATTATGATGTGGACGGCGTGTCGTCAGCGGCCCTCATGCTGCGCTTTCTGCGTGCCGTGGGCAGTGATGCCAGGGTTCACATTCCCGACCGCCTGACCGAAGGCTATGGCCCCAGTCAGAAGGCGGTGGATGAGCTGAAGGGGCAGGGCGCTTCGCTGCTCGTCACGCTGGATTGCGGGGTTCTATCCCACGACCCGCTGGCCCATGCCGCAAGGCTGGGCCTTGAAACCATCATCGTCGATCATCATCAGGCCGCCGCCGATCTGCCCAGAGCCGAAGCCGTCATCAATCCCAACCGGCAGGATGATGTGTCAGGGCAGGGCCACCTCTGTGCCGCCGGGGTCACCTTCATTCTGCTGGCCGCCACGGCGCGCGCACTCCGCAGCCTCGGCCATTTCAGCGACAGCCGCCCCGAACCCAACCTGCTCCACGGGCTTGATCTGGTGGCCCTGGCCACCGTCTGCGATGTGGTGCCCCTGCGCGGACTGAACCGCGCCTATGTCACCCAGGGGCTGAAAGTCATGGCCCAGCGCCAGACCATCGGGCTGGCCGCCCTGGCCGATGGCGCCCGGCTGCGGCGCGCCCCTGATGTCTATGCCCTGGGCTTCGTGCTGGGGCCGAGGCTCAACGCCGCGGGCCGCATCGGCCATGCCGGCGAGGCGCTGGAACTGCTCACCACCCACGACAAGGGCCGGGCGGCGCAGCTGGCGCAAGCCCTCGAGGCGCAGAACCGTGAGCGCCAGGAAGTGGAACTGCGCGTCGTCGATCAGGCGGTGGCCCAGGCCGAAGCCAACCTCGGCAGGACAGCCAGCCTGCCGTCATTGGTGGTGGCGGCCAGGGGCTGGCATCCGGGCGTGGTGGGGCTGGCCGCGGCCCGCCTGAAGGAGCGCTATCAGGTGCCCAGTTTCGTCCTCGCCGTGGACCCGGAAAAGGGCACGGCCACCGGCTCGGGCCGCTCGGTGGCGGGGGTTGATCTGGGCCGCGCCGTGCGCGCCGCGCTGGAACAGGGCCTCATCGTCAAGGGCGGCGGCCATGCCATGGCGGCGGGCCTGACGGTGGAAACCGAACGGCTGGCCGACCTGCGCGCCTTTCTGGAACAGGAACTGGGGGCCGAGCTTTCGGCTGCCGCCGCCCGCAGCTTTGCTGTGGATGGCGCGCTCACTGCCTCCGGCGCCACGCTGGACCTGCTCGAACTGCTCGATCAGGCCGGCCCCTATGGGGCGGGCCATCCGGCCCCGGTCTTTGTCTTTCCGGCTCACCGCGTCGTCTATGCCGACCCGGCCGGGTCCGACCATATCCGCTGCACCCTGGCGGCTGCCGATGGCGCGCGCCTCAAGGCCATCGCCTTCCGGGCCATGGGCACGGATCTGGGTGAGGCGCTGCTGAGCGAGCGCCAGTTTCCGCTCCATGTGGCGGGCCGGCTGACGCTGGATGACTGGAACGGCAACCGCGCCGCCAGTCTGATGATCGAGGATGCGGCCCGGATGACCTGACCGGTTCAGGTTGTGCTTGAAAGGGCAGGCGTTCCCCTCTATAGAGGCCCGGCCCGGCATCGCGCCGGGTTTTCAGTCTGCACAGGGCGCCCTTCGTCTATCGGTTAGGACGACAGCCTTTCACGTTGTAAAGACGGGTTCGACTCCCGTAGGGCGCGCCATTTTGCCAGCAAGACTATGCTCTTGCTCAGGTTTTTCAGGAATTAGCTGACCCGTAGTCCTCTTTGGCCAGAAACTTGGCCAGAACAGGATCGCTTTCGTGTCAGCTTCACCCCATCTCGTCAGGCGTGGGAACACCTTTCACTTCCGCATCGCCGTGCCGCGTGAGCTGGTGGCGCGCATCGGCAAGGTCGAGATCAAGACGACGCTCAGAACAACTGAACTCTTGACGGCGAAGCAGCGCGGTCGTGTGCTCAGTAGTGCTATAGAAGCCCTGTTCGAGGAGGTAAGACGGATGCCTGAGTTGACGCGCCAACACGTCGAGCGACGCGTCAAGGAGCATCTTCAGGATTGTCTGGACCGCTCACACGAACTGGCTGCCACCTTGCCGAAGGACAAGCGGTCATGGGATAGGGAAGCAGAGATCGCCTACCTCCACAAGCGCATCCGTAATCTGACCGATACGTTGACAGATCGCGAGTTCAGCCCGGCACTCGAACGCGAGGTGCTCGACATCATCCACCCCGATACCCCCGACGCGGGGAAGGGCGACCTCGAAACATTCGAGTACGCCTGTGCCCTCGTCCTGAGGGCCAAGATACAGGACGCCAAGCTGCTGCTCGCCGAACTGACAGGCGAACCCACACGGTCCACTGACCCCGTTTTTGAGGGTATGCGGGCGCTGGGCTTCCCGCCCCTGCCGGGCGAGGAGCGCAAGCATCGTAGCGTCGTCATCAACCGTGCCGCAGCTGTGGAGGAGATCGAGGATGCCATCACATATGGCGACCTGTTTGAGCGTTACTGCAAGTTCATGCTGGTGCGGAAAATTCGCTCTAGGACGCTGCTGGAAATCCAGCGCTCCCACAAGCTAGCCTCAGAGGTGATTGAAGCATCGCGACCAATAAACCGGATCAGCGCACGTGAGGTGCTGGAGGTGCGCGACCTCATCATGCAATTGCCACGGAATTTCGAGCGTATTGACGACTTCAAGGGGATGACACTGGCGCAAGCAGCGCGATCGAATGTTGATGCCGCTATGCCTGTCATCGACTTTGCCACTCAACGCAAGCTCTACGGCTTCTTCATCCGTCCCTTCCGTTGGGCCTTGAAGCACAATCTCCTGAGCGCGGTGCCGGGCAACGACATCAGTATCCCCGACAATCGGAGCCTTGAGGATACCCTTGAAGATCGAAAGCCATACGATGAAGCCGCGCTACACCTGATATTCACCTCGCCCCTGTTCACGGGGTGCGCAAGCCGGAGCCGCCGTGCAACGCCGGGACCCTACCTGTTCAAGGACGGTCGGTACTGGGTGCCGATGATCGCGTTCTACACCGGCATGAGGCTTTCGGAAGTCATTCAGCTCGCCAAAGAGGACGTGCGGGAGGAGCGCGGTGTTTGGTTGATTGCCATCCGGCCCGGTATCATCCGCAATACGGGTGAGGTGAAGCGCGTGAAAAAGAAGTCGTCCGTCCGCACCTTCCCGATCCATGACGACCTTGTTCGACTTGGCCTCCTTGATGTCGTGGAGCGTGCCGAGGCGGGAGGAAGGCTCTTTCCCGACATTCGGTTCGCCAAGGACGGAACACCTTCGAAGAACTTCTCGAAGTTCTGGTCGAGATACGGGAAAATCATCGGTTTCCGCACCGACGACCAAGTGTTTCATAGCTTCAGGCACACGGCAGCTGACATGACCCGTGATGCGAGGCTTCACATCGAGGCGAGCAACTTCATGATGGGGCACAAGCTGCCCGGCAACCGCAGTGGGTATGGCAGGGGAATGTCCGTATTGCCGCTCAAGGAGGAGATAGACCGGATCAAGCCGCCGATTGACCTCGTGGCGCTGCTGGAAGAAGCCCAGAAGGGCAAGATCGACATGACGGGCACCAAGCCGCCGTCACGTCCTTCTTCCACCACCAACGGCGACAGCCTGCCCAAACGCCGTGGCCGTCCGAGGAAAGTCCGGGGCCGGGAAGAAACAGAAAAGAGCGGGCTTGTGTAGCCCGCCCTATTGGCGTGTTCAGGCCAAGTGAGCACAAGCCACGGTGACCGACAGCCTCAGGAATTGATGTGCTTGTAGGCCATCCACGGCTTGTAGGCAGCCTTTGCCTGCGGCAGCGTCACACCGAGGGCGGCGAGGTTCTCGTGCATCTGGGCGATGAACTCGCCCGCCCAGCGTGTATCGAGATCGTCGCAGGCAGAATGCGCTGCACGCCATCCGTCCAGCATCGCCACATAGCGCGCAGCAAGCTCTACGGCATCAGCCGTACCCTTCGCCATTGGCTTTCCGGTCTTGCCGTAGATCGCCTCCTCCAGCTTCATCAAGCGGGCCATGATACCGGACCAACTGTCGTAGGCAGGGCTGACGCGTAAGCTACCTTCAGCGATGCGGAAGGTGTGTCCAAGAAAGTCGATGTCTTTCGAGAGCGGGCCGAACTGCTTGACCCTGAGATCGAATTGCCCGTCAGGGAGTGCTTCGACAGCTTCCTGCAACTTTGCTATCGCCTTGCTCAGGTCCGGTTCGGTCTGAGCAAGGAGAAAGAAGTCATCGGCTAGATTGAACATCGCGACACCCGGCATGGCGGGCCACTTGAGGCGCGAGATGGTCATCATTGCGATGAGCGACGAAGGAGCAAGACCCTGCGGCAATCCCTGACGGGCCAGGTCGTTGAGGTGTTCGAAGGAGAGATCATAGGAAGCGATGATGTTCTTCGCTGCCGCTGTCTCTTCGACCTTCACCTCGAAATGCCGTCCGATGACGGCGTGCTCCGCCAACTCCTTGGGGAGGGGCAGATCGTGGATCAGCCATTCATCATCATGGCTGGGAAAGAAGGAAGCAATGTCGAGCCGCGCCGCGTGCAGGAGCGGCTCAGCACCCTTCAGGGACTGCTCAATAGTTGCCCGAATGGCCTTGATGGCCGAGTGCGTTCCCTTGCGGGTGTACTGCCAGCTACGCAGCTTCACGTAAGGCGTCAGCAGACGCTGCACAGTGATCCCCGCTGTCCTGAGTATCAGCCCCGGATCGATGAGGACCCGGAAGCCGCCCTTGTTCTTCGGCTCGACCTTCCCCCGCTGCACTTCCTTCAAGGGAGCGGTCAAATTGATGTCATTGGCAAGGAACAGGCAAGTTGCCGGCTGGACCTGAAACCGAGGCGGCAACTTGGCATTCGCTTCCAGCGCCGCTGTGAAGAGACAAAGAGGGTTGAAAATCAGGTTCTCGGCAGCCAACGTCTTCTTACGCTCGTCACCCGCCTTGATAGCGGCAGTATACTCAGCCGTCTGAATTGCGGTCTGCGCTTCGGCCAAGGAATGAAGGCTGGCCGCAGCCTTCATGGCTTCCGGGTCAAGTCCGATGGCCCTGTCGAGCGCTCTGATATTGGCCGGGCGTTCCGAGGGAAAAAAGTAATGGAAAGAGCTGTACGGCTTCGCCAGCGCTGATCCGGTCAACGCATCGTAGTGGGGAATGTTCATCGCGGTGTTCCTTGAGATAGGCGCTGGGGTGATGTTTGAATGAAATAAACGTCACATATCGCTCAGGGTGATGCGGTAAGTGTCCGCGCCTCGTACTCGGCGGTGGAGGTGTGGGTGCGCTCAGCCATCCACTCGTCGAGGTCCTTGATGGCGTAGACCACACAGCGAGCACCGGCCTTGATGAACCGGGGTCCTTGACCGGAGAGACGGTACTTGTTGAGGGTCGAGGCAGACAGGCCGGTATAGGCGGCGGCGTCCTTGACGCGGAGCCTGACGCGGACAGGAGGCTGGGGAGTATTCATGGTGGTGATCCTTCTCGTGAGGTGCTTCCCCGGTCATTTGGGGATGGGCATCTGTGATGTGCGGGAAGGATGAGAGGGCGGGAAAGGAACCGCAATGGGGGGTATGGTCTCGTGGTACAACGCTGAGACCAGCCCGGAATTCTGCGGTCTGTCGCTGACACGCGGTATGGCGAGTGCAACCGGGTTCAGGACGGACCGGCTAAACAGGCTAGGAGTGCGCATTCTCGACCAGCCCAACCAACCGCCGAAGTTCGCGCCAATTCTTTCGTTAAGGCGAGAGACACATCGAGAGACACGGTGTCCCTGCGCAAGATATTGAAATCCTGTCACTTCCTGATGTTGAGATTGGTAGATTGTCCCTAATCCCCCGTTGGGACACAGCCACGAAACGCTCAGGGACACTTGCGAGACATGATGCGGCGAAGGCACCCGCACGCTCGCAGGCTAGGCGGATGGGATTTTGGTGGCGGCGTCCGAGACGTTTGGAGCCGTTGCCGCTGGGGGATGCCTGGGCCGCGATAATCGGCAGCAGCAGGCGCTATTCCCTTCCATGCAGACGCCACTGTGCCATCGTCATAGAGGGCAATTTGCATTTGGACCCCCCTGACCAAGGAGGGTCTCATGATCGACAGGAAGGACGTGCTGGGGAGCTTCCGGCAGGAGCTGGTAAAGCCCCTCGCAGCCTACAGGCCGCCGCGGCTCGCCCCGCTGCCCATCTCGCCATGGATCGCGATGAGCTTGCTTCAGAAGGCCGTCAGGCGCGGCGAGAAGGCACGGGCCATAGCAGCAGCGGCCACCCTGCTGATCGACGCCCCGGACAAGCTGTGGCGTCGTCTCGCTGGTATCGCTGCCGAGGACATCGGGCTCGCCGACATCTGCGCCACGGGTGCCGTGGTCGGCATGATGGCAGGCAAGAGGATGAGGGCGTCTCTCGGGGGAGAATGGCCCATCGCCGCGTGGCTGACACAGCGCCTCTGTGAGGCTCGCACGAGCAGGGCGACGGACGATCTGCTGATGACCGTGCAACTGCTCCCCGGCCTCCAAGGCGAGCGAGAGAGGCTGGCCGACCTGAGCAATCACCACCTGCGCCTGATCCTTCTCGGCACCGACAGCCTGCATGTCCGCGCTCTGGCGTTGCTCTACTTGGCCGGGACGGCAGGTAAGCCCATCGACCACCTTGCATCGCGCCGGGGCGAACCGGCGCTCGCCTTCGACGTGCTCGATGAGCTGGGAACGCCGCTCACCGTGCTGGAACTGGCACGCGAGGGGTATCGCGTCAGCCGCGAACCGCTCTGGCTTCTCATGGGCCTGCTGGCCGCAGAACCGGCAGGGTTCGGGTGCGAGGCCGAGCGTGACGACGACATGCCAACCGAGAACATGACAGGCCCGGTGCCGGGCTGGGCGGTGGACAGCTTCACCCGTGAAGGCAAGCTCGCCATCAGCCGCTTCCTGCACGGGGCCACACCCTACACCCGGTGGCTTCAAGCCCAAGTCGAGCGTCCCCAGCAGCGCACAGTGACCGCCCGCGCCCTCTTCCACGTCGAGGGCGGGCTGTTGCGGAAGCGGTGCAGGTCGGCCCTGAACGATGACCTTCGCGCCACCAACGAGCGGGAATGCCTGGGGATGCCGTCGGAACTGGCCGGGGACACCCTGCGGCTCCTGCGGGATGACCTACCGCGCCTCGACGCCATCAGGGCCGAAATCATGGAGGGCCAGACCCATGCGTGAACACGCACCAAACCCGGATAACTCCAATTTCTTGAGCCCCAACAGGACGCCCAATGACACATGCGGAAACCTAAATGCCAGCAATTGCATCAAGCAAACTTTGTCAGAGGCTCCGGCAGCACAATTCTTGTCTCACGGGCATTCTGGCGAAGGGGCAGTTGAAGACCTTGTCCGCCGGTCAATCGCCGAAAGCTCACGGACAGCCTACCTCTCGGACCTGCGGTTGTTCGCCGAATGGGGCGGCACAATGCCAGCAACACCCGCGATCATCGCGGGGTACATCGCCGCCCATGCGGGCAAGCTGGCGGTTGCCACCATTACCCGCCGCATCGCCACTCTCAGCAAGGCCCATCAAGCAACGGGCATGGAGAACCCCTGTCAATCCGCGTTGGTCAAGGCCACGTTGCAGGGCCTTCGTCGCAAGCACGGCACGGCACAGAAGCAAGCCAAGGCGCTGACGCGGGAGGACCTATTCGCCATCCTCGGCGCCATGGGTGACAGCATGAAGAACACCCGCGACCGGGCGCTGTTGCTCGTCGGCTTCGCGGGCGGGTTCAGGAGGTCGGAGGTTGTGGGGTTGGACGTGGCGGACATCGAGCATGTCCGGCAGGGCATCATCATCACGCTCCGGCACAGCAAGACAGATCAGGAAGGCGCGGGGCGAAAGATCGGCATCCCCCATGGCCGCACCCGTCATTGCCCCGTCGTTGCCATCACCGACTGGCTGACGCGCTCCGGCATCACCGAGGGCGCAATCTTCCGCCCCATCAACCGGCACGGCCAGCTTCAACCCGAGCGCCTGTCAGGTGATGCCGTCTCTGAGGTCATCCGCGAGCGCCTCGCTGCCGCTGGGATCGACCCCAAGGGGTATTCGGGCCACAGCCTCCGGGCGGGCTTCGCCACCAGCGCCGCGCAGGCCGGGGCATCCACCCTGAAAATCCGCGCCCAGACGGGTCATGCCTCCGACGCCATGCTCAGCCGATACATTCGGGATGGGGAGCTTTTTGTGGGGAATGCGGCGGGAAGCCTTCTTTAAAGCAGTGCGAAACATGGTGGAAAAGAAGAAAATGGAACGAAATCGAGGCAGCAACCGTGGTATCTGGGTCGTGGGGCTGCTTCTGTCCCAGCTTCGTCATGCCTGATGGCGGACAAGCTTATTGGAAAGCTCAAAATGAACATCGTGGCATCCAAGGAAATAGAAAAGATCCTGCCTCAGTTGGCAGCACGCCCTTATCCGCAAGTTATTAAGTACATGGGCTCCAAAGCCCGAATTATCGACTTTGTAATTGAAGGGTTGAATAACGCTGATACAGGTGGTGCGATCTGTGATCTTTTTTCGGGGGCAGCCAGTCTGGCGGGGTCCGCAGGCCATCTTCGACCGTTCATCGTGAACGATATTCAAGCTTACTCCCGTGTCATTGCACGATCATATCTACATCGTTTGTCCGACCAAGCTGCAAGCATATCTGGAGATGGGATCTGCAAGCTTGCTCATTCGATTGTTGCGCGCAAAAAAAAACATATCCCGACTGCTGCCCACTATCCAGAGACGACTACTTTAGAAAAATTCAATCAGATTGAATTCGCAAATCGCGAGCTGATCAATTACAAATACGACGACAAATATCATCTATTCTTGAAAAATTATTCGGGCACGTGGTGGTCGGCCGAGCAGTGTGCTTGGATCGACGCCTTGCGAGAGGTGTGCGACGAACTTCTGGAGATGGAAAAAATCAACGAGGGTGACCACTGCATCCTCCTGACGTGTGTGATGCACGCAATGGCGTACTGCGGGCAAGGCACGGGCCACTACGCCCAATATCGTGATGCAAAGACGAAAAGCTCCATGCTGGACATAAACATTTACAGGCAGAAGAGCGTTGAAGCGTATTTCTCAAAAAAATTCGAAAGCATCAAAACATGGAACCGCCGCCACGTAACAGGCAACACGAGGCACCAGTTTTTTGCTTTGGACTATCTTGATGCTCTGAAGAAAATCCCGAAAGAGAGCCTTGTGTATGCCGATCCACCTTACGCATTCGTGCACTACAGTCGCTTTTATCACGCTATTGAGACCTTCGTTCTGTACGACTACCCAAGTTTGCAGATCAAAGGCGGCAAGGTTGTAAAGGGACGGTATCGCGATGCGCGCCACCAATCGCCATTTAGTATTCGCAGTCAAGTCGTCGGAGCGTTCGAAAGCCTTTTTGAAGGCGTGTCTGAAAGCTCCTCGAACCTCGTTCTGAGCTATAGTAATGCTGCACTGTTAGACCTTCCGACGATGATCGAGCTAGCACATGAAACGCTAGGCGCGACGTACTTCGTAGAAGCATTAACCGTCGACCATCAGCACATGACAATGGGGCGAAGAGCCGATCGGATGCGTGATGTCGAGGAAGCCTTACTCATCGCTCGTCGAAAGAAGCGGTTTTAAATTTCATCTGTCAGTTCGCCTTCCGGTAAGCGGCATGTCTGATGAAAAAGCGGCAAGCCAAATCCTCGCAATTTCTCCAGATACGCTGCGCCGTCGGCTGTTGCTTTATTTAGCGACACGATCACGAGTTTGGATGCTCGCTTTTCAGCTGGCCAATAGGCATATTCGAGAAGCTGCGGAAGTGCTTCGCGAATGCATTTTTTCAGCGATCCAGAGGTCTTGATCTCAAAAAACGTGACGGTTCCGTTGGCTTGTACCACTACGTCTATGCTCGTCCCTGCACTGCCCGTTGGCACTTCTGTTCCGACCGCGCCCGAACCGTGAACGTGCGCCAGGTAAGCGAAGAGCGCGTTTTGGATTTGGTTGTGGAGCAATCTTGCCGTCGGCGTTTTTCCATGTCCCCGCCTGGCTACTTCACCCTCTTTTCGAGCAACATGCCCCGGTTTGAATGCAAAAGGTTTCGGCGCCTCTTTTTCTGGATCAGTAACGTCAGGTAATTCGTCGAGGTTGAAAGCATTGCCACCCGACACCCATCCACGGAACTGGACCTCTGTGAGACCAAAAACTCCCTGCAATCCAAGCGAAATGCTCTCATCGACGATATCATTAGTGCCTGACCATCCAGCTTCAGAGAGCTTCAGGCGCAGTAATGAACCGACGAGAGCCCCGAATTCTTGATCGGCTATAAGCGAACGTAGATCGTAGCTAACTTTGTCTTCGTCTGCTGTGACTGAAAAGCCAAGCTCGAATATGTCGTTCTTCAAATTCGAAAAGCTCTTACGCGCAGAAAACTGATCCCTTTTTATCGTGCCTTGACCGGGTCCCGTTGAGCTGTAGACAAATGCTTCAATTAGATCATGGTGACTTAGAATAATCGCAACTAAGACCAAGCCTTTGATAGTGCCTCTGCCACGCTTTTTTGCGGCAACCCATACGGCGGGCAATGTGTCGTCATGAAACGCGGATAAGTTCTTTCGAGCTTGGGCGGCGTCGATCTTGATACTCGCGTAAGTGTCCCACGTGTTCGCGAGAACATCATTCGGGTTGAAATGCTCCAACAATGCCGCGACCTTGTGTGCGCCATGCTTCGTGAGCGAAACCGACAGCTTCTTAAGATTTGTCACTGCTTTCGCCTCCTTTTATCCTGATCTTCGACGCTGGCTGACGCATGGTTGGCTATCACGTGGCAATAGACTAACAAATACCAAATGCGGTCAATTCAACCAAATCGCCGTAGGTTGCGAACCTTCGGCTAGTTCCCAATCACCCAGCCCATCCTGACCAAGGCGCTCCTGAGCGATTTCACCCCTGCCAGACCGCTATTTGAGGGGCTGGGGCGGGACGGCGGGCCGGGTTTCACCTGTGGCGCAGCTCACGGGTCCTGATGAATTTGGACCCGCCCACGGCCTCGCCATCGTGACGGCGCTGCATGGCGCACGACATTGGTGGGGAAACTTGGTGGCGGCCTCAAAGCCCGGTGAACGGGGGCTTCTTGTGTTGGGCGGCCAGCGCGTCGAGCTGCACGGCAACCAGCTCCAGCTCATTGTCCGGCAGCATTCGGGCGGCTGAGTTCACACGCGCCATGAGCTTGGCGCGCTTGCCCTTCTCGGGTGTCTCACCGAAGCCCAGCAGGTAGTCAGGCGTGGTCTCCAGCACCTTGGCGATCTTCGCCAGCATGTCGAGATCAGGTTCGCGCTCCCCGGTGATGTAGTTGGCATACCGGCGCTCAAGTATGCCCACGCGCCGAGCGGCCTGAGCATTCGAGATGCCAAGGTCTACCGCTCGCTGCCTCAGTCTCTCCGTGAAGATTTTCATCGGAACAGGGTGTGCCGACAATTCACTTCATTCCACGCCCATTACGTGCTTACGTCTAGGCACACTAATGGAGTGCGCAGCATGGAGACGGTCGGGAACTGGCTGGCGTGGCTGGCACACGGGGCGGCATGGGTTCAGGTCGTCTGGTTCCTCGCAGCCTGCGCCATCGGTATCCCGTGGATCATCTGGGACGAGATCAGGTTTAAACGCACGGCTCCCAAGCCCGCCGAGGTCGCGGCCTATGCCGACCAGCTCGAAGCCATTCATGGCCCTGACGCGCTCCGCGTCGTCGGGCAGCGCATGTATGACGCCCGCACGAACGGCAACTTCCAGACCCGGCGCTTCCTCAAGGAGGTGTCTGGCGAACTGGTTCGGCGGCTGATGGATCGTCAGCCCGCAGGCACGCCCTAGTCCGCTCCGACATTGAAACCTGACTACACGCTGGAGGAGCGCGAGGGATCGCGTGAAGTCATTCTGCTGGCCATTGGCCAGAAAACTGGTACAAACTGGCCAGAGACCAAGGAGGAGCATCAGCTAACCTCCTGATAAACCTAGGCTTGCCAAATGAGGGGTGCCCTCCCGTAGGGCGCGCCACTCCCCGTTAAGGGTTTATTTCCCAAGACAAAAGACA
>CALMWF010000047.1 GCA_937873445.1 uncultured Alphaproteobacteria bacterium
TCTATCGCCTTGCTTTGGGACAGCCGGACCAGGAGGACCTGGTCGAGCTGTTGACTCATCACGATGTGGAAACGACGCGGTCGCTACAGGCGTTGACGCTCGATCTGTCCGCATTCTCAAGAGAGAAACGCCTCGATGAATAGCGTGCGTGCCGGCCGGCGCTCCCGGCACGTCCGTCTTGTTCATGCGGAGCAAGCAGCCCCTGACGCGGCCAGATCATATGACGACCGGCCTAGGGGGCTTCATGCGGGTTCGCCGCCATTCAGGGACGGTTGCTGGACGACTGCCAGGAAGAGATGCTGTCACCGTGCTCCTCGGGCTTGTCCGATTTGCACGCCACAGCACGACGCGCTGCTACGCCCGAATATTCGAGCTTCCATTCAGCATGATCTATCGCCTTCTATCCGCTTAGAGAGGCGATCGAGGGAATTTGGCATGAGGCAGCAAGTCGAGCCCATCATGAAGCGCACCATCCGGCGGCATCAACTCCGGGAAATGGTCCCTCTCGCCGACACCACGATCTATGACATGGAACAGCGCGGCGAATTTCCCCAGCGCTTCTATCTCACGTCCCGCTGCGTGGTCTGGGATCTAGCCGAGGTCGAAGCCTGGTTGGAAGAACGGCGCCGAGCTTCACGCGCCAAGGCGGTGAAGCGTGCGCCCATTCCGGACGTCCAGCTCCGCAAGACCCGCCCCATCAAACATCCGGCTCGGGCGTAAGCAGGTCCATCGTCGGCGGATAGAGGGTCGGCGTGTATTTTTGGCCGGCAACCCAGGCGTCCACCAGGTTGGACCATTCCTGCATCATATGCCGGCGCTGATGCTCGTATTCCGCCTTGTTGTAGATGCCCCGTGAGGATCGCCCGTCCTCATGCGCCAGACACTTCTCGATCCAGTCGCTGTTGAAGCCCAACTCGTTCAACAGGGTCGAGCCGGTGCGCCGGAGATCGTGAACCGTAAAGGACTCCAGTGGCAGCCCTTCCTTCTTGGCCCGCTCCACCACCGCCGTCGTGATCCGGTTGAACGTCGCCCGCGACATGGGCGCGTCGGCGTCGTAGCGCGACGGCAGGACGTATTTGGAATTGCCGGCGCAGGTCTTGAGAGCGATGAAGATGTCGAGCATCTGCTGAGACAGATAGACGTTGTGCGCTTTCGAGCGCTTCATCCGCTCCTTGGGGATCGACCAGACGGCGTTCTCGAAATCGACCTCATCCCAAACCGCGTCCTGCAATTCGCTCTTTCGTACCATCGACAGCAGGATCAGCTTTATCCCGAGCCGGATCGTCGGCAGCGTCGCCACATGCTCGATCTGGCTGAGCATGATGCGGATCTCCGCCGGAGACAGGGATCGGTCCTTCGGCACGAAGGTCGCGATCGACGCCGGGCCAACTTCGTCGGCCGGGTTGGCGACCTTCTCGCCATGCAGGATGGCGAAGGCGAAGACCAGCTTCACGATGTCCCGGACATGAACCGCCGTTGCCGGCGCCCCGCGCTCTTTCACCTTTGCGCAAAGTGCGCGCAAATCCTCCGGCAGAATTTCCGGCAGTAGCCGGTTGCGGAACGCCGGCAGGATGTCTCGCTCGAAGATCGAACGGCGCATGGCGCGCGTGCTGTCCGCCATTCGGGCTTCCTGAAGCCAGCGCTCACCGAACTGGCCGAAGCTCTTCGCCTCCTGGAGGCGACGCTTCTCGCGCTGCTTTTCCTGCGCCGGCGAGCGGCCCTCCGAAATGGCGCGTCGAGCATCGACCACCTTCTCACGCGCCCGAGCCAGGGAGAGCCCAGCGGGACCGTAGCGCCCCAGCGTCAACGTCTCCCGGCGGCCGTTCAGTCGGTAGTCCAGGCGGAAGACGATCGCGCCTGAGGGCTGGACCACGACATACATACCGTCACGGTCCACGATCTTGTATAATTTCTCTTTCGGTTTCAGGGCCTTAATAGCAGCATCGGTCAGCATCCACACTCTCCAGATTGGTCAAAATATGCCGGAGAGCGCCCGATTATACCGTCAGGCCAAAAACGGCCCTTCCGATATGATATTTTCCCTGTATTTACAGAGTTTTATGCCAAGAAATATACCGTCAGAAGCTCTCTTGGCCCTGACGGTATATGCGATTTTCGACTGAGACAAGATGCGCCATACCGTCAGCCATGCCGTCATTCCGGAGGCTAACCCAGCGATAGTTGTCGAAAGATTCAGGGATATTATTTTATAAATTTCAGTCTCTTATGTCGCATCATGGCGTAGTTTCGGATACCCTCGGATGGGCAAAAATTATTCCCATTCAATGGTGCCGGGCGGCTTCGAGGTCACGTCATAGACCACCCGCGACACGCCCTTCACCTCATTGATGATGCGGGTGGCGGTGCGGCCCAGAAAGCCCATGTCAAAGGGATAGAAATCCGCCGTCATGCCATCCACCGAAGTGACCGCACGCAGCGCCAGCACCCGGTCATAGGTGCGGCCATCGCCCATCACCCCCACCGTATGCACCGGCAGCAGCACGGCGAAGGCCTGCCAGATCGTGTCATAGAGTCCCGCCTTGCGGATTTCATCGAGATAGATGGCATCGGCCTTGCGCAGAATATCCAGCTTCTCGCGCGTCACCCCGCCCGGCAGGCGAATTGCCAGACCGGGTCCGGGGAACGGGTGGCGACCCACAAATTTATCAGGCAATCCAAGCTCTTGACCAAGCTTCCTCACCTCGTCCTTGAACAGCTCGCGCAGCGGCTCCACCAGTTTCATGTGCATGCGTTCCGGCAGGCCGCCGACATTGTGGTGCGACTTGATGGTGACCGATGGCCCGCCTGAAAAGGACACGCTCTCGATCACATCCGGATACAGCGTGCCCTGGGCCAGAAACTCGGCCCCGCCCAGCGTCTTCGCCTCGCGCTCAAACACCTCGATGAACAGGCGGCCAATGGTCTTGCGCTTCTTCTCCGGGTCTTCCTCACCCTCCAGCGCGGCGATGAACTCATCCGCCGCGTCCACATGCACCAGCGCCATGTTGTAATGGTCGCGGAACATCTGCACCACATCCGCCGCCTCGTTGTGGCGCATCAGCCCATGGTCCACCAGCACGCAGGTGAGTTGATCGCCGATGGCCTCATGGATCAGCACTGCCGCTACTGAGGAATCGACCCCGCCCGACAGCCCGCACAAAACCCGGCCCTTGCCCACCTGCTGGCGGATGCGGGCAATCGCCTCCTGCCGGAAGGAGGCCATGGTCCAGTCGCCCCTGCAGCCGGCAATCTTCATGACGAAGTTGCGCAGCAGATTGGCGCCGTCCGGCGTGTGCACCACTTCCGGGTGGAACATGGTGGTGTAGATGCGGCGCGACTCGTCGCTGGCCACCGCGAAGGGGGCGTTCTCCGAGGTGGCCTTCACCGTGATGCCCTGGGGCATGCGGGTCACGCGGTCGCCGTGGCTCATCCACACGGGATAACGGCCGCCCACCTCCCACACGCCGTCAAACAGGGCGCTTTTTTCCTTCACCTCCACATCGGCCCGGCCGAATTCCGCCGCATGGCCGCCCTCCACCGTGCCGCCCAGCTGCACCGCCGTGGTCTGCTGGCCATAGCAGATGGAAAGAATGGGAAGGCCAGAGTCAAACACCGCCTGGGGGGCGCGGGGGCTGCCGTCGCGCGTCACCGAATCCGGCCCGCCCGACAGAATGACCGCTTTGGGCTTCAGCGCCCGGAAGGCCTTATCGGCGCTTTGATAGGGAACGATCTCGGAATGCACCCCCATTTCGCGCACCCGGCGGGCAATGAGCTGGGTGACCTGGGAGCCGAAGTCGATGATGAGAATGTGATCGTGCTGCATGGCGGGTGCCTAAGCCAAACCACGGGAGTCTGCAACCCGTGCCGGGGGGCCATCAACCGGCCTTGCCCAGCGCCAGATCTGCCAGCAGCTTCACATTGAGCGCGATGATCAGCCCGGCGATGAGCCAGGCCACGGCGGTGAGCCCGCGCGGGGCCACCAGCGAGCCCATCCGGTCGCGGCTCGCCGTCATTTTCACCAGCGGCACAATGGCGAAGGGCAGCTGGAAGGCCAGCACCACCTGCGACAGGATGAGCAGCATGCCGGTGCCCGGCGGGCCATAAACCGCAGTGATCCACACCGAGGGAATGATGGCGGCAAGGCGCGTCACCAGCCGCCGCAGCCAGGCCGCCATCCTGATCTTGATGAAGCCTTCCATGACGATCTGGCCCGCCATGGTGGCCGTGACGGTGGAATTGAGGCCGCAGGCCAACAGCGCCACGGCAAACAGCTTGGGCGCCAGAAGCGACCCCACCAGCGGCGCCAGCATGTCGTGGGCGTGGCCCAGATCACCCACATCAACCCGGCCCGTGGCGTGGAAGGTGGCGGCGGCGAGGATCAGGATCGAGGCATTGATGACCAGCGCAAACATCAGCGCCGCGGTTGAATCCAGCGTGGCGAAGGTCAGCGCCTCGCGCCGGTGGGCCTCGGTGTCCACCGTCTTGCGGGTCAGCACCACGCCGGAGTGCAGGTAGAGGTTATGCGGCATGACCGTGGCACCGATGATGCCCAGCGCCAGATACAGCATCTGCGGATTGTGCACCACCTCCACATCCGGCACGAAGCCGCGCAGCACCGCCACCCATTCCGGCCGGACCAGCGCCATCTGGATGGCGAAGGACACGAAGATGACGCCCAAAAGCGACACCACAAACGCCTCCACCCAGCGCATGCCCTGTTTTTGCAGCCACAGCACCAGGAAGACATCAAGCGCGGTGATGATGATGCCCGGCACCAGCGGCACGCCGAACAGCAGGTTGAGACCGATGGCGGTGCCCACCACCTCGGCAATGTCGGTGGCGATGATGGCAATTTCAGCGAGGAACCACAGCACCACGGCAGTGGGGCGCGACACCCCCGCCGCACTGGCCTGAGCCAGATCCTGCCCGGTGGCAATGGCCAGCCTGGCCGCCAGCGCCTGCAGGATGATGGCCATGATGTTGGACAGCATGACCACCGACAGCAGCGTGAAGCCGAATTGCGCGCCGCCGGTGATGGAGGTGGCCCAGTTGCCGGGATCCATATAGCCAACCGCCACCAGATAGCCCGGCCCGACAAAGGACAAGGCCCGGCGCAAGCGCCCCTGCGAGGGGTCCACATGAATGGTGCCGAAGGTGTTTCTCAACCCAGCCCCCGCACCCGTTCCTGATGCCGCATGATTTTAGCCATGGCTAAAAAAGATTAGCACTGGCTAAAGGAATTGCAATGAGCTAATTTGCCGGCATGGCCAGCACCCGTCCAAAGCCCCGCAAATTGTCATCGGCCAAGCTGCGCTCTGCCGCCTTCCGCCGGGTGCGCGCCGATCACCAGTCTGAACTGGCCCAGGACTATGTGGAACTGATTGCCGACCTGATTGACGAGCGCGGCGAAGCGCGCGGCACCGATGTGGCGCTGCGCCTTGGCGTGGCCAATGCCACGGTGGTGAAGGCGTTGAAACGGCTTCAGGATCAGGGGCTGGTCAGCCAGGAACCCTACCGCGCCATTTTCCTCACCGGTGACGGCTGGAAACTGGCCGAGGATGGCCGCCGCCGCCACAAGATTGTCGAGCGCTTTCTGCTGGCGCTTGGCGTTTCGGCCGAGACCGCCCGCATCGACTCGGAGGGCATCGAACATCACGTCAGCCGCGAGACATTGGCCGCCATGGCCAAATTCCTGACACGAAATTGAATTATCCCACGGCAAACGGAGCCGACATCATGCGCCTTGCCCTTGCCGTGCTTGCCCTTATCGCCACCCCGGCCCTGGCCGATCCGGCGGGCCTTACCTTTGACACCGGCAAGCTGTGCCAATGGCAGCTGGACAATAACGCCATGCCGCTGGACGAATGCAGCAAGATGGAAGGCGATGCCCAGGCCAGCGTGGCCGATCTGGAAAAGACCGCCACGGCAGAGCGCAAAACCGCATGCGTCAAGGAAGCCCAGGACTATTCCGGTGACTCCGGCTTTGCCAGCTACACCGTCTATGCCACCTGCCTTAAGGATGGCCCAGGAAATCTCTAAGTTTTTTTCCGCAAAGTGGCGATGAAGAAGCCGTCGGTGCCGTGCTGCGCCGGACTGAGCAGCAGCGCGTCATGGCGGCCATCGGCTGAAACGGGGGCCTCGCCGCCAATGGTGGCGCGCCACTGCTCCGCATACGGAACGATGCTGAAGTCAGGCTGGGCGGCGCAGAAGGCTGCCACCTGATCGGTGTTTTCGGCGGGCAGCACCGAGCAGGTGATATAGGTAAGGCTGCCACCGGGCCTGACCAGACCCGCCGCCTGCGCCAGCACAGCGCGCTGCGCCTTCTGGCGCTCGTGCAATTGTTTCTCCGTCAGCCGCCATTTGGCATCGGGCTTGCGCCGCCACGACCCGGAGCCGGAACAGGGCGCATCCACCACCACCCGGTCAAAACCGCCCATGGCCGCCAGCTTTTCAGCCTCATCCGCCGCCACCACCTCCACCAGCGTAGCGCCAGACCGCGTCAGCCGCTCGAAGATGGGGCGCAACCGGAAACGGTCGGCATCGGTGGCAATGAGCCGCCCCCGGTTTTCCATCATGGCCGCCAGAGCCAGCGTCTTGCCGCCCGCCCCGGCACAGATATCGGCCACCGTTTCGTCCGCCCTCGCCCCGCTCATCAGGGCCGCCACCTGCGAGCCCGCATCCTGCACCTCAAACCAGCCCATGCCATGGGCCGGATCGGCCTCAACATTGATGTGCTTCTGTTCCGGTCCCGGCGCGGCTATGCGCACGCACAGCGGCGACAGCGGCCCCGCCACGGCGCCGAACTTGGCCAGTGCGGCCAGCACCCTGTCGCGCGGTGCCTTCAGCGTATTGACGCGGAGATCAATGGGCGCCCGCGCCGACAGGGCCGCCCCCTCCTCTCCCGCGCGCGGGCCAAAGGCGCGCTGCATCTCGGCCATCAGCCATTCCGGAAAGTCGCCGCGCACCGGATCGGGCAGATCCGCCCGCACAGGCCGCGCCAGCGCCGCCTGTTCCGCTTCCGTCAGCGCCCCCGGCCCATGCTGTTCCGTGACCGCAGCGGCAATGGCCGCCGCCGTCATGCCCCAGTGATCGCGCAGCACCGCCAGCACCAGGGCGCGCGGCCGTCCGTCGCCCATGCGCGCCGCCGCCGACAGCTTGTGGCGCAGCGCGTCATAAACCAGCGTGCCAATGGCATGGCGGTCAGCCGACCCGGCAAAGCGGTGCGCCCGGCCCCAATCCTTCAGCGCCTCGGCGGCGGGCCGGTGGCGGCTGGTGATCTCGGTCAGTATGTCAATGGCCGCCTGAATCCGGCCGGCAAGCCGCATGGCGTCAACCCGTCACAAAAAGCCGAACACCCAGCCACAGCCAGAAACCCAGCAGGGTGAAAACGCCCGCCCCAAACACATAAAAACGGTGCACCACATTATTGTGGCCCAGATGGACCGCACTGTGCCCAAGGCGCAGCGCCACAAAGCCCAGGGCAAGGCCCGCCAGCGCCATATCCGCTGCATGGGTCACCAGCGTCAGAAGGATCCCCACATGCAGCAGCACGGGCAGTTCAAACTGGTTGTTGTAATTGTTGCCGATCTTGCGCACCCGTTCGGGCCAGGCGGTGCTGGCCAGCGCCACATCGGCAATCTTCACCTCACGCCGGCGCGCCGCGCCAACCCGCGCCACAGCCATGGCAGCGGCCAGAATGAAAACCAGCGCCACATGCCCAAAAAGCGCAACCAGCAGCAGTTTCTCGGCCTGTGTCATCAGTTGCCCTGCCGCTGATAGTTCGGCGCCTCGCGCGTGATCATCACGTCATGGACATGGCTTTCGCGCATGCCCGCCGAGGTGATGCGGATGAATTCCACCTTCTTCTGAAATTCGCTGAGGCTTGCGGCCCCGACATAGCCCATGGCGGCGCGCAGCCCGCCCGTCAGCTGATGCAGCACCGCCGACACCGGCCCCTTGTAGGGCACCTGACCCTCAATGCCCTCCGGCACCAGTTTCAGATTGTCGTTCACATCCTGCTGAAAATAGCGGTCGGCGGAGCCGCGCGCCATGGCCCCCACCGAACCCATGCCGCGATAGGATTTGTATGACCGGCCATTGTAGAGATAGACCTCGCCCGGCGTTTCGTCGGTGCCCGCCAGCAGCGAACCAACCATCGCCACCCCAGCCCCCGCCGCCAGCGCCTTGGCCAGATCGCCCGACAGCTTGATGCCGCCATCGGCAATCACCGGCACATCCGACTTCCAGCCCTCCTCGGCGCATTCCATGATGGCCGAAAGCTGCGGCACGCCCACGCCAGCCACCACCCGCGTGGTGCAGATGGAGCCGGGGCCGATGCCTACCTTGACCGCATCGGCACCGGCGTCAATGAGGGCGCGGGTGGCTTCCCTTGTCGCCACATTGCCGGCAATCACCTGCACCCGGTTCGACAGTTTCTTGATCCGCGTCACCTGGTCGGCAACATGGATGGAATGGCCGTGGGCGGTGTCCACCACAATCACGTCAACGCCTGCATCCACCAGCAGTTCGGCGCGGAGGTAGCCCTTGTCACCCGTGCCGGTGGCGGCGGCGGCCAGCAGGCGCTCATGCTCGTCCTTGGAGGCGTGCGGGTGTTCGGCGGCCTTCTGCATGTCGTTCACCGTGATGAGGCCGGTGCACAGATTGTCGTCGTCCACCACGATGAGCTTTTCAATGCGGTGCTTGTGCAGCAGGCGCTGCGCCTCGGCCCGCTCCACCCCGGCCTTCACGGTCACCAGATTCCTGGTCATCAGATCGGCCACCTTCATGGCGGGGTCGGTGGCAAAGCGCACATCGCGGTTGGTGATGATGCCGACCAGCTTGCCATGGCCGTCAACCACCGGAATGCCGGAAATGCGGTGACGCTCCTTCAGCGCCATGAGTTCGGCCAGGGTTGCTTCCGGATGAATGGTGATGGGATTCACCACCATGCCGCTTTCAAAGCGTTTCACCTGGCGCACCTGTTCGGCCTGCGCCTCGGGTTCCAGATTTTTGTGAATGACGCCAAGGCCGCCCGCCTGTGCCATGGCGATGGCCAGGCGCGTTTCCGTCACCGTGTCCATGGCCGCCGAGATGATGGGTATGGCCAGGTTGATGGTGCGCGTGAGCCGCGTGGCCGTGGACACCTCGGCGGGCAGAACCCTGGACGCGCCGGGCTTCATCAGCACATCGTCAAAGGTGAGATATTCGGTGATCGTGCGGGATGTCATGGGCCAACCTCGGCGGACGGACGATTCTGATGGGTTGGCGGCTGTCCTTAACACCCACCCCCCAGCCCGGCAAGTGCGGCTTTTGCTCCGGCTTTCACCCCACGGTCTGAAAGCTGGCGTCATCCAGGGCGGCAGCCCGCCGTGCGGCCGGTCGGGCGGCCAGCCCCGCTGCATAGCGGACAAAATCCGGGCGCGGCGGCAGGCTGCCGGTTTTCAGACCCCACATGATGTGCGACCCGGCATAGACATCGGCGGCGCTGAACCGGCCGCCCACCAGAAAATCCTGTCCCGTCACCGCCTGTTCCAGCACCGCCAGCACACGGCGCAGGCTGCCATAGCCCACCATGCCCTTGTGCTCCGGCGGCACCGTGACATGCAGCATGTCATTGACCGCCGCCTGCTCCAGCGGCCCTGCCGCAAAGAACAGCCAGCGGTAATAGGCGCCACGCAGCGGGTCGGTGGGCGGCGGCGCCAGCCCGGCCTGGGGAAAGGCATCGGCCAGATAGGCGCAGATGGCCGCCGTCTCCGTCACCACCATGTCACCGTGTTTCAGTGCCGGCACCTTGCCCATGGGGTTGATGGCCCGATAGGCCGGGGTTTTCATGGCCGGGCCAAAGTCCAGAACCTCGGTGCGGTAGGGCTGGCCCACCTCCTCCAGCATCCAGCGCACAATGCGCCCGCGCGTCCGGGGGTTGGTGTAGAACACAAGCGCGGCGGCCATGGCGTCCTCCCGTTTTCCGGGACCATAGCACGCAAGCACAGGAGCGCTAGGCTTGCCGGATATCGGCGACGGGGGCTGCCGTCATGCGCACCAGTTCAGCGCCTGTGGTTTTGAACACATGGGCGGCCGAGCCTGCCGCCGCCCAGACCGTATCGAGTTTCAGCAGATCCTCATCGACCACGAAATGGGCGGGCGACTGGTGACCGACCGGCGCCACCCCGCCGATGGCAAAGCCGGTGACATCGCGCACCCAGCGTGCCTCGGCCTGCTTCACCTCCAGCCCGAGAAGGGCTGCCACCTTGGCCCGGTCCACCCGGTTGGGGCCGGAGGCAATGACGATGACCGGCCGCTCACCGGCCCGGAACACAATGGTCTTGGCAATCTGCGCCACGGTGCAGCCCACAGCGCGGGCTGCATCCTCTGCCGTGCGTGTGCCATCGGGAAATTCCGTGATGGTGTCGGCATGGCCCTGGGCCAGCAGCGCCGCCCGCACCCGCTCCACCGATCCCTCAGCCATGGCCGCCCCGGAAGCCCATGGCCAGCACGAACAGTTCCGCCGAGTCGTCGCGGCTCGCCATGGGTTTGACATGGCGCACGCTGGCAAAATCCTTCTTCATCAGCTTCAGCATTTCGCCCTCGGTGCCGCCGCGCAGCACCTTGGCCAGATAGGTGCCGCCGGGCTTCAGAACCTGGCGGGCGAAGTCATAACCGGCCTCGGCCAGCGCCATGATCTGGATGTGGTCGGTCTGGCGGTGGCCGGTTGCGTGGGAAGCCATGTCGGACAATACACAATCGGCCTTCTCGCCGCCCAGCGCCTCGATGAGCAGCGCCGGTGCATCATCCTCCAGAAAATCCTTCTTGAAGATGGTGACGGCAGCCAGCGGGTCCATGCCATGCATGTCAATGGCGATGACCTTGCCCCTGCCCTCCTCGGCCTTCACCCGCTGGGCTGCCACCTGGCTCCAGCCGCCGGGGGCCGCACCCAGATCAACCACCCGCCCGCCGGGCTTCAGGAACTTGTATTTGTCGTCAATCTCGCTGAGCTTGAAGGCAGCGCGCGAGCGATAACCCAGCCGCCGCGCCTCATGCACATAGGGATCGTTCAACTGCCGCTCCAGCCATTGCTTCTGCGACACGGTGCGGCCCTTGCCGGTCTTCACCCTGACCTTCAGGCCGCGCGCGCCCAGCTTGTTGCGGTCACCGGGACGGCTCATGGCCGGTCTCCCAGATAGCCGTCGGCCCGCATCAACTGGGTGAGAATGCCCTCGCGCAGGCCCCGGTCCGCCACCCGGATGCGCGGTGCCGGAAAGGCCTGGCGGATTTCCTCCAGAATGGCGCAGCCCGACAGCACCAGATCGGCGCGCTCCTGGCCGATGCAGGCATTGCGGCTTCTTTCCTCATAGCTCATGGCATGGAGCCGGTCTGTCACCTGGCCCACATCGGCGCTGTTCAGCCAGCAGCCATCAACCCGCGCCCGGTCATAGCGCCGAAGCCCGAGATAAACCCCGGCAATGGTGGTGACCGTGCCCGATGTGCCGAGGAGATGACTGGGCACACCATCACTGCCGGTGGCCTGCCTCACCTCCGCCAGAAACGGGGCAAGCAGATCGCGCACATGCTGGCGCATGGCGGCAAAGGAGTCGCTGGTGACATCGCGCCCGCCGCCGAATTTCTCCGACACCGTCACCACCCCGGCCGGCAGCGATGTCCAGTGGCCGATGGCAAAGTGCTGACCCTCGGTCCGTTTCACCCACATAATTTCGGTGGAGCCGCCGCCAATGTCGAAGACCACCGCCGTTTCAGCCCCCCGTTCAATCAGGGGTTCGGCCCCCGAAGCCGCCAGCCTGGCCTCGGTTTCCCGGTCGATGATTTCCAGTTCAAGGCCGGTCTCGGCCGCCACCCTGGCAATGAAGGCCTCGCCGTTGCCGGCCAGCCGGCAGGCTTCGGTGGCAATCAGCCGCTGCCGGGAAACACCGTGCCATTTCAGCTTGTTGGCGCAAACCCTGAGGGCTTCGATGGTGCGGTCCATGGCCTCGGGCTTCAGCATGCCGGTGAGGCCAATGCCCTCGCCCAGCCGGACAATGCGCGAAAAGGCGTCCACCACCGTAAAACCCTGGCCCCTGGGCCGGGCAACAAGCAGGCGGCAATTGTTGGTGCCAAGGTCGAGCGCCCCATAAACCGGCCCCTCGCCCGCGGCATTGCTGCCGCGTTGGCCCTTGCCACCCCGCCAGCGGCGGGGGCGGACCGTGTCTGCCCGGTCCCTGCGCCTGCTGCGGGGACTGCCCGCAGGCTGCGTCGCGTCCACGTTCAACCTTCCAGGCCGCCGCTCAACAGCCCAGGGCCGGAGCCGGCAACCGCCAATCATTGCGTTGGCCCCAGTCTAACAGGTTGGACCGGGAGGTAAAGTCGGGTGGCCAAAAAACTTCAGGTTGAGGCGAGGATTAACCCCCTGTTGAGGGGTTGGCATTAACGATTATCGGCAGGGTGACGGCTTCATGCGGAAATTCGGTGGCAGTTGGTTCAGGCAAGGTTCGCTCATGGCGGACTACGCCGAAATCTATGGTCAGTCCGCCGTTCAGCACAAGCAGGCCATGGCGCTCGAGGCCGCCAAGGTGGACGCCGAGCTGGCGTCCAAGGCCAAGTCCGAATTCATCGCCAATATGAGCCATGAATTGCGCACCCCGCTCAACGCCATCATCGGCTTCTCCGACATGATGGCAAGCCAGACCGTGACCGCCCCGGAAAAGGTCACCGAATATGCGACCTACATCCGCCAGGCCGCCGAACACCTGCAGGCCCTGATCAACAGCATTCTCGACGTTTCCAAAATCCAGGCCGGCAAGCTCAGTGTCGACCCGGAAATGGTGGAACTTGGCCCGGTGCTGCAGGCCTGCCTGCTCATTGCCGAGGTGAAGGCGAAGGAACGGAGCGTGCACATCGAAACCGCGGTGGCGCCCAACCTGCCCTGCCTCAACGCCGACCCGCTCCGCCTCAAGCAGATCATCATCAACATTCTCGGCAACGCCGTGAAATTCACCCCCGACAACGGCCGCATCCGCATTGACGCCGTGGCCCAGCCCCACGGCTTCGTCACCATCAGCATCAGCGACAATGGCATCGGCATGTCGGAGAACGACCTGCACACCGCCATGAGCCCCTTCGGCCAGGTCGATTCGGGATTCAACCGGCGCCACGAAGGCACCGGTCTTGGACTGCCCATTGCCTATGCCCTGGCCCGCATGCACGGCGGCGACATGGTGGTGCAGTCCAAACCCAATGTCGGCACCCGGGTGAACATCATCCTGCCAGTCCATGCCGATCCCGCCACCCCGAAAGCAACGGCCCCTGCGCCACAGGAAAAGGCTGAGTCATGACCGCCGCCACCATGCCCACCGCCCCCGTTTCGCCGCAGGGGGCCGCCGAGATCACCGAACGCATGGGCCGCATCGTCGCGGTCACCGGCGCGCAGGCCATCATTCTCATGGACACTGATGACCGCACCCTCGGCATCGGCGATGAGAAGAGCCCGGAAATCGGCACCCTGCTCAAGGTCAACACCCCCAATTCCGTTTCGCTGGCCCTGGTTTCGGCGCTGTCCTCGCCCACCCCCACCAACAACCGCAACGAACGCGAAGTCCGCATCATCGAGGCCGAATTCATCGGCGAACTGCCCAGGGATCAGTCCGGCAGGCTCAGGCCCTTCCGGCGCGGCATTTCAAGCTATCCGGCCCTGGGCGACGTGGTCTACCGTGCCAACCGCCACGAACTGTCGCTGGCCTACAGCTTTGATTCCGATTCATCGGTGCGCGTCGGCCACATCCAGCAGGACCGCAGCATTCCCGCCATGATCAAGGTTGATGAAATGCTCGGCAAGCATTTCGCCATCCTGGGCACCACTGGTACCGGCAAATCCTGCACGGTGGCACTGATCCTGCGCCGCATTCTGGAAAAGAACCCGCAGGCCCATATCCTCCTGCTTGATGTCCACCGCGAATATGCCCGCTCCTTCCCCGGCATGGCGGAAATCATCAACCCCGACAACATGACATTGCCGTTCTGGCTGCTGAACTTCGACGAGGCGGTTGAAATTCTCATCGGCCAGCAGTCGCACCGCGAAATCGATGTGGAAATCCTGCGCGAACTCATTCCCCAGGCCAAGGCGCGCTATTTCTCCAACCAGCGCCGCGACCGCAGCCCCCTGTCACGCACCCGCGAACTGTTTGACGCCAGCAACATCGGTGTCGATACGCCGCTGCCCTTCCGCACCTCCGATCTCATCGGCATTCTCGAAGAGCACATCGGCAAGCTTGACCTGAGAAACGAACTGGCCCCCTACAAGCGCCTGAAGGCCCGCCTCGAAGCGATCTCGCGTGATCCGCGCTATGCCTTCATGTTCGGCAGTCTCACCGTGCACGACAACATGGCCCAGGTGCTGTCGCGGCTGTTCCGCATTCCCGTCAACGGCAAACCCATCGCCATCATCGAACTGGGCGGCCTGCCGTCGGAAATCATCAATGTGGTGGTCTCGGTGCTGGCCCGCCTCGCCTTTGACTTTGCCGTCTGGAGCCAGGGCCGCATTCCCATCACCTTCGTGTGCGAGGAAGCCCACCGCTATGTGCCCATAGACCGGACACTGGGCTTTGAACCAACCAAGCGCGCCATTTCGCGCATCGCCAAGGAAGGCCGCAAATATGGCGTGTCGCTGTGCATCGTCACCCAGCGCCCGGCCGAGCTTGATCCCACCATCCTGTCCCAGTGCAACACCATTTACTCCATGCGCCTCACCAATGAGCGCGACCAGCAAATCCTGCGCGCCGGCATTTCCGACACGGCCGCCAGCCTCATGGAGTTCATGAGCACCATGGGCACCGGCGAGGCCGTGGCCTTCGGCGAAGGTCTGGCTCTGCCCACCCGCATCACCTTCGACATGCTGCCCGCCGAAGTCATGCCGCGCTCCACCACCGCGTCCTTCACCCAGGGCTGGGCCCGCGACCTGCCGGACGATGGCTTCCTCAATGAAATTGTCAGTCGCTGGCGCGCCCAGACCTACAGTCCCGATGCCGCGCCGGCGGAAGAGGAAGTGGAAGCCTCCCCGCCCCCGCCGCCCGCAGCGCAACCGCACTATTCGCCTCACCCCGTGGCCCAGCCCACCCTGCGCCGCGCCCCGCCGCCCGTTCAGCCGCCGCCTGTGCATCAGGCCCAGCCCGCCGCAACCGGCTTTGGCACGGCCCCGCAGCCCCAGGTGGCGCGCCCTGCCGCCCATGCTGGCCCCGCCCAGCCCAGCCCGTCCATCAACACCCAGGGGCTGGCCAGCCTCATCCGGCAGTTGCGCCCTTAGGGAAAGTCGCTGAGCGGCAGGGCTTGCGCTGGAAGGTGGGGGCGGCTATCTAGCGGCAACCGAAGCGCCAGGCGCCAGCCGCCAAGGCTCTCACGTCCCGGATTGGGGGATCGTCTAACGGTAGGACAGCGGACTCTGACTCCGCCAGTCTAGGTTCGAATCCTAGTCCCCCAGCCAGCCCCGCACCGTCCTTCCACCTAAACGCCACATGAACGGGCCGTTCAGGCCGGGTTCCGGCCGCTGTCCCTATGGTCTCCTCCAACAACGAAAAATCGAGGAGACAAACCATGGCCATCCGTTACCCACTGCTTCTGGTCATCAGCCTGACCACTGCCGCCACCGCCTTTGCCGCCATGCCCGGCAGCGGCCGCGTCTCGCCGCTGGCCCCCATCCTGGCCATGCCAGAGGTCGGCGCCGCCAATGTCACGGTGCTTTACAAGAACAGCCCCTTCCCGGTCATGGGCATGGTGCAGCCCCTCGACTTTCCCAACGCCCGCTACTGATCACCTCCCGGTTCCGGCACCTCGTGCCGGGGCCGACGGCCGGAGGGATGTCAGCGGGCAGCCCGCGAATTAACGCCCCCTCTCGCGGAACCCGGTTGCCGCCCTCCGGCCAGGCCCCATTCCAAAGGCAGATCCCCTGCACAGGCTCCACAGAAGCCCCGGTTCATTCTGGCCGGGGCTTCACTGGTTTCGGGGAAAGGCGGCCGTGGCGTGGGCACAATGGCCAAGGCCAGTGCCACAGCCTTGCTTCTGCACCGCTCTGGCAGACCGGGATGAGTGGGTCAGCCGCGATGCGGTCAGGACAAATTTTCCTGGCGCTGCGCTTCGCTGCCAGCCCTGCCGGCAAACCATTTCTTGAGGGCCAGATGGATGCTCACCACCACCAGCACCGCCACATAGCCGTCAATGGCATAGTGCCAGCCCAGATAGACCGACGACATGATGATGATGGCAACATAGGCCGCCGCCAGCAGGCGCAGCTTCGGCAGCCGCTCGGCCAGGAACAGGGCGTTAATGGTGATGAGGGACACATGCACGCTGGGGAAGGCCGAAATTCCCGAAGCAAAGCCTGCCCGGCCCTCCTGGTAAACCCGCCACAGCAGCGTCTGATAGCGCGCGGCAACGGTGGGCACATCGCCACCAAGGGAGGCCACAAGAGGCGTAAACCGCTGGCTGTCACCCGTCACCTGCGCATAGAAGGCCGGTCCGGCCGAAAGGAATGTTCCCGCCAGCACATTGCCGACCACCACCCAGGCCACCATGAACATCAGCATGTAGCGCAGCCGGAAGGGGGCGCAGCGCTTCACCGTGGCAACATAGAAAAGCCCCCCGAAACACAGCCCGAACCACAGCACATTGTAGTTCCAGTCTATGAGAGTGCGCATGAAGCCATCACCCAGAGCACCATGCAGCAGCGCCCACGGTGCATATCCAAAATGCAGCGCCTCATCAATATTGGCGTGCGTCACATCATAGCTGAACCCCCCCTGCAGGGCGGGCAGCATGTTTTTCATGGTGGTGAAGGCACCCTGGAACATCATCAGGGCCATCAGCAGCGCCATGCCCGCAGCCAGCCTGCCAAACCGCTCCGCCGTGTAAACGCGGGAAAAGGCCAGACGCCGGTGTTCGTCCACCCGGATGATGACGCGCATGGCGTCAAAACCAAGGGCAATCAGCGGCATGGTGATCAGGAACATCTTCGGCCAGCGCCGGAAATAGGGATAGAAGGTGGCCTGCGCCCAGTTGTCAGTCATGAGACAAAGGCCAACAACACCAATAACATAGACAGCAATCATCACGTAAATGATGAGATCGCGCCGCATCTGCTCCAGAACCGTGGCGGAAAAATCGTGAAAAGCGGGAACCGCGCGCGGTAATGCCAGCTCATACGTCATGCAAACCCCTGTCTGGTGGCCTTGTGGTCAGGCGCCACATCACCCCCCAAACCATCATGTTCGTGTTAAGATTGGGTTAGGCTGCGGCCTGTTGCGAATGGCGGTGGCGGCCGAACCGGCGCCGGCGCCTGTCAACAGGTGCACTTTCAGGGTTCCGTTGCGCGGGACTCTCTCCTATAAGCCCGGTTTAGCCCGAAATGACCCCGCTTGGCGCCCCCGGCCGGACCCCCTGGTCCTGTGCCGGTTTTGGCGCAACGACCGACAGGACTGAAAATGCCGAAGCGCACCGACATTAAATCCATCCTCATCATCGGGGCGGGCCCCATCATCATCGGCCAGGCCTGCGAGTTTGATTATTCCGGCACCCAGGCCTGCAAGGCGCTGAAGACCGAGGGCTTCCGCATTATTCTGGTGAACTCCAACCCCGCCACCATCATGACGGATCCGGATCTGGCGGATGCCACCTACATTGAGCCCATCACGCCCGAGGTGGTGGCCAAGATCATCGAGAAGGAACGCCCCGACGCCATTCTGCCCACCATGGGCGGCCAGACGGCGCTGAACACCGCCCTGTCGCTGAACCGCATGGGGGTTCTGGACAAATTCGGCGTCGAGCTGATTGGCGCCAAGGCCGACGCCATTGACAAGGCCGAGGACCGTGAACTGTTCCGCGAGGCCATGAAGAAGATCGGCCTCGACACGCCGAAGTCGCGGCTGGCCAACGCCTCCGAGGCCAAGGACGCCGACCGCGCCCATTACGCCGTCGAAGTGGAGAAACTTCAGGCCGATGCCACGGCCCTTGCCGCCTTTGAGCGCAAGTGGGCGGGCGAGGAACCGGCACGCCAGAAGAACTACCGCAACCGCGCCCTGGTGGAGGCCTTCGAGGCCATGCTGGAGGTGGGCCTGCCCTGCATCATTCGCCCGTCCTTCACCCTGGGCGGCACCGGCGGCGGCATTGCCTACACCCGCGACGAATTCTTCGACATTGTCGAGCGCGGCCTTGATGCCTCGCCCACCGCCGAAGTGCTGATCGAGGAGTCGGTGCTCGGCTGGAAGGAATATGAGATGGAGGTCGTCCGCGACAAGGACGACAACTGCATCATCGTCTGCTCCATCGAGAATGTCGACCCCATGGGCGTCCACACCGGCGATTCCATCACCGTCGCCCCGGCGCTGACCCTCACCGACAAGGAATATCAGGTGATGCGCAACGCCTCCATCGCGGTGCTGCGCGAAATCGGCATCGAGACCGGCGGCTCCAACGTGCAGTTCGGTGTCGACCCCAAAACCGGGCGTCTGGTGGTCATTGAAATGAACCCGCGCGTGTCGCGCTCGTCCGCGCTCGCCTCCAAGGCCACGGGCTTTCCCATCGCCAAGATCGCCGCCAAGCTGGCCGTGGGCTACACCCTCGATGAACTGGCCAATGACATCACCGGTGGCGAAACACCTGCGGCCTTCGAGCCCACCATCGACTATGTGGTGACCAAGATTCCGCGCTTTGCCTTTGAAAAATTCCCCGGCGCCGAACCCCTTCTCACCACCGCCATGAAATCGGTGGGCGAGGTCATGGCCATTGGCCGCACCTTCCAGGAATCCATGCAGAAGGCTCTGCGCGGGCTGGAAACCGGCCTTGCCGGCTTTGATGAGGTGGCCATTCCGGGCCTCGGTCAGGGCGACGACAAGAACGCCATCCGCGCTGCCCTGGGCACCCCCACGCCGGACCGCATCCTGCGCATTGCCCAGGCCTTCCGCCACGGTTTCACGGTGGAGGAAATCCACGCCGCCTGCGCCTATGAACCATGGTTCCTGCGCCAGATCGAAGATCTGGTGGGCATGGAACGGAAGATCGCCGAACGCGGCCTGCCGAAGGACGCCGCCAATCTGCGGGCGCTGAAGGCCATGGGCTTTTCCGACCGGCGCCTGGCAAAACTGGTGCGCCTGCCGGAAGCCAGGGTGGCGGCCCACCGCCGCCGGCTTGGCGTGCGCCCCACCTTCAAGCGCATTGACACCTGTGCCGCCGAGTTCGCCTCGCCCACGGCCTATATGTATTCGAGTTACGAAACCGGCCTGCCCGGCGACACCGGCAACGAGGCCAAACCCTCCGACCGCCAGAAGATCATCATCCTCGGCGGCGGCCCAAACCGTATCGGCCAGGGCATCGAGTTTGACTATTGCTGCTGCCATGCCTGCTTTGCCCTGCATGATGCAGGCTATGAATCCATCATGGTCAACTGCAACCCGGAAACCGTCTCCACCGACTATGACACCTCCGACCGGCTGTATTTCGAGCCGCTGACCGAGGAGGACGTGCTGGAGATCATCCATGCCGAACAGCAGAACGGCACGCTCAAGGGCGTCATCGTGCAGTTTGGCGGCCAGACGCCGCTGAAACTTGCCGACGGGCTGGAGCGCGCCGGGGTTCCCATTCTCGGCACCACACCGGACGCCATCGACCTGGCCGAGGACCGCGACCGCTTCGCCCGGCTGGTGAAGAAGCTGAAGCTGCGCCAGCCGGAAAACGGCATCGCCCACTCCGCCGAGGAGGCCCGCAAGATCGCCAAACGGATCGGCTTCCCGGTGGTCATCCGCCCCTCCTATGTGCTGGGCGGCCGGGCCATGGAAATCGTCCGCGACATGCCCCAGCTTGAGCGCTACATCACCGAGGCCGTGGTGGTCTCGGGCGACAGTCCGGTGCTCATCGACAGCTACCTTTCCAACGCCACCGAAGTGGACGTGGACTGCATCTGCGACGGCAAAGACGTGTTCATTGCCGGTGTCATGGAACATATCGAGGAAGCGGGCATCCATTCCGGTGACTCGGCCTGTTCGCTGCCGCCCAACACGCTGAAGCCCGCCCTCATTGCCGAGATGGAGGATCAGGCCAGGCGCATGGCGCTGGCCCTCAACGTCGTCGGCCTGATGAACGTTCAGTTCGCCATCAAGGATGACCTTGTCTATGTTCTTGAAGTGAACCCGCGCGCCTCGCGCACCGTGCCCTTCGTGGCCAAGGTCATCGGCGAGCCGGTGGCCAAGATCGCCGCCCGCGTCATGGCGGGTGAGAAGCTGGCCACCTTCAGGCTGAAGCCCAAGAAACTCGCCCATACCGGGGTCAAGGAAGCCGTCTTCCCCTTCAACCGCTTCCCCGGCGTGGACGTGTTGCTGGGACCGGAAATGCGCTCCACCGGCGAGGTCATGGGCCTGGACAGGAACTGGGACATGGCCTTCGCCAAGAGCCAGCTGGGTGCTGGCATGAAAATGCCCCAGTCGGGCACGGTCTTCGTTTCGGTCAGGGATCAGGACAAGCCGAAGATCCTCTCGGCCATGAAGAAGCTGCACGAACTTGGCTATGCCCTCACCGCCACCGGCGGCACCCAGCGCTATCTGGCAGGCAAGGGCATCCCCTGCACCAAGATCAACAAGGTGCTGGAGGGGCGTCCGCATGTGGCGGACGCCATCAAGAACGGCAATGTGCAGCTGGTGTTCAACACCACTGAAACCAAGTCGTCGGAGTCCGATTCAAAGTCGGTGCGCCAGTCTGCCCTGCTCCACAAGGTGCCCTATTACACCACCCTGCCCGGCATTCTCGCCGCCTGCCGGGCCATTGCCGCCCAGGCCGCCGACACCATCAGCGTGCGCCCCCTGCAGGACTATTTCCGCCGCAGCGCCTGACCGGCCGGTGCCGACAGTTTTAACCATTCGGTTAGCCTTGCTCTAACCGGACAACCGCCAATTGTTTGCTTTTCCTTCGGCCCGCGTTCACTGTTGAAACAACGGCCCCGGTAACCATGGATGCGATCATCCCGCCGGGGCTGCATAGAGTGGGCCGGAGGGTGGCAGAGCCTCCGGCCTTTCCTTTTCAAAATCAGATGGCGGTGAAGCCGTTATCAACGAACAGATGGGCGCCGTTGATGAAGCTCGCCTCGTCGGAGGCAAGGAACAGTGCTGCCCTGGCCACCTCCTCCGGCTCGCAGATCCGCCCCTGCTGGGCGGCCAGCGCGGCATCAGACACATCAACCCCCGCCGCCTGCAACTCCTTCACCTCGCGCAGGCCATGCGGCGTGCGCACAAAGCCGGGGCACACGGCATTGCAGCGGATGTTCCGGTCGCGGAACTCCACCCCTATGGCGCGGGCAAACATGTGCACCGCCCCCTTGGTGGTGTCATAGAGCACCTCCATGGGCGTTGCCGCCACGGCGGAAATGGACGAGGTGCAGACGATGGCGCCGCCGCCCGCCCTGATCATCTGCGGCAGCACCGCCCGCGTCATCAGGAACATGCTCTTGACGTTGATCTCGGTCAGCCTGTCCCATTCCGCCTCGGTGGTTTCAAGGAAAGGTTTGATGACGATGGTGCCGGCATGATTGAACAGCACGGTGATGGGCCCGAAGGCCTGGGCCACCGCGGCCACGGCATGCTCCACCTGGTCAGCCTTTGACACATCGGCCTGCACAAAGACCGCCGCGCCGCCCGCCGCCCTGATCTCCGCCACCGCGCTGGCACCCGCCGCGGCATTGATATCGACAATGCCCACCCTCGCGCCCTCCGCGGCAAAGAGGCGGCTGGCCGCCCCGCCCATGCCCGTCGATCCGCCGGAAACCAGCGCCACCTTGCCCTGAAGCCTGCCTGCCATGTGGTCCTCCATAAGCTGTCACTATCGGTCTGTTTTCCGCCGCCACGCAAGACGCGGTAATCGGTAGTTGAAAATGTTACATAATCTCCTATATCAGGCGCAATTCATCCGCAATTCTGGAGGTCATCATGAAAACCATCCTCACCGTCAAATCCGCTCCCGGCGGCCATTGGGTCGGCGACGGCTTTCCGGTCCGCTCGCTGTTTTCCTATCAGGGCGACACGGCGGCGGTCAGCCCCTTCCTGTTGTTCGACTTTGCCGGTCCCCATGACTTCGCCCCTGCCGCCGCACCGCGCGGCGTCGGCGCCCACCCGCACAAGGGCTTCGAGACCGTGAGCATCATTCTGGAGGGCGAAGTGACCCACGGCGACAGCACCGGCAACGGCGGCACCATCGGCCCCGGCGATGTGCAGTGGATGACGGCGGGCAACGGCATCGTCCATCAGGAATTCCACTCCGAGGCCTTCACCCGCCGCGGCGGCCGTTTTCACATGGCCCAGCTCTGGGTCAATCTGAAGGCCAGCGACAAGGCCGCCCCGCCCGCCTACCAGTCGCTGCTGGCCAGGGACATTCCGGTGGTCACCCTGCCCGATGGTGCCGGCACCGTTCGGCTCATCGCGGGCGACCTTGGCGCGGTGAAGGGCGCGGCCAAAACCTTCACCCCCATGATGGTGTGGGACGTGACGCTTGCCCCCGGCGGCACGGCCAGCCTGGCCACGCCCGCTGCCTATAACACCCTGCTTGTGCCCATGGCGGGCGAGGCCACGGTGAATGGCGCCGACACGCTGCGCCAGGCCGATCTGGCCATCTTCAACCATGACGGCGACGACTTCACCGTGACCAGTGTTGCGGGCGCGCGCCTGCTGCTCCTGGCGGGCGAACCCATTGCCGAGCCGGTGGTGGGTTACGGCCCCTTTGTCATGAATACCCAGGCCGAAATCCGCCAGGCCATCACCGACTACAATGCCGGGCGCTTTGGCGTCATCGCCGACTGACCTGACTTCCTCCCCTGCCCGGTGCGGGGGAGGAATCCTTCCCCAGCAGCCAAAGCTTGCAAATCCGGGGGTTTTGCGTAAATATCCCCGCATACCCCGGTCCCTTGCGCAGGTTTGAGCCAAGGCCGGGTGTCGTTTTTTCCCGTATGCGTGAACGCCACTGGCCGTGAAAGGCGGCCAGAGCGCGAGCGCCTGACAGATTGGACTGGGTCATGGAAAAAGTGCCGATGACGGCGGAAGGCTACGCCGCCCTGCTTGAGGAAATGAAGCACCTGAAGGCGGTGGAACGCCCGCGCATCATCAGCGCCATCGAGGAGGCGCGCTCGCACGGTGACCTGTCGGAAAACGCCGAATATCACGCCGCCAAGGAGGCCCAGGGCTGGAACGAGGCGCGCGTGGCCGAGCTTGAGGACAAGATCAGCCGTGCCGATGTCATTGACCTGTCAAAGCTGTCCGGCGAGACGGTGAAGTTCGGGGCGCGCGTCACCCTGCTCGACGAGGACACCGAGGACGAGGTGGTCTATCAGATTGTCGGCGACTTCGAGGCCGATGTGAAGAAGGGCCGCATTTCCATTTCCTCGCCCATTGCCCGCGCCATCATCGGCAAGCGCAAGGGCGACAGTGTCGAGGTCAACACGCCGGGCGGCGGCAAGTCCTATGAGATCGTCAAGGTGGCGTGGACCTGACCGCCACCACCGATGCCTGACCTTAAAGGGCGGCCCCTGAGCCGCCCTTTCATTTCAGAGTTTTGACAGGAAGCCCGCAAAACGCATCAGCCCCTCGGGCCACGGCCCATGGCCCGATGCCACATTGATGTGGCCCTGATCGCCCGCCGCCACCAGTTCGGCCCCCAGGGCTTGTGCCAGCCGTTTCTGCTCCGCCGGGCTGGCATAGGGATCAGAGCTGGAGGCAATGAGCAGCGCCGGAAACGGCAGCCTTGCCACCGGGCCGGCAAAGGCCGGATCAATGGCCGCCTCGGCCCTCACCTTTTCCGGGGCTGGCACCGACACCAGAAAGGCGCCCTTCACCCTGGCCAGCACGCCCGCCTGCTGCAGCGCCGGAACCGCATGGGCCACCAGTAGCACGCCGAGGGAATGGGCCACCAGCACCACCGGCCGGTCAGCGCCCTTGACCGCCTTGACCAGTGCCGCCACCCAATGGGTCAGCACCGGATGGTCCCAGTCCTGCTGCTCGACGATGCGCGCCGTGGCAAGTTTCTCCGCCAGCCGCCTTTGCCAGTGGCCCACGCCCGAACCAGTGAAGCCGGGCACCAGTAGGATATCAGTCTCGGATGATTTCATGGTTCAGGCCCTCCAGCCCAAAAGGTGGCGCGCGCCATAAAGCAGCAGGCCCGCCACCAGCCCCCAGAAGGCCGAGCCGACGCCGAACAGCGACAGGCCGGACGCGGTGACAAGAAAGGTGACGAGCGCGCTTTCAATGTCGCGCGCCTCGCGCAGCATGGCGGCCATGGCGCCCATCAGCGGGGAAAACAGCGCCAGCCCGGCAATGGCGGTGATGAGCGCGGCAGGCAGCGCCGCCAGAATGCCCACCAGGCTGGCCGCCGCCAGCCCCACCGCCGTGTAGAGCACCAGATAGGGAAAGGCCATTTTCCAGCGCTGCGCCGGATCGGGGTGGGTTTCCGGCCCCGTCACCAGCGAAGCGGTGATGGCCGCAAGGTTGACGGCATGGCTGCCCATAGGGGCCAGCGCCGCCGAGGCCAGCCCCGTCACCAGCAGGCTTTCCCCGACCGGCGGATTATAGCCCGCCGCCCGCAGCACCGCGAAGCCCGGCAGGTTTTGCGAAGCCATGGTGACGAGATAGAGCGGCACGCCAAGGCCGATGATGGCCGCGGAACTGAACACCGGCATGTCCCAGCTCAGGCCGGTCACACCCCATGAGCAGCAGCCCTGCCCCAGAAGCCCGCCCAGCGCCGCCATGGCCACGCCCAGCCCCACCACCACCGGCACGGCAAACATCGGCACCAGGAGGCGCAGGCTGAAGAACACCACAATGAGCGGCACCACATAAACCGGCAGCGCCAGCGCCGCCTGCGGCACCCCCAGCGTATAGCGCAACAGCACCCCCGCCAGCATGGCCGCCGCCAAAGGGGCGGGAATGCGGGCAATGGCGCGGGCCAAGGGCGTGATGAGGGCCGTGGCCGCCATCAAGAGGCCCGCCACCACAAAGGCGCCAATGGCCTGATGGTAGGAAATGCCCGCCGCCGACGTGGCAATGAGTGCTGCCCCCGGCGTGGACCAGGCGGTGATGATGGGCATGCGCGTGCGCCACGACAGCCAGAAAGTGGTGAGCGCCATGCCGAAGCACAGGGCGGCCGCCCAACTCGCCTGCTGGGCCGGATTGGCACCCACCGCGCGGGCCGCCTCCATGATGAGCAGAATGGTGGAGGCAAAGCCCACCACCACGGCGGTGGCGGCCGATGCAATGATGCCGAACCAGCCGCCGGCGCCTTTGTCTGCTGTGGCACTCATGTCAGCGGCACGCCCGGTTCATCCTTGGCCACCCGCAGGATGAGCGAGGTCTTGACGCTGGCCACATTGGGCGCGGTGGACAGCGCCCCCATGACAAAGTTCTGCACATGGCCAAGGTCGCGCGCCATGCAGATGAGAATGTAGTCGGCCTCGCCCGACACGGCATAGCATTCGCGCACGATGGGCCAGCCCTTGACCCGGCGTTCGAACTCCTGCAACTCGCCCTCGCCCTGGGTTTTCAGCCCCACCATGGCAATGAAGCGCACCTCATACCCCAGCCGGGAGGCATCCAGCAGCGCCCGGTAACCGGCAATGATGCCCGCCTTCTCCAGCGCCTGCACCCGGCGCAGGGTCGGCGGCGGCGACAGGCCGATGCGCGCCGCCAGCGCCACATTGGACAGGCTGCCGTCACGCTGCAGCTCGTTGAGGATTTTCCAGTCGGTAGTGTCGAGGGTAAGATCCTTGGCCATGACGCCTTATAGCAACTATGTTGCGCGCAACAATATTTCTCGGCGTCAGAACAGCCATGCGCACATTTGCGCTGTGCACAATCACTGGCAGATGTTTCAGCCCATCCCCACATAAGCTATGCTGAAAATACATAGCTCAGGAGTCGTCATGTCCACGCGCCACGCCCGTGTTCTGGTTCTTGGATCGGGTCCCGCCGGTTACACCGCCGCCATTTATGCAGCGCGCGCCATGCTGCAGCCGCTTGTCATTCAGGGCATCCAGCCTGGCGGCCAGCTCACCATCACCACCGATGTGGAAAACTATCCCGGCTTTGCCAAGGGCATCATGGGGCCGGAACTGATGGAGCAGATGAAGGCCCAGGCCGAACATTGCGGTGCGGACATCATTTCCGACACCATCACCGAAGTGAAGCTGAAGGAGAAGCCCATCTGGCTGAAGGGCGACTCCGGCGCGGAATACACCTGCGATGCACTCATCATCGCCACCGGCGCCCAGGCGCGCTGGCTTGGCCTGCCGTCGGAAACAGCCTTCCAGGGCTTTGGTGTTTCCGCCTGCGCCACCTGCGACGGCTTCTTCTATCGCGGCAAGAAGGTGATGGTGGTGGGCGGCGGCAATTCCGCGGTGGAGGAGGCCCTGTTCCTCACCAACTTCGCCAGCGAGGTCATCGTCGTGCATCGCCGTGACTCGTTCCGCGCCGAGAAGATCATGCAGAACCGGCTCTTTGCCCATCCCAAGATCAGGGTGATCTGGGACTCGGCCCTTGAGGAAGTGATCGGCACGCAAAATCCCAAGGGCGTCACCGCGGGCCGCATCCGCAATGTAAAAACCGGTGCTGTGACCGACATCACCGTGGACGGCATCTTCATTGCCATCGGCCACAAGCCCGCCACCGAATTGTTTGCAGGCCAGTTGCCCTTCAAGCCGGGCAACTATCTCATCACCGAACCCTTCTCCACCGCAACGGGCCTCCCCGGCGTCTATGCGGCGGGCGATGTGACCGACGACATCTATCGCCAGGCGGTCACCGCCGCCGGCATGGGCTGCATGGCCGCGCTGGAAGCCGAACGCTGGCTCCACGCCCAGGACCATGCCAGGGCAGCGGAGTGACACCATGGACTGGGACAAACTGCGCATTTTTCACGCCGTTGCCGACGCCGGCTCCTTCACCCATGCCGGGCATGAACTGGCGCTGTCGCAATCGGCGGTGAGCCGCCAGATCAGCGCCCTTGAGTCCGACCTCAACGTGCCGCTGTTTCACCGCCATGCGCGCGGCCTCATTCTCACCGAACAGGGCGAGGTGCTCTACCGCACCGCCCATGACGTGTTCTCCAAACTGGCCGCCGCCAAGACGCGCCTGATGGACTCGCGTGAGAAGCCCTCGGGCGAACTGCGCATCACCACCACGGTGGGCCTCGGCTCGGTGTGGCTGACGCCGCGCATCAAGGAATTCGTCGAGCTCTATCCCGACATTTCCGTCACCCTCATGCTCGAGGACCGCGAGCTTGACCTGGCCATGCGTGAGGCCGATGTGGCCATTCGCCTGCGCCGCCCCACCCAGCCGGAACTGATCCAGCGCAAGCTGTTCACCGTGCATCACCACATCTATGCCTCGGTGGACTATGTGAAGCGCCACGGCATTCCCAAATCCATCGAGGATCTGGACAACCACAAGATCATCACCTTCGGCCAGGCGCCGGGCTATCTCACCACGCTGAACTGGCTGGAAACCGCCGGCCGCGACGAAGACAATCCGCGCCCCGTGGCGCTGCGCGTCAACAATGCCTACGGCCTCCGCCGCGCCGTGCAGGCGGGTGTTGGCATCGGTTCGCTTGCTGACTACATCATCACCGACGAATTGAAGCTGGTGCAGATCGACCTGCCGCTGGAAGCGCCGCAGTTCGACACCTATTTCGTCTATCCCGAGGAATTGAAGGACACCAAGCGCGTCACCGTGTTCCGCGACTTCATTGTCTCCAAGGCCAAGGAGTGGAGTTTCTGATCAACCCGCGGTCCGGCGCCGCGGCCACAGCACAATGGCCAGGCCGACCAGAATGAGGCCCATGCCGGCAAAGCGCAGGGGCGGAAAGCGTTCGCCCAGCACCAGCGCCGCCGACACCGTGCCGAACACCGGCACCAGCACCGAAAACGGCGCCACCCGTGAGGCCGGGTAGTGGCCCATGAGATAGCCCCAGGCGCCATAGCCCACCAGTGTTGACAGCACCGCAATGTAAAGCAGCGCGCCGAAGCCCAGCCAGCTCATGTGGGTCAGCGCCTGCCAGTCGGCCTGCCAGCCCTCCAGCCCCAGCGACAGCAGAAAAAGCGGCACCGGCGGCACCAGGCTGAGCCAGCCCATCAGCGCCAGCGGATCGCTGCGCGGCGCACCGCGCAGCGCCACATTGCCCACCCCCCAGCTCATGGCGGCCAGCATGATGAAGGCAAAGCCCATGACCGTCACCCCCGCCGCACCAATGGTGGTGGCAATGAGAATGAGGCCGAGACCCGCCACCGCCCCGCCCAGGGCCAGCCGCCGGTCGGGCCGCTCACCCAGATAGATCATGGCAAAGACCACGGTGAACAATGCCTGCGACTGCAGCACCAGCGAGGCCAGCCCCGCCGGCATGCCCAGCTTCATGCCGGTGAACAGAAAGCCGAACTGGGCGGCAAACAGGCTCATGCCCACCAGGACGAGGCGTCGCCACGACAGCCCCGGCCGGGGCAGAAAGGCCGCCGGCAGCGCCGTGATGACAAAGCGCAGCGCCGCCAGCAGCAGCGGCGGCATTTCCGCAATCCCCACATGGATGACCACGAAGTTGAAACCCCAGATGGCGGCGATGAGAAGCGCCAGCGCAATGTGGCGCGGCGGCAGACTGGTCATGGGCGTGATTCCCTCAAGCGCCCACCATATCGCCTCGCCCCCGGCCAAACCCATCCGCTTGGCCGGGAAATGCCCAGTCCATGAGACCATCCATTGGCCTATTTCGCAGGTGCGAAGGCCGGGCTAATGTTCCGCCATTCTGGAGGATATCATGAGTTTCAAGACCATCCGCGAGGCTCCCGACCGCCTCAACCGTTCCGAACTGGCCGTGCCCGGCTCGCAGACCAAGCTGTTTGAAAAGGCCGCCCGCTCGGCCGCCGATGCCATCTTCCTCGACCTGGAGGATGCCGTGGCCCCCGCCGACAAGCCGCAGGCGCGCAAGAACATCGTGCAGGCGCTGGCCGACATTGACTGGGGCCAGAAGCTCATGTCGGTGCGCATCAACGCGCCCGACACCCACTTCATGTATCGCGACATCGTTGACCTGCTGGAGAACTGCTCCGAACGCCTTGATGTCATCATGATCCCCAAGGTGGGCACGGCGGCTGATGTCTATGCCGTGGACATGCTGGTGACGCAGATTGAAAACGCCATGGGCCGCAAGAAGCGCATCGGCTTTGAACTCATCATCGAAACCGCACTCGGCATGCAGAACATCAGCGAGATTGCCGCCGCCTCGCCGCGCAATGAATCGCTGCATTTCGGCGTGGCCGACTATGCCGCCTCGACCCGCGCCCGCACCACCTCCATCGGCGGCGCCAACCCCAACTACGCCATCCTCACCGACGCCGACGAGGCCGGCCACCGCCTGAACCACTGGGGCGACATGTGGCACTATGCGCTGTCGCGCTTTGTGGTCGCCGCCCGCGCCAACGGCCTGCGCGCCATTGACGGCCCCTATGGCAATTATTCCGATGGCGACGGCTACAAGGCCGCCGCCCGCCGCGCCGCCGTGCTCGGCTGCGAAGGCAAATGGGCCATCCACCCCTCGCAGATTGCGCTCGGCAATGAGGTGTTCTCGCCGTCCGAGGCCGATGTGGCCCAGGCCAAGCGCATCATCGCCGCCATGGCCGAGGCCGAGGCCAAGGGCCATGGCGCCGTGTCGCTGGATGGCAGGCTGATTGACTATGCCTCCATCCGCCAGGCCCAGGTGCTGGTGAAAAAGGCTGAACAGATCGCCGCCATGTAATCATCCGCCAACGGAGCAGGCAGGGCCCCGCCCCCCTTGGCGGGGTCCTGCTGATTCAGCCGTGGCCACGGCGGCAAGGCCAGCGCCGGACAGCGTCCAGCCGGTGGCGGTGATGATGCTGTTGACGAAGAACACTGCCTTGCCGTTCACCCCCTGAAGCAGCAGCACAGCACCGGTTAACGGAACAACACCTCGTCCGGCAGTTTCATGCCGGCATAGAGAGGGGCCACCGCTTCGGCATAGCCGTTATAGAGCCGGGTCGGATAATACTCCTCTGTGCCGAGCTGGCGCTCCTCCGCCTGGCTCCAGCGCGGATGGTCCACCGCCGGGTTGATATTGGCCCAGAAGCCATATTCATCGCCCTGCAATTCCTCCCAGAAGCTCACCGGCTTCTCACTCAGGAAGGTGATGCGGTCGATGCTCTTTGCCGATTTGAAACCGTATTTCCACGGCACCACCAGGCGCAGCGGCGCCCCCATGCTTGGAGCGATATCATCACGGCCATAGGCCCCGGTGGCGATGAAGGTGAGGCCATGCACGGCCTCGGCCAGCGTCAGCCCCTCGCGATAGGGCCAGGGCATGGAGGAAAACCAGCCCGGCTTCTGGCGCGGCGCAACCGCGGGATCGAGGAAACTGGTGAACTGCACATATTTTGCCGCTGGCTTGGGTGTCACCAGCTTCGCCAGATGGTGAAAGGCAAAGCCGCGCCACGGCACCACCAGCGCCCAGGTTTCAACACAGCGATGGCGATAGAGCCGGTCTTCGATGGGCAGCCTCTTGCCGATGTCCTCAAGGGCAATGGTGAGCGGCTGTTCAACCTCGCCATCCACCGTCAGCGTCCAGGAACTGGTTTTCAGGGCGCGCGCCGCCCGCGCCACCTTCTTGGTGGTGCCGAACTCGACAAAATTATTGTGGTTGGCGGCGATCTCCTCCGCTGTTGCCACCGGCTCATCATCAAGCGCCAGGGTCCGGCGCGGCAACAGGCTCACCCCCGCCAGCGCCCCTGCCCCGGCTAGCAGTTGCCGCCGTGACAGCCAGACGTTCTCCGGCGTGGCCATGTGTTCGGGCAGGTGCCAGACGGGGCGGCGCATCAGCGCGGGTTTCAATATCCTCATGGCCGCACGCTAGCCCCTGCTCCGCGGGGCCCCAAATGAAACTGCCGTGAAAAAGGGTGCGGGGTCCCTTCCGCTGCCGAAAGGAACCCCGCCGTCGCCATCCCGAGTGGGGATCAATTGGCCTGCAGATCGGCCTTGCGCGCCGCCACCACCTGATCGGCGCTGCGGCCCGTCAGTTCGGCCAGATGGTCGTGCCGGAAGGTGAAGGTGCCAACACCCGCCGTGGCCGAGCGCAGTTCCACGATCAGCGAGCCGATTTCCGACTCCGGCAGCAGGCCCTTGACCGTTTCCCAGCCCGGCCAGCCGGGCCGGGCATCAAAGCCCAGCAACTGGCCGCGATGGCCGGTGACGATCTGGTTGACGCGCGGCGTGGCGTCCGCCGGCACATGCACATCCACCGCCACGATGGGTTCCAGCAGCACCGACGAGCAGTTGACGAAGCCATCGTTCATGGCGATGCGCGCCGCCTGCTTGAAGGCCATTTCCGAGGAGTCGACATCGTGATAGCTGCCGTCCGACAGGTTGACCTGGAAGTCCACCACCTCGAAGCCCAGCGGCCCCTGCGACAGCCATTCGCGGATGCCGTTTTCCACCGCCGGAATATATTGCTTCGGCACCACGCCGCCGGTGATGGTGTCGGAGAACACAAAGCCCTCGCCCCGCGCCAGCGGCTGGATTTCCACCACAATGTCACCATACTGGCCGTGGCCGCCCGACTGCTTCTTGTGGCGGCCGCGGATCTGCGTGGCCTTGCGGATCGTCTCCTTGTAGCCGATGCGGCGCGGCCGCGACTGGGCATGCACGCCGTATTTGCCTTCGAGCTTCTCCAGCGCCACGCGCAGATGCATGTCGCCCTGGCCCCACAGCACCATTTCGCGCGTGCCGGCATTGTGCTCCAGCGACAGCGAGGGGTCTTCCTCAATGAGCTTGTGCACGGCGGTGGTCAGCTTCACCTCGTCCTTGCGGTCGGTCACCGAAATCGCCAGCCCATAGACCGGCGGCGGCGGCGCGGCTTCCACCAATTGCGCTGTGCTGCCCTTGCTGGTGGAGATGGTCTCGCCGGTTGCCATGTTGTCGAGGCGGCCCAGCGCCACCGTGTCACCCGCCGCGGCAGAGGCAATCTTGCGCGGCGTCTGGCCAAGCATGGAGAACACGCCTGCGGTGCGTGCCTCCTGGCCGGTCTTGCCATAGAACACGGCACCATCGGCCACGTCGCCCTGCAGGATGCGGGCCAGCGACAGCTTGCCGCCATGGGCGGTGTGCAGGCTCTTCAGGATCAGCGCCGTGGTGCCGCTGCCCTTGAGACCCAGCCGTTCCGCCAGCGCCGTCACATTGGGCGCCTCGTGGCGGATGGCCTTCAGCAGGCGGCCGATGCCATTGCCATGGGCCGCCGAACCGAACAGCACCGGGGTGATCTGGCCGTCCGACATTTCCTTGGCCAGATCCTGAAACACCTTGTCCTTGGGCGGCTCGATGTCGCCCAGCAGCTGTTCCATCAACTCGTCATCGTGGTCGGCCAGCCGCTCCATCATGGAGAAGCGCTCGCTCTTTTCGCCCGCCGTCAGATCAGCGGGAATGTCCACCACCTGGCTGTCGGCATGTTCGCGGTAGACAAAGGCGCGCTCCAGCGCCAGATCGACATAGCCCGACACCACGCCATTGTTCCAGATCGGGATCTGGCGCAGCACCAGCGGGGTTGACGAGGCGGGCTGCAGATATTGCAGCACGTCATGCGGCGACACCGTGGTCTTGTCGATCTTGTTGATGAAGATGAAGCGCGGCATGCCGATCTCATCAAGCTGCTTGAGGATCAGCTGCAGCGCCGGCACCTTCTTTTCATCGGCCTCGCACACCACCACGGCAGCGTCGCAGCCAGCCAGAGCGGCGCGCGCTTCCTCGGCGAATTCCACCGAGCCGGGGCAGTCGATGAAGGTGAATTTCTCGCCCATGAAATCGGTGGTGGCGGCGTTCAATTCCACGCTCATGCCGTGGGCCTTGGCTTCCGCACTGGCGTCACCGATCATGGACTTGTCGGTGGCCGTGCCCTGGCGGGGAATGGCGCCACTCCGGTGCAGAATGGCTTCCAGCAGCGTCGTCTTGCCGGAAAGATAGGGGCCCACGATGGCGATACACCGTGACCCCGTGGCTCGTCTTGCCTGTGCGTTACCCATAATAACCGCTCCTCCTGGAACTGAACTGAAACTGTTCCGGGATTGCCCTGTGCGGGGTTCTGGGCCCGCGACGTGGGCCATACCGTTAGGGCCATGCTTGCGCCGTTTCCGCCATTTGGCAAGGCCCGTTTCCGGGCAGTCTGCCGCAGGTGAAAGGGGCTGTCCGGCCTTGACAGGCCTCTCCTCCGGCGGGCGCCGATTCCGCTCAGACCGGCCTGCGTCCTGAGGGCTTAAAACCGCCGCTCTAACTTAAGAGCTGGCGAGCCGCCTTGAGACTTTGCCGATTCCGTCAAAGGTCGGCCTGCGCTAGTGTCGTGGTTCCGAAGTTCGCCTCCGGTCCCGATATCGATGATGGCGCGAACTTCGGAACCGAAACGACACTAGAAACATTAAATTGCTCGTGTCCCTTTGATTCATAAATTCGCAATCGGGTGGATATCGGGAACGGGCGAATTTATGAATCGAACACGAGTGTCCGTCCATGGCAAGCCTTCAGTCCCAGATCTTCGACCTGATTCAGGAAAGCCAGTACTGGTCGAAGGATGCCTTGCGCGCCTATCAGGAAAGCCAGCTCTCCCAGCTCATCGCCCACGCCCGCGCCACCGTTCCCTTCTACCGCCACCGCCTTGATGGCCTGTTCCGCAGCGACGGCAGCATCGACTGGTCGCGCTGGCATGATCTGCCCGTGCTGACCCGCAGCGATCTGCGTGATCATGGTGCGGAGCTGTGCACGTCGGCCCCGCCGCCCGGCCATGGCGAGATCCGCAACAGCATGACCTCCGGCTCCTCCGGCACACCCGTCCATCTCCGCCAGAACCTTCTGTTCCTTCAGGCCACCAATGTTGCCGGCCGCCGCTTTGCCCTGTGGGCGGGCATCACACCGGAGATGACCTTCGCCACCCTGGCCGCCTATTTTCCGCGCCATCTGGATGAAACCGTGAACGTGCACGAATTGCCCGCCCAGAGCACGCTGCCGGGGCGCGGCCGCCGCCTGGTGGTCCGGCGCACCCTGCCGCCCGCCGCCCTGCTCGACCTGCTGGCGGCCGAGGGCGTTGAGGCGCTGGGCGGCAATGTCAACCTCATCGAGATCATGGCGCGGGAGAATGCCCGCCGTGCGCAACCAGTGCGGCTGGCAGCGGTGATGTTCTACGGCGTGCAGGTGCACGAGGCCCAGATCCGCACCATCGCCAACAGTTTTGGCGCGCGCTGCTTCGACACCTACAGCGCCGAGGAAACCGGCCGCATCGCCAGTCAGTGCGCCCCCGGCTCCGCCTATCACATCAATGCCGAACAGATGCTGGTGGAGGTGGTGGACAGCAGCAACCGCAGCGTGGCCCCCGGACAGGAGGGCCGCATTCTGGTGACGCCGTTTCTGCTCACCGCACAGCCGCTCATCCGCTATGAACTGGGCGACCTGGCGGTGGCGGGCGAAGCCTGCTCCTGTGGCCGCAGCCTGCCCACCATCGCCCGGCTGACGGGGCGGCAGGACCCGCTGTTTCTTGATGCCGGGGGCCGCGCCATCTTCCCGCATTTCGACCATGAACTCATCATCGAGGCGTTGCACTGTCAGGCCTATCAGCTGGCCCAGACGGCGCCGCTGGCGGTGGAGGTGCGCTACATACCCGGCTCCACCGCCCCCGCCGCCCCTGGCCTTGCCGCCATCCGCGCCATGATCCTCAAGGTCATGCCGGAACAGACCACCGTGACCTTTATGGCCGTAGAGGGCCTGCCCGATCATACGGGCCGCAAGATCCAGCGCATCGTGCGCGAGTTCTCACCTGCCGGCACACAATGAAAAAGGGGCCCTGCGGCCCCTTCGTCTTAACATCTTGCCAAGCGTCACTCGACAACGTCGACCACGTCGACCACGTCTTCACAATAGTTGTTTTCCGGCGCAGGCACGCACACCGCCGGTGTGGTCGGGCCATGGGCACCAGCCCCCGATCCGAAAATGTCGAGCACCCGGTTGCGCGGGTCATCCTCGCGGTGGCGGCGGATCAGGCTCTTGCCCTCGCCGCCGAAATACAGCGACACCCCCGCCGTGATGGCGGTGAAGTGATCCTCGCCGAAGCGCGCATCGGCCTTGAAGGACAGCGGCAGACCGGTTTCCGCCATCAGCCACTCCGCCCCGACATGACCGGATTCAAACCCGGCGATGCTGCTGGCGCCGAGGGTGAAGCGCAGATTGTCGGTGGCATAAAAGCCGATGTCACCCAGCACGAAGGCCTTGTCCTTGGAGGGGCCGCCATCGGGATCAAAGTTCATGTAGCCTGCCGCCATTTCGAGCGACACGCTGTTAAGATAGAGTTCGGCCTCGGGGCCGACCCAGAAGGCGTCCGCCGCACCCATGTCGCCATAACCGGCGATGGCGCCCAGCAGATAGGAGCCGGGATCGCGGGTGAAGATGTGCAGATTGCCGCCCACGCCGGTCTCGTCAAAGACATTGACAAAGCCCACGTCGGCCTGAACGCCGATGAGATCGCCCAGCGGCAGCGACAGACTGGCCCCGCCCCGGAAAAGCGCATCATCATCAATGCCACGGAAATCGGCCCAGCCCGCACCCAGTTCCAGCTTGCCGTTTACCGCCGACACGGCCGGAAGACGAACCGGCTCAAGATCGGCAGAGGCCGCCGTCATGGCCAGCGCCAGTGGCGACAGCGCCAAGGATAACCCAAGCACAGCACGATGATATGAGAATGACATGATGCAGCCCTGCCGTTTGACGCGTCTGATGCGCGCTTGAACCGGCCCCCGTGCACCGAGGATAGCAATATGATTTCCACCGCAAAGTAAATTGTGCGGGCAGGCTCCACTTATTTTCAACTGTGCAGCACGAAAGTCACAGCCTGCGCGGCGATTCAACCCAGGCTCGTGCTGCGCTGCAAAAGTCCTCCCATGCCCTTGTGCGGGGCAAAAAGAGAGGCGCGCGATGTGCTCGCGCGCCCTCGCCATCCTGCTGCCAGGCGGCTGGGCCGCCCCGGCAGGTCAGTGGTGTGCGGATCAGTGGCGGATCGGGATGAGATGCAGGCTGGTGACACCCGCCGCAACATTGAGCCCGGTCTGGGCCTGCAGCGACACCGGCTGCAGGTTGATGCCGTGGCGGAAGCCGCCGACCAGCACATTGGCGCCAAGGCCGCCGCCCACCGTGGCTTCAGCGCCAGCGCCCTGATAGGTGCCGCGCAGCGCGCCGCTGTTCACCTTGCCGGGGGCAACAACCACCCAGCCGAGAACCGTGTCACCGGTCACGCCGATGTCAACCCCGAGCTTGCCGATGGAGCCGACATAGTGCTCCTTGCGGCCGGTGTGGGAAGACGTGAAGGTGCAGCGCACATCCTTCGATGAGCCGATGATGAAACCGGCACCGCCGTCCACGCGGCAGGTCAGCAGGCCGATCTTGACGCCGGGTTTGGCTTCGGCCGCAGGGGCCAGCGCCAGCAGAGAAACCAGGGCGCCAAAAATGATCTTCTTCATGGATGCTATCTCCTTGTTAGCCCGCCCTCTCTCGGCGGCGAATGTGACAGTAATGGGGCCGATTATCATGACATTTTGGCCATGCGCGCCCGCACAAAACCGTTGCAGCCCGCCTTTCGGCAGGCTTCGACCGGTTAACGGTATTGCCGTGAAGAAGTTCCCCCGCGCCTATTTCAGATTGGCACAGAAGCGCTGGATGCGCTGGCAGGCGTCCTCCAGCACGCTGGTGGCCGTGGCATAGGAAATGCGGAAGCAGGGCGATGTGCCGAAGGCCGCCCCATGCACCGCCGCCACCCCCTCCGCGGCCAGAAGTTCGGTGACGAAATCCTCGTCATTGCCGATGACCTTGCCTGAGGGAGCCGTCTTGCCGATGGTGCCGGCACAGGAGGGATAGACATAGAAGGCCCCCTCCGGTGTGGCGCAGCGAAGGCCCTTGGCCTGGTTCAGCATGGCCACCACCAGATCGCGGCGCTCCTTGAACACCTTGTTGTTGGCGGCAATGAAATCCTGCGGCCCGTTCAGGGCCTCCACCGCCGCATACTGGGCGATGGAACAGGGGTTGGACGTGGACTGCGACTGCAGCTTGGCCATGGCCTTGATGAGATTTTCCGGCCCCGCCGCATAGCCTATGCGCCAGCCGGTCATGCAATAGGCCTTGGACACGCCGTTCATGGTCAGCGTGCGGTCATAGAGCTTGGGCTCCACCTGGGCCGGGGTGGTGAAGACGAAATCATCATAGACCAGATGCTCATACATGTCGTCTGCCAGCACCCAAACCTGCGGATGGCGCAGCAGCACGTCGGTGATGGCCTTCAGTTCGGCGCGCGAATAGGCCGCCCCCGACGGGTTCGACGGCGAGTTGAGGATGAGCCACTTGGTCCGCCCGGTGATGGCCTTTTCCAGATCGGCAGGCTTGAGCTTGAAGGCGTTGTCGGCGCTGGACTGGACGATGACCGGCGTGCCCCCCGCCAGCATGACAATATCGGGATAGCTCACCCAGTAGGGGGCGGGAATGATCACCTCATCGCCGGGATTGACGGTGGCCAGCAGCGCGTTGAACAGAACCTGCTTGCCGCCCGTGCCCACCGACACCTGCGACGGCTTGTAGTCCAGGCCATTCTCGCGCTTGAACTTGGCGACGATGGCCGCCTTGAGCTCGGGAATGCCGTCCACCGCCGTATATTTGGTCTTGCCCGACTGAATGGCGGCAATCGCCGCATCCTTGATGTTCTGCGGTGTGTCAAAATCCGGCTCACCGGCGGCGAGGCCAATGACGTTCTTGCCCTCGGCCTTCAGCGCCAGCGCCTTGTTGGAAATGGCAATCGTCGCAGAGGGCTGAATGCGGTTGAGCGAGTCGGAAATGAAACCCATGTCTGTCTCCTGGCACGGAAAATGCTCTAATGCCTGTAACGGTTTACCGCAAGCATCAATCCGCCGCATCGTATGGAACCAAATCCGTGCCACAATGGCCAGAACAGGGCACTCCGCCCGAAACTATGTGCAGGATATCATGACAGGTACAAACTGGCTGGTTGCAGGCGGTGGCATTGCCGGGCTTGCAGGCGCATTGGCCTTGGCCACGCGCAATGTTCCCTCACTGGTCATGGAGCAGGCCGAAGACTTCGCCGAAGTGGGTGCCGGACTTCAGCTTGGCCCCAATGCGGTGGAAGCCCTGCAGCAGATCGGCGCCTGGGATGCGGTGGCGCCCAAATGCATCATTCCGCCGGAAATCCACATTCATGACGCCCTCGGCGGCGGTCTCATGCAGCGTGTGATTCTGGGCCAGAAATTCACAGACCGGTTCGGAGCGCCCTATCGCGTCATTCACCGTGCTGAATTGCAGCGCGGCCTGCTGGAGGCCTGCCGCGCCAACCCGCTCATCACCCTGCAGAACGGCGCAGGCGTCACCTCGGCGGTGCTGACCGGTGATTCGGTGCAGGCGGTGCTGAGCGACAACCGCCACCTGAAGGCCCCGGCCCTGCTGGTGGCCGACGGCATCCGCTCGAAACTGCGCAAGGAAATGTTCCCGGACTCGCTGGTGGAGGCCCCGCCCTATGTCATCTACCGGTCCCTGCCCGCGCTTCACACCCTGCCCGCCTCGGTCAACGCCGAATGCGTCAACCTGTGGCTCTATCCCGGCGGCCATGTGGTTCACTATCCCGTGGGCCATCCGCTTCATCTCAACCTTGTGGCGGTGACACGCGGCATCCTTGCCCGCTCAAGCTGGTCCACCCCCGCCAATGGCGAGGAGGTGGCCAATTACTTCAGCCGCGCCTGCCCGGCCCTGAAGCAGATACTGGGCCTGCCGGACAAATGGCTGAAATGGCCGGCTGCCAATGTGGTGGGCATGAGCCAGTGGAATCTGGGCCGCATGCTGCTGATCGGCGACGCTGCCCACGGCACCGTGCCCTTTCTGGCCCAGGGCGCGGCCATGGCGCTGGAGGATGTGGCGGTCCTGGCGCGCCAGCTGGCCCGCACCGCCGACCCGGCGGCGGCCTTTGCCGCCACCAGTTCCGAACGGCTGCCGCGGGTCGCGCGGCTCCAGGCGGAGTCACTGCGCTCAGGCCGGGTCTATCACATGAAAGGAACCTTCCGGAACGCGCGCAACATGGCGTTGCGCTTCATGCCGGAAGCAAGCTTCCTCCAGCGTCTCTCGTGGATTTATCAGGGCTATTGAGCGGTCGTGAACGAACCCGCTCAGGGCCCGTTCACACCCTCTGCCATCGCCACGGACAAACCCGTCCCGACCGCGAGGAACCGTAAGCGGCCGTCATCCTGTGCCTGCAGACATCAGCCGGGCCACCCGTGATGAAAGCCTGTTACGGCTTGGAATTGCCACCGCGGCCGTGTTCCGTGGACTCTTTGCCATTCCCGATCTTGAACAACAGAATGGTGTTGAAGTGGCAATAGACGTTCGGCGGCACGGCATGGGTCAAAGCGTGGTCGACCGAGCCGCCGCCGCCGCCGCACACGGCCACGGACGTGCCGCAGCGCCCACCCGCCTGAACATACCAGGACGGACGTTCGCCGGACTTGCGGATGACGGCATTGCAACAGCTGATGACCTGACCGGCGTTGCTGCCCTTGCACTGCTGCAGGTTGGAAGCAAGGCCTGCCTGGGCGCTGCCGGAAAGACCGATCATGGAAAGCGCGAAGAAACCCGAAAGCATGATGCTGGAAGTCGTGAACCTGGACATGTTTCTCTCCTGATTTTGCCTCGATCATTCATCTGATCGTGGTTTCACCATGAGACACCGCCACTGAGCCTGTGCTGAACGCGCCATTCATGCGCGGTTCATCCCCCGGGCCAGACACGGATTGTGTCCACGTCCAACTATAGCGCAATTTAGAGTATATGGAACCGGACTCAGCCGATCACTTTGCCGGCACCAGCCAGCCCAGCACACTGCGTCCCCAGTCGCCAATGCCCAGCCGCTGCGCCAGCGCCGGCACAATAACGGCCAGCTCCTCCTTCAGCTTCCATGGCGGATTGATGATGATCAGACCGGATCCCGCCAGCCCACCGCCCTCAAAGGCCTCACGTACCGAAAGTTCAACCTGCAGTGTGGCGGGCAGCGCCAGTGTCTTCGCCCTCTCCACCAGCGTTTCGGCAAAGGCAAGGCCCTTCACCGGATACCACAGCATGAACACGCCGGTGGCAAAGCGCCGGTGGCCCTCCACCAGCATGGTGATGGCCTGCTCCGTCTCGTCCTTCTGCTCATAGGGCGGATCAATCAGCACCACGCCGCGCCGCTCCGTGAAGGGCAGCACCGCCTTCACCGCCTGACCCGCATCCATGGCGAAGGTCTTGACCCTTCTGTCCGCCCCCATTTCCCGGCGCAGGGCCTCGGCATCCTCCGGGTGCAGCTCATTCACCAGAATGCGATCACTCTCCCGCAGACCATGCGCCGCCAGCACGGGTGAGCCGGGATAGTATCGAAGCCCGCCGTGCGGATTCTCCGCCGCCACCGCCCGCCGATAGGGAGCCAGCAGCGCCTCCACATCCGCCATGAATGGCGTTGCGAGCTTGCCCACGCCGCCTTCCCACTCACCGGTCTTGCCCGCCTCCACACCATGCAGATCATAACGCCCCACCCCGCCGTGGGCGTCGAGAAAGGCGAAGGGCTTGTCCTTTTTCTTCAGATGCTCAAACACCAGCGCCAGCACCACATGCTTCAACACATCGGCGTGGTTTCCGGCATGATAGGCGTGGCGGTAATTCATGGTTCAGGCCCTGAACACCAGCGCGGCACCGGCCCCGATCAGCGTAAAACCCGCCACATGCTGAAGCGTGATGGGCTGCTTGAGATAGAAAATCGAAAACACGATGAACACGCTGAAGGTCACCACCTCCTGAATGGTCTTCAGTTCGGCGGGCGAGTAGGCGGCATAGCCGATGCGGTTGGCCGGCACCGCCAGCCAGTATTCAAAAAACGCAATGCCCCAGCTGGCCAGCACCGCCAGCCACAGCGGCTTGTCGGTGAATTTCAAATGCCCATACCAGGCAAAGGTCATGAACACATTGGAGGCAATCAGCAGCAGAATGGGGGTGACATAGGCAGAGGTGAGAACGCGCATGATCTGTCCTGTGGGTTGCAGCGCTTGTGCCAGATTCCCGCCCGTCCCGCCATTCACACCCTAGGAAAAGCCGCCTGTTCACCTTATATTCCGCCTATGGGACATTCACGCCAGACCGGCGGCTTCTCGGAAGCGCCGCACCAGCCCGTCGAGGGCCATGACCTGCCGCTGGCGCCGCGCGCCGGGCTGGAAGCCCTGCGCCCAGAATTTCTGCCGCTCGCCTCCTTCACCCCGGTGAAGCCGCCCAAGCCCGAGAAGTCGGAAGGTGGCCGCCGCTTCAAGCTGGTGTCGGAGTTTGACGCTAAGGGCGACCAGCCCAGCGCCATCAGGGAACTGGTGGCCGGCGCCAACGGCAATGAGCGCGACCAGGTGCTGCTCGGCGTCACTGGCTCCGGCAAGACCTTCACCATGGCCAAGGTCATCGAAGCCACCCAGCGCCCGGCCCTCATTCTCGCCCCCAACAAGACGCTGGCCGCCCAGCTCTATGGCGAGTTCCAGAACTTCTTCCCCGACAACGCGGTGGAGTATTTCGTCTCCTATTACGACTATTACACGCCCGAGGCCTATGTGCCGCGCAGCGACACCTACATCGAGAAGGAAAGCTCCATCAACGAGCAGATCGACCGCATGCGCCACTCGGCCACGCGCGCCCTGCTGGAACGCGACGATGTCATCGTCGTCGCCTCCGTGTCCTGCATCTACGGCATTGGTGATGTGGAAACCTATTCGGCCATGACCTTCGGCCTGAAGAAGGGGGCGCGCGTGCCCCAGCGCCAGTTGCTGGCCGATCTGGTGGCGCTGCACTACCGCCGCAATGACCAGAATTTCGTGCGCGGCAGCTTCCGGGTGCGCGGCGACACCATCGAGGTGTTTCCGTCACACTTCGAAGACCGCGCCTGGCGCATTTCCCTGTTCGGCGATGAAATCGAAAGCATTGCCGAATTCGATCCCCTCACCGGCCAGAAGACCGCCGAACTGGACCAGATCAAGATCTACTCCAACTCGCATTACGTGACACCGAAGCCGACGCTGGAACAGGCGGTGCGCCGCATCAAGGACGACCTGCGCCTCCGCCTGGCCGAGTTCAACGCGGCGGGCCGCATTCTCGAGGCCCAGCGCCTGGAACAGCGCTGCATGTTCGACATCGAGATGATGATGGCCACCGGAAGCTGCGCCGGCATCGAGAACTACTCGCGCTATCTCACCGGCCGCCAGCCGGGCGAGCCGCCGCCCACCCTGTTTGAATATCTGCCCGACAATGCCTTGGTCTTCGTCGATGAAAGCCACGTCACCATTCCGCAGATCGGCGGCATGTTCCGCGGCGACTTCAACCGCAAGGCCACGCTGGCCGAATTCGGCTTCCGCCTGCCGTCCTGCATCGACAACCGGCCCCTGCGCTTCGAGGAATGGGAGGCCATGCGCCCGCAGACCGTGTGCGTGTCGGCCACGCCGGGTTCGTGGGAACTGAACCAGACCGGCGGCGTCTTCGCCGAACAGGTGATCCGCCCCACCGGCCTCATTGATCCGCCGGTCATCATCCGCCCGGTGAAAAACCAGGTGGATGATCTGGTGGCCGAATGCCGCGAGCTGGCGGCCAGGGGCCACCGCGCCCTGGTCACCACGCTCACCAAGCGCATGGCCGAAGACCTGACCGAATACATGCACGAACAGGGCATTCGCGTGCGCTACATGCATTCCGACATCGACACGCTGGAGCGCATCGAGATCATCCGTGACCTGCGCCTCGGCGCCTTTGATGTGCTGGTGGGCATCAACCTGCTGCGCGAGGGGCTGGACATTCCGGAATGCGCGCTGGTGGCCATTCTCGATGCCGACAAGGAAGGCTTCCTGCGCTCGGAAACCTCACTGATCCAGACCATTGGCCGCGCCGCCCGCAATGTCGATGGCCGGGTCATCATGTATGCCGATCAGGTGACCGGCAGCATGGAACGCGCCATGGCCGAAACCAGCCGCCGCCGCGAAAAGCAGATGGCCTATAACGAGGCCAACGGCATCACCCCGCAGTCAGTGAAGAAGAACATCACCGACATCATGAAGAGCGTTTACGAGCAGGACCATGTGACGGCGGATGCCGGCCTGTCGGAGGATGGCGCGCCGCTGGTCGGCCATAATCTGGAGCGCGTGCTGGCCGACATGGAAAAGCGCATGCGCGAGGCCGCCGCCAATCTGGAGTTTGAGGAAGCCGCGCGCCTGAGGGACGAGGTGAAGCGGTTGAAGGCGCTGGAACTGGCGGTCATGGATGATCCCCTGGCCCGCGATCCCTCAGCGTCCTCTTCTCCCCGCGCACGGACAGGAGCCTCCCTCATCGAAGGCCCCACCGCCAGTTGGCCTAAACCGGGCAGCCCCCGCCGCCCCGGCTCAACGGGGGGCAAACCCGGCGTGGCAACGACAAGGAAGAGAAAGAAATAGTTCTGTTGCGTAATTTCAGGAGATTTATTGTCAATATACTAGACTTTTCGACTTCGCCGAATGACTTACGAGACGGAAGCTAAATTTAGGGTCCGTGTATTCATGTTAGGACTGTCGATATAACACGAAGGTCGCCAAGGAAACTCTCAAGCGTCTGGATGTCAGCGCGGATGCTGGCGGGGAACTTGTCGATGAGCGGTTCTGGCACAACCAGCCGCACCCTTGCTTGGGTCATTTCACGAAACTGCGCCTCGGACACGCCTTCCTGCAATGTCAGCAGGTGCTTCACGGGAATTCTGTCTGCTTCGTTCAGAATCTGCCGCCAACGGTCGCGGCAGGTCGTCTTGGTTGCAAGCATCCGCAAGCCGCTCGCAGCAAAGCTCTGGTCCCTGTAGGCGGCCTGCGACGGAAACAGGAAGTCGGGGCGCTTTCCCGGCTCGGATTGCGGCCCGTGTACGAAATCCACACCCTCCCGAAAGCGCTCCTCAATCAGGATTTCCCTGGTGTGAAGTTCCAAAGACCGCCCGGAACGCGCCTTACGTCTCTGCAAGATAGTCTGTGCCTTGGCAACGAAGTCGCCAAGCGAGGCGAACCCAGCGCGAAGCGCTGGTAGCTCGGTCGCCTCCTCGACACTGCGAAAAATCTCATACTCGCATTCGCGGCGGCGCAGCAGCCGTTTGTCGGGCGCGGTCCCGTTCTCGGGGCACATCTCTACTGTCTTGCGAACTATTTCGGCTCCGGTCGGGAATTGCGCCAACCAACCCGGCGGGATTTCCCCGAGTTCAAGCCAGCAGCTTGTTCGACGGGCTGCGTATGGCGGGAATAGACCCGGTTGCTCCGGCAGCCACATAACGAAGCGACCGGGCTCGACAGGCCCAAACCGCTCCTCAGCAAGGTCTTCCTCGGTCTCGTGTCGACAGACCCAGACGTGACAGCTCATTGCACTTCCGTTGTCGCCCAGAGCAAAGGCAAAGACGACCAGCGCGCCGGTGCTCTCGGGGTCCAGAAGGGCCGACGCACCTCCCCCGAAATTCGTCAGGCGGGTTTCGTCGCGCCCGTTCTGCTTACCCTCGTGGCGCTTCGAGTTATAGTACACCACTCGCACCTCGCGGGCGTCCATATGGGAATCGACGGCGAGCTCAAAGCGGTGGTCGGGGTTTTTTTCATCTACCCGGTTAATCGACGGGAAAATTCGGAACAGAAAGTCTTTCGGAATATACGGGCCTGCCTGATGGGCACCATTCGCAAGAGTATCATTCCCTGACAGGCGCTTTACAAACAGCGCAATACCCGGAGCGCAGAATTCCGCCAGCCAATCGGAAAAATCAGAAACCGCCATCCGTTCTGCCCGCAATAATCCCTTCCTCACTGCCATTAGCGAGCCAATTTGCGGCTGCGTCAAGCACCTCGTCCAGCAGCAGCCTGTGGCGACCCTTCAAGGCACACTCCCAAACCGTCAGAACTCTCCATCCGCCCGCCAGAAGTGCGGTGCGGGTAGCGGCGTCTCGTTCCCGGTTGCCCTCTATCTTCTGTTGCCAGAACTCCCGGCGCGTGGTTGGGAGCCGAAACAAATGACAGTCGTGCCCGTGCCAGAAGCAGCCGTTTACGAAGATCACAGCGCGGTGTTTAGGAAAGCACAGGTCGGGTCGACCCGGCAGGCGTCGGTCGTGCAGGCGATACCGGAAGCCCAGCGTATGCAAGCCCCGGCGAAGCACCATCTCGGGCCGCGTGTCCTTCCCCCGGATGCCAGACATCATCCGGCTCCGTGTCTTGGAGTCTACCACGTCAGCCAACGAGCGGCACCCGCTTCTGCAGGTGCTGACCGTTACTCACAGCGCCCGTCGCAACATAGGGAAGCATGTGGCGGGCAACTGCCTCGATTACTGGCACCGCGACAGAGTTTCCGAACTGCTTGTAGGCTTGCGTATCAGACACCGGGATCAGGAACCGGGACTCTCCCGGCTTGTCGAAGCCCATCAGCCGGGCGCATTCCCGAGGTGTCAGTCGTCGCGGGTTCCGCCCTGCGCCCCGGTCAATCAGGATTTCAGATCCATCTTTATAGTATCGCGCTGACAGGGTGCGGGCCACGTCGCCGTGCCCCACGAGCCCGAAGCCAAAACCATTCCCGGCTGCACGATGCTTTGCGGCGTAATCCTGCAAGTATTTCCAAAGATGGTCGGTGAGGACGTATTTCTCGTTCACCCTGCCGCGAGCACCCGTGTAATGCTTGTCCGGTCCTTTCTCCGACCCGTCTTCCGGATGCAGTATCGTCCCCAGCTTCGGGCCTTCCAATGGATCGGGCACATCGAGATCATCAAAAGAGAACTCGCACTCCTCGCGGAAACCGGCGATCAGGATACGTTCCCGATGCTGTGGGACAAAACCCTTGGCGTTAATCACCCGAGGCGTCGGGACAAAGTAGCCAAGTTCCCTGAGCGTCCTCAAAATTACTTCAAAAGTGCGGCCCTTGTCGTGGTTCACGAGGTTCTTGACATTCTCAAGAAGGAATGCCCTTGGGCGATGCTCGGCAATTATCCTTGCCACATCGAAAAACAGAGTGCCCTGCGTCTCATCCGCAAAACCGTGTGCTCGCCCGAGGGCGTTCTTCTTGCTCACGCCCGCGATGCTGAAAGGCTGGCATGGGAAACCAGCCAGCAGCAGGTCATGCTCGGGAATGTCCTTTGTCGCTGTCTTGGTAATGTCCCCGGAAATCTCGTGGTCGTCGTGCGGGAAATTGGCCGAATAAGTAGTCTTCGCAAATCGGTCCCATTCAGAGGTAAATACGCATTTTCCGCCCAACGGCTCAAACCCCCTGCGAATACCTCCAATTCCCGCAAAAAGGTCGATAAAGCGAAAAGCCGGTTCAACCTTCTCTTTAGCGCTGCGATTGCTCACCAGCTCTTCCAACACGACCAGCGCGGCTTGCCTCGGTTTGGCCGCCCCCCTCTCCCATCGGTAAAGTGTGGCAGGCGAGTAGCCCAACAGAGGTGCCAGCGCTTCAACGGTAAGCCCCGCGCGTTCACGCAGGCGGGAAAAGTCGGATTGGGGATCATGGAGCACTATGAACACCTCTGGGTCGATTATTCTCATTTTTGCAACATTCGACACGATAAAGCAAGAACAAAACAGGAATTGTCAGGGTCTGCGCTATGCGTGGCCAACAGCCCCAGACCACATCCGGCCACGCGAACGCAGGAAGATATTTCAAAGGCCGCACCCGGCGTCCCCGCACCTGCTCCCAAAAAAGGCCCGCGCGGCCTGTCACAGCCGCACGGACCCTTGAAGCGGTGATCTGAAACCTAGATCATTGCGCGGGGGCGAAGCCGCACTGTTTCTGCTCCATGTCGATCTGCTTGGTGATGCGGATGGCGTTTTCGGCATAGGCCTCGGTCACCGTGCCCTGGTTCACCACCTTGTCCTTGAGCGGGCTCACGTCCTTGCACAGGTGGAACACATGCGGTTCCGCCGACTTCTTGCCGCCGTTCTCCGGCGCGATCCAGTAGACCACATCAAGCCCGTTGGGGTTGGCCGCCGAGGTGGTGGCCGCCGTCACCGCCGCGGTGTCCCGCGCGATGTCCTGGGCCTGGGCGGCCACTTCCGGCGAGCAGGCCGTGGTGGGCTGGCCGGAGCGGATCTGGGACGCACAGGCGTTCATATCCTCCGTGTACTGCTCAACCGAGGCGGGCTTGAAGTTCACCCCCATCAGCGTGGCAATGACCGCCAGCACCGCGCCCACGCCCCCGGCGATCTGCTTGTTCTTGGGGTCCATGTTCTTGTCCATGAAGATGAGGACAAGCAGCGGCAGGAAGGCGAGCACCGTCATGATGGCGCCCAGCTGGTTCTGGAAGAAGAAGCTGGCCGGATTGGCCTTGCTGGCCGGATCCTTGCGATAGGCGGCCTTCCACATCATGCTGCCGGCAATGGCGAACACGGCAATGCCCACCAGAAGGCCGATGAGCAGCGGCATGTTGCCATTGCCATTGCCCGCACCGGCGTCAAACTTGTGATGCATCAGCAGGTAAATGGCGGCCACCTCGCCGCCGATGGCAATGATCCACGCCAGCCAGGCGAAAATGCGCAGGCGGCTGGCCGCGCTCTTCTGGGCCTGTGTGGCGGCCCAGGCCTTGGTGACATCGCCGCCAGCGGCGGGTTTCTCGTCGGACATGATCAATCCTCTCAAATAAATGGCGCGTGCCGGTGAGGCGCCCGTCTTTACACCACTCCGGCCGTGCCGTCACCAGCGGCCATGTCGCCGTGAACTGCGGCGCGGGCGCCAAGTCGCTGTCAATATAAGGGTGTTGTGGCGGGGGCCTTGCCCCGGTCCTTCGGGCACCGGCCCGCGCCTGCCCCACCATGCGGGGTCTCGAAGCTGCATTTTCTCTCCGGCGGAATGCCGCAAAGCCTGGTGATTTTGGCAATGGCGACGCACTGCCCCGTGGCCCTGAGGCGATAGCCGGAAAAGCCCTGGCAATAGCAGGGAACAGAACGCGCAAGCGGCGGGCTGGTCTTTATCGGCCTGGAGGGTCGGTGCGGCGCGGCGGGCGCTGATGTGGCGCGGCGCGGGCGCTTCACCCTGGCGGGCGCAGGCGGCACGGGCGGCACAAGCCGCGTTCCGCCGCGATGACAGTGATAACCGCCGGTCTTGCGATTGTGGTGGCAGCCCTGTGCATCAAGCCTGCCGCCATGCGCCAGAGCCAGCGGGGGGAGCGCAGCCAGCGCCATCAGTAATGCCGCTGCACGCCACGCTCCCTGCCGCATCTTCCGCCCCCGGACGCCCCCGCCGGTCAACATCAGCCTCGCCGCCATCCCTGTCCATAGGGGACAATTCCCCCCTCGATTGTGAGTTGCGGCCTCTCAAACCGGCAGTCACGACGAAACAGGACTCTATTAAGCCTGTTTTTCCGGGGATTTTTCAACGGACAAAAGGCCAGACCACGCTTGCCGCCTGCTGATTCTCCTGACATCTTCAGTCCAAAGGCTGAACAACAAGCCAAGGACGGGGGAGAGACATGTCTGGGGAAGCGGGCCTTGCCAAGGGTGCACTTGGCGTTGCGGAATCGGTTGTCATGGGCATTGCGGGCACGGCACCCGCCTTCAGCGTTGCCGTGACCACCGCTACCATTGTGGCCGCGGTGGGTGTGCTGTCGGTTGGCAGCATTCTTTATTGCGGCCTCATCATGTTTGGCATCATGCTGGGCTTCAAGAATCTGAACAAGATGTCGCCCAATGCCGGTGCCACCTATGCCTGGGTGAGCAGCGTGTTCGGACCGGCCTGGGGCTTCTTCGCGGGCTGGGGCCTGCTGGTGGCCTCGGTGGTCTTCATGGTGTCTGCCACCATTCCCGCCGCCACCTCCACCCTGCTGCTGCTGGCCCCGCAACATGTGGAAAGCACCGGCTGGGTCACCTTCACTGCCGCCATTTGGCTCACCGTGGTAACGGCGGTCGTCACCAAGGGCATCAAACACGCCAGTTACGCCCAGGTGACCCTCACCATCATCGAGACCGCCATTGTCTTCGCGCTGATCGGCGCCGCCTTCTATCAATACTGGGGCGCGCCGGCCCATCCGCCGTCCTGGTCGTGGATTGCGCCCACCTCCTTCACGCCCCAGCTGTTCGCCACTGGCGCGCTCACCGCCATCTTCTTCTACTGGGGCTGGGACGTGACCATGAACCTGGGTGAGGAAACCAAGGACGGCGAGCCTTCGCCAGCCGGTCAGGGCGCCTTCTGGGCCATGATCAACCTCATCCTGTTCTTCATCATCATGATGATCGTGGTGCTCATTGTGCTGACCGACGAGGAAATCGCCAAGGCCAACACCAATGTGCTCTACGCCATTGCCGACAAGCTGTTCAGCCCGCCCTGGAGCTATCTGGCGGTGCTGTCCACCATTCTCAGCACGGTGGGCACCATCGAAACCCAGATCCTGCAGTTCAGCCGCTCCATGTTTGCCATGGCGCGCGACAACATGCTGCATCCGCGCTACGCCAAAATCCATCCCGAATGGCAAACGCCCTACATCGCCACCGTCGTCATCTGGCTCATGGGCATCCTGCTGCTGTTCAGTTCGTCCTACATGCCCTCGGTCAGCACCATCCTGAATGCCTCCATCCTCGCCATCGGCATCCAGATCTGCTTCTACATGGGGCTGGCCGGCTATGCCTGCGCCTGGCATTACCGCCATATGCTGAAGGGTGACTTCGCTGACGCCTTCACCCATGTCATCTGGCCGTTTCTCGGGGCGGCCTTCATGACCTTCATCGGCATCTACAGCATCCCGACCTTTGACACCGTCACCCTTGTCGTCGGACTGGGCGGATTGCTGGTGGGCCTCATACCCCTGCTGCTGTCGCGCAGCCGCAAGACAGTCAGCGCCTGAAAAGCCAGGCGGCCAACGCTGCATCGTTGGCCGCCGGTTCCCTTGAATCGTCCCCTGCCCATGGCCTGAGCATCATGCCGCCCTTGGACGGAGCTTGCCCCCGCCGCCGTTTCGCGCTTTCATCCCACCCGAAAAAGGGTGCCTGAATGAGCTTTGACCTGCGCGACATGACCAAATGGGACAAGCGCTTTTTTGCTGTCTGCGATCTTGTGGCCTCATGGAGCGAGGACCAGAGCCGCAAGGTGGGCGCGGTCATTGTCGGGCCGGGGCAGGAAATCCGCTCCACCGGCTACAATGGCTTTCCGCGCGGCGTGAAGGCCGATGACCCTTCCCGCCACAGCAAGGAGGGCGGCGAGAAATATCACTGGTTTGAACACGCCGAGCGCAACGCCATCTACAACGCCGCCCGCCACGGCACCGGCCTTCAGGGCTGCACCCTCTATGCCAATCTGTTCCCCTGCGCCGATTGTGTCCGCGCCATCATCCAGTCCGGCATTGCCCACCTCAAGACCTATGAAATGCCGGAGAGCGACCAGACCTATGCCCGCAGCTTCGTTGTCTCCATGGACATGCTGCGTGAGGCCGGCATCACCGTCTCCACCTATCGCCGCCCGGCCCCCTGACAGCCCCCCGCCCAGACCCCCGTTAACCCTTGGCTAACCATGCCGGGTCCAGTTTGGCCCGGATGATTTGCTCTGGGGGCTTAAAGATGCTGCGGGTTCTTGTGATGATTCTGGCGCTGGCGCCACAGCCGGTGCTGGCGGGCGGCCTGTCGCCTATTTTCGGTTCCGAGGGCACCCCACCCCTGCAACTGGCCATGGATGCTGCCGGTCAGCCTGCCACAGCCACGGCGGCAGCGGCCCCGACCGTTCCGGCCCCTGCGGTCACGGTCATTCACGTTCCTGCGCCCGCCAACACGGCGGCGCGCTGAACCCGGGCTTGTCCCTGCAAGCAGATGGTCGTGCCCCCTTTTCCTTAATCCCGCCACATGCTAGTGCGAGGTCAGGGTCAATCGGGGGACTGCCCATGCATCGCATTGCCAAGACACTGAAAATTTCCATTGCTGCGGCTTCCGCCATAAGCCTTGCCGCCTGTTCCAATTTTGGCGGCGGCGGCATGTCGGCAGGCCGGCCGTCCTATCAGCCGGAGGCCGCACCCACCGCCCCGTCAGGGCCTGGGCAACTGACCGCCAGCCAGATCAAGTCGGCGCTGTCCGGCAAGAGCTGGCGCTGGCAGGGCCCCACTAACAGCGGTGTCACCCTTTATGCCTCGGATGGCACATCGCTGGTTGAAGTGACCGGCAAGGGCACCACCACCGGCAAATGGCTGGTGAAGGATGGCCAGCTGTGCGAAAGCTTCTCGCCCGCCCCCTTCCTGCCCAAGGGTGTGCCCATGACCTGCCAGCCCTTCTCTGGCTCCAACAATGTTTATCAGGTGGGCGCAGCCACCTTCACCCTGGCTTAACCGGCGCACAGCGAATCTGCCGTCACAGATTCGCCATGCCGCCATCACGGTTCTGCCGCGCGGCGGAACCATGATGGTGCCTGACCGTTGAGAGCCCATGACCGACCATTCCATCCCGCTGATGAACCGCCGCCGCCTCGTGCTGGGCAGCATTGCCCTGCTCACCTGTGGCAGCCGTGCCGTTGCCCAGGCCCATCCGCTTTATGGCGGCAGTGATCCTGGTGCTGATCCCTCGCTCGCCGCCCCCTGGCAGAGTGACCCCACCCTGCTGCCGCCCAAGGAATCGGAGACCGATTTTCCGGTGCCTCAGGTCAACCCTGATATCATTCCGGCCGAGTTCCGCCGCCAGACCGTTCCCAATAACAGCAGCTACAAGCCGGGCACCGTCATCGTCGATCCGGCCCACCGCTTTCTCTACTATGTGCAGGACCAGACCACCGCCATCCGCTTTGGCGTGGGCGTGGGCCGCGCCGGCTTTGCCTGGTCGGGCTCGGCCAGGGTGGGCATGAAACGGCGCTGGCCGCGCTGGGTGCCGCCGGTGGAGATGGTGCAGCGTGACGAGCGCGCCGCCAAATGGCCGAACGGCATGCCGGGTGGACCGGAAAATCCGCTGGGCGCGCGGGCGCTTTATCTCTTTGTCGGCAATGAAGACACGCTCTACCGCATTCACGGCACCAATGAACCCAGGACCATCGGCACTGCCGTTTCGTCAGGCTGTGTGCGCATGTTGAACCAGGACATTGCCGAATTGTTCGATCTGGTGCCGGTGGGCGCGCCGGTGGAGGTTCTGGCCGGCGAACCTGTCTGACGGTTTGCCGTTTTTCCGACACAGAACATCGTCATAGCACGGGGCCTTGCGAGGCCCCGATGCTTATGGCATTGCGGGCACCGCACTGCACCGCTAGGGGGACTTCGTGACGCACGCCACCGCCAGACTCATCACCGTGACGGCCCTTGCCGCCCTGGCACTGGCGGGCTGTTCCAACGGGCCAAAGGGCGTGCGCATCACCAATGGCGGCACCTCGGCCACCTCCGCCAAGCAGGGCGCCCCCATTCGCGCCCTGTCGGGGTCCGACGTCAGCGCCGCACTGGTCGGCAAGACCTTCCAGTACACCGGCGACGGCGGCAACGGCTTCGTCACCTATAACGGCGACGGCACCTTCAACTATCAGGATGACAGCAAGGGCGAAGGCACCGGGAGATGGACCGTCTCCGGCGGCCAGTATTGCGAAAGCTATGGCAGCGCCCCGGCCAAATGCGGCGAGTTCAAATCCACCGGTGATGCCTATTTTGCCGCCGGCACCCATCTCGTCGAAATGAAAGTCTGACCCCTCATTCGAAGGGTCAGAGATCTGCCTGCAGGGTGATGGCAACGACCCCTCGATCAGCCTGACTTTTGACGGTTGCGGCAAAAGACAGAAAGCTGCCCGCCCACAAAAAGTGAGAGCGGACGTTTTGTTCCGTCAGAATCTGTTCCGCTCTAGGCTTTCTCTTCCATCTCGCGGATGAAGGGATTGCTCTCACGCTCATGGCCAATCTGGCTGGCCGGGCCGTGGCCGGGCAGAAACACCACCTCATCCCCCAGCGTCAGAATGCGGCTGTGGATGGAGCCCATGAGCTGGTCGTAGGAGCCGCGCGGCAGGTCGGTGCGGCCGATGGACCCCTGAAACAGCACATCGCCCATGAGCGCGAATTGCGCCTCCGGCTGGAAATACACCACCGACCCCGGCGAGTGGCCTGGCGCATGAATGACCCGGAAGGAAAGCCCGCCCACCGTCACCGTATCGTCATGGCCAAGCCAGCGGTCCGGTGTCACCGCCCGCGCCGCCATGATGCCATAGCGCACCCCCGTCTCCGCCAGGCTTTGCAGCAGGAAGTCATCCGCGCGTTCCGGCCCCTCCACCGGCACCTTCAGCGCCTCGCTGAGTTCCGCCGCACCCCCGGCATGGTCAATATGGCCGTGGGTCAGCAGAATTTTCTCCACCGTCACCCCCGCCTTGGTGATGGCATTGAGAATGACGGGAATGTCGCCGCCGGGATCCACCACGGCGGCGCGGTGGGTTTCACTGTCGATCACCAGTGAACAGTTCTGCTGCAGGGGCGTAACGGGAATGACGATGACTTTGAGACGCGACATGCGCCGATGCTACGCCGGTGCGGGGGCGGGTGCAATCACGGCCATGTTGTGTCCGTCAGCCCGAGCCGCTACACCGTGCTCATGACAGCCGCCGCGCCGCAGCGCACCAACATTCCCGTGCTGGCGGCCGCCATTGCCGCCATCGCCGCCTGTGACATTGCCATGGGGCTGACGCTTCAGCTTCTGCCCCTCATCATGGAAAAAAAGGGCCTGCCCGCCTGGCTCATCGGCCTCAACACCGCCATGGGCCCCCTGGGCATTCTCGTTGCCGGCCCCTTCATTCCCCGGCTGGTGGCCCGCCATGGCGCGCGCAGCCTGGGCCTCATTCTGCTCGGTCTCACCTTCCTGTGCCTGCTGCTCTTTGCTGCCGTGCCGGATTACCGCCTGTGGTTTCCGGTGCGCTTCATGACCGGTGTGGCGGCGGGCGGCTTCTTCACCATCAGCGAGGCGCTGGTCATTTCCTCCGCCACCGACCAGAACCGCGGCCGCATCATGGGCCTCTACACCACGGTGCTGGCTGTCACCTTCTCCATGGGCCCGCTGTTCGTGCCCTGGACCGGCATTGACGGCTGGCTGCCCTGGATTGCCGGGCTTGTCTGCGTGGCGCTGGCAGGCCTGCCGCTTCTGACCCTGCGCGCCGCCCCGACCTTTGAGGGTGAGGGCAAGGGCGCCATGGCCCGGGTGCTGAGGCGCGCACCCCTGCTCTTTCTCGCGGTGGGCGCGGCCACCCTGTTTGACAGCGTGCTCATCTCCTTTTTCACCATCTTCGGCCTGCGCCATGGCCTGTCCCTTGCCGAGGCCAGCCGCATTCTCGGCCTTGCCATCATCGGCAATGCCGCCCTGTTCTATCCCATGGGCTGGCTGGCCGATCACTGGTCGCGGGGCGGCGTCACGCTGCTCACCGCCGCCATCACCGTGGCCTGCACCCTGGCGCTGCCCTTTGTCATCACCACCCTCTGGATCTGGCCGCTCATGCTCATCCTCACCGCGGCGGCCTTCGGGGTTTATGTGGTGGCACTGGCCATGCTGGGCGACACCTTCAAGGGGCCGGAGATGATTGCCGGATCCGCCGCCGTGGCCGCCATGTGGGGCGTGGGCGGCCTCATCGGCCCGCCCGCCGCCGGGGCCGCCATCGACGCCTTCGGCATCAACGCCATGCCCATGGTGCTGGCAGCCGTCTATGGCACGCTGGTGGTGGTGCTGCTGGCGCGGCGCGGCCAGCTGGTCCGCCCCCTTGCTGATGCCGAAGCCCGGGCCTAAACAGCCGCCATGCCCGACCAGACCCTCATCACCCTTCGCGATTTTCTGCGTCACGCCGTGTCGTCCTTCCGCCGCGCCGATCTGGTGCACGGCCATGGCACCACCTCGGTCATTGATGAGGCGGCCTTTCTGCTGCTGGAAACGCTGAAACTGCCGGTGGATGACATCAACCCCTGGCTTGATGCCAGACTGCTGCCGGAGGAGCGCAAGGCGCTGGCCGACATCATCAGCAGGCGCATCACCACCCGCATGCCCGCCGCCTATCTCACCCGCCGCACCTATATCCACGGCGTGCCGTTTTATGTCGATGAGCGGGTCATCGTGCCCCGCTCCTACATCGGCGAACTGATGTTTTCCGGCCTGTTCGGCGGCGACGGCTTCAACCTCATCGATGATCCGGCCAGCGTCACCAGCGTGCTCGATCTCTGCACCGGCTCCGGCTGCCTCGCCATTCTGGCGGCAGGCATCTTTGTCAACGCCCGCATCGACGCCACCGACCTGTCCGCCGCCGCCCTCGAAGTGGCGGCCATCAATGTCCGCGACCATGGCCTTGATGAGCAGATCACCCTGCATCAGGGCGATCTGTTCGCGCCGCTGAAAAACCGGCGCTATGACCTCATCATCAGCAACCCGCCCTATGTGGCGCGCGCGGAAGTGGCCGCCTTTGCGCCGGAATATGCCGCCGAGCCCGCCATGGCCCACCTTGGCGGTGATGACGGGCTTGATCTGGTGCGCCGCATCCTGCGCGAGGTGCCGCAACACCTCACCCCCGGCGGCGGGCTGCTCTGTGAAATGGGTCTGGGCCGCGAATTGATCGAGGCCGAATTCCCCGCCCTCGACTTCCTCTGGCTCGACACCGAGGAAAGCGAAGGCGAAGTGTTCTTCGTCAGGCTTTAAGGCCGCTCTCGCGCAGCAGATTGCGCCACAGGCCGCGCGTGAAGCGCTCCATCTCCGGCATCAGCGGAAAGGCCGTGCGGACGAAATCCTCATAGGCGGAAGGCCCGTGCTCCTCGGTGAGGGCGGCAATCCACTTGGGCAGTGAGGCCCAGCTGCCCATGGATTGAGCCGTCAGTTCGCAGTGGAACTGTGTGCTCACGGCGTGCCGCCCCACCGCCACCGCCTGAATTTTCGTGCGCTCACCCTCGGCCAGCACCACCGCATTCTGGGGTGCGCGTTTCACCTCGGCATGGTGCCACTGCATCACCCGGTGCCGCGGCCCCTGCCCGGCCATCAGCGGATGCGCCAGGCCCGCTGCCGTCAGCGCCACGTCAAACACGCCCACCTCGCCAAGCTGGGCCGGTCCCACCGCGCCGCCCAGCGCGTCACACAAAAGCTGGTGGCCCAGGCACAGGCCGAAATAGGGCCGCCCGGCCGACACCCATTCGCGGATCATGGCCTTTTCCTCGGCCAGCCAGGGCACCTCGGCCTCCTGCCAGACATTCTGCGCCCCGCCCTGCACCAGCATCAGATCGAAGCCTGAGGGATCGGGGAAGGCCGCCCCCTCGAACAGGCGCAGATACACCGGGTAAAATCCGTCGGCAGCGAAAAATTCGAGAAACCGGCCCGGCGTGTCGTGGTCCATGTGCTGGATGACCAGCGCCTTTCTGTCGAGCTTCATTTGACCCTCGGCATGATGAGTTTTGTGGCCCGGCAGGCGCGCCGCTCATTGCCGCCGCAGGCGGCAAAGGCCCCCTGCCGGTCCAGGCAGATGCGCAGGTCAGACAGGCGCGCCGTGTCGCGGCCGTTGCCGCACTGCACCGACAGCATGTCGGCGCGCAGACCCAGATTGGTGCCGGTGAAATCGCGCACCAGCTGTTCCGGCGTGGTGATGATATCCTGCTGCGGCGACAGATAGCGCGCCGGAATCTTCACCTTCTCGCGCAGCACCCGAATCGCCTTGAAATAATCGGCCTGGGACACACCCGAACAGGTGCCATGCCGCTTCCACTCGTGGATGATGAGATTTTTCGATGGCATCAGGTCCATCATGCTGTCGATGGTGTTCTGCCCCACCCAGCCTTCGCGGGTTGAGCAGTTTTCCGGCCAGCCCTGCTGAAACTGCGGCCACAGCCCATGCACCACAAAGGCAAAGTGCCGGTTCGGCCCGCATTGCGCGGCGTCATCCTGGCCCTTGTCGGCGCAATAGCTGGGCGACCACGACAGCGACAGCACGAAATAATCAAACCGCCCCGGCTGCGGCCCGCGCGCCAGCGCCACCCCCGCCGCCAGCGTCAGCGCCAGCGCCACCAAGCCTGCCTTCAAAACCCTCACCCCTGCCTCCCGGTACTGTTCCGGCCCTGCCTAACGCATCCTGCCCTGTGACGGAACCGGCAAAAGGCGGAAAACGCCAGGCCACCAACCCGTGAGAGCGCCGGTTTTGCGGCAGCCAGCCATGTTCCGCTCTGGCACAAAAAAGCCCCTGCGGGCCATTCTGAGCGGCCGCCGGGGCAAACCATGATGCTGCGGTGGGAGTTTACAGAAGCTGGAGATCGACCGCCTGGGGCCCGCGGCCGCGCGCATCGTTCTGAACCTCAAAGCTCACCCTGGTGCCTTCGGTGAGTTCCGGAATGCCCGAGCGCTGCACAGCCGTGATATGCACGAAGACATCCTTGCCGCCGCCTTCCGGTGCGACAAACCCATAGCCCTTGGCCTGATTGAAGAACTTTACAGTGCCGTTCTGGCGCATCTGCAGAAAACTCCCTATCGTCCAGGCCGGGAGCACGCCGGCCCCGACCTCTGATCACGAGTATGCGACACGTTGTCTCTTGCGGCAAGCCCCCTCTTTACAACTGAGAATCGCCTTGTGCAGCGCGAAATAAACCGGCTGGCGGCACCGCCCCCCGTCAATCATCTGTGACCGGATAAACGCTGAAAGGTCTTTACTCCCTGCCCACCTTGGCCATAGTGCCGGGCGCGTTGAGGAGTTGCTGATGTCGCCCAAGATTTTTTCCTGTCTCGCCGCGCTGCTGCTGGCCACCGCTGCGGCAGAGGCCAGGCCGGTGCAGACCACCACCTACAAGTACTATCCCATCAAGGGCACCAATGTGTCCCAGGTCTATGCCAGCATGATCAAGCGCGGCCCGGACGTGCATGGCGACAGCGCCTATGCCGCCACTGCCGCCACCTCCTCGCAGAGCGGCAAGCTGGTGCAGGGCAAAACCTGCCGCATTGAGGATTACCGCTTCAAGATCGACTTTGTCGTCAAGCTGCCGCGCCTCAGCAATGAAAAGGCCCTGAACAGCGAAACTCTGGCCAACTGGCGGCGCTTTCAGCAGTTCCTCAAAGCCCATGAGGACCACCACCGCCAGATCTGGCTTGGCTGCGCCGCCGGCCTTGAAGCAAAGGTCAAGACCATGACGGCGCCCGACTGCCAGACGTTGGACCGGCGCGCCACGAAACTGTGGAAGGACATGCAGGCCAGCTGCACCCGCCAGCACCAGGCCTTTGATGCCGCCGAACAGCGCCGCGTGCTCAGGCATCCCTTTGTGCGTCAGGTCATCCGCCAGATGTCAAAGCACAACAATGCCCTGACCATTTCGGTTGATTGAGTCAGACCTCGGGTTTCAACACCCGCCCGGCAATGGCTGACACCTTGGCCACCAGATAGGGATCGCGCCGGTCGGGCCGGGTCATGATGGCATGATCGAGCGCCCGGTCTGAACCGATGGGACAGGGCTGATGCTCGGTCGGCAGCAGTGCCGCCACCCGCGCCACCAGACGGCGCGCCGCATCGGCATTGCCTTTCAGCACGGCGATGATCTGGCGCACATCCACCACATCATGGTCCGGGTGCCAGGCGTCATAGTCTGTCACCATGGCCACCGTGCAGTAGCAAATCTCGGCCTCGCGCGCCAGTTTGGCCTCCGGCATGTTGGTCATGCCGATCACGGAAGCACCCCAGGAGCGATACAGTTCCGATTCCGCCAGGGTGGAAAACTGCGGCCCCTCCATCACCACATAGGTGCCGCCCCGGCTGAAGCTGATGCCCTCTGCCGCGAGCGCCTGGGCCGCCACCTCCTGCAAGCCCGGTGAAATGGGGTGGGCAAAGGGCACATGCGCCACCAGCCCTGGCCCGAAGAAGCTTTTCTCGCGCGCAATGGTGCGGTCGATGAACTGGTCCACCAGAACGAAATGCCCCGGCGCCAGTTCTTCCTTCAGCGATCCCACCGCCGACAGCGACACCAGGTCCGTGACCCCCAGCCGCTTCAGCGCGTCGATATTGGCGCGGTAGTTGATGGAACTGGGGCTCTGGACATGGCCGCGCCCGTGGCGGGGCAGAAAGGCCACGGCAGTGCCGCCAATGCGCCCCAGCCTGATTTCATCTGACGGATCCCCCCAGGGCGTGGCCACGGCCTCCCAGCGCGAATCGTCCATGGCCAGATCATAGATACCCGATCCGCCGATCACCCCCAGAACCGTCTGCACCATCATGGCCTCCTCCGCCGCCCCGGCGGCACCGGCCTATGAGGCAATGGCAAGCGTCTCTGGGTCAAGGGTTTCTTCTGCCGCAACCTGATCGCGCCCGGCGCGCTTGGCGCGGTAGAGATGATGGTCGGCCACATTCAGGGTCTCGCTGAAGGGCCGGTGGCTGCGGTCTTCGGCCACGCCGACGCTGAAGGTCAGGCGGATGCTCTGGTCTGCGTGCAGGATGGGCTGGTTGCGCATTGCCGCGCAACAGCCCTGGGCCGCCAGCAGGGCCTGGCGCCGCGACACCGCCGGCATGAACACGGCAAATTCCTCGCCGCCGATACGTCCGCACAGGCCGGTGGGACCGATCGTCTGGTTGATCAGTGTGGCCGCCGTGCGCAACACCTCGTCCCCCGCCGGATGGCCATAGGTGTCATTGATCGCCTTGAAATGATCGGCATCCAGCAGCAGTAGGAAGCCGCCGCGCACCCGCAGGGCCTCGGTCTGGCGCAGAAACTCGCCGCGCGTCAGAAGCCCGGTCAGATTGTCGTATTTCACATGTGCATCCACCGCCGCGATGGTCCGGTTCAGCAGCATGAGCATGTAGTTGAAGGCAACCGACAGCGGCAGGGCGATGAACAGGGGAATGACCGCCGCAATGGCCACGATGGGCAACAGAATACCCCTGGGCAAGGGCCATAGCACCACCACGACCGTAATCACCGGCACCGCCACCGCCAGCGCTGTCGCGAGAAGCGAATAGATCACCACCTGCTTCCAGCCTGTTATCTTGAACCGCATGGTCCCCATCCCATCGGACGGGAACACTAGTCCCCAGGCTTTTAACAATCTTAAGGAACAATACTTCGATTTTTAGCAATGACCACGCAAAAGCCCCCGGAAGCGGGGCTTCCGGGGGCTTGGTGCCGTCAGGGTAACCCGGTGTTAACCGCTCAATGCGGCACGCCCGCCCAGATTTTCTTCTTCACCAGATAGAGCATCAGCGTGAACACGGCGAGGTAAAGCAGCGTCATGAAGCCGAGGTGCTTGCGCGCCTCCATCTTCGGCTCTGCCGTCCAGGCCAGAAAGGCCGACACGTCGCGGGCCATCTGGTCCACCGTCGCCTTGGTGCCGTCGTCATAGGTCACCACGTCATCCGACAGCGGCGCCGGCATGCCGATCCACGGGCCGGCGGCGAAATAATGGTTCAGCGACTTGCCGGGCGGCTGCAGCTTGGCCATTTCCTCGTCCGGTTCCTCATAGCCGGTCAGCACCGAATAGACATATTGCGGGCCGCCGATGCCGTTGAAGAACTGGTTGATGGTGCCATACCAGCCGGGCCGCGCCTTGGTGATGAGCGACAGGTCGGGCGGCAGGGCGCCGCCATTGGCCGCCTTGGCCGCCTGGTCATTGGCAAAGGGCGACGGGAAGCGGTCGGACGGCAGGCCGGGACGGTCGAACATCTCGCCGTCCTCGTTGGGGCCATCCTTCACCGTGAAGGTGGCCGCCAGCGCCTTGACCTGCTCGGCGGTGAATTCCGGCCCGCCCTTGTCAGACAGGTTGCGGAACGACATCAGCTTCATGGAGTGGCAGTTGGCGCACACTTCCTTGTAAACCTTGTAGCCGCGCTGCAACTGGCCCCGGTCAAAGGTGCCCAGAGGCCCTTCAAAGCTGTAGGAAATGCCCTTGGCGGGAAGCACGCCCTCCGCCTGGGCCACCCCGGTGAGGGCGGCGAAGGCGACGCTGGCAATGATGAAAATCTTGCGCATGGTTTTGTCCTTTCCGCTCTCAGGCCGCATGATCATGGGCTTTGGCCAGCACCGCCTCGGTGATGGAGGCCGGGGCCTTTTCGGTGCGTTCGATCTTGCTGACCAGAGGGATGATCACCAGGAAGTGGAAGAAGTACCAGAAGGTCGCCAGCTGACCGACGATCTTGTAGGTGAAGTGGAAGCCGCCGTCGGCCGGAGCCGCATGATGGCTGAGGAAGTAGTTGTCCGGCAGGCCCGATCCGGCGAAGCCCAGGATCACGCACACCACCACGAAGATCCAGAAGAACACCCGTGATAGCGGCCGGTACTTGAACGAGCGCAGCGGCGAGCGGTCAAGCCAGGGCAGGAAGAACAGGATCAGGATTGACGCGAACATGGCAATGACGCCGCCCAGCTTGTCCGGGATGGCGCGCAGAATGGCGTAGAACGGCAGGTAATACCATTCCGGCACGATGTGCGCAGGCGTCACCAGCGGGTTGGCAGGATCGTAGTTGATGGCGTGGCCAAGATAGTTGGGCGAATAAAACACCCAGGCCATGTAGAACACCAGAAAGGCCACGATCGCGAACAGGTCCTTCATCGTGTAGTAGGGATGGAAGGGCAGCGTGTCCTGGCTCGACTTCACGCTGATGCCGGTCGGGTTGTTGTTGCCCGGCACATGCAGCGCCCAGATATGCAGGCCCACCGCCGCCGCCAGCACGAAGGGCAGCAGATAGTGGAGCGAGAAGAACCGGTTCAGCGTCGGATTATCGATGGAGAAGCCGCCCCACAGCCAGGTGGTGATGGCATCGCCGACAAAGGGAATGGCCGAGAACAGGTTGGTGATGACCTTGGCGCCCCAGAACGACATCTGCCCCCAGGGCAGCACATAGCCCATGAAGGCGGTGGCCATCATGATGAGATAGATGACCACGCCGATCATCCACAGCACTTCGCGCGGGGCCTTGTAGGAGCCGTAATACATGCCGCGGAAAATGTGGATGTAGACGGCGATGAAGAACATCGACGCGCCGTTGGCGTGCATGTAGCGGATGAGCCAGCCGTAGTTCACGTCGCGCATGATGTGCTCGACGGAGTTGAAGGCGAGATCGACATGCGGGGTGTAGTGCATGGCCAGCACCACGCCGGTCAGGATCTGCACCACCAGCATGGTGGCAAGGATGCCGCCGAAGGTCCACCAGTAGTTCAGGTTGCGCGGGGTGGGAAAATCCATGCCCTGCGCCTGAATGAGCTCCATGATCGGGAGCCGTTCATGCAGCCACTTGCCGAAGCGCGTGGTCGGTTGATAGTTCGAATGACCGCTCATGATGCGCCCCTTAGCCGATCTTGATCTTGGTGTCGGTGAGATAGCTGTAAACCGGCACCGGCAGGTTCTGCGGCGCCGGACCCTTGCGGATGCGGCCCGCCGTATCATAGTGCGAGCCGTGGCACGGGCAGAACCAGCCGCCCTGCTTCACATTGTCGACCAGCGCGGCATAATCGCCGTCATTGCCGATGGGCACGCAGCCGAGATGGGTGCACACGCCCATCATGATGAGATACTGTTCCTTGCCGCCCACCACGCGGTTTTCGTCGGTGGCCGGGTCACTTTCCTTGACATTGGCGTTGCGCGCCAGCGGGTCCACCAGCTCTTCCGTCTTCACCGCCTTGGCGGCGTCGATTTCGGCTTGTGTGCGGTGGCGCACGAACACCGGATTGCCACGCCATTTGATGGTGATGCCCTGACCCTCGGCTATGGGGGCGAGGTCAAGCTCCACCGACGCCAGGGCCAGCACCGAGGCGTCCGGGTTCATCTGGTTGATAAAGGGCCACAGGGCCAGCGCCGTGCCGGCTGCACCCACCACGCCCGTCGCGATGTAGATGAAGTCCCGGCGGGTCACATCCGTATGTTCAATCGTGGACACGTTGATTTCCTCGCGTTGCCGAGGCGCCGCCGATATATTCAAGAAAAATGATCTAGCGCCACCGGCGGCTTTTTGGCACCCGACGGGTCGCAAGTCCAGCCCCACGGTGACGCATTGAACGAATTTGCCATGCACTTCTGTCAGCCCTGGGCAAGAGCCTGAAATGCCGATCAAAATTGCTCTGTATCAGCCCGACATCGCGCCCAATGCGGCGACCGTCATCCGCATGGCGGCCTGTTTCGGGCTGGAAACCCTGGTGATTGAGCCGGCAGGCTTCCTATGGAGCGATTCCGGCTTCCGCCGCGCCGGCATGGATTACCTTGATCTGGCCCGGGTGGAGCGCGTTCCGTCCTGGGAGGCCTTCCGCGACCGCCATGGCGCCAGCCGGCTGATTCTCATGACCACCGCGGGCGACATAGCCCTCCATGAGTTCAGCTTTCGCCCTGGTGACATCATCATGATGGGAAGGGAAAGTGCCGGGGTTCCGCAGGCGGTCCATGCCGCCGCTGCTGCCCGTCTGGTCATTCCCATGGCGGCGGGCGCGCGCGCGCTCAATATCGCCATGGCCTGCGCCATGGCCAGCCATGAGGCGCTGCGCCAGCTCAGCGCCCTGCCGGTGCGCTGAAATCTATTGTGTCAGACGGATGGCCGCCAGCGTGCCGGCAATGTTGGCAAAGGCCTGCTGCATCTGGGCATTGTCCTCGGCATTGAAGGCCATGTCGGGTTCTGATGCACAGTCCTGCAGCATTTTCTGCGAGCTGGCATTGGTGACCATCAGCGCCACCGTGAATACCTTGATGCCCTGGGCCTTCACCGCCTCACACAGGGCAGCGGTCTTGGCGTCAGCCGCCGCCGTGTCGGTGTTGTCATGGCTGGGATAGCTTGCCGAACGGGTGTTGTCGCCATCCGTCATCAGCACCAGGGCCTTCACCCCGTTTGAGTCGCTGATCTCCGCGCTGGTCATGGCCCCGGCAAAGGGTTCCGCCGGGTCGAGCAGATTCCAGCCCCACAGCAGACCCTGGGCGATATAGGTGTCACCGGAACCCCACAGGCTGCTGATCTTGCTTGTCAGCAAGCCGAGATTGTCCGTCAACGGCAAAATCTCGGCCGGACAGTTGACGCCCGAAAGGCCAGGGTAGCGCACGCTGGCATCAGCCACCGTCTCATCGCGCGGCGCATTGCGCGAGCCCACGCAACCGGCCCAGGACACGCTGTAGCTGACCGGGGCGCAGGTGATCTCCGGCGTTCCCCAGTCGCACGCCTCATACTGATAGGTCGAGGGCTGGCCGTCGACCGTCGTGGAGGCCGTTTCCATGCGGCAGTTGGTCTTGTTTGGATAGGTGTAAGTGCAGTTGTCCGATGAGTAGGTCTGGCTTGCCGGCAAATTAAGCCACGCGGTGGAGCTGTTCGCCGTGCCCACATTGACATAGGTGGCAAAGGGAACGATGCCGATCTTGGTGTACTGGCTGGCCGTCTTGTCCTTCATCAGCGTATCGACGAGATCCTGCGCCGCTGTCTTGAGGGCCGGCAGACGGCCGTCGTAATTCATCGATCCGGTATTATCCAGGACCAGCGCCACTTCCAGCGCGCGGTTGCCCGATTGAGCCTCGGCAAAGGCCGACACATCCATGGTGTTGATGCCGGCCAACGCCATCAGCGACGTATTGAGCTTGCCCTTGACCGTCAGGCTGAAGGCACCCGTGGCGGTATCACGGTTTGGCGTAACCTCTGTCACCGCATCGACGGCATTGTTCAAGCCGTTGTTGACCAGATAATCATTGATCATCCCGGTCAGTTCCGCGCCGGTGATGGACGGATTGTTGATGGCCGCAAGGGCTGCCGCGTCGGTGGCGGCCTGCAATGTCGTCTGCGCCTGATTGTACCGCACCATGTCGATGGCTGCCCCCGCGCCAAGAATAAGGGGCACCGCCGACAGGGCGAAAATCAAACCGGTGTTGCCGCGGTTGGCATGCAGGAACGGCTTATTCACAGTCATGACGGTTTCCTCGATGCGCTTCTTTGCAGGCGCTTCATCCGGGGGTTGAAATACGATCAGGATGCTTAAGAACGTCTTGAACACCGTGGTAAATGGCCTTTGCCGCCACTGCCGATTTGGCTGTTATCCTTAATCGTTAAGAAACGGGCTTGGCAGGCGCCCTGGCAACGGACACAATGACCGCATGACCCCCGAGGATGAACGTGAAAACCGCAAGGACGAAGCCCGCCTGTGGTTCGAGGCCCTGCGCGACGAGCTGACCCGGTCCTTCGAGGCGCTGGAGCAGGATTGTTCCGCCCCCGGCGCCCCCGGCACCTTCACCCGCACACCGTGGAACCGCGACGGCGGCGGCGGTGGCGTCATGAGCCTGATGCACGGCAGGCTGTTTGAAAAGGTTGGCGTGCACTGCTCCACCGTGCACGGCGAATTTTCACCGGAGTTCCGCCGGCAGATTCAGGGGGCGGAGGATGACCCGCGCTTCTGGGCCACCGGCATTTCGGTCATCGCCCACCCGCTCAACCCGCATGTGCCCACCGCCCACATGAACACCCGCTTTGTCATCACCACGCGGGAGTGGTTTGGCGGCGGCGCCGACCTCACCCCCATGCTGGACAAACGCCGCAACCAGAAAGACCCGGACACGCGCGCCTTCCACGCCGCCATGAACGAGGCCTGCGCCCCCCACACCATGGCCGACTATCCGCGCTTCAAGCAGTGGTGCGACGATTATTTCTTCCTGCCCCACCGCCAGGAACCGCGCGGTGTGGGCGGCATCTTCTTCGATCATCTGAATTCCGGCGATCAGGCGGCTGACTTTGCCTTCGTGCAGCACGTCGGCCGGGCCTTTGCCCAGGCCTATGCCGCCATTGTCCGCCGCAACATGGACAAGAAATGGACCGAGGCCGAACGCGAGGAGCAGCTCATCCGGCGCGGCCGCTATGTCGAATTCAACCTGCTCCATGACCGCGGCACCATCTTCGGTCTCAAGACCGGCGGCAATGTCGCCTCTATTCTGTCGTCACTGCCTCCGCTAGTGAAATGGCCCTGACCTGTCCTTTCGGTGACTCACATGATTCTGCGCAACGGCTTTGACCTGAAGAAATATATCCGCACCATTCCGGACTACCCGAAGCCGGGCATCCTGTTCCGTGACATCACCACCCTGCTCTCTGACCTGCATGGCTTTCGCGCCGCCGTTGATGAATTGTGCTGGCCCTTCCTCAAGGACCAGATCGACTTCGTGGCCGGCATAGAGGCGCGCGGCTTCATTCTCGGCGGAGCGGTGGCCCACACGCTGGGGCGCGGCTTCATTCCCATTCGCAAGAAGGGCAAGCTGCCCTACAGAACCATCGGCCAGGATTACACGCTGGAATATGGCGTGGACACCATCGAGGTGCATGAGGACGCCATGAAGAAGGGCGACCGCATCCTGCTCATTGATGATCTCATCGCCACCGGCGGCACGGCGGCCGCCGCCACCGATCTCATCCGCAAGTCAGGGAGCGTGGTGGTGGCTGCCGCCTTCGTCATCGACCTGCCGGAATTAAAGGGGGCGGAAATCCTGCGCAAAAAGGGCGTCAAGGTTCACACCTTGGTGGAATTCGACGGCCACTGACCACGCCGGCAGATGCCCCGGGCGATAAGCCTGATGACGCGGCAGTGCGGATAAGCCTTTCCCCCTGCCGGGCCCTTCCGGTTACGCCGGTCAGATGGCGGAACGCGCCTGAACCAGCACCACACCCTCATAGGCAAACACCAGTTCGCCATGCTGGTTATGGCCCTGGTGCAGGCCGAACATCAGCCCCCAGCCCGGCCGCGACGCCATGGGCCTGAGGGACTTCACAACACCGGAATAGGTCACCGTGTCTCCGGCATAAACCGGTTTCAGCCACTTCATGTTTCGGAAGCCGGGTGAAGGCCCCATTTCAGGAAGGGGCATGCCCCGGCGGGCCAGTTCCTCCCGCACCGCGCTGGCATGGTTCAGGTAGCACACCATCCAGCCACAGGCGACATGCAGGCCCGCCGCCGTGATCCGGCCATAGGGGCTTTTCGCCGCCGCCTCGTCATCAATGTGAAAGCCCACCGGATCGAAGCGCCGGTTGAAGGACAACAGCGCCTCGCGGGTAAAATGATGACTGCCGATGACCCAGTGTTCACCCGGCGCAAAGTCTTCCATGAACCAGCCCTTCATGACCCGCGCACCCTGAAGAAGGCCATGCTCTTGGTGGTGGCCTTCACCGTGCCGAACTGATCGGCAACCTCGGCATCAAAGGTGACAATGCCCATCTCCGGCCTGGAGGCCGAACGGCGGGTGCCGGTGATGGTCATGGTGCCGCTCAGCACATCACCGGGAAAAACCGGCTTCAGCCATTTCATCTCCTTGATGCCGGACGAACCGAGAATATCCGAACGCGCATAGACCGCATCGCACATCATGCGGGTCATGGCGGAAGCCGTATGCCAGCCGCTTGCCGACAATGATCCGAGCACGGATTTTTCCGCCGCATCCTTGTCGAGATGGAAGGGCTGGAAATCGAATTCCCGAGCGAAGGCAATGATCGCCTCCTCGGTCATGAGATAGGGACCGAGGGCAAAGATCTGGCCCGCGTGGAAATCTTCAAAATGCAGCAGATTGTCGGTCAAGGCATCCCGTCAGGTATTGAACCGGAAGTGCAGAACGTCGCCATCCTGCACCACATAGTCCTTGCCTTCCAGCCGGAATTTGCCGGCCTCGCGCGCGCCTGCTTCGCCTTTGTTGGTCACATAATCGTCATAGGCAATGGTTTCGGCGCGGATGAACCCCTTTTCGAAATCGGTGTGGATGACGCCTGCTGCCGCCGGGGCCCGCGTGCCCCTGGTGATGGTCCAGGCGCGCGCCTCCTTCGGCCCCACGGTGAAGTAGGTGACGAGGTGGAGAAGATCATAACCCGCCCGGATGACCCGGTTGAGACCAGGTTCCGAAAGCCCCACCGCATCCAGATAATCCTTCTGGTCGGCCTCGGGCAGAACGGCAATCTCGCTCTCGATCTTGGCCGACACCACCACCGCCGAATTGCCTTCGCTTTCGGCAAACTCCTTCACCCGGTCGGAGAAGGCATTGCCCTTGTCGGCTGCCGCCTCCTCCACATTGCACACATAGAGCACCGGCTTGGACGACAGCAGGCCCAAGCCCTGAAACAGCTTTTCTTCCTCATGGCTGCGCTCGGTGAGGCGCGCCGGACGGCCCTCGCGCAGCAGCACCAGCGCCCGGCCCATCACATCGGCCTGCTCCTTGGCTTCCTTGTCGCCCTGCTTGGCCTTCTTCTCGATGTTGACGATGCGCTTTTCGAGGCTGTCGAGGTCAGCGAGCATCAATTCGGTTTCAATGGTCTCGATGTCGGCAATGGGATCGATCTTGCCCGACACATGGGTAATGTCGCCGTCTTCAAAGCAGCGCACCACATGGGCAATAGCGTCGGTCTCGCGGATATTGGCGAGGAACTGGTTGCCCAGCCCTTCACCCTTGGAAGCGCCCTTCACCAGCCCGGCAATATCCACAAAGGTAAGCCGCGTCGGAATGATCTGGCCCGAACCGGCAATTTCCGCCAGCACCGCGAGGCGCGGATCCGGCACGCCCACATCGCCCACATTGGGTTCAATGGTGCAAAAGGGATAATTGGCCGCCTGCGCCGCACTGGTCTGTGTCAGCGCGTTGAACAGGGTGGACTTGCCCACATTGGGAAGGCCCACGATGCCGCATTTGAAACCCATGTCTAATCCTTCTTGTCGCCGCCCGCTGCTGCCTTGGGCGGCGGCGGGTTGAGGGTGAGATGCACCCGATTCTGAAATGACCCCTCCTGGCCCTGGGCCAGAAGCGGTGAATGGTCGGCCACCGCCGCCAGCAGCGGTTCCAGCCACAGGCGGTCGGCCTTGGCAAAATCGCTCAGCACATAATTATGCACCAGCGCCTTGTCGCCGGGATGGCCGATGCCAAGCCGCACCCGCCCATAATGCGGGCCCACATGGGCGCTGATGGAGCGGATGCCGTTATGGCCCGCCGCGCCGCCGCCCAGCTTCACCCTGAGCTTCCCCGGCTCCAGATCCAGCTCGTCATAGAACACGATGAGCCGCGACGGATCGAGATCGAGGAAGCGCAGCGCCTCGCCCACCGCCTGCCCGCTCTCGTTCATGTAGGTCTGGGGCTTCAGCACCAGAACCTTCTCGCCCGCGAGATGGCCCTCGGAAAGGGCGCCGCGATATTTGCTGCGCCAGCCGGAAAAGCCATGGCGGCGGACGATTTCGTCCACCGCCATGAAGCCGATATTGTGCCTGTTGCCGGCATATTTGGTTCCCGGATTGCCGAGTCCCACGAACAGATACATGCCGGACCCTCCTTATCGAGAGGGAGATTACTTCTTCTTCGGTGCTGCCGGGGCCGCCGCCGGGGCAGCGCCCTTGGCCGGAGCCGCCGCACCCTTGGCGCCCGCCGCGGGGGCCGCAGCCGCCGCCGGGGCCTTCTGGGCCGTGGCCGGAACTTCCGCCGTCACCGGCGCCTCGGTGGTCTCCACCTCGTGCTTCTTGGTGGTGACCGCCACGAGCGTCACGTCATCGTGGGCCGCCGAGGTCACACCCTTGGGCAGTTCGATGTTGGACAGATGGATGGAATGGTTGATCTGCAGGCCGGAGACATCCACCGTGATCTGGTCGGGGATGAAGTCGGCCGAACACATCAGTTCCACCTCGTGGGCGGCGATGTTGAGGGTGCCGCCCGCCTTGACGCCGGCGCACACATCCTGGCCCTTGAACACCACCGGCACTTCCACCGCAATCTTGGCGTCCTTGCCAAGCCGCAGGAAGTCCACATGGATGATGAAATCCCGCACCGGTTCAAACTGGATGTCGCGCGCAATGGCACGCACCACCTTGCCCTCGACATCGAGGTCAACCAGGGTGGAGAGGAAACGGCCGGTCTGAATGGCCGGTTCGAGATCGCGATAGGAAAGCGAGATGAGCTGGGCTTCCTTCTTGTCGCCATAGACGACACCGGGAACGAGACCTTCGCGACGGACTGCGCGGGAGGCCCCCTTGCCTGCCCGGCTACGGGACGTAGCCTTGAGCTGAACGATTTTGGACATATGTCACTCCGAAAATGAAATGATCCGCCGCCCGGTCTGCCTCCAGGGGTGTCTGCCACCGGGTTGTGACGGAATGGCGGGCCTTTAGCCCAGCGCCACCGTCTGCGCAACAAAAATGGAGCCTGATTTCCCAAGCTCCATCAGATTTTTGCAGGAAACAACATTTACGCCAGATAGTGCTTTACCAGCTCAAAAATAACAATCGCAGCAATTCCGCACAACACGTTGACCGCCAGAGATTTGAAACTGGTGATCTCGGTCACCTGATCTTCCCGAACGGCCTTCACGGCGAAATTTGAGTCACTTTGATAATCCAGGATTTTCGAGATGGTCAGCCGCAATCTCTTGCTGCGCCGGCCACCGGTGGAAGTCTCGTTACGATCGGCAGAATTTTCAGTCATTTTGCAATCCTCACTTGCAGACTACGGGTAGCGATTAAGCATCAAGGCATATTGCGCACACTGCGGAATGCCCCTTTTGCGGTCTCCCATTGTTTCTCCTCACGAGCCTGATTGACGCCGGGGTCTCAGCCCGGCACGACCGAATGAACCACAAAATTAACGCACTCGCAACATGAAAATGTGATAATATGTTACTCTGTATGATGCTGTAGGCTTATTGACTACAATCCCCCACTGTGGCATATGAACCAAAGGTCCGCACGGCGAGCGCTTCGCGTCGCGTGCGGGCGTCCGAGGGGCATCAAGTGAACGCAAGGAGTATTTTATGGTAGCTCTGGCAAAGGAGGCGTCGAGCACTGAGCTAACAGGCGCTGAGCATCGCAGCCAGCCAAGCACGGGTCTGACAGGGCGTGAACGCGAGAGATTTTCGATCACCCTCTCCCCTTCCGCAGCGAAGGCCTTTCACGAGCTGAAGACGCTGACCGATGCTGACACCGACAGTGAGGTGTTCAGAAATGCGCTTCGCCTTCATATCTCTCTTGTCCGCGCCTTCAGGGACGGCAAGAAAATCTACCTGGAAACGGACGGTGACAAATCCCTCATCCCCGTCAATCTGTTCGCACCGGTAGACTGACAGTCACACCAGCATCAGGAAAGCGCCCCACCGGGCGCTTTCTTGCGTTCCAGGCCACAGGGTCGGCCATGGCTTGGCAGGTTAGGCTTCACGTGGCCGTGCTTTGCCCCTGCCGCCCGGCTGGGCCATGATGCCGCCCATCGCCCCCGGCCACAGGACAGCCATGCACCGCCGCCATTTCCTTGCCCTTGCCGCCGGCTCTCTGGGGGCCGCCGCCCTGCCGCCCTCCCGTCCGGCTCTGGCGCTCTCCCCCGCCGTGCGCCTGGCCGCCACCACCCGCATCCTCGACATCAACGGCCGGCCTGGCACGGCCTATGGCCTGATGCAGCCCGACGGCAGGCAGGGTGCGGCCTTCATGGCGGGCGGAAATTTCCGCGTCGATCTCACCAATGCCCTGTCCGAGCCCACCCTCATCCACTGGCACGGGCTGGAGCCGCCCTGGGCTCAGGACGGCGTGCCCGGCCTGCCCCTGCCCCTGCTGCAGCCTTGGGAAATGCGGTCCTATGATTTTCCCCTTGCCCGCCCCGGCACCTACTGGATGCACGCCCACACCCTGCAGGAACAGGGCCTGCTGGCTGCCCCCCTCATCGTTCATGACCCCGCCGATCAGGCCCGCGACGAGCAGGAGGTGGTGATCCTGCTCCATGACTTTTCCTTCAAGACACCGGAGGAATTGCTCGCCGGGGTGAAGGGCAAGCCGGGTGCTGCCCTGCAGCCCATGGACCACGCCCACATGTCCGCCCAGCCCGGCATGGACATGTCCCACATGGACATGGGCGGCATGGCCATGGATGTGAACGATTTCCAGTTCGATGCCTATCTCGCCAACGACCGCACCCTCGATGACCCGGAAGTGGTGCGGGTGGAGCGGGGCGGCAGGATTCGCCTGCGCATCATCAACGGCGCCACCGCCACCGGCTACACCATCGACACCGGCACACTGGACGCCACGGTCATGGCCGTGGACGGCACGGCGGTTGAACCGCTTGTCACCCGGCAATTCCCCCTCGCCATGGGCCAGCGGGTTGACCTTCGCCTTGCCCTTCCGGCGGCGGGGGCCTTCCCCATTCTGGCCCGGCGCGAGGGCGCGAAGGAGCGCGCCGGCATCATTCTCGCCACCGCCGGGGCGGCCATTCCGCGCCTTGCCGTCATGGGCACTGACGATGGCCCCCTTCTGACGCTGGCCATGGAGCAGCGCCTGCGAACTGCAGATCCCCTGCCCGCGCCCGCCGGAGACGCAAAGCCCTTCGAGGCCCACCTCTTCGGCAATATGGCAAGTTATGACTGGGGCATGATGCTGCCCACGCCGCTCAAGGTGCAGGCGGGCCAGCGCGCCACCATCACCATGCACAACATGTCCATGATGATGCATCCCATGCATCTGCACGGCCATCATTTTCAGGTGGTGGAGATCAACGGCACGCCCCTGGCGGGTGCGGTGCGCGACACGGTTATTGTGCCGCCCATGGCAAAGGTGACCATTGCCTTCGACGCCGCCAATCCCGGCGGCGGCTGGCCCTTCCACTGTCACAACCTCTACCACATGGCCAGCGGCATGATGACCACCATGGCCTATGACGGGGCCTGACCGGAGCGGGCCGAAGCCTATTCAAACAGGCTGGAAACGCTTTCCTCGCGGCTGGTGCGGCCGATGGCCTCGCCCAGCAGGGCGGCAATGGGAATGACGCGGATGTTGCGCGCCACCTTCATGGCCTCGGTGGGCTGGATCGAATCCGTCACCACCAGGTTCTTGAGCTTGGATGAGGTGATGCGCGACACCGCCCCGCCCGACAGCACGCCATGGGTGATATAGGCGGTGACATCCCGCGCACCCTGCGCCATCAGCGCGTCTGCCGCGTTGCACAGCGTGCCGCCCGAATCGACAATGTCATCGATCAGGATGCATGACTTGCCCGCCACCTCGCCGATGATGTTCATCACCTCGGATTCACCGGCGCGCTCGCGACGCTTGTCCACGATGGCCAGCGGCGTGCCCAGCCTTTTGGCCAGCGCCCGGGCGCGCACCACGCCGCCCACGTCCGGCGACACCACCACCGTATTGGCCGTGTCATAATGCTGCTTGATGTCGCGCACAAACACCGGCCCGGCAAACAGATTGTCGGTCGGAATGTCGAAGAAGCCCTGGATCTGCCCGGCGTGAAGATCGACCGTCAGCACCCGGTCAGCCCCGGCGCGGGTGATGAGATTGGCCACGAGCTTGGCCGAAATCGGCGTGCGCGGGCCGGGTTTGCGGTCCTGCCGGGCATAGCCGAAATAGGGAATGACCGCGGTGATGCGCTTGGCCGAGGCGCGCTTCAGCGCGTCGATGATGATCAGCAGTTCCATCAGGTGATCATTGGTCGGGAACGAGGTGGACTGAACCACGAACATGTCCTGTCCGCGCACATTCTCCTGAATCTCGACGAAGATCTCCATGTCGTTGAAGCGCTTCACCACCGCCTTGGTGATGGGCAGATTGAGATAGGAGCAGATGGCTTCGGCCAGCGGCCGGTTGCTGTTGCCCGAAACGATTTTCATCATGGGTAAGGACTCGGCGGCTCTGGGGTTCGCCGGGTCTATATCAATGCCCGCGCCCAAGCGCAAACCCGCCCTTGCCCCTGTTCACAGGCAGGGTGAACGGCAGTCCGCCCCCGGGCGGGTGGTTGCCCGCCCCCCTTCCTGCCTTTACCATCATAAACCCTGCATGACCGGAAGGGGCTGCACCATGACGCCAAGGCCAACCCGCCCGACCACCCCGCGCAGCATGGCCGTGGCCGCCATGCTCTTTGGTGTGCTCACCCTTCTCTCCGGGGGCCGGGCGCTGTTTGGCGGCGTCGACATGGGCCATGTCGTGCCTTTTGTGCTGTGGTTCAATTTTCTCGCCGGTTTTGCCTATGTGGCCGCCGGCTGGGGCCTGTGGCGCGGGCTGGGCTGGGCCATGCCGCTCTCTGCCGTCATTGCCGCCGCCACCGCCCTCATTTTCCTTGCCTTTCTGGTCCATGTGGGGCGGGGCGGCGCCTATGAACCGCGCACCATGGCGGCCCTGGTGCTGCGCACCGGCTTCTGGACAGTGGTGACCCTGCTGCTCCGCCGCCGCCGCTGAACCGGTCAGCGGTTCTGCTGGACAATCTGGAAGATGCCGTCGGCGGCCCCCTGGGCAGCGAAGGTGGCGGCCTCGCCCCAGCCCTGCGCCAGACTGCCTGCCGCCACATCATTGGCCTGCGATAGATCGCCCAGTGAACCGCCGTCTGGCCGTTCCACCCGCCAGTTGATGGTCACCATGTCCTTGCCCCCCTGCCCCGGCGCGATCTTCACCCGTCCGCGGATGGTCAGCGCATCCTTGCGGGGTGCCGTCAAAACCGGCCAGCCCGCATCGGCCAGCACCTTGCGCATGGCCGCCGTCAGTTCCTGGTTTTTCTTCGGTCCATCCCCCGTCACCGGCACCACCGCCACCGACGTGATCTCCACCGCATCCTTGCCGGGCTTAGGCCTGGCTTCGGGCGCGGGCCGGGCCGGCTCGCTGGCGGGCGGCGGCGGCGCCGGTGGGGCGGCCAGCGGCGGCGGCGCGGCCGCCATCGGGCCATTCAGCGTTTCCAGATCAATATCCTTGCCCGCGTCCGGCCCGGCCCGCACCAGTGCCTCCCACGGCGGGGCCACCATTTTCTCGGCCTCGCCCGACACCGGCTGCTCCTTGGCAAAGGGCAGCACCGCCGATGTGCAGCCCGCCAGCATCAGGGCCAGCAGCACAGGAAGAATGCGCTTCACGAAAATCATGCCGTCTTTCACCGCACAATCATGGCCCCGGCGTGGCGTTCAGCTGGTCAGCGCAATGGCCGACACCTGCCGCCCATAATCGGCCTCGTGCCGGTGGGTGGTGCGGCGGAAGGAAAAGAACCAGCGCTCATGCTGATAGGTGCAGAGGTCGAGATTGCGGATGCGCTCGACGCCCGCCGCCCCCAGCCGGGCCATCAGATAGGCGGGCAGGTCAAACATGAGATGGCCAGGCCTGACCGATGGCGTGAAGTAGCGTTCGCTGTCGGCATCTCTCTCAAGAAAGGGTGTGGGAAAATCGGTGCTCACCTCATAATTGCGCGCCGAGATGGTGGGGCCCAGCACGGCCACGATGTTTTCGCGGCGGGCGCCAAGCTGCACCATGGCGGCCACCGTCGCCTCGGCAATGCCATGCAGCGCCCCCTTCCAGCCGGCATGGGCCGCCCCGATGACCCGTGCTGAAGCATCAGCAAAGAGCAGCGGCCCGCAGTCCGCCGTCAGCACGCCCAGCGCCAGCCCCGGCATGTTGGTGACCAGCCCGTCCACCCGCGGCCGCTGGTCTGCCGGCCATGGTCGGTCCACCACCGCCACCTCGGCGCTGTGCACCTGAAAACCCGTTATCAGATCGGAGGCCCGCAGATGCTCCACCACCCGCGCCCGGTTCTCGGCCACCAGAACGGGATCATCGCCCGATCCCAGCCCGCAGTTGAGCGAGGCGAACACACCCGACGACACGCCGCCCTCGCGGGTGAAGAAGCCGTGCGTGATGCCACGGTGGGTGAGGAGCGGGGAAGTGATCATGACACCCCGAAGGGATAGGGAGCCGGAGTGCGGGGAGAATGGACGGTCATGACCTTGAACAGTGCGCCCATTGCCGCCTCCTCCGCAAGCCGTCTTGCAGCACTGAGGAAGTTTTCCCTATCGCCCCCCTGCAGCTGCCCCGCCAGCCGCTCCACCCTGGCCGCCAGCCCCATGGCGGTGAGAAAATCGCCCTGCCTCATCACCGGCGGCACCACCGCTCCGCCGCGCCGGAAGGCATGGCCCAATTGCTCGAAATCCACATGGGAGGTGATGTCGGCCTCCCCCGGCCGCTCCAGCACAGCGGCAAAACCATGGGCGCGCACCGCCTGCAATGTGTCGCCCGGCGCTGTGACCGTGTGGCCGTAATCAATGACCAGCGCCGCCCCTCCCTGGGCCTTCAGCCGGTCGCCCAGCGCCTCGGCCACCGCCTCGCGCTCCGGCGCCACTTCCATGACCGCGCCGTCCTGTCCCGACAGGCCAAGCTTCACCGGCTGCGCCGCCAGGCCAAGCTTCAGCCCGCCGCCCTGCAGCCCCACCAGCCGCTCGAACCAGCGCCCGCCCCGGCATTCAAACTGGCGGATGGGCAGGGCATCGAAAAATTCATTGGCAATGACCAGGGCAGGCCCGGCAGGCAGGCTTTCCAGGCTGAAATGCCAGGTCGCCCCCGGCCCCAGCCGCGCCGCCTGAGCGGCGCGCAGCACCGGGCTGGTCTCGATCAGATGCAGCTTCGCCGCCTTGCCGAAATGCGGCCTGACCTGCGCGGCGCGCAACAGATCGGCCATCAGCGTGCCCCGCCCCGGCCCCAGTTCCACCAGCAGGAAGGACTGAGGCTCGCCCATGGCCTGCCATTGCGCCACCGCCCACACGCCAATCAGTTCGCCGAACACCTGCGAAATCTCCGGCGCGGTGGTGAAGTCTCCCGCCGTGCCAAGGGGGTCGCGGGTGATGTAATAGCCGTGCTGCGGGTGGGCCAGCGCCACGGTCATGAAGCGGTCAATCCCCATGGGACCGTCAGTCTCGATCATCGTGCGGATGATGCGTGACAAAGGCGTCATGGCGTCCGGCCCGAGCGCCCCCACAGCCACACCCCCACCGCAAACAGCGGCAGCGACAGGATCATGCCCATGGTGAGGAAGCCGCCGAAGGTGCCGAGAAAGGCGTCCGGCTCGCGCACCGTTTCAACGGCCATGCGCGAGGCCGCATAACCCATGGCAAAAATGGCCGAGGCCCGCCCCGGCCGGGCCAGCGCCCGATAGGCCCACACCGCCACATTCACGGCAATGAACAGGGCCACCCCCTCCAGCGCCATTTCATAAAGCTGGCTGGGGTGGCGGGCGCCACCCGCCGTCGGGAATGCCACCGCCCAGGGCACATCGGTCACCCGCCCATAGAGTTCGCCGTTGATGAAATTGGCAAGCCGGCCGAACCCCAGCCCCACCGGTACTGCGGCCGCGCCGAGATCGAGCAGCCGGTCAAGCCGCACCCCCTGCTGGCGGCCCCAGATGAGACAGGCCGCCACCACGCCAAGGAAGCCGCCATGGAACGACATGCCGCCATCCCACACCTTGAAGATGTCGAGCGGCGCGGCAAGGTAGCGCAGCGGCTCATAGAACAGCACATAGCCCAGCCGCCCGCCCAGAATGACCCCCAGCATGGTCCAGAAAAACAGGTCATCCACCTGCTCGCGGGCAAGCGTCGGCACCGTGCCCGGCCACAGCTTTGGCGTCGTCACCAGCCGCTTCATGTACCAGTTGGCGAAGATGAAGGCGGCAATGTAGGCAAGCCCATACCAGCGCACCGCCAAAGGGCCGATGGAAAAGGCGACGGGATCAAAGTCCGGAAAGGCGATGGCTGCCAGCATGCTGCCTTCCTGCCCCGGAACGCGGCTGCTGTCCAGCACACGCCTTTACCAGTTTCCGGCCTTGCCCCTTGAATGTGGCGCCCCCCGGCCCTAGCTAGGGGAAAGATTGAGGCCCCTGCCCCGGAAGGTTACACCATGACCCAGAATTCCTCGCGCTTCTTCGATGAAATTGCTAAGATGATGTCCAACGCCTCCGGCATGGCTCAGGGCTTTCGCCGTGAAATCGACACTCTGGTGCAGGCCCAGGTCGAGCGTGTGCTCAACAATCTCAATGTTGTGAAGCGCGAAGAGTTTGATGTCGTCCGCGATCTCGCGGAGAAGGCGCGCACTGAAAATGACGCGCTGGCAGCCCGCATTGCCGAACTGGAACAGCGCCTCTCGGCCAGGGGCTGAAAGAGCGCCGCCTGATTCGCGCCTGCTCCCTCTGCAACTTTGATGTGGAGGAATCAGTTGCGGCGTTGCTGCGACTCAAACGCACCGTCATCTTCGCCCCGTGACCCGGACGATTCGTCCGTTGGCAGAGGAATGAGATGGGCGCGGCGCTTGCACAGACCACCGACTTCGTAAATCCGCTGGACCGCGTTGAGCGCCTGGCTGAGCGGCGCGACTGGCCGGTGGACCGCACCAATGACCATGAAGTCAACATGCGCGTGGCCAGCGCCTGGAATGACCTGTCGCTGTCGCTCAACTGGCATGATGATCTGGAGGCGCTGCACCTTGCCTGCGCCTATGACATCAAGGTGCCGGACAAGCACCGCCCCGAAGTCATCCGCCTTCTGGCGCTCATCAACGCCCGTCTCTATGCCGGGCACTTCGACCTGTGGAATGACGGCAGTGTCATCTATCGCCACAGCCTGACGCTGGCCGGCGGGGCGGTGGCCAATGATGCCCAGTGCGAGGCCATGATCCGCCAGGGGCTGGCGGCCTGCGAGGTTTATTTTCCGGCCCTGCAATTCGTCGTCTGGGCCGGGCGCAACGCCGAGGACGCCATGGCCGGCGCCCTGTTTGAAACCATGGGTGAGGCCTGAGTCATGACCGCCATAAAGCTCACCGGCACACTGGTTCTGATCGGCGCGGGCAAGATGGGCGGCGCCATGCTGGAAGGCTGGCTGGCCGGTGGCGTTGATGCCGCCCGCGTCACCGTGATGGAGCCCGCCCCGTCGGAAGCCCTGCTGGCCCTGCAGGGGCGTTACGGCTTTCGCCTCAACCCCGATGCCGCCACCATCACCAATGCCGAAGTCATTCTCATCGCGGTCAAGCCGCAGGTGATGGACGAGGTTCTGCCGCCGGTGGCCGGTGTGGTCCGGCCCGGCGCGCTGGTTCTGTCGGTGGTGGCGGGCAAGACCATTGCCGGCATTGCCCGCCACTTTGCCGAGGGCGTGGCCATCATCCGCACCATTCCCAACACGCCTGCCGCCGTGGGCCGGGGCATCACCGCCATGACCGCCAGTCCCGACGTCACCCCAGCTCAGGCCAGGCTGGCCGAGACCCTGCTGTCGGCCATCGGCGAGGTGGTGACGGTGGCCGATGAAAGCCTGATTGACGCCGCCACCGCCGTGTCCGGGTCCGGCCCGGCCTATGTGTTCTATCTCACCGAATGTCTGGCGGCAGCGGGCGAAAAGCAGGGCCTGCCGCCCGATGTGGCCACCCGGCTGGCGCGCGCCACCGTGGCCGGAGCGGGCGAACTGATGCGCGCCACCGGCACCGCGGCGGCCACGCTGCGCCAGAATGTGACCTCGCCCAAGGGCACCACCTATGCCGCCCTGCAGGTGCTGATGGCCGGCAACGGCCTGCAGCCGCTGCTGGATGAGGCGGTTGCCGCTGCCTGCGCCCGCTCACGGGAATTGGCCTCGTGACCCCCATCAGCTTTGCCGACTTTGAAAAGGTCGATATCCGCATCGGCACCATCATCGAGGTGCTGCCCTTTCCGGAGGCTAGGAAACCCGCCTTCAAGCTGAAGATCGACTTCGGCCCCGCCATCGGCGTGAAGAAATCCTCGGCCCAGATCACCAAGCATTACACGGCCGCTGAACTGGTCGGGCGGCAGGTGGCGGCGGTGGTCAATTTTCCGCCGCGCCAGATCGGCCCCTTCATGTCCGAGGTGCTGACCCTTGGCTTTCCGGATGAGGAAGGCGGCGTGGTGCTGGTGGCCGTCACCCATGCCGTGCCCAACGGCGGCAAGCTGTTCTGACAGGCTTTACACCGGCACCTTGATGGCCACACGCAGGCCGCCCAGCGGGCTGTCTTCCAGCCCAATGTCGCCGCCATGCGACTGGGCAATGTCGCGGGCAATGGCCAGCCCCAGGCCAGAGCCGGTGGCATCCAGAGTGCGCGCCGGATCCAGCCGCACGAAGGGTTTGAACACCTCCTCGCGGCTTTCCGGCGGAATGCCGGGGCCATTGTCATCGACATGGAGCCACAGCCGGTCGTCACGGATCATCCCGGCCATTTCCACCCGGCTGCCATGGCGCACCGCATTGGCCAACACATTGGCCAGCAGCCGCCGGAAGGCGTTGGCGCGCAACCGCACCGGCTGCTCCGGCAGGGTGCCCAGCGTCACCGTGCCGCCGCTGCGGCCGGTGGCCTGGGCCACCTCGGCGGCCAGCTGCGCCACATTGGTAAGGGTGGCCGCCTCGCCCTCGTCACCGCGCACAAAGGCCAGATAGGCCTCCAGCATATGATGCATTTCGCGCACATCATCCTGAAGCGGCTTCACCTTGGGGCTGTCGCCCAGCACCGCCAGTTCCAGCTTGAAGCGGGTGAGAATGGTGCGCAGATCGTGGCTGACGCCAGCCAGCATGGCGGTGCGCTGTTCGACATGGCGGGCAATGCGGCGGCGCATGTCAAGAAAGGCCTCACCCGCCTGGCGCACTTCTGCCGCCCCGCGCGGCCGGAAATCGGCGCTGCCCCGGCCCATGCCGAAATCCTGCGCCGCCCGCGCCAGATCCACAATGGGGCGCACCTGATTGCGCATGAACACCGCCGCCAGCAGGCCGAGCGACAGGGTGGACAGCAGCATGGCCAGCAGCAGCCAGCGCGTACCCGACGCATAGGTGCGCTCCTCATCGGCGAGAATGCGGAAGATCAGGCCCTTCTCCACCTCGACCCTGATATCGACCTTGCCGTCATCGGCCGAACTGTCAATCCAGAAGGCGCGGCCGGTTTCCCGCTCCAGATATTTGGTGAGCTTGTCATCCACCAGCGAATAGAACATGCGGTTGATGGGCGCTGGCAGTTGTCCATCGCGGGTGATGTCGAGGGTCAGGTTGAGGCGGTGGCTGGCCGTGTATTCAATCTGCTTCAGGGCCGCCTCGCTCTTGTCGGAAGTGTCGTAAAGTTCGGTGATGAGGCCAATCTCGCGCGCCAGCGACCGGCCCAGCACCTTGGTCACATTGTCCCAGTGCCGGTCGAGAATGATGCCGCCCATGATGGTTTGCAGAATGACCAGAGGCGCTATGACAATGATCAGCGACCGGGCATAAAGCCTGGACGGCAGGTGGCGTTCAAGAAAACGGTTGAACCGGTAATAGAGACTGGTGCGCGGGGAGCGGTCGGTCATGACCGGCGCTCATCCACATGCAGCGCATAGCCCGCCCCGCGCACGGTTTGCAGAAACACCGGATTGGCCGGATCGTCCTCGATCTTCTGGCGCAGCCGGTTGATCTGCACATCCACGCCGCGGGCGCTGTCCTCCTGCCCCGGCGCGGCCAGTTCCTGCCGCGACAGGGGCTGGCCCGCCCGCTTCACCAGCAGCCGCAGCATGTCGCGCTCGCGCGTGGTCAGCCGGACCGGTGCGCCGGCCCGCATCAGGTCGCCGCGCTGCACATTGAACACCAGATCGCCGAACAGCGCCTCGCGCGGTTCCACCGCGGCGGGGGCAGACCGCCGCAGCAGGCTCTGGATGCGCAGCAAAAGCTCGCGCGGCTCAAACGGCTTGCTCAGATAATCGTCGCTGCCCGCCGCCAGGCCGGCAATGCGGTCAGGGGTTTCCGACAGGGCTGAAAGCATGAGAATGGGCACCGTCTGGCGGCCCTGACGCAACGATTGCGCCAGCCCCACGCCGCTTTCCCCCGGCATCATCACATCAAGGATGATGAGATCAAAGGCCAGACCCTGCATGCGGGCACGCGCTTCGGCGGCGGTGCCGGCCATGCTCACCCGATAGCCATTGTCCACCAGATAGGAGCGCAGCAGTTCCCGGATGCGCCGGTCGTCGTCCACCACCAGAATGTGGCTGGCCTGATCCATCAGCCGTCCCCGTCCGGTTTGCGACTGCGCTTCAGCCACCCCTCCACCTCGGGGCGGTTTTCCGGGCTGATCATGTGCAGCAGCATGTCGCGGAAGGCGGGGTTGCCCACTGCCCCCAGTTCACGGGCTGCGCGCCGCACCCGCGCCGCCTGCGGCGCCAGCAGGTCATGGCGCAGCGCCTCGCCCTTGTCCGTCAGATGCAGCAGGCGCTGGCGGCGGTCGGCCGCCCCCTCGCGCTGATAGATATAGCCCTTGGCGATCAGTTCCTTCAGCACCCGGCTCAGGCTCTGCTTGGTGATGCGCAACAGGTCGAGCAGCTGCGCCACCGTCATGCCCGGATCACGCCCGACGAAATGAATGACCCGGTGATGAGCGCGGCCAAAGCCCTTGCCGGCCAGAATCGCGTCAGGATCAGACACGAAGTCGCGGTAGGCGAAGAACAGAAGCTCGATCAGCGCCATCACCTCGGAATCAGGCAGAGAGCGGCGGGGCGGGGCGTCAGTCATGGCACTCCAGGGGGCAAATATCACGAACGGCAGAACCGCCGCCATCATAGGCGAAACCCCGCCCTGCGCCAAATCGGCCCTTCTCAGCCGCCGGTAACCGGCGGAAAAAAGGCCACCTCGCGCGCGCCAGCGATGGAACTGTCAAGGCTGGCATGGGCCTGATCCACCGCCACGCGAATGATCCGGCGGTCGGCAAAGGCCGCCGCACAGGCTTCATCGGTGGCGGCAAGATGCTCAAGCAGACCGCCCACCGTGGTCACCGATGCCGGTGGGGTGATGTCGTCAGAGCCCCGGCCCAGCACCTGCCGGAAGCGCGCGAAATAAAGCACCCTCATTCAATCCACCACATGCCGGAGGCCGGCGCGGAAATAGTCATAGCCGGTATAGAGCGTCAGCGCCGCCGCCACCCACAGGCCGATGATGCCAAGCCTGGTCACCACCGGCACAAGCTGGTCGCCCGCCGGCCCGGCAATAAGAAACCCGATGGCAATGAGCTGCACCGTGGTTTTCCACTTGGCGATCTGCGTCACCGGCACCGACACCTGCAATTCGCCCAGGAATTCACGCAGGCCCGACACCAGCACCTCGCGCGCCAGAATGATGATGGCCGCCCAGATATGGCCGCCGAACAGGATGCCGTCCGCCGACAGCACCAACAGCACCACCGACACCAGCACCTTGTCGGCGATGGGGTCGAGCATCCGGCCAAGAGCCGACTGCTGCTGCCACAGCCGGGCCAGATAGCCGTCGAGAAAGTCGGTGATGGCGGCGGCGATGTAAATGGCCAGCGCCAGCCAGCGCGCGCCGTTGCCGCCCCACATCAGCAGACCCGCCACCAGCGGCACGGCAATGATGCGGCCATAGGTCAAAAGGTTCGGAAGGTTCCAAACCTTGGAAAAGGCCACCGGCTCATGTGCATGCCGCAAATTCATCCGCCTCAAGCCGCTCCCGCATGGAAATGGTCGTAGATCATCTGCGCCAGCCCCCGGCTTACCCCCGGCACGGCGGCAAGATCGGCAGCACTGGCACGCGCCACAGCTTTCGCCGATCCGAAGCTCTGGAGCAAGGCCTTCTTGCGGGTGGGACCGATGCCGGGAATATCGTCCAGCGGGTTCTGGCCGATGGCCCGGCTGCGCCGCGCCCGGTGGCTGCCGATGACGAAGCGGTGGGCCTCGTCGCGCAGCCTCTGGACGTAGTAGAGCACGGGATCGCGCGCTTCGAGCATGAAGGAGGGCTTGCCCTCCATGTAGAAATGTTCGCGGCCCGCATCGCGGTCCGGCCCCTTGGCCACGCCCGCCAGCACCACATCACTGACCCCCAGTTCCGCCAGTGCCGCCCGCGCCGCCGCCAACTGGCCCGCACCGCCGTCAATCAGCACCAGGTCGGGCCGCTTGCCCTGGCCTTCGCCCTCCTCCTTCACCAGCCGGGCAAAGCGCCGGGTTAGGACCTCGCGCATCATGGCAAAGTCATCGCCCGCCGCCATGTCCTCGCCCCTGATGTTGAACTTGCGGTATTCGCCCTTTTCAAAGCCCTCGGGCCCCGCCACGATCATCGCACCCACCGCATGCGAACCCTGAATGTGGGAATTGTCATAGACCTCGATCCGCCCCGGCGGTTCGTCGAGCCCGAACACATCGCGCACCCCGGCCAGAAGCCTGGCCTGCGAGGTGGTTTCCGCCAGCCGCCGGCCATTGGCCTCGCGGGCATTGGCCAGTGCGTGGTCCACCAGCGCCCGCTTCTCGCCACGCTGCGGGGCTGCCACCTCCACCCGGAGGCCCGCCTGCGCCGACAGCGCCTCGGCCAGCAGCGCCATGTCCTCCACCGCATGCGACAGCAGCACCAGCTTCGGCACCGGCTTGCCGTCATAGAACTGGGTGACGAAGCTCTGCATCACCTCGGCCTCGTCAAGGCCCTTGTCGGCGCGCGGAAAATAGGCGCGGTTGCCCCAGTTCTGGCCGCTGCGGAAGAAAAACACCTGCACGCAGAACTGGCCCCCCTCCTGGGCCAGGGCAAAGACATCGGCCTCCTCCACCCCCTGCGGGTTGATGCCCTGATGCTGGCTGACAAAGCTCATGGCCTGAATGCGGTCACGGAACCGCGCCGCCCGCTCATAGTCCATGGCGTCCGAGGCCTGTTCCATGGCCTGGGCCAGCGCCTCCTTCACCCCCTGGCTGCGGTTTTCCAGAAAATCCTCAGCCTGTTCCACCAGCCCGTCATAGTCAGCCTGGCTGATCAGCCCCACGCACGGGGCCGAACAGCGCTTGATCTGATGGAGCAGGCAGGGCCGCTTGCGGTTGTCATAGATGCTATCCGGGCAACTGCGCAGCAGAAACGCCTTTTGCAGCGTGTTGATGGCCTGATTGACCGCCCCCGCCGAGGCAAAGGGGCCATAATATTCGCCCTGCCGGTTGCGGGCGCCGCGGTGTTTGGTCAGTTGCGCCACCGCATGGTCGCGGGCAATGAGAATATAGGGAAAGCTCTTGTCGTCGCGCAGAATGACGTTGAAGCGCGGCTTCAGCTTCTTGATGAGGTTGGCCTCCAGCAGCAGCGCCTCGGCCTCGGTGGTGGTGGTGACGAACTCCATGCTGCGGGTCAGCGCGATCATCAGGGCGATGCGGTTGTTGTGGCCCTGGCCGCGGGCATAGCTGGACACCCGGTTCTTCAGGTTGCGCGCCTTGCCGACGTAGATGACATCGCCCTTGCCGTCGATCATGCGGTAAACGCCGGGCCTGCCGGGCAGCCGGGTCACCACATCGGCAATCAGTGCTGCCCCTTCCAGGCCGCCCGCCGCCCTGTTTCCGTCGTCCTCAACCATCAGCGTCTGCGCGATTTCACCCGCTCGATCTCAATGCCCACACTGCGCGCATTGGCAATGATGTCGGGCTTCTCGATGCGCACCCGTGCGGCCACCACGCGCCGGTCCTTCAGGCAGGCGGCGGCGATCTTTTCCGCCAGCGTCTCCACCAGATTGACATGGCCCTCGGCCACCATGGCTTCAACCTTCCTCACCACGATTTCATAGGACACCACACTGTCAATGGTATCGGCCACCGGGTCGGTGCCCTCCAGCACCGACAGGTCGATGTTGACGATGATGCGCTGCGCCTTCAGCTTCTCGTGTTCGTGAATGCCCAGCGTGGCCATCACCGAGAGATCACGCACGAACACATGGCGCAGCCCCTTGGCGGCATCCGACACATGGTGCCCGATCATGGCTTTGCGACTCATTCCCTCACCTCCATCACATCTGGTGTCTGCCACGACAGATGCTGCCCACCGTCAAGCGCAATCATCTGGCCGGTCAACGCCGGCTGCGACAGGATGAACTTCACCGCCGCCGAAATTTCACCGGGCGACGTGCCGCGCTGTAGCAGGGTCAGGCCCGCCTGCTTGCGGAATTCCGCCTCATCCATGCGCGGCGACGGCAGCGCCGGACCGGGGCCAATGGCATTGACCCGGATGCGCGGCGCGAGCGCCTGGGCCAGCGTGCGGGTGGCCGTCCACAGGCCGGATTTGGAGGTGGTGTAGGAGAAAAACTGCGGATTGAGCTTCCACACCCGCTGGTCGATGATGTTGATGATGTTGCCCTCCGCCCCCGGCGGCAGCTGGCGGGCAAAGGCCTGGGCCAGCATGACGGGCGCGCGCAGGTTGATGTCCATGTGGCGGGCCCAGCTGTCGGGCGAAATCTGCCCCACCTCGTCAGGCTCGAACACCGAGGCATTGTTGATGAGACAGCAAAGCCCGGCAAAGGCGTCCGCGGCCTCGGCCACCAGCCGCTCCGGCGTGGCCGCATCGGCAAGATCGCCCACCACCACCACCGCCCGGCGGCCCATGGCGCGGATGGCCTCCGCCACCTCACCGGCAGCAGGCTGCGAGGCATGGGCATGAACCGCCACATCCCAGCCGTCACGGGCCAGATCAAGCGCCATCTGGCGGCCGATGCGCCGCGCCGCCCCGGTAATCAGAACCGATTTCACGCTCAACCCTTCGGCAGCAGGATGACGTAATGCTTCTTCACCGTCTTCACCGTTTCCCAGGTGCCCTTGAAGCCGGCGGGAATGATGAAGGCATCCCCCTTCCTGAAACGCCAGCTCTTGCCCTCGTCATTGGTCAGTTCCGCCACGCCGGAAATGATGTGGCAGAACTCCCATTCGTCATAGGACACCTTCACCTTGCCCTTCTTCGACTGCCAGATGCCGCAGTAAAGCCGCTCATCCTCGCCGGTGAAGTGGTTCCAAGTCTTGGTTGCGGCCTTGCCGGATATGAGCTTTTCGGCGGCGGGCGTGGCCCGCTCCGGCTGCGGCGCCTGCTTGCCCTTGGTTTTCATCACCACCAGATCAACCATCTTTTCCCTCCTTTGCCAGCGCCAGCAATTCGCGCCGGGTGGGCGCAAAATCATGATCAAGCCAATATTGTTCCAGCCGCCGCAAGGTGCGGCCCATCAGCGGACCGGGCGGAAAGCCCAAGCCCACCAGATCCTGCCCGGTGACCGGCATCCGTGGCGTGATCCAGCGTTCCGGCAGGTCGCGCAGCGCCCGCCAGCCGCCATCATCCAGAGCCGCCCCCGACAGCGCCCATGAAATGTCAACGCCATCCTCCCAGGCCTGGGCGCCGCGCGCATAGAGCAACACCCGCTGCTCATGCGCGGCCATGTCGGGCGCCACATCCGGCATGTTGAGGGCGGACATGATGCGCGCCGCCTCCTCATTGGCCAGCCGCAACCGGCTTTTCAGCTGTTCCGGCTCGGCCGCCAGCACCGCCAGCCGCAAAATGCCGTCGCGCGGCAGACGTTCCAGAACGGCAAACTGCTCCGTGAACGGAATGATCTCCGCCAGAATGCCGCTCTCGGCCATGACCATCAGCGTCGGCACCGCGCCCGGCGCCTCCAGAAGCTTCAACAGCTCCTGGCGGATGCGCTCCGCCGACAGACCGGCAATCCCCGTCTTCAGCGCCACACAGGCGGCAAGGCCGCGCTCGTCGGGGCGGCCCTCGCCAAACCGGGCATGAAAGCGGAAGAAGCGCAGAATGCGCAGATAGTCCTCGCGGATGCGCGCTGCTGCGTCGCCGACAAAGTTGATTCTGCGTGCCAGAAGATCGCGATAACCATTTGTATAGTCATACAATTTTCCGTGCGCATCACAGTAGAGCGCGTTCATGGTGAAGTCGCGGCGCAGGGCATCCGTCATCCAGTCCGAGGTGAAGGCCACCTGGGCATGGCGGCCATCGGTGGCCACATCCTGCCTCAGGCTGGTCACCTCGAAGGGCTGGCGCTCCACCACCACCGTCACCGTGCCGTGGTCAATGCCGGTGGGATGCACCGCAAAGCCTGCCGCCCGGCAGGCCAGCATGACCTGCTGCGGTGTGAGTGTGGTGGCAATGTCGATATCGGCAATGGCCACCCCCAGCAGCGCATTGCGCACTGCCCCGCCCGCCACCCGGCCCTCGCCGCCCGTCTCCGACAGCACGGCAAACAGGCGCTGCAGACGCGGCTCGTTCAGCCACGCCTCCTGCGCCAGCGAAGGCAGGGTCTGGGTCATGCCCCGTCACCATAGAGGCGAAGATAAAGCGCGCGCAACATGCCCGCCGTGGCCCCCCAGATGTAGTGCCGGTCATAGGGCATGGCATAATAATAGCGCGTCTTGCCGTTCCAGTCGCGGCTATGCTGCTGGTGGTTGGCGGGCGTCATCAGAAAGCGCAGCGGCACCTCGAACACCTCGTCCACCTCGCCCGCATGCGGGGTAATGGTGAAGCCTTCGCGCACCAGCGCCACCACCGGCGTCACGAAATAATTGGTCACCGTGTGATAGGCATCGAGAAAACCCAGCGGCTCGACGAAGCCCGCCGTCAGGCCGGTTTCCTCCTCGGCCTCGCGCAAGGCTGCCGCCACCGCCGTCTCATCGCCATCCAGCCTGCCGCCCGGAAAGGCCACCTGGCCCGCGTGTTTGGACATCTGGGCCGTGCGCCGGGTCAACAGCACGGTGAGTTCCGGCCGCCGCAGCACCAGCGGCACCAGCACCGCGGCGGGCCGGGGCGTCTGGCCGGGGGCAATCATCGCCGCCGCCGGATTGAGGTCATCATCGCTGAAGCGCGTCACATCCGGCGCCGTGGGCCGCAGCCTGCCCGCCCGCTCGCGCACGTCCGCTTCGCTGAATTGCCCGTCAGGTCTCAACATCAATCTCGCTTGCCCTCTGCATGGCAAAGAAGCGGCCACCCGACCAGATGCCGAACCAGCCGTCCCGCACCGTGCCCAGTTGCACCAATTCGTAATAGAGGCTGCGCGTCACCAGCGCCTCCAGCCCGCCCCGCACCCGCACATAGGGCTTCAGCCCCTCGCCCGAGGCCGCAAAGCGCAAGGGATGTTCCGGCCCCGCCGCCACCTCATCGTCCACATTGGTGTCGAAGTGCAGCTGTTGGCCCTCGCCCTCACCCTCGATGCGCAGCCGCACCGCCATGAACGGCGCATCATCCACCCGGATGCCCACCTTCTCCACCGGCGTCACCAGATAATACGCCTCGCCCTCGCGCCGCAGCACCGAGGCAAAGAGCTTCACCAGGGGGGCGCGGCCAATGGGCGTGCCAAGATAATACCAGGTGCCGTCCGCGCCGATCCGCATGTCGATGTCGCCGCAAAAGGGCGGGTTCCACTGCTCCGGCGAAACCCGCACCGGCGCGGTCAGGCCCTTGAGCAGGCCCGCCGCATCGCCGGGATTTTGCGCCTTCACCATTCTGCCACCCCTCCGCGCCGCAAGGCGCCTCTTTTAGGCCATTCTCATTGCCCAAGAACCGCCTATAAGACAGCCCCTGACAGCATGTCCCGACAGATAGGGCAGAATTGAGTTGAACACCATGTCCGCAGACCGTCTGACCAGCCAAGCCCTTCTTGCCCGCATGGAACAGGCGGGTAAGCAATTCGCCCGCGCCCGCCGCCACATCGGCCAGATCATCTTCGGCCAGGAACAGGTCATTGACGAGGCGCTCATTGCCCTGCTGGCCGGCGGCCATGCCCTGCTGGTGGGTGCACCGGGCCTCGCCAAGACCAGGCTGGTGGCCAGCCTGGGCAAGGTTCTGGGCCTTGCGGAACAGCGCATCCAGTTCACCCCCGATCTCATGCCCGCCGACATCACCGGCAGCGAAATCCTCGACGAGGACGCCAGCGGTTCCCGCGCCTTCCGCTTTGTGAAGGGTCCGGTGTTCTGCCAGTTGCTCATGGCCGATGAAATCAACCGCGCCTCGCCGCGCACCCAGTCGGCCCTGCTGCAGGCCATGCAGGAACATCACGTCACCGTGGCCGGCCAGCGCCATGACCTGCCCCGGCCCTTCCATGTGCTGGCCACCCAGAACCCCATTGAGCAGGAGGGCACCTATCCCCTGCCCGAGGCCCAGCTTGACCGTTTCCTTCTCGAAATTCAGGTGCCCTATCCGTCACGCGAGGCCGAGCGCCGCCTGATGATCGAAACCACCGGCGCTGCCGAGGGCGAGGCCGAAGCCGCCCTCACCGCCACCGAACTGGAGACCGCCCAGGCGCTGGTCCGCCAGATGCCGGTGGGTGAACAGGTGGTGGAGGCCATTCTGCGCGTGGTGCGCAGCGCCCGCCCCGGCCCGGAGGCCACAGCGGAGGTTTCCCGTCTGGTTGCCTGGGGTCCGTCGCCGCGCGCCGCCCAGGCCCTCATGCTGGGGGCGCGCGCCCGCGCCCTGCTGCAGGGCCGTCTGTCGCCCTCGCTTGATGATGTGGCCGCCCTGCTTGACCCGGTGTTGCGCCACCGCATGGCGCTCACCTTCGCTGCCCGCGCCGATGGCAAGACCGTGGCCGATGTCATTTCCGGTCTGAAGGCAGGCCTCGCCTGATCCCATGCGTGACACCGCCGCCAGCCTGAAACAGGCCCGCGCCGCCGAACAGGCGGCCGGTGATCTGCCTGCCCTGCTGGTGGCTGCGGAGCGTCTGGCCCAGGCCATCATGCTGGGCCAGCATGGCCGCCGCCGGGCCGGGCCCGGTGATGCCTTCTGGCAGTTCCGCCCCTATGGCTTTGGCGATTCCACCCAGCGCATTGACTGGCGGCGCAGCGCCAAGGCCTCGCGCCTGTTCATCCGCGAGAATGAATGGGAAGCCGCCAACACACTGTGGCTCTGGGTCTCGGCCTCGCCGCGCATGGATTATGCCTCGCCTCTGGCCCGCGAGACAAAGCGCAGCCGCGCCCTGCTGCTGGCGCTGGCCATGGGCTTTCTGGCGCTGGAGGGCCATGAACGCGTCGGCCTGCTGGCGGGGGAACCGCCGGTGCTTGCCCGTGCCGGCCTGCCGCGCCTTGCCGCCGAACTGCTGGCCGCAACGCCAGAGCCCCTGCCGCCCCGGGCCAGGCTGTCGCGCGCTTCCGCCCTTGTCATCGCCGCGGATTTTCTCGACCCCCTCACCGCCATCGAGGCCGCACTGACGCCGCTCGCCGCGCAAGGCGTGAAGGGCCATCTCGTGCAGGTGACCGACCCCGCCGAGGAAACCCTGCCCTTTTCCGGCCGCACCGAATTTCTCGGACTGGATACGCCACAGCGCCTGCTGGCCGGCCGGGCCGAGGCGCTGCGCGCCGCCTATGTGGAGAAATTCGCCGCCCAGCGCGACGGCGTGCAAACCATCGCCCGCCGCCTTGGCTTCACCTTCACCGTGCACCACACCGACCGCGCCCCCGCCGCCACCCTGCTTGCCCTTCATGCCCTCATCGGCCAGCGCCTGCCGCCGCAGGCCGGGGGGGTGGCATGAACGTCCTCAGCTTTGTCAATCCGCTGGCCCTCACCGCCCTTCTGGCCCTGCCGGTGCTGTGGTGGCTGCTGCGCTTCACCCCGCCCAAGCCGCAGACCGTGCGCTTTCCGCCGCTTCGCCTTCTGCTGGAACTGGTGAACCGTGAGGAAACGCCCGACAAGACGCCCTGGTGGCTGCTGCTGTTGCGCATGGCGCTGGCCGCCGCCGTCATCATTGCCGTGGCCGGGCCGGTGCTGGCGCCGCGCCCGTCCAGCACTGCCACCAGCCGCCAGCCGCTGCTCATGGTGGTTGATGACGGCTGGGCTGCCGCCGCCCAGTGGGACCAGACGGAAGCACGGCTGCTGTCACTCATCCGCGAAGCCGAGGGCGAAGGCCGCACCATAACGCTTGCCACCACCGCGCCTGGCCCGGCGCAAAATCTCGCCAGCCTGAATGCCGCCGAGGCCGCCGCCCGCGCCCGCACCATCAGGCCCGTGGCCCTGAGCACCGACCGGCTGGCCGCCCTCACCCAGATCAAAGCCGCCGTCACCGGCCCGCATGACATCATCTGGCTTTCCGATGGCCGCGACAGTGCCAGTGCCCGGCCCTTTGCCGAAGGGCTGCTGGCGCTCGCCCCCGGCACCACCCTGTCTGTTGCCGTGCCGGAGCATGCGCCACTGGCCCTGGCGCCACCGAAGCTCAGCGATGCCGGGGTGGCTTTCACCGTGCTGCGTGATACCGCCGCGGGACCGGCCAGTGCCAGCGTCATCGCCACCTCGGCCAAGGGCCTGCCGCTGGGCGAGGCAACCGCGCTGTTTGCACCGGGGGCGGCCAGCGCCACCACCCGCCTCGACCTGCCGCTGGAACTGCGCAACACCCTGCGCACCGCCACGATCGCCGGTGAGCGTCATGCCGGGGCGCGCCAGCTGTTTGATGACCGCTCGCAGCGGCGCAGCGTGGCGCTGCTGTCCTCGGCCACCCAGGAACAGTCCCAGCCGCTGCTGTCACCCCTGCATTATGTTTCCGCCGCCCTTGAACCCTTTGCCACGCTGGAGCGCCCCGCCGCCGCCGACGATGTGGTGGCGCGCCTCGACGGCGGCCTGTCCATGCTGGTGCTGGCCGATGTGGGCGTGCTGCCGGAAGGCGTGCAGGCTGCTGTGGGCCAGTGGGTTGAGCGCGGCGGCCTGCTGCTGCGCTTTGCCGGGCCGCGCCTGGCCGCCGCCAGCGATGCGCTGGTGCCGGTGCTGCTGCGTCAGGGCGGCCGCGCCTTCGGCTCCAGCCTCAGCTGGGAACAGCCGCAGGGCCTGCAGCCCTTCCCCGCCGCCAGCCCCTTTGCCGGTCTTGTGCCCGACCCCGAGGTCACCGTGCGCCAGCAGGTTCTGGCCGAGCCGGTGAGCGATCTGGCCGCCCACAGCTGGGCCAATCTCGCCGACGGCACGCCGCTCATCACGGCCTCACCGCGCGGCAAGGGTGTCATTGTGCTGGTCCACACCACGCCCAATGCCGACTGGTCCAACCTGCCGCTCTCCGGCCTGTTCGTGGACATGATGCAGAAGCTGGTGGAAATGGCCCCGCCCGCAGGCTCCGGCGGCACCACCATGGCCGCCACTGCCGACACGGCCTTTGCCCCCATGAGCCTGATGGACGGCTTCGGTGATCTGGTGCCGCCCGGCCCCGCCGTGGCCCCCATTGCCGCCGCCGCCTTTGACCGCGCCACCGCCACGGCGCTGACTCCGCCCGGCCTCTATGCCCGCGGTGCTGAAGACCGCGCCATCAATCTTGCGCTGGCCCCCGCCGATCTCACCGCCATCGGCAGCCTTCCGGCAGGCGTGCAGCGCCTGAGCAATGATCCCGCCCCGCGCCTGGCTCTGGCGCCGGCCCTGTTCACCGCCGCGCTGCTGCTGTTCCTGCTCGACATGCTGGCGAGCCTGTGGCTCGGCGGCGCCTTCCACCGTGGCCGCACCGCCGCATTGGCACTGGCGCTGCTGCTGCCGCTGCCGCCCTCTGGCCATGCCCAGACGGCGGATGAATTTGCCCTGCAGGCCAGTCTGGAAACCCGGCTCGCCTATGTTGAAACCGGAGATGCCGCCGTGGACGCCGCCAGCAGGGCGGGCCTTACCGGCCTCGGCTTCATCCTGCGCGACCGCACCTCGGTCAGCCTTGCGGCACCCATGGCGGTCACGCTTGAACGCGACGAAATATCGTTCTTCCCGCTGCTGTACTGGCCCATCAGCGCCGAAACCCCAAAGCCTTCAGCCGCCGCACTCGCCCGGCTCACGGCCTATATGAAACAGGGCGGCACGCTGTTCTTTGATCTGGGCGATGACGGCCTCACCGACCAGCTGGGCGGCCAGACGCAGGCGGGGGCAGCACTGCGCCGCATCACCGCCGAACTCGATCTGCCGCCGCTTGAGCCGGTGCCCGCCAACCATGTGCTGACCCGCAGCTTCTATCTGCTCAAGTCCTTTCCGGGCCGCAGTGCCGCAGGCCAGCTCTGGGTGGAACAGCAACCCCAGGACGATGGCGCGCCCACCACCAGCGACGGCGTGTCGCCGGTTCTCATCGGCAGCAATGACTATGCCGCCGCCTGGGCGCTCGACGATCAGGGCAATGCCCCCTATGCCATGGCCGCAGGCGGCGAGGAGCAGCGCGAAATGGCCTGGCGCACCGGCGTCAACATCGTCATGTATGCGCTGACCGGCAATTACAAATCCGACCAGGTTCACCTTGAGACCATCCTGAAAAGGCTGGGCGAATGAACGGCTGGAGTGTGCATTTTGCCCCGCTGCTGCCGCCGCCCTTGCTGGCGGGACTGGCCCTCATTGCGGCCGTGCTGCTCGGCCTCATGATCTGGCACCGGTGGCGCGGTGCGGCGCTGCGCGCCGCAGCACTCGCCCTGCTGCTGGCGGCGCTGTTCAACCCCAGCCTCCGCCAGGAAGACCGCCAGCCCATTGCCGACATTGCCGTGGCGGTGGTGGACCAGAGCCAGAGCCAGCAAACCGGCAACCGTCCCGCCCGGACGGCTGAGGCCCTCGCCGCCCTCACCGCCCAGGTGAAGGGGCTGGGCATGGAGCTGCGCACCGTGACCGTGCGCTCGGGGCTTGATGCCCAGGGCGGCACCCGGCTCATCGCCGGGCTGGAACGGGCGCTCGCCGACATTCCGCCGGAACGCTTCGCCGGGGCGGTGTTCATCAGCGATGGCGCCGTCCATGATGTGCCCGCCGATGTGAAGCCGCTGGCGGCGCACGGCCCTCTCCATGCCCTCATCACCGGCAGCAAGGAAGAGACCGACCGCCGCGTGGTGATCGACGAGGCGCCGCGCTTTGCCATCACCGGCAAGGAACAGCATCTCCGCTTCCACCTTGATGACGGGGCGGGTCAGCCGTCAGCCCCCGTCGCCGTCACCCTGCGCCGCGACGGCGGCACGCCGGAAACCATCACCGTCACCCCCGGCCAGAGCGTCGATCACGCCTTCACCCTCGACCATGCCGGTGCCAGCATGATCGAGATCGAGGCCCCGGCGCTGGCCCAGGAACTGACCACCGCCAACAACCGCGCCATCATTGCCGTGCAGGGGGTGCGCGACCGGCTCAAGGTACTGCTGGTGTCGGGCCAGCCCCATGCCGGTGAACGGGTCTGGCGCAGCCTGCTCAAATCCGACACGGCGGTGGATCTCATTCATTTCACCATTCTGCGTTCCACCGACGGCATGGACCCCACGCCCTCCTCCGAACTCGCCCTCATTCCCTTCCCCACCGGCGAATTGTTTGGCGACAAGCTGAAGGAGTTTGACCTCGTCATCTTCGACCGTTACCGCATGCGCGACGTGCTGCCCGACCTCTATCTCATGAACGTCGCCGACTATGTGAAAAAGGGAGGCGCCCTGCTGGTGGCCTCGGGGCCGGAGGTGGAAACGCCGGAAAGCCTCTACAATTCCCCGCTGACCGATGTGCTCGCCACCGCCGCCACCGGTACGGTGACCGAAGACGCCTTCCGCCCTGCCATCACCGGTCAGGGCCGCCGCCATCCGGTCACCCAGGGCCTGCCGGGCGGCGATGCCGACCCGCCGCGCTGGGGCCGCTGGTATCGCACCGTTGATGTGAAACCGCCCGCCGCCGGCGCTGCCGTGGTGATGGCGGGCGCAAATGCTGCGCCGCTTCTGGTGCTGTCGCGCCAGGGCGAAGGCCGGGTGGCCGAATTGCTGTCCGATCATGGCTGGCTGTGGAGCCGGGGGCATGACGGCGGCGGCCCGCAGATGGAGCTGCTGCGCCGGCTGGCCCACTGGCTGATGAAGGAGCCCGATCTGGAAGAGGAAAAACTTTCGGCCCGCCAGCAGGGCGAGACCCTGACCGTCGAACGCCGCAGCATGGCCGATGCCGCAGGCGATGTGACGGTGACGCTGCCTTCCGGCAAAACCGAGACGGTGAAGCTTCAGCCCGCGGGGCCCGGCCGCTTCACCGGCACCGTGCCGGTTGCTGAGAGCGGCATGGCGCGCCTGTCGGATGGCACCCTCACCGCCGCCGCCGGTCTCGGCAATGGCGATGCCCGCGAGGCCATGGATGTGCGCGCCACCGCCACGGTGCTGGCGCCGCTGGTGCAGGCGGCGGGCGGCGGCCTGTTCTGGCTCGAGGACGGCATGCCGCGCATTCTGGCCCAGGCGAAGAACCGGCCCATGACCGGGCCTAACTGGCTGGCGCTGCGCGCCAATGGCCTGTCGCGCACCCTGGCCGTCAGGGAACTGCCGCTGTTTTCAACTTTGCTGGCGCTGGCGGCCCTGCTCCTCGCCCTCACCTTCATGTGGCACCGCGAGGGTCGCTAACGCATCATCCCGAAAAGTGCGGAACGCGGTTTTCGGACAGGATGATGCGAAATGACTCCATCATCCCGAAAAGTGCGGAACGCGGTTTTCGGACAAGATGATGCGAAATGACTCCATCATCCCGAAAAGTGCGGAACACGGTTTTCGGACAGGATGATGTGGAAAGCCTCACCCCCGCCGCAGGCGGGCGATAATGTCATCATGCCGCCAGGGCGGCAGCATCAGGCCGGAGGCTCCGGCCAGTGCGCCGGGCTTCAGTTCGAGATGGAGAAAGCGCGCCCTGTTGAGCGGCCCCGGCATGAGAATGGCCTCGTGCGGCAGGGGCGCAAATCCCACCTTGGCGTAATAGGGCGCATCCCCTACCAGCACCACCAGCCCATGGCCCTGCGCCTTGGCCAGGGCCAGACCATGGCGCATCAGCATCAGGCCAAGGCCCCGGCCCTGAAGGCCCGGATCCACCGCCAGCGGCCCCAGCAGCAGCGCCTCATGCCCGGCCAGACCGATCTTCACCGGCCAGAAACTGATGGTGGCCACCAGCGCAGCGCCGTCCCGCACCACAAAGGACAGGCCCGGCACGGCTGCACTGCCCTCACGTAGCCGATAGCTGCTCTTGGTCCGGCGGGTCATGCCGAAACACCGGTCAAGCAGGGCATCAATGGCGGGCTGATCAGCCGCCGTGGCAGGCACGGGAGAAAGGGAAGACGTCATCACATCACACAAGAAGCTCGGAAGGGCGGTGGTCCGCCAGCATCAGGGTGATGGCCAAACGGACCGGTTACACGGGCAGGAGGAACTGCCGTGCGCGTCGTCGCGAAACCGTGGTCCGGATGATGGTCATGGAGAGCGCGCATAAACCCTGCGCCCGCGCCGGTCAAGCCTCACCAGCGCGCCTCGCCCTTCCGCCCCTCGACAATTTCCGCGATGCGCCGCGCCGTGCCGCCGCTGGTGCCCTCCGGCAGGGCGGCTATGGGAAAGAACCGGGCCGCGCGGATTTCCGCCGTTGGCCGCCACGCCTCCCGCGCGAAGCTGCGCACCACAAACACCGCCACATGGTCGCCGCGAAAATTCTCGTCATTGAGGAAAACGCCATGCAAGACGGGCTCGCCCTGCATCACCACGCCCGCCTCCTCGCGGAGTTCGCGGCGGGCCGCCTCGGCCAGGGTTTCGCCGCGTTCCACCCCGCCGCCCGGCAAAATCCAGCCCGGCGCATAGGAATGGCGCACCAGCAGCACTTCCCGGTCGAAGGCCCCCAGCACCGCCACCCGGACCCCCAGCGTCATGCCCCTGACCTGACGGTAATAGGGGTGCAGCAGAGCAACCGAGGCCGCCCGGAACAGTGCCCGCTTCATTGCCTTTGCCATCGCCATGGCCTCTCCCTTGAGTTCGCGGTTCCAAACCTCTATTCCTCCGCCCATCATGCGGCAAGTTCTGAACATTTTCTTCAAGGCCGAAGGCACCAAGCCCTGGCTGGTGCTGCTCGGCCTGCTGCTGGCCGGCATGGCCGAGGCGCTGGGCATGACCACGCTGCTGCCCGCTGCCGCGGCCATCCTCGACCCGACTTCGGCCGGAACCGGCATTGGCGCCACCATCCGCGGCGTCATCGAGCGGCTGGGCATCACGCCCACGGTTGGCTCCATGCTGGCCATCATTGTTGGCCTCATGCTGTTCCGGGCCATCCTGTCCTTTGCCGCCATGGTCTATGCCGGCATGACCGCGGCCCGCGTTTCCATCAACCTGCGCCGCCGCCTTATTGCCGCCCTGTTCAACGCCCGCTGGCGCTTCTATTCCGATCAGCGCAGCGGCCGCATGGCCAACGCCATCAGCAACGATGCCACCCGCGCCGGGGACGCCTATAATCTGGCGGCCGCCCTGACGGCCAACATCTTCCAGCTTCTCGCCTATGCGGTGGTGGCGCTGCTGGTGGACTGGCGCGTCGCCCTGGTGGGCTTCTTCTCCGGCTCCCTCATGGCGCTGGCCACCGGCTGGCTGGTGCGCCTGTCAAAGCGCTCCAGCTACAAGCAGACCGACCGCCAGTCGCAGTTGACCGGCGACATGGTGGACATGATCACCAACATCAAGGCCCTCAAGTCCATGAACCGCTACGGCTTCATGATCGACGGGCTGAGCCAGCAGTTGCACCGTCTGAAGCGCACACTGGTCACCCTGCAACTGGCCAAGCATGGCGTGTCCTATGGCAATGATGCGCTGGTCGCCGTGCTGATCGCCTTTGGCGCCTGGCTGATGCATGTCTACTGGCACAAGACCTTGCCGGAAATGGTGGTGATGGGCATTGCCTTCGTCCAGATCGTCTCCAGCGTCTCCAAGTTCCAGAAGCAGCTGAACACCGCCATCCAGATGGAAAGTGCCTTCATCCGCACCGAACAGCTGATCGCCGGAGCCGAGGCCGAACGTGAGGTGCTGACTGGCACGGCAGCGCCCCACCTCGGCACCGGCGCGCGCTTTGCCAATGTCAGTTTCGGCCATGGCGATGCCCCGGTGGTGAAGAACGTGAGCTTTGCCATTCCGGCCGGCCAGATCACCGTGCTGCAGGGACCGTCGGGGGCGGGCAAGACCACCCTCATTGATCTGCTCATCGGCCTCCATCTGCCGCAAGCGGGTGACATCTTCATCGGCACCGATGCCATCCAGACCGTGGACCTGAAGGCCTGGCGCCAGCGCATCGGCTATGTGCCGCAGGAGCTGGTGCTGTTCCATGACACCATCCGCACCAACATCACCCTGGGCGATCCGTCCCTCGGCGACGAGGCGGTGCGGGCCGCCCTCGAACAGGCCGGTGCCACGGATTTCATCGCCTCGCTGCCGCATGGCCTCGACACGGTGGTGGGCGAAATGGGCGGCAAGCTGTCGGGCGGCCAGCGCCAGCGCATTTCTCTGGCCAGGGCACTGGTCAAGCAGCCTGAACTGCTCATCCTTGATGAAGTGACCAGCGCCCTCGACCCCGAGGTTGAAGCCGCCATTGTGGCCAACATCTCGGAATTGCGCGGCCGCTACACCATCATTGCCATCACCCACCGTCCGGCCTGGACCGCCATTGCCGATCAGCTCTATCAGGTGCAGGCTGGCCATGTGCGCCCGGTTGCCACCCAGCGCACGCCCAGATCTGCCAGCAAACGAAAGCCGCGCCCGTGACCGTCACCATCCGTGAAGTCCGCAGCCGGGCCGACAGGATCGCCTTCCTCAAGGTGCCCTTCGCCCTCTACCGCAATGACCCCAACTGGGTGCCGCAACTGTTCTTCGAGCGCCTGGAACATCTGAGCGAGAAGAAGAACCCCTATTTCGACCATGCCGAGGCACAGCTGTTCATCGCCGAACGCCAGGGCAGCGCCGTGGGCCGCATCTCCGCCCAGATCGACCGGCTGCACCTTGAGCGCTACAACGACGCCACCGGCCAGTTCGGCTTTCTCGAGGCCGAGGACGACCCGCAGGTTTTTGCCGCCCTGTTTGCCGCCGCCGAAAACTGGCTGCGGGCGCGCGGCATCCGGCGTGTGCAGGGGCCCTTCAGCTTCTCCATCAATGACGAAGTGGGCCTGCTCATCGACGGTTTCGATACACCCCCCAACATCATGATGGGCCACGCCCTGCCCTATTACCGGCAGCGCGTGGAGGAAAAGGGCTTCACCAAGGCCAAGGACGTCATTGCCTATTACTATGACGCCCATGCCAAGCTGCCGCCGGTTGTTGAAAAGGTTTTCACCCGCGCCATGGCCTCGCCCGACATATCGGTCAGGCCCATCGACATGAAGAACCTGAAGCGCGACCTGGCCATCATCATGGACATCTTCAATGATGCCTGGTCGGACAACTGGAACTTCGTGCCCTTCACCCAGCGCGAACTGGAAGCACTCGGCACCAATCTGAAGATGCTGGTGAAGCCGGAATATGTCTCCATCGTGAATTACAAGGGCGAGCCCGCCGCCATGGCGGTGACCCTGCCCAATCTCAACGAATGGATTGCCGGACTGAACGGCCGCCTTCTGCCCTTCGGCTGGGCCAGGCTGCTGCGCGAAGTGATCCGCAAGCGGCCGCGGACCGGGCGCATGCCGCTCATGGGCGTGCGCAAGAAATACCAGTCGGGCCTGCTCGGCTCATCGCTGGCCATTGCCGCCATCAAGACCGTCAATGACTATCACTACGGCCGCGGCACCCGCGCCGGAGAGGTGGGCTGGGTGCTGGAGGACAACACCGCCATGCGCCACATCATCGAAACCCTCGACAGCAAGCCCTACAAGACCTACCGCGTGTTTGAAAAGGCCCTGTAATGGCAGAGCATTCCTGGCAGGCGCTGGTGCTGGCGGCGGGCCGCGGCCCCGATGACCCCATGGCGCGCGCCTATGCCATCACCCACAAGGCCGGCCTGATGCTGGCGGGCAAGCCCATGCTGCTGCATGTGGTGGAGGCGCTGCGCCATTCCCCCGGCATTGCCGGCATTACTGTGGTCATTGAGAATGAGGCGCTGCTCAACGCCATTCTGGGGCCAGACCGGGGCGACGTTGCCTTTGCCCCCGCCATGGCCTCCGCCCCGGCCTCCGCCATGGCGGCCATGCGCACCCTTGCCTATCCGGTGCTCATCACCACCGGCGATCATGCCCTCCTCACCCCGGCCATGATTGCCTGCGTGCTGGAACAGGCCGAGCGCAACGAGGCCGATGTCGGTGTGGCCCTGGCCACCGCTGAGACCATCACCGAACATTGGCCGGAAACCCGGCGCACCTATTTCGCCCTCGGCCCCGACCGCGTTTCCGGCTGCAACCTCTTTGCCATCCGCCACCCGCGCGGCCTGAAGCTGCTTGACCGCTGGCAATATCTCGAAGGCGTGCGCAAGAAGCCGTGGCGTCTGGTGGCCGCCTTCGGCATGAAGCCGCTGTGGCTCTTCCTCACCGGCCGGATCAATCTGGACCGCGCCTTCCGGCTGGTCGGACAGCGCCTCGGCCTCACCATCCGGCCCATTCTCATGCCCTTTGCCGAAGCGGCCATGGATGTGGACAAACCGTCCGACAAGGACCTGGCAGAACAGATCCTGCTGGCCCGCGCAACCGCTGACGTCGATGCCGATCAGCACGAGTCTGATCCGCTTTCCCCGCCCGCGCCAAACCGCTAAAAGCGGAACTCCGATTCAACCCGCATCCGCGCCCCGTGATCTTCACCCTCGCCCAGCTTTCCGACGTTCATCTCGGCCCCCTGCCCAGGGGCGCCATCTGGCGCGACTTCTCGCCCAAGCGGATCATCGGCGGCGCCTCCTGGCTGTTCAACCGGCAGCACATGCATGTGCCGGAAATTGCCGCCGCCCTGCGCGCCGACATCATGGCCGCCCGGCCTGATCACATCGCCCTCACCGGCGATCTGGTCAACATTGCCGCCCCGGCGGAATTTCCCCGCGCCGCCCAATGGCTTCAGGACTTTGCCCCCCCGGCCGACCTGTCCTTCATTCCCGGCAATCACGACACCTATGTGCCGGTTTACTGGGAACGCGGCCTGAAAGTGCTGGAACCGTGGATGAAGGGGGACATGACCGTGGCCAATGCGGTCATTTCGCCGCTTCTGGCCACACCCTTTCCCTATGTCCGGCTGCGCCGCAATGTGGCCCTCATCGGCCTGTCCACCGCCGTGCCCCAGTCGCTGCGCAAGGCCGGCGGCAGCCTGGGGCCGGGGCAGATTGCGGCGATGGCCCACCTGCTCCGCCAGCTGCGCGAGCGCGGCTATTACCGCGCCGTGATGATCCATCATCCGCCGCTGCCCGGCCAGAACAGCCCGCGCAAGGCCCTGACCGACGCCGAAGCCTTCACCGAGGTGCTCATTGCCGAGGGTGCCGAACTGGTGCTGCACGGCCACAATCACCGCGCCATGAACACCCCCCTGGCGGGCCGCCACGGCCCGGTGCCGGTCATCGGCGTGCCGTCGGCCTCCATGGTGGAGGGCGGCGTGCGCGATCCGGCTGCCTGGAACCGCTACACCATCGAACGCCGTGACGGCCGCTGGCACACAGAGGTTTCGGTGCGCCGCTGGCATGCCGCCTCGGCCAGCCTGGTGGATGCCGACAGCTTCCAGCTTTGATCCCGCCGCCCGACCGGCTACACTCCCCCCGATGAACCCCACCCTGGAAAAATTCGGCTATCCCGGCAGTGTGCTGCTTGAGCTTGCGCACTGGGTGGTGCTGCTGCGCCCGGCCCAGGCCACGCTGGGAGCACTTGTTCTCGGCGCCAGGTCCCACGCCCGCAGCTTTGCCGCCCTGCCGCCAGAGGCACATGCCGAACTGGCCACCGCCAGCCGCCGCATCGAGGCGGCCCTGGCCGCCTTCCGGCCCCATGACCGCCTCAACTATCTGATGCTGATGATGGTCGATCCGGAGGTTCACTTTCACGTTCTGCCGCGCTATGCCACCGTACAGAATTTCAACGGCACGGCCTTTCCCGACCCCGGCTGGCCCGGCCTGCCCGACCTCAAATCCGCCCCGGTCTTGACCGAGGCTCAGCGCCTTGACCTTCACCGCGCCCTGGCGCACGCCTTCACCGCAACCGCCAGAGCCTGACCCCGTGCTGAAAACCCTCGACCGCTACATTCTGCGACAGGTGGCCACGCCGCTCACGGCGGCACTGGCCATTGGCCTGTCCATGATGCTGGCCGAGCGTCTGGTGCGCCTGCTCGATGTCACCCTGGGCAAGAACAATTCCTTCGGCGTGGTCTTCGAGATGCTGGGCTATCTGGTGCCCCACTATCTCGCCACGGCCATTCCCGCCGCCCTGTTCCTTGGCCTGCTGCTGGGCTTCAACCGCCTGTCCAAGAACAGCGAAATCACCGCCGCCCTGGCCTCCGGCGTGGGGCTGCACCGCCTGGCCCGTCCGGCCATTCTGCTGTCGGTCGCGTTCCTCGGCCTGTCGCTGGCCGTCTATGGCTGGCTCAAGCCCATCTCCTACTATGCCTACCGCTCGGTGCTGTTCAACGTGAAGAACGTCGAAATCTTCTATCTGGCCGAGGAAGGCGTGTTCATGCAGTCCGGCAGCCGCACCTTCATTCTCGACAAGCTCGACCACGCCACCAACACCTTCGAGCGCATCTTCCTGTTCGACTACAAAGGCCCCGGCGGCTCCGAAACGCTCACCGCCACCAACGGCCAGCTCATTCCCGTGCCGGGTGAAAAACGCCCGGTGCTGCGCCTCGAAAACGGCCACCGCCTGGTCATCAACCGCTGGCCCACGCTGGACGAGAATGCCCCCCCGCCCGTGGCCGAAACGGGCGCCTTCGGGCAGATTGACACGCCGCTGGGCAAGCTTGATCTCAAGGCCTTCCGGCCGCGCGGCCAGGACGAGCGCGAATTGACCCTGCCCGAACTCTACCAGAAGCTTGACGCCCCGCCCACCGACGCCACGCCCCAGTCCATGCGCGCCGAATTCCACAAGCGTCTGGTCAGCATCCTGTCCATGCTGATCCTGCCCTTCCTTGCCATTCCCTTCGCCATCGGCGACAGCCGCAGCCCGCGCAGCTACCGTATCGGCGTGGCCCTTGTCATTCTCATCGCCTATCACGAAATCATCGAGCAGGGGGCCATTGCCATCAAGGCCTCGGGCGCGCCGCCGCTGCTGGCCGTCTGGCTGCCTTTCGTGCTGCTTGCCAGCTTTGCGTTGTGGCGCTTCCGCGAAGCCTGCATTCACCTGCGCAGCGGCCGCCTCGATGCCATCCTCGAAACGGTCTACAGCCGGATCAGCCCCTACTGGAAAAGCTTCCGCCGCCGCATTGACTGGGAGGCCGAGGAATGAGAGTTCTCGCCTGGATGCTGACCCGCATGGTGCTGGTGCGCTTTGTCTCCATTCTCATCGGCATCAGCCTGTTCGTGCTCACCCTTGAAGTGGTCGCCTATGCCAAGGAAATCCTGGCCGCGGGCCATGGCTCCCTGGGCTTCATTTTCCACTATGCCGTGATGCGATCGCCGGCCGTGCTGGCGGTTTTCCTGCCCATGAGCCTGCTGCTGGCCATGCTGCTCACCATGACCGAACTGTCCTACCGCAACGAACTGACCGCCATCTGGGGGGCGGGCGTGTCGCCGCTGCGCATTGTCTCCATGCTGCTGCCGGTTGCCATCATCACCGGCGGCATGCTGTTCCTGCTCAACAATTATGCCGCGCCCGCCGCCGCCCCCACCCTGCGCGCCTGGGGCATTGCCGACTATGCCGACAAGAAGGTGCAACTGGGCGAGAAGGATCCGCTGTGGATGCGCTCCGGCCCCGACATTCTGCGCGCCGCCGCCGCCAACGATGACGCCACCACCCTTGAGGATGTGGTGATTTTCCGGCGCGATGCACAGGGCCTGCTGCATGAGCAGATCTTTGCCAAGACCGCCCATCTCGAGGGTGACCGCTGGAACCTGTCCGATGTCACCATCTACACGCGCTTCAACCTGCCGCCCAACCGGCTGGCCACCCTGATCTATTCCGGCGCCATGAAACCGGCCGCCGCCGGTGCCCGCTCCGGTGATCCGGAGGAAATGACCCTGAGCGACCTCAGCTATTTCATCAGCAATGCCGGTTTTGGCGTGCGCCCGGTCTGGGTCTATCAGACCTGGTGGCACAAGCGCCTGACCGCGCTGCTCACCACCATCGCCATGATCGCGCTTTGCATTCCGCTGGCCTCGCACTTCCGGCGCGGCGGCGGCATTGGTGTTCTGTTTGCGGCCGGCGTCGGGCTGGGCTTCATCTATTTCATCATCGACGGCATTGCCATGTCCGTGGGCGAACTGGGCTTTGTCACACCCTGGCTCGCCGCCTGGATGCCCACGCTAGTCTTTGCCCTTCTGGCGGTGGCCATGTCGCTCCGCGCCGAACGGGTCTGAGCCATGGACAAGACTGTGAAAGCAAAAAAGAAAAAAGCCGCCAGGCCGCCTGCTGCCGCTGCCGCCGCGGGGGCGGAAACCGCCACGCCGCCCCTCGGGGAAAGCCCCGCGCCGCGCCGCGAACTCACCGGCTTTTCGCCGGTTCTGTGCCTGCTGGGCGACAGTGCCCTGCGGCTGTTTGGCCGCAGCCTGCCGGAACGCCTCAAGCTGCAATTCGCCCGCGAGGGCATCACCGCGGTGAAAACCCTGGATGAAGCCCGTGATCATAACGGCCCCATCATTCTGGTGCGCGCCGACTGTGTGCTCGATCCGCCGCTCATTCAGGCCGTGGTGAAGCGGCCGCAGTTTGTGCTGCTGGCCAGCGATGACAGTGCCGCCCCCCTCGCCGCCCACATCCGCAAGGACAGCCTTGACAGGGCGGTGGCCGCCCTGCAGGGAAAGGGCGTGCCCGCCGGGCTTCTGGCCCGCCGCCCCGGCGAGCTTGATGCCCAGTTCTGGAAGGCGCTGCGCAAGCGCGAGGTGCCCTATGCCCTGACCGCCACAGCCGACACCCTGAAGGCGGTGGCCTGGCGGGTGTTCATGGGCACCTACAAGGGCGCCACCGATCTTGTTACCAAGCACGTCTGGCCGCGCCCTGCCTTTCACGTCACCTCCTGGCTGGCTGAACGCGGCGTCACCCCCAACATGGTCACCACGGTCGGCGCCATCGCCACGGTGCTGGCCTTCGTGCTGTTCTGGCGCGGCGACTATGCCCTGGGCCTCATTGCCGCCTGGGCCATGACCTTTCTTGACACGGTGGACGGCAAGCTGGCCCGCACCACCCTCACCTCATCCAAATGGGGTGACGTCTTTGACCACGGCATCGACCTCATCCACCCGCCCTTCTGGTATGTGGCCTGGGCACTGGGTCTCGCTGCCTGGGGTGTGGTCTGGCCCGCCGCCACCTTCTGGTGGGTCATCGCCATCATTCTCGGCGGCTATGTGCTGCAACGGCTGATGGAGGGCATCGCCATCAAGTGGCTGGGTCTGGAAATCCACATCTGGCGGCCCATTGATACGCTGTTCCGTCAGGTGACGGCGCGGCGCAACCCCAACCTCATCCTGCTCAGTCTGTCGGTGCTGGCGCGGCGGCCCGACTGGGGCCTGCTGGCGGTGGCGGCCTGGACCCTCATCTGCCTGGTGCTGCACGGGCTGCAACTGGCCCAGGCCCTGCGCGCCAAGGCAAAACAGGGCGGCGGTCCACTGGTGTCGTGGATGACCCGGCCATGAGCCGCGCCGGCCTGCTGGTCAACCCGCGTGCCGCTCAGGGCAAGGGCAAGGGTCCGGCGCTGGCCGAGCGGCTGAACCACGATGCCTCCGTCTCGCTTGCCCGGCTTGATGACTTTGCCGCGCTGGAAGGCCACCTCCGCCGCTTCGCCGCCGAAGGCGTCAGCCATCTGTTCATCAGTTCCGGCGACGGCACCATACAGGCCATCCAGACCCTGCTGGCGGAAAACGCCATCTTCCCGGCCCGGCCCGCCCTTGGCCTTCTGCCCCACGGCACCACCAACATGACCGCCGCCGATCTCGGTTTCAGAAGCCGTGACCTCGATGCCCAGGCCCACTTCATCCGTTCCCTGAACATCACCCGGACCAGCACCCGCCCCACCCTGCGCATTGCCAACCCGGCTGACGGCAGGCCGCGCCACGGCATGTTCATGGGCACCGGGGCCGTGTCGGAAGCCACCCTCTATTGCCAGCGCGTCTTCAATGCCCGTGGCGTCACCGGCCACTGGGCCACCTTCGCCACCCTGGCGGGGGCGGTGGGCAAGGCCGCCTTTGCCCGGCCCAACCCGCATGATCCCCACCGTTTCGACCGGCCCTATGAACTGGCGCTGGAGGCCGACGGCCACCGCCTTGCGGCGGGCAGCCACCTCATGGTCATCGCCACCACGCTGCACAAGCTGATCCTTCATGCCCGGCCCTTCTGGGCCGGCGGCGGCGCGGGCGCCATCCGCGCCAGCCTTTTCCCCTATCCCGTGCCCAATGTGTTCCGCTGGCTTCTGCCCATCATGTATGGCGGCGAACAGCGCCGCATGCCGCCGGGGGCGCAGTCGCTGCGCGCCAACCGGCTGGCCATTTCCTCGCGCGTTTCCTATGTGGTGGACGGCGAATTTTTTGCCGGGCCCGAGGGCGAGGCCCTGCGCGTGGAAACCGGGCCTGAATTCACCTATATGCTGGGCTGATGGACGCCCTCGCCACCTTTGCTGCCCGCGCACTCCGCCGCGCTCTGCCGCCGGAAACCCTGGCCATGGCGGAGGCCATCCGCAGCCGCCACCACAATGTGCAGGCTGTGCTCGCCTATGGCTCCACCCTGCGCGGCGTTGCCACCGCCGACACGCTGATGGATTTCTATGTGCTGACCGCGACGCTGGCCGATGTGTCACCCAACATCATATCGCGCGCCGGAGCCGCACTGCTGCCGCCCAATGTGTACTATGCCGAATGTTCCGTGAACGGACAGACCTTCCGCGCCAAATATGCCGTGCTGACGCTGGCCCGGTTCGCGCGCAAGATGCGCGTTGGCAATCCCTATTTCTGGGCCCGCTTTGCCCAGCCCACGGCCCTCATCTTAGCCGCCGATGCGGCGGCCGAAGCGGCGGTGGCGGAAGCCGTGGCCCAGGCGCTGCGCACCGGCTGGGCGCGCGCCCTGGCGCTGCACCCACAAGGCCCCGCAGCGGCGCAATGGTCAGCACTCTTTGCCGAAACCTACCGCACCGAGCTGCGCCCCGAGGGCCAGAACCGCCCCGGCAGCATCGTCACCGCCTGGCCGGACTATTACGACGAAGCCGCGCGCCTGATGGCTGATGTAGCGCCCCACGCCGTGGCCTGGCCGCTGCGCCGCCTTGAGGGCAAACTGCTGACGATGCTGCGCCTCGCCAAGGCGGGCTTCACCTTCGCCGGTGGGGCCGACTACATCGTGTGGAAGATCGAGCGCCACTCCGGCGCGAAAATCACCCTCACCGACTGGCAGCGCCGCCACCCGCTCATCGCCGGCCTGCTGCATCTGCCGTCGCTGTTGCGGCGTGGCGCGATCCGTTAATTGCCCCGGCCCGCCACCACCCTGCCGAAGGTGGCGATGATCTGATCAATCTCGGCGTCGCTATGGGCCGCCGACACCGAGCAGCGCAGCAGGCACAATTTGTTGGGCGTGCCGGGCGGCAGGGCAATGTTCACATAGACGCCGTTCTGCAGCAGGGCGTTCCACATCATGATGGTGGTGGGTTCATCCGGACATTTGACCGCCACCACCGGGCTCACCTGATCGGTGCCCAGTTCCAGACCCAGTGCCTTGAAGCCGTTGAACAGCCGCGCCGAATTGGCCGCCAGACGCGCCCGCCGCTCCGGCTCTGCCGCCAGCTTCTTCACCGCCGCCAGCGACGTGGCAATGGAAGCGGGCGACGATGACGCCGTGAACATATAGGGCCGCATGGCATAGCGCAGGGTTTCAAACAGCGGATGGTTGCCCGCACCAAAACCACCAATGGCGCCCACGCTCTTGGAGAAGGTGCCGACCACGAAATCAATGTCGTCCTCCAGCCCCACCTCATCGGCCAGGCCCCGGCCATGGGGGCCGAGCACGCCGAAGGAATGGGCCTCATCGGCCAGAAGCTGGAAGCCGTGCTTCTTCTTCACGGCCACGAAGTCGGCCAGCGGTGCGCGGTCACCCAGCATGGAATAGATGCCCTCCACCACCACCAGCTTGCCGCCCTCGCCCTCGGAGCGGGAAAGCCGCTTGTCGAGGTCGGTGGCGTCATTGTGCCGGAAGCGCACCAGCTTGGCGCCCGACAGGGTGCAGCCGTCATAGATGGAGGAATGGGAATCGGCGTCGAGATAGATGGTGTCATTGGGTCCGGCCAGACCTGAAAGCATGCCGAGATTGGCCTGATAGCCGGTGGTGAAGACAATGCAGTGCTTGCGGTTGAGGAAGCGCGCCAGCTCTGCTTCCAGTTCCTTGTGCATGGCATAGGAACCATTGGCAATGCGCGAACCGGTGGTGCCGGTGCCGAAGTCGGCCATGGCCTTCTGGCCCGCGGCAATGCAGTCGGCATCAAAGGTGATGCCCATGTAATTGTTGGTGCCCGCCAGAATGGTCTCGCGCCCCTGAATGAAGCCCCGCGTTGGCGAAAGGATCCGGTCATTGACCAGATTGACCGCATTGACGCCCAGTTCCATCATGCGCTTGTGGCGCTCGGCAATGCCGCGATGCTTGTCCAGCAGATCAACCATGTTTCATGCCTTCCTGCGCTTGGCCACCACCAGGGCGAGGTCGCCGATGGTGCGCGTCTCCGACACGACATTGAGCGGAATCTCGATGTCGTAGAAATCCTCCACCTCCATCACGAAATCCATGATGTCCACCGAGTCGATGTTGAGCTCGGCGGGAATGTCCGTCTCAGCGGTCAATGTCACCCCGCCCTTGTTATAGGGCTGAAGCAGGGTAACGATCTGGGCCACAATGTCGGCAGGTGCGTTCATGTTTCATCCGTTTACTGATCTTTGAGTGGCGGCAGCCACCCCTCAGCCCGATACCAGGCCAGTGTCTGTGCCATCCCCTCCTCCAGCAGAATGGCGTCATCACGCGGCCAGCCATCGCCGCGCACCACCCAGTCACCGGAAAAGTACAGCTCGTTTATCTTGCCGGCATTGATCATGGAAGGGCTTTGCCGGTGCCGCGCCCAGGCTTCTGCCGCCACCGCCGCCAGCACCGGAATGGCCTTGGGCAGATGGGCAATGCGGCGCGGGCGGCCATGCACCCGGCGTGCTGCGGCCATGAGATCGGCCCAGTCATGGCCACCCCTGGTGGTGTCGCCCACCTCGCGCAGGCCCACCACTTCAGCGGCCGCCGCCCGCGCCACCACCCGGGCAAAATCCGCCGCGTGGATGAGGGAAAAGCGCTGGCCGCGCCGCCCCGGCACCAGCGCCACCGGCCGCGTCAGTTCGCGGAACAGCGGCAGGGTGGCCCGGTCGCCCGGCCCGTAAATCGCCGCCGGCCGCAGGATGAACAGCCGCTCCACCGGCATCAGGTCCACCAGCAGGGTTTCGGCCGCGCGCTTGCTGGCCGCATAGGCCGAAAGCTCCGGCTGGCGCGCCGCCAGCGAGGAAATATGGACAAAGCGGCCCACGCCCTCGGCCAGCGCCGCTTCGGCCAGGCTGCGCGTGCCGTCGCGGTTCACCCGGAAATAGTCTTCCGCCGAAAGCCCGGTGATGGCACCCGCCACATGCACCACCACATCCGCCCCCCGGCACAGTTGGCGCAGCGCCGCCTGATCCGCCAGATCGCCCTCAACCACCCGCACGTCGTGGGGCAGCTTGGCCCGGCCCGGCGCGCGCGCCAGAGCCGCCACCGCATGACCCGCCGCCAGAAGTTCGGTCAGAATGAAACGCCCGGCGAAGCCGGTGCCGCCGGTCAATGCAACCTTCAGCGTCATGGCAAACCGTTACTGTGCCGCCACCATGGCCGGACGCGGCATTTCGGCAATCTCGCCGTCGAGATATTTCTGCCGTGCCCCCGCCCGCGACAGCTTGCCGGAGGAGGTGAAGGGCAGGCTCTTGGGCGGCACCAGCACGATCTGGCACTGCACGCCAGCGCTTTCATGCACCACTGCCCCCACCTCGCGGCGCAGCGCCTCGCGCGCCGCCGCGTCGGCCAGGCGGCATTCCACCAGCACCACCACCTCGTCCTCGCCGGTGGCGCCTTCCACCGCAAAGGCCGCCACATCGCCGGAGCGCACGCCGTCCACCCGTTCGGCCGCCCACTCAATGTCCTGTGGCCAGATGTTGCGGCCGTTGTGGAGAATGAGGTCCTTGGCCCGCCCGGTGATGACAATCGCGCCATCGAGCAGATAGCCCATGTCGCCGGTGTCGAGGAAGCCATCCGCCCCCACCACCGCCGCCGTGGCCTCCGGCTTCTGGTAATAGCCCGCCATCAGGCTCGGCCCCGTCACCATGATGCGGCCGATGCGCCGCTCCGGCAGGGCCTTGCCGTCCTCGCCGCGCACTTCCATGGCATGGCCCGGCAAGGGCTTGCCGCACACCACGAAGCTGCGCAGTTCCGCCTCCGGCTGGCCGGGGCGCGCCGGCACGGCGTGATGGAAGGTCTTCATGGCGGCGCGGTCAATGCGGTCCACCTTGAGGTCGGAGCCGACATCGACGAAGGACACCGCCAGCGTCGATTCCGCCATGCCATAGCTCGGCATGAAGGCACTGGCCTTGAAGCCCGCCGCCGCCATGGTGCGCGAAAATTCCTCCAGCACATCGGCGCGCACCATGTCGCCGCCAATGCCGGCCACGCGCCAGGCCGAAAGATCAAGCGAGGCCGCATCGCCATTGACCCGCCGCGCCGCCAGCTCATAGCCGAAGGTGGGCGAGAAGGCAGCGGTTGAGCGGTTGTCGCTCATCAGCTTCAGCCACAGCGCCGGGCGCCGGGCAAAGGCCGTCGTGGCCATGAAATCCACCGTCACCTGGCCCATCATCGGCGCCAGACAGAAGCCCACAAGGCCCATGTCGTGATAGAGCGGCAGCCATGAGAAGGCGCGGTCGGCGGGCGTGATCTTCAGGCCATAACGCAGAATGCCGGTGCCGTTGGCGGCAATGGATTTCTGGGTGATGAGCACACCCTTGGGATCAGACGTCGATCCCGACGAATACTGGATATAGGCCACGTCATCGGCGCTGAAGCCCTCAAGCCGCGCCATGCTTTCCGGCTGGGCCTGCAGTTCGGCATGAGTGAGCACCCGGCTCACCCCGGCGAGCCTGGCGCCATCGCCGATCTGCCCGGCCAGTTCGTCGGTGGTGATGACGGTGTTGGCGCGCGCCGCCTTCAGCATGCCGGCCACGCGTTCCACATAGGCATCGCGGCCGCCGATATACATGGAATAGGGCATGGGGCACGGCACCAGACCGGCATACTGGCAGCCGAAGAACACGGTCATGAAGTCAGCGCCGGTTTCGGCCACCACGGCCACGCGATCACCGGGCTTCACCCCGGCCGACAGCAGCTTGCGCGCCGTGGCAAGGGCGCGGTGGCGCAACTCGGCATAGGGCAGCACCGTCTGAAGCGCGCCGCGGCCGGAGTAGAAATTGAACCCGGTCACCCCCTGCGCGGCATAATCCAGCGCATCGGCAATGGTGGCGAAGCCGCCAAGACGCTGGGGCAGATGGCGATTGGCCCGGGGTGTGCGTTGCAGTTCCGGCGTTGCCGCCATCCTGTCCCTGACCATGCTTGCCGTCATAACATGAAACCCTGATCTCAACCCGATCCGCCAGCGGACCTGCCGGACCTGTTCCGGCAGGTTTGAGGTAGCCCTGCCGGGGCGGCAATTGAAATCAATTGGTGTTTCGGATTGTAACACCCAAAAGGTGTTAAAAAACCAATCTTTTCAAGATAATATAGGCAATGCCCAGGGCGATGAAGGCCAGCGCGAAACCGCTTGTCCAGGCATAGATCAGCGCCGCGGCGGAATAGCCGCCGGCCAGACTTGAGTCCGCAACTGCCGGGGCTGCCGCCGCAGGCGCGCCGGCAGAGGCTTGGCCGGCGCGGTCCATGGCTGCCGCAAGCCGCTCGCGCGCCACCAGACGGTGGGCAATATGGCGCACCACGAAATCCGCCATGGCGCTGCGCTCGCGGGTTTCGAACCGGACTTGTGCTTCGCCCCGCCCCTCCTCGATGAAGCGATAGGTGGGGCTGTCCTCCGCCATGGTGACGAAGGAAATGAGGTCAATCCACAACTTCGGTTTTTCGCCGGGGGCCAGCGCCAGATCGAGCAGTCCCGCCGCCAGCGGCTGACCGGCCAGCGCCTCCTCCACATCCTCCTGCAGCACCCGCAGCCGCAGGCCCTCAGCGTCGGCCAGGCTGATCAGCGCTTCGCGATGGGCGGACTCGGCCAGCCGCGCCTGTTTCAGCGCGGTCATCAGCCGGTCGTCAATCTGGGCCACGGGCACCACTCCTGATCTGCAACTGTGCCATGCCGGGCCACCTTGACGGATAACCCGGCTGTCACACCATCGCCATGCAGGGCCAGTGCCAGACCGCGCCTCACCCGGCGCAACTGGCCGGCAGGCCCGCCGCGCCCAGCCACAGCTCAAAGGTGTTGGGCCTGACCTTGGCTGCCATGGCGGCATCGGCGGACACATCCTTCAGTGTCACCGGCAGGCCCACATTGGTGAAGATCTTGGCAATGTCGGCGCCGCGCGCTGCATCGGTTGGCCGGAAGAACCGGAGTTCATGGCCCGCCCCCGCCCAGGTGGCGCGCGAATAGCCGGGAATGACCAGCGAGCTGCGGTCGGCGGCCGCCGCCTTGCCCAGAAGCTGGCGCACACAGGCGCGCTGGCCCTCATCCATGGCATAGACAAAAACCCGGCTCGGCATGCGCTCCAGCGCCAGCCTGTAGGTGTCGGCCACCTTGGCACTTTCCGCCGACGCCTTGATCAGCGCCTGCTCCATCAGCGGCAGCAGTTCGCGGTCCGACGATGAATTGGCATAGGCCAGTTGTGCCGCCACGAATTCCACCGGCACCTTGTCGTTCTTCAGCAGATATTCAAACATGGCCACGCCGTATTTGCGCTTCTCGGCGTTCTGGTCGCTGACCAGATCAATCATCGTCTTGAGGTCATTCAGGTTCTGCTGCCAGCGTGTGTAATAGAGGCCGGTGCCCGCCACGGTGACGGGGATCATCACCGTCGCCAGAACCTGCACCAGGGTTTCGCGCCAGGGCTTGAAGGGGGTGGTCATGCTGTCTCCCGCGATTCGGCGGTGACTTTAGCATGCGGGCCTCAGGCGGTTGAAAGCCCCCGTGCCGCCAGCACCGCTTCGGCAAATTCCACAAAGCCTGCCCCGCCCTCAGCCGTGGTCACATAGGCGGGTGCGGCGGGCAGACGATCCAGAAAACGCCGCACATTGGCCACCCCCACGCTGAGACCGAAGGCGGCAAACATCGGCGCATCGTTCAGGCTGTCGCCGATATAGGCAATCCGCTCATTGTCGCGCTCCACCTCCAGGCCGAAGCGCTGCTGCAGCAGGGCGCGCGTCATGGTGAGCTTGTCGAAGGTCCCGATCCAGGCATTGACGTGGCTGCCGCTCATGGCGGCTGAGACCTGGGCGGCCTTGAACGCCTCCACCATGGCCACCGCCTCGGCCACCGGCAGCGGTCCCACATCCTCGGAATAGTCGATGGCGTAATCAACCAGGCGATAGGGCTGGTCGCTGGCCGGCCGCGCCTTGGGAAAGCGCGCCAGCACCGCCGCCGCCACGGCGCTGAGCCGCGCCGCATTGGCCGCCCGCTCGCTGGCCGGCTGCAGAAAACGCTGCGCCATGCGGCTGCCGTCTGCATCGCAGGCAAACCAGAAGGCCCCGCCCTCGCCCACCACGCCATCCACCGGCCATTGCCGGGCCAGATGATCGCACCACCCCGCCGAACGGCCCGTCACCGCCGCCACCCGGATGCCCGCCGCCCGCAACCGCGCCATGGCGGTAAACACCGGCGGCCACAGCCTGCCGTCATGGGTCAGCGTGCCGTCCACATCGGTCAGCACCAGCGCAAGCCCCGCCAGCGCGGCGCGTTCCATGTCCGCAATGGGCCGCATGGTCAGCCCATCAGCAGCCGGTTGAGCGGGAAGGGATCAAACAGCGGGTCGTTCTGGCCCAGCAGCAGATCATCGGCACAGGCCTTGCCGATGATCGGCGCCATGGTGACGCCGCCATGGCTCATGGCCACATAGAGGCCCTTGCGCCCCAGCGGCCGCCCGATGGCGGGAAAGCCATCGCCCGGCACCGGCTTGGCGCTCACCGTGAAAAAGTCCATGGTCACGGCTTCGCCCCCGGTCACCAGCATCTGCAAGCGGTGAAACAGTTCCCGCGCCGTGCTTTGCGGGTCATCGCCGGGGTTGCCGCCGGCAAAATCAACCCCCGCCGTCAGCCGCCCTTCCGCCGTCTGGCGGGCGTGAACGCCGGGCGCCATGACCAGGCCATTCAGCACCCGGTGGGCGGGAACGGAATGCACCAGCAGCCCCTTGGGGAAGGAGAATTTCAGGCCGATGCCAATGGTCTGGAGAATGGCGGGCATGCCCGCGCCCGCCGCCAGCACAATTTCATCGGCCTTCAGCGCCCCGGCATCGGTAATGGCCGAGGTCACATGGTCGCCCGTCTGTTCCAGCCACTGCACATGCACATTGCTGATGACCTTGGCACCAAGCGCGCAGGCCGCCTTCATCAGCACATGGGCGGCGGCAAGGCTTTCCACCATGCCTTCTTCGGCCACATGCACCGCCACCTCCGGCGGGCTGCGCAGGCCCGGCTCCAGACGGACAATCTCATCGCGGCCGATGAGCCGCGTGCCATAACCCCAGCGGCCATATTCGCGGGCGAACACTTCCAGTTTGTCCGGCGGCAGGTCATACATCAGCCCGCCGCACCAATCGACATTGAGGCCCGGAATATCGCGGTCGAGTTCGCGCCACAGGCCCATGGATTTGTGGCGCAGGTAGAAATAGGGTTCCGGGTTGCCCCAGTTGGCATTGAGCCAGCCCCACGACCCGGTGGTGGCGTTGCCGCCTTCCTCGGTGTCCAGAACGGTCACATCGGCCCCGCCGCGCGCCAGATAATAGGCGATCGCTGCCCCCATGATGCCGGCTCCGGCGATGATGAATTTCTTTGCCATGTCAGTGTTTCAACTCCGTGGCTGCCGCACCCTTGAGCGCCAGCATGGCCCGCACTTCGGCGGGGCTGGCCACTTCCAGCGATAGTTCCTCGAGTATGTGCCGGATCTTCTGCACCAGTGCTGCGTTGGACGGCGCCAGCCTGCCCCGGCCGAGAAAGAGATTGTCCTCCAGCCCGACCCGCACATGGCCGCCCATCACCGCTGCCATGGTGCAGAAGGGAATCTGGTGGCGCCCCGCCGGCAGGATCGACCAGTGATACTGATCGCCGAACAGACGCTCGGCCGTTTCACGCATGACAAGCACGTTCTGGGCTTCCGCCCCGATACCGCCGAGAATGCCGAAAATGGTCTGCACAAACAGCGGCGGTGTCACCAGCTTGCGGTCGAGGAAATGCGCCAGCGTATAGAGGTGGCCCACGTCATAGCACTCGAACTCGAAGCGCGTGCCGTGACCCTTGCCCAGCAGTTCGAGAATGCTTTCGATGTCGCCTGGGGTGTTGCGGAAAATATAGTCGCGGGAGTTTTCCAGATGCGCCCGCTCCCACGGATGGGCGAAATTCTGATAGCGCTCGAGCATGGGATAGAGCGCGAAATTCATCGACCCCATGTTGAGCGAGCACATTTCCGGCGAAAACCGCTCGGCCGCCTTGAGGCGCTCGGCCACGCTCATGCCCTGGCCGCCGCCGGTGGTGATGTTGATGACGGCATCACAGGATGCCGCAATCTCCGGCAGGAAGGCCGCATAGTGGTCAGGATCGGGCGATGGCCGCCCGTCCACGGGGTCGCGCGCATGGAGATGCAGGATGCTGGCGCCAGCCCGCGCAGCGTCAATCGCCTGGGCTGCGATGTCGGCAGGCGCAAACGGCAGATGCGGCGACATCGACGGCGTGTGAATTGACCCCGTGATGGCGCAGGTGATGATCGTCTTTGTTTTCCTGAGCACGCTCACGCTCCAGAAAGTGGGCAACCCTAGGCCCGTCGCTGACGCTTTGTCATCACAAACCCGTGCCACCGAGCCTGACGCGGTGTCACAGGACACATGTATAACTCGTATAATAGGAAGTGCGAATACCACCTGAGCGGCTGAAGAAGGTAAGCCACAACCACGGCGCGTCACCAGGCCAAAAAAACACCCCGCAGCCAGTGCGGGGTGTTTGGAAACTGGTAGCGGGAGAGGGAGTTGAACCCCCGACCCCAGGATTATGATTCCCGTGCTCTAACCAACTGAGCTACCCCGCCAGGATGGCCGCGATATAGAAAGCTTCCTGCACCCAAGTCAAGCGGGCTGATCCTGCCTCTTCGTCATGCCTCATCCTCGTGATCGACACCGGTGAAGGTGCGCCACAGCGAAATGCCGGCAAAATACAGCGACGCCGCCCCCCACAGCCACAGCTGCACCAGATAGACCGTGTCGGTGGGGCCCTTGTCCTTGGATGAAATGACCAGCGACAGCGTCATGGCGGCCCACAGCACCGTCATGGGAATGGTGACTTCGCGCCAGCGCGTCACCCGCAGCGGATGCACGAATTTGACCGGAATGAAGGTCAGCACCGCCAGCACCAGAACGGTGATGAGGTTGATCAGCCAGCCGGTGTTGAGCAGATAGAAAAACAGCACCACCACATTCCAGATGGCCGGAAAGCCGACGAAGTAATAGTCCTGCGACTTCATGCCGAGATTGGCGAAGGTATAGCACGACACCGCCATGATGATGACCGCGCAGATCAGGCTCCATGTCTGGCCGGTGAACCAGAAGGGTGCAGGCACCATGTTGAACCAGTAGATCATCAGCGCCGGCACGGCCACATAGGTGAAATAGTCGATGACCAGATCAAGCGCCGAACCGTCAAAATTGGGCGTGTATTCCCTGACCCGCGCCTTGCGCGCCAGCGATCCGTCCACCCCGTCCACAAACAGCGCCACACCAAGCCAGATGAAGGCTGCCACGGCATCGTTTTTCAGAACCGCCACCAGCGCCAGAAAGCCGGCGATGATGCCGCACACGGTAAAGGCATGCACCATCCAGGCGATGCCCTTCTTGATGTCCCGGTCCAGTTGGGGGTCGAGATTGAGTTTGGCCACATCCGCATCCGTTGTTAGGGGCCGACTATAGGCAATAGGCCGGGCTGGCGCAATTGACGCGGTTTCAGCCGCGCTTGCGAAAATCCAGCATGGTGAAAAAGCCGAAGGGCCTGGCCGGCGTGACGGCCATCAGCTCCAGGGTTTCGCTCACCATGACCGTGCGCAGCGGAAATTCCGGCCGCCAGCCCAGCTTGGTCGCATGTTTGGCCAGCCCCTTCTCCACCGCACCGCGCAGGCCGTGCTCAACGCTGAAGTGATTGACCAGCACCACCGTGCCGCCGGGCCTGGTCACCCGTGCAAGCTCGTGCATCACCCGCGCCGGATCCGGCACCACGGTCATGACAAACATCGCCACCACCACATCAAAGTGAGCGTCCGGAAAAACCAGCGCCCCCGCATCCATCTCATGCAGGCTCACGCGCCTGCCCACCGTGCGGGCGCGCGCCGCGGCCTTGGCCAGCATGTGCGGCGACAGGTCCACCCCCGTCACCTCAAACTGCGGCCCGTAATGGGGCAGCGCCAGACCGGTGCCCACCCCCACCTCCAGAAGCCGCCCCGACAGGCGGTTCACATGCGCTGCCGCCTGCTTCACCCCGGCCTCCACCAGCCGCCCGAAAGTGTGATCATAAACCGGCGCCCAGCGCCGATAGGCGCGGCGGACATCGTGCTGATCCATCTTCTGTAGATGAGCGCTGTGCGGCATGACAAACCTCCAATAGAGGTCGCAAAATGACGACAAAGCGTCGTTAATGCAAGATCTAACTAGGCCTGGCGGGGCGGCGGGCTGATGAAACCGCCCCCCAGCAGCCGCGCCCCTGCCCCCGCCCGGTCATAGAATACGCAGGCCTGGCCGGGGGAAACGCCCTCCTCGCCGCCCGCCAGATGAACCACCGCCCCCTGCCCCTGACGGCACACCGTGGCGGCCACCGGGGCACGCGTCGAGCGGATGCGCGCCATCACCGCCACCGGCTCTGCCGCCAGCGGCTCATCACCCAGCCAGTTCACGTCCGCAAGCGCCAGATCATGCTGCGCAAGGGCGGCCCGCGGCCCCACCACCACAAGGGCCTTCTCCGGCTCCAGCCGGACCACATAGAGCGGCTCGGCCTGCTCGATGCCCTGATCAACCTGAAGACCCCGGCGCTGGCCGATGGTGTAATGAATGATGCCCTGATGGCGGCCCACCACCCGCCCCTCGGTATTGACAATGGCGCCGGGCCGCGCCGCCTCGGGCCTGAGTTTCATCACCAGATCGGCATAGCGCCCCTCCGGCACGAAGCAGATGTCCTGGCTGTCGGGCTTGTCGGCCACCGCCAGCCCCATGCCAGCGGCCAGCGCACGGGTTTCGGCCTTGCTGATGCTGCCCAGCGGAAAGCGCAGGAAATCGGCCTGGGCCCGGGTGGTGGCAAACAGGAAATAGCTCTGGTCGCGGGCCACATCGGCGGGCACGTAAAGGCCGCGCCTGCCGCCCGCCAGCGCCCGGCTTTCAATATAATGACCCGTGACCAGGGCGGCCGCACCAAGATCACGCGCCCTGGCCAGCAGATCGGCAAACTTGACCGTCTGGTTGCAGCGGATGCACGGCACCGGGGTTTCGCCGCGCACATAGCTGTCGGCAAAGTCGTCGATCACCGTTTCCCGGAAGCGGTCCTCGAAATCGAGCACATAATGGGGAATGCCAAGGTCGGCGGCCACGCGCCGGGCATCGTGAATGTCCTGGCCCGCACAGCAGGCGCCGCGCCTGGCCACCGCCGCCCCATGGTCATAGAGCTGGAGGGTGATGCCCACCGTGTCGAAGCCGGCCGCCTTGACCAGGCCCGCCGCCACTGAGGAGTCGACACCGCCCGACATGGCCACCACCACGCGGCTTGCCGCTGGCGGTCCGGCAAGGCCGAGGCTGTCACGCACGCTGTCAATCAGGCCGGTCATGGTCGTCATGAGATTCAGATGGTGCTTTTCCACACAAAACGCAACTGCCACGGCTCAATCTGTGCCGGATTGAACCACCGGAGCCTGCGAATTTGCCATTTATTCACTTCCGTTTCAGTCAATCTTAAGCGACTTGGCCTAGCCTGATCCACAGTGAGTGCCTGCGTATTAGGTAAGTGAGTTGAGTATGTCTGGTCAGTTGCGTCCTCGTGTGAACTACGTCATCGGCCCCGATGGCAGCCCCCTCACCATTGCCGACCTGCCGCCTCCGGGCGCGCACCGGTGGGTGATCCGCCGCAAGGCGGAAGTGGTGGCGGCGGTCCGCGGTGGTCTTCTGAGTCTCGAAGAGGCCTGCGAGAGGTACACCCTCACTGTGGAAGAATATCTCGGGTGGCAGCGGTCCATCGACCGTCATGGCCTTGCCGGTCTGCGCACCACGCGCATCCAGCAATACCGCCACTAGGACTCTGGACGCTGGTTCAGCGATCCCCTGCGTAGAAAAGGCCAGTGCGCTCGCACTGGCCTTTTCGTTTTCACAGCCCATCCCCGGCTCAAAACAAAAGGCCCCGGAAACCGGGGCCTTAGAAATTCGTGATGCCAGAGGCGTCAGCGGATGATGGCGCTGCTCATGGCCGGTGCGCTCACCGGCGTCGGCGGCGCCAGCGAGCCGCCCTCCTTCTCCACCAGCAGCTCAACCTTGCGCAGTTCGCGCTCCTGGTCTTCAAGCTGGGATTGTGCCGTGGCCTGCTGGTCCTTCAGGTCGCCGATGGATTTCAGCAGATTGTCGCGGCGGACGCGCGTTGCCTTGGCGGCCATGGAATAGTTGATATTGGCGGGGTCGGTGATGCCGTTCCGCCCCTCTTCATATTTCACATGGGCGTCCAGCTCGTCATATTTGCGCATCAGATCGGCCACCATCATTTCGATGTCGGCCACCTGGCGGCGGCATTCTTCCGTGCGGAAACGGTGGAGCCTCAACAGGCCGTGGCGGTCACGCATACTCATCCTCACTCAAACACACTGAAAAAGTCCGTGTCCGGACTCTATTCACGATTCCCCGAATCAACTACGCATGACCCGTGGCCTCATCACCGTTCATGATGAAGCAACAGGCTTAAGACCGGGTAAAGAGTTGCTGGCGGGCGTTCACCGTGTTTGCCGCTGGCCTTGTTCGGGCAGAAAACCCCATATCTAGGGGCAATTTGGCAGGCGCCACTAGATATGGGGTTTATGTGAGTCATCATATACCCGGTGCGGATTAGGTTTTGTTAACCTTTATCCGCCTATCTTAACCATCACAGTTAATGGTTCGTTGCGTCGCCTGGGCCTCATGTTTCGCCCGGCACCAACCAACAGGCTCCGGTCCGCACGGGGCGACGGCATAGGGGATTCGGATGAGAGTACTGCTGATCGAAGACGATACCGCAACCGCCCAAAGCATCGAATTGATGCTCAAGTCAGAGGGGTTCAACGTCTACACCACGGATCTCGGCGAAGAGGGCGTGGACCTCGGCAAGCTCTACGACTACGACATCATCCTTCTCGACCTCAACCTGCCGGACATGTCGGGCTATGAGGTGCTGAAGTCGCTGCGCGTCTCCAAGGTCGGCACCCCCATCCTCATTCTCTCCGGTCTTGCCGGCATTGAAGACAAGGTGAAGGGTCTGGGCTTCGGCGCTGACGACTACATGACCAAGCCCTTCCACAAGGATGAGCTGGTGGCCCGCATTCACGCCGTGGTGCGCCGCTCCAAGGGCCATGCCCAGTCGGTGATCGTCACCGGCGACCTGCTGGTCAACCTCGACACCAAGACCGTGGAAGTGGGCGGCTCGCGCGTTCACCTCACCGGCAAGGAATATCAGATGCTGGAACTGCTCTCGCTGCGCAAGGGCACCACGCTGACCAAGGAAATGTTCCTGAACCACCTCTATGGCGGCATGGATGAGCCGGAACTGAAGATCATCGACGTGTTCATCTGCAAGCTGCGCAAGAAGCTGGCGGCGGCGGCAGAAGGCAAGAATTACATCGAAACCGTGTGGGGCCGCGGCTATGTGCTGCGCGAGGGCGCACCCCCCATGCATGATGACGACAACATGCGCGCCAGCGCCTGATTGTCTTGCCCCTGAAATTCAAAAGCCCGGCCTCGCGCCGGGCTTTTTGTTTCATCACTGCCGGCAGGCGGCAGTGAGCATGGCGTTGCGCGCCGGGGTGGCCCTGAGGCCGGTGGGGGAGGCCCGCTGGTGCAGCCGCTGCAGCGTGTGATGGTCATAATAAACCAGTGTCACCGCCGCTTCGTCCCGGGCGGTCACTTCATAACAGCCCTGCACCGCGCGCAGATAGAGCGGCGCCAAGCCATCGGCGCGCGCCTGCGCAAAGGCCTGCAGCCGCGTGGCGGTGGCGGGTGTGGCCGCACCCGCAGCACAGGCATGCAGCGGAACGGCAATGACCAGACCGAGAAACATCAACTGCAAGACAACAATGGGTTTCATGACCAACCTCCATGACTGCCAGCCTTCATGACTGCAATCATGGCCGGTCATAGCTGAGGGCGCCTGACACCCTCCGCACAGAAGCCGTCAGGCCGCTGTCAGGCGGCGCTGTCGGTGGCCGCGGGTCTGGGCGTTGCCGTCACCAGCACGTCCTCGCCGTCCATGGCCATGGCCAGATCAAGGCCCGCCGCCTCGGCCAGAAGCTGGGCGTAATAGGGCTGCACCAGCCGCGCATCCAGCGTTTCCAGCGCCGTCTTGCCCGCCAGCACCTCGGCCATCGGCTCCGGCACGCGCGCCCGGTCGCCCTTGGCGCGCACCGTGAGCGTGTCACCCGCCACCGTCACTGTCACCACCCCGCCGCGCGGCACCCCGGCCATGGCCATGAGCAGCATGTTGAGCAGCAGCTTCACCTGCTGCTTCGGGCGGTTTTCACGCGGCGCCTGCCAGTCGAGCTTGGCCTTCTCGTCGCCCATGAAGGCCTTGGCCGTCTCGCCCGCCTCGCTGAGGTCGATATGCGCTCCCGCCGACCCCGCCGCGCCAAAGGCAATGCGGCAGAACTTCAGCCGCGCCGTGGCGGTGCGCGCCGAATTGCGCACCATGTCCAGCGCCGTGGCCCGCGTCTCGGCATCCATGTCGGGATCGTCATAAAGCTCGAGCGCATTGGCAATGGCACCGGCCGGCGAGATGATGTCATGGCACACCCGGCTGCACAGCAGGGCACCAAGGTCGAGATCGGAAAGACGAGGGCGGTCAATCATGAAGCATTTCCCGGTAACTGATTCGTGGTTCTGTCATACCAAAAGCCGCCGGCAATTTCCGCATTGACGATGGCGGCAAGGCCGCGCATAGACGGGACGCCTTCCGGCCCGCTGCCCCATGCTCAACCCCTCCCCAACATTGAAGCACCTTCTCCGCCTGGCCCAACTGGCCGGCCGCGAGATCATGGACATCTACGAAACCGAATTCGATGCCCGCGAGAAGGACGACCTGACGCCGGTGACCGATGCCGACCTGCGCGCCGAGGACGTGATCCTGGCCGGTCTGGCCAGCACCTTCCCCGATGATCCCGTGCTGTCCGAGGAAAGCGCCGCCAGCGCCTGCCTGCTGCCCACCACCACGCGCTTCTTTCTGGTGGACCCGCTTGACGGCACCCGCGAATTCATCAAGCGCCGTCACGAATTTACCGTCAACATTGCCCTGATCGACCGTGGCACCCCGGTCATGGGCGTGGTCTATGCCCCGGCGCTGGCCCGCATGTTCTGGGGCGAAATGGGCAAGGCCGCAGCCCAGGCGCGGCTTCAGCCCGACGGTCATCTGCCCAGTGTGGAATGGCAGCCCATGCAGGCCCGGCCCCGCCAGTCCGGGCCGCCGCGCGCCGTGGCCTCGCGCTCGCACCGCGACGCCGAAACCGACCGCTGGCTCCACGATGCCCACATCCGCAAGGTCACGGCCATCGGCTCATCGCTGAAATTCTGCCTGCTGGCGGCGGGCGAGGCCGATGTCTACCCGCGCTTTTCGCGCACCATGGAATGGGACACGGCCGCAGGCCACGCCGTGCTGCTGGCAGCAGGCGGCCGGGTGGCCACGCCGGACGGCCAGCCCCTCACCTATGGCAAGCGCGCGCGCGGTTATGACAATCCGCCCTTCATTGCCTCGGTCTGAGGCGGTCTCACTCTTTTCCTTTCGTTAACCATGCGGAAAGCCTGTTGCGGCTAAAACCGTTTTGGACGGATTTTCGCCGCAGCCACGCCACAGCCCGGCGTGATGCTGACGGCTCCAACGATGGTGAACAACATGCTGATGCGCCGCCTCATGCCCTCCGGCATCATGAACCCGCTGGCCCCGCTTGCGCTGGCCTTCGCGCTCGCCCTGTGCTTCCCCCATGCCGCCCCGGCCCAGACCACCGGCAGCATTTCCAAACAGCAGCAGCGCTCCACCTACAGCAATGAAGAAATCATGGCCGCCGGCCACCAGTTCTTCGGCAAGACCTCGCGCGGCATTGGCAAGGCGGTGGAATATGTCTTCCAGTCGCAGGGTGAACCCTCGGCCTATATCGTCGGCGAGGAAGGCTCCGGCGCCATTGTCGGCGGCCTGCGCTATGGCGAAGGCACCATCTATTACAAGAACGGCGCCACCCAGAAAATCTACTGGCAGGGCCCCTCCGTCGGTTTTGATTTCGGCGGCAACGGCTCGCGCACCATGACGCTGGTCTATAATTCCAGCACCCCTGCCGACCTCTATGACCGTTTCATCGGGGTTGAGGGCACGGCCTATCTGGTGGGCGGCGTGGGCGTCAATTTCCAGAAGAAGGACAACATCATTCTGGCCCCCATCCGCACCGGCCTGGGCGCCCGGCTGGGCGCCAATGTCGGCTATCTCAAATATTCCAGCAAACCGTCGTGGAACCCCTTCTGACCCTTTAAACCCCCGCAGCACCGATTAAAAACACTGCCGCCACGCCGCCCGCGTGGCGGCTTTTTCGTTGCCTTGCGGCCTGCCAGAATTCCGTCGCAACACGGCGCTAACCGGTTTACAGTCACAGGCCATTTCTGGCACAGACAAGGCCGGGCCGCAGGGGTCCAAGGGGTCGTAACGTTTTAGGGGTTCGCATGGCTCTGTCCGAGAGCATGATGCTGGTTGTGCTGGGCTTCGTGCTCGGACTGATCGTGGTGCTGCTGCTGGCGCGGCTGGCCTGGGCGCTGGCGCTGCGCGCTGCCGCCCGCCGTCAGGCCGACAGCATTCCCGCCACCATCCTTGATCTCAAGGCCGAGCGAGACCGGCTGCGCGCCGAACACGCCATGATGGCCCAGAAGCTGGACTCCCGGCTGGAAGAAAGCCGCCTGCGCATGGGCGAGCATATGGCCGAGGTGACCCGCAGCCGCAACCGCGTCGAACTGGTGGCGCAGGATCTGGCCGAACGCGAGACAACCCTGGCCGCGCGTGAGGCCGAATTGAAGACGCTGCGTGCCGACCTGGCCGCGCGCGAGGCCGACATCAAGTCGCAGGCCCTGGTCATCGAACAGCTCACCAGCCAGTCCCAGGCCAAGGATCAGGAACTGGCCACGCGCGCCGCCGAGATTGCCCGCCTCACCCGCTTTCAGGCCAGCCTGCAGGCCAGCCTTGGCGCGGGTGGTGATGCCGCCCTGCCCGCCGATGCCGGAGAAAGCCCGGAAAACCGCATTCACCGCCGCATTGCCGAGTTGACCAGCCTGTCGCGCGAAATCCATCATGACCGCACACTGGAGCCGGGGCTGGCGCCGGGCGCCACCTGGGTGAAGGAGGCCGGTGCCGAAAGCCCCCACTTCACCGCCGAAGATGTGTTCGGCCAGCCGGTGGCCAATGACGAGGCCGCCCCCGCCGCCAATCCCTTCGATCTGGCCGATATTCCGCAGCCGGAGGCCAAGCCCCAGTCGGCCCTGCCCGGCGAAGCGCCGCGCCATGACCGGCAGGCACTGGCCCGCCGCATCCGCTCCCTGCAGGGAACCTCAAAGGGCTGAAGGGGAGTGGCGCTCTCTACGGGAATCGAACCCGTCTTTGCAACGTGAGAGGCTGCCGTCCTAACCGATAGACGAAGAGAGCTTCAAACGCCGGGGGTGTTCTATCGAAGCGCCGCCGCAAAGGCAAGCGCTCAGGGCGCATTCAGCGGCAGACGCAGCATCACCCGGTGCTGGCGCACATCGACAATGATGATGTCCTTCAGGGTGGTGATCATCAGCCGGTCGCCGTCAAGCGCGGTCGCGCGGATGTCGGCAGCCGCCAGATTGAGGGTGAGGGTGGGTTCCGCCGTCGCCTCCGGGGCAGGCCGGTGCCGGGCCTTCCAGATAATGCCCGCCACCAGTGTTATGAAAAGCACCACGAGAATGATGCCCATGATATAGACAAGCCGCAGCAGCGCCTTTTGCGGCACAGAAGCCTCGGGGCTGCTGCTGTTTTGAGGTTCGCTGATCATGTCATCCTCGGGCGAAATTCTACACTGTGTGGCGGCGGGCGGCGAACGCCTCGACCGGCTGCTGGCGCTGGCCTTTCCGCAGCTGAGCCGCGCCCGCTTCCAGCGGCTTATCGCCGAGGGCGGCGTTGCTGTCGAGGGAAAGATCATCCGCGACCCCGGCGCCAAGCCGAAGGCCGGTGCAACGGTGCAGGTGACGGTGCCGGAAGCCCGGGCGCCGGAACCCGCCGCCGAGGCCATGCCGCTGGCCATTGTGCATGAGGACCGCGACCTCCTCGTCCTCGACAAGCCCGCCGGCCTCGTGGTCCATCCCGGCGCGGGCAATGCCAGCGGCACGCTGGTCAACGCCCTCATTGCCCATTGCGGCGACAGCCTGTCCGGCATTGGCGGGGTGAAGCGCCCCGGCATTGTCCACCGTCTCGACAAGGACACATCGGGCCTGCTGGTGGTGGCCAAGAATGATGCCGCCCACCGCGCCCTGTCAGAACAATTCGCTGCCCATGGCCGCGACGGAAGGCTGGAGCGCAGCTATCTGGCCCTGGTCTGGGGCGTGCCGGAGCGCCGGGCCGGAACAATTTCCGCAGCGCTGGCCCGCGCCACCGCCAACCGCCAGAAAATTGCCGTCTCGCGCGCTGCCACGGCCCGCGAGGCGGTGACCCATTTTGAGGTGGTGGAGGATTTCGGCGGCCTGGCCAGCCTCGTCCGCTGTGTGCTGGAAACCGGCCGCACCCACCAGATCCGGGTTCACCTGGCCCACATCGGCCATCCGCTGCTGGGGGATGCCACCTATGGTTCAGGCTTCCGGGCCTCGCTCGCCAAACTGCCGGATGAAGCGCGCGCCGCCCTGGCCCTCCTGCCCGGTCAGGCGCTGCATGCCGCCACCCTGGGTTTTGACCACCCCCGCACCGCCCGGCCGCTGCGGTTTGAGGCGCCGCCGCCACCGGCCTTCCAGCGCCTGCTCACGATCTTGCGATCAATCCCGCGTTAACCCTGGGGAACCCGGGGGCCGGCAATGCGTTAGTCAGCTACCCGGCCGGACATCCCCTGTCCCCAAGCCCCCCGGCTGGCACCTTGGGGCCGGCGGCGCGACATTAAGAAAATGTCACCTGACCAGTATCTTTTTATTGTCGCCCGCCGGCCCTATATTTGCCCCATGCCCGGACCACAAGGGCGGGAGGACGCCTCGCCGAGGCGATGAAAGGAAATCCATGGCCCAGACCACCACTTTGCCAGCCGTTGCAGCCGGTGAGGGCGGCCTGAACCGTTATCTTCAGGAAATCCGCCAGTTTCCCATGCTCGACCCCGATGAGGAGTTCATGCTCGCCAAGCGCTGGAAGGAGCATGGCGACGCCAAGGCGGCCCAGAAGCTCATCACCAGCCATTTGCGCCTCGTGGCCAAGATCGCCATGGGCTACCGTGGCTATGGCCTGCCCATTGGCGAGGTCATCTCCGAAGGCAATGTCGGCCTGATGCAGGCGGTCAAGCGCTTCGAGCCGGACCGCGGCTTCCGCCTGGCCACCTATGCCATGTGGTGGATCAAGGCCTCCATCCAGGAATTCGTGCTGCGCTCCTGGTCGCTGGTGAAGATGGGCACCACCGCCAATCAGAAGAAGCTGTTTTTCAATCTCCGCCGCCTCAAGGGCCAGATTCAGGCTCTGGATGAAGGCGACCTCAAGCCCGATCAGGTGAAACTCATTGCCAAGCGCCTGGGCGTCGAGGAGTCGGATGTGGTGTCCATGAACCGCCGCCTGGGCGGTGACACCTCGCTCAATGCCCCGGTCAAGGCCGATGCCGAGGGCGAATGGCAGGACTGGCTGGTGGATGACAGCGCCAACCAGGAGGAAACCCTGGCGGAAAACGAGGAGGCCAGCCTGCGCAAGGGGCTTCTGGCCGAAGCCATGACCAAGCTTACCGAGCGCGAGCGCCGGGTTCTCGAAGCCCGCAAATTGCAGGATGAGCCCGCCACGCTGGAAGACCTGTCACAGGAATTCGGCGTCTCGCGCGAGCGCATCCGCCAGATCGAGGTGCGCGCCTTCGAGAAGATCCAGAAGGCGGTTAAAAATGCTGCCCAGAAGGCGCTGGCGCCCAAGCCTCAGGCCCTTGCCGCACCGCTCTGAAACCGCGCTGATGGCGTCAGTAAAGCCCGCCCCCCACGGCGGGCTTTTCCCTGAGTGGCAGCGGCGCAAAAAGACCAGAATTGCCGCTGGGCGGTGCTGAAAAATAGATCTGCACCGCATAGAGCCTGCCGTTTTTCTCCACCGCCGCCGTGGACACGAACGGGTATCCCCTATTGATCATCGCCCGGCGATGGGCCTGGCTCGTCACCCATTGCCGGGTAAGGCGCTCCACCCGTGCCGCCACATCAGCGGCTCCACGGCTGTCGCGCGCGGCAATTTCGGCCATGGGTGGCAGCAGCATCGGATTGCCCAGAAAGGCCCGCATCCGCACCTCGAAATCATGTCCCGTGGACGACCGGTGCCCGACATAGTCATGCGCCGCCATGTCCATGGCCTGGGCGCGGGCAGCACCGGCAAATTCATCAGACGGCTGGGCCGCCGCAACCCGGCGCGACTGGCGATAGGCATTGGTGCTGGCCACCAGGGCCGCCGCCACATCCTCACGCACCACCACACCCTCCGGCGGATGGGCAAGAAGACGCAACGCATAGTCATGATACGACCCGGCACAACCGTGAGGCGCGGTCAGACCTGCCACCATTAACGCCAGCGCGAAAACCGCCGCCACCTTCACCATTCGGGAACCCTCGCTTCGAGCTTTACTAACAATTTGATTGTGTCCACTATATAGCCTGTTCGGCTGCACGCCGCATGTCCCGGGGGCCCGCCTGCGCGGGGGGATACGATGGTGCAGCCATCGACCGTTCTGACGAACCGATATCTGCCGTCACTGCCCGAGAGTTCTGTGGCCCATGCCGCCGAAAGAAAACAGTCAGACCGAACTGGAGTTGTTGCGCCATCAGAAGCGCCAGCTCGAGATGGACATTGACCATCTGCAAAAGCACGACACCCTGACCGGGCTGATGAACCGCAACGCCTTCATGCAGGCGATGGATGAAGCCCTGGTCGAACTGGCCGCCCTGGAGGGGCAGGCAGCCCTGATCGAGATCGGCATTCGCGGCCTGCCGCGCATTTCCGGCTCGCTCAGCCGCCATGCCAGCGACTACATGATTTCCTCTCTGGCCGCGCGCCTGCGCTTCAATCTGCCGCGCGCCGCCCTTGCCTGCCGCCTCGACTACTGGAGCTTTGCCATTTTCATTCCCAAGGCGGCATCGGCACTGGAGGTTCTGACCACCGCCAAATCGGTCATCAATGCCCTCAGCCTGCCGGTGGACTGGGTGGACCGCAAGCTGACCCTTGAAATCACCGCCGGGGTGGCGCTCTCCTCTGCCGATGATGGCGATGCCGTGACCCTGCTGCACAATGCCGGCCTGGCGCTCAAATCGGCCATGGAAAAGAGCGGGGCAGGCTATGCCTTCTTCAACCCCACCCTGGCCCAGGCCGCCCGCCGCCGCGCCGACATTGTTCAATTCACCCAGGAAGGGCTGGAGAAAAACTGGTTCGAACTGAACTATCAGGCCATTTATGACGCCGCTTCCGGCAAGCTCATGGGTTTTGAAGCCCTGCTCCGCCTGCGCCATCCCGAACAGGGCATCATTCCGCCGTCGGAATTCATTTCCGTCGCGGAGGAAACCGGTGTCATCCAGAAACTTGGCGCCTGGGTCCTGGCCGAGGCCTGCCGCGAGGCCGCCCACTGGCCCGATGACCTCACCGTCTCGGTCAATATTTCACCCGAACAGTTTCAGTCCAGCACCCTCATCACCGACGTTCACAACGCGCTGGAAAAGTCGAATCTGGCGGCCCACCGCCTGGAAATCGAAATCACCGAAAGCACCCTGCTCAAGGATTCAGACATGGTGCTGGCCCAGCTTGACGCGCTCCGCGACATGGGCTGCCCCATTGTGCTTGATGATTTCGGCACCGGCTATTCCAGTCTCAGCTATCTCTGGAAGTTCCCCTTCTCCAAGCTGAAGATGGACAAGTCCTTTGCCCTGGCGCTGGAGGATTCGCCCCTCGTGCCAGGCATGATCCACTCCATCATCAACCTGGCCCGCCATCTTGGCCTCAAGGTCACCGCCGAGGGCGTGGAAACCGACGCCCAGTTGAAACTGCTGCGCGCCTATCACTGCGATCTCATCCAGGGCTTCCTGTGCGCAAGGCCGGTGCAGCAGGCCGATGTGCCCGCCGTCATTCTGCGCAATTTCGCCAGCGAAATCACCCGCCAGCCCGCGGTCAGCGACAATCCGGCGGCCGGAACAGTCTGAGCAACCCTTCCCCTTGGCACAGCCCATGCGCTAAGCAGGGCGCACAGCTTGATCAGGATTGCCATGCGCAAAATAGACCCCGTTGCCGCCCTCGCCCACGCCCTAGGCACTCTTGGCAAGTTCTGGCCCGAGGCCCTGCGCATCGGCCTGCCCTGGCTTGGCATCGTTGTTCTGGCCAATGCGGGCCTGTGGTGGTGGAGCGGCGGAACCAGCGCCAGCCCCATGGCCGAACCCGGCCTGGCAGATGTCGCCGTAGCCCTGCTGTCGCTTATTGCTGTCTCGGCCATGGCGATGAAATGGCATCGCTTTCTTCTCCGTGATGAAATGCCCGATGCGGCCGGCATTGTGCGGCTCGATCCGCCGCTGTGGCGCTATGCCTTTTACCTCGCGGTCATTCTGTTTCTCACCGTCTTCCTGCCCGCGCTGCTCATGATCATGGTGGCCAGCGCCGCCCCGGCCTACATCATCGCCACTGTCATTCCGGCCTTTCTTGCCTCCATTCTGGCGCTGCGCCTGGCGCTGGTGCTGCCCGCCATTGCCCTGGGCCGCAGGGATGTGGGCTTCAAACAGGCGCTGGATGCCAGCGCCTTCAACCTCGGCCCCCTCGCCTTTCTCACCCTGCTCAACGCCTGCATTCTGCTGGCCGCCCTGCTGATCGTGAACACCGCCCTGAGTTTCGTCTTCAATGGCGCACCGCAGTTCGCCCCCGCCGCCATGTTCATTCTGGCCCTGCCGCTCAATCTGTTCCTGACCCTGTTCAGCGTCAGCCTGACCACCAGCCTCTACGGCTTCTTCATGGAAAACCGCAGCCTGTGACGGGCCGCCGCCATCTTTGATGGCCATCAATGCATCCGTGCCGGAACTGCGCCACACTCCTGCCGTTCAAGCCGGAGGAGCTGAGCTATGACCAGAATCCCTCGCCGTGCCTTGATTACCGCCTGCGCCATTGCTGCGGCAGCCGTTCTCACCGCAACCCCGGCGCTCACCGCCCCGCCCCTGTTCTGCGAGGCCTATGCGCTGAAGGCCGTGCAGCAGCAGAAAACCAACCTCGCCAAGGGCTGCGGCTTTGTTGGCCAGCGCTGGATGAAGAAGTTCGGCCTGCATTATGCCTGGTGCCTGGGCGCCACGCCCGGTGCGGCCAATGGCGAAACCTGGGCCCGCGCCGGCCTGTTGCAGCAGTGTGCTGGCGGCGGCGGAGCAAAGAAGAAATTCGTGGCCCCAATGTATAAGGGCCTGCGCCTTGACTGGTGCCGCAAATGGGCCACGGAGTGCGGCGGTCCCGCTGCCAAGGCCTTCTGCGTAAAGATGGGCTATCCGCTGGTGAAGGGTTTCGGCATGGCCGAGGACATCGGCACCTATACCGACACCCGCCTCATCACCGGTCCGGTGTGCAGCGGCCCGCAGTGCGACGGCTTCACCTACATCACCTGTTCCAAGACGCCGTAAACCAGCGGGGGCGGGAAACCCCGCCCCTTTCGTCTCGTGCCGCTGATCAATCCTCGAACGGATCGGTCATCAGGATGGTGTCGTCGCGCTCCGGCGAGGTGGACAGCAGCGCCACCGGGCATTCGATCAGCTCTTCCAGATATTTGACGTATTTGATGGCCTGGGCCGGCAACTGCGCCCAGGAACGCGCCCCCGCCGTGGTATCCTTCCAGCCCGGCATGGTTTCATAAATGGGCTCCACCCGCTTCTGCGCTTCCTCGGCGGCGGGGAAGCGCTCCAGGCGGCGGTCGTCCAGCTTGTAGCCCACGCACACCTTGATCTCGTCAAGCCCGTCCAGCACGTCAAGCTTGGTCAGGGCAATGCCGTGGATGCCCGAGGTCTTGATGGCCTGGCGCACCAGCACCGCGTCAAACCAGCCGCAGCGCCGCTTGCGGCCCGTCACCGTGCCGAACTCGCGCCCCCTCTGGCCGATATATTCGCCCACCGCATTGTCCTGCTCGGTGGGAAACGGGCCGGAGCCGACCCGCGTGGTATAGGCCTTGGCAATGCCCAGCACATAGCCGATGGCCGAGGGGCCAAGGCCGGAGCCTGCCGCCGCCTGCCCCGCCACCGTGTTGGACGAGGTGACATAGGGATAGGTGCCGTGGTCGATGTCGAGCATGATGCCCTGCGCACCTTCAAACAGAATGCGCTTGCCCTCGCGCCGGGCGTCATCAAGCAGCGACCACACCGCATCCGAGAAGGGCAGAATGCGCGGCGCAACGGCGGCCAGTTCGGCAATCACCTCGGCGGCCTTCACCTCCGGCTCACCGTGGCCGCGGCGCAGGGCATTGTGGTGGGCCAGCAGGCGCTCCACCTTCGGGCCGATGGTGCTGATGTCATTGAGGTCATTCACCCGGATGGCGCGGCGGCCCACCTTGTCCTCATAGGCGGGGCCGATGCCGCGCCCGGTGGTGCCGATCTTGCCTGCCCCGGCCGCGTTCTCGCGCAGCAGGTCAAGCTCGCGGTGCACCGGCAGAATGAGCGTGGCATTGCCGGCGATGCGCAGGTTGTCCTTGCTGATCGCAACCCCCTGAGACGCGAGCTTGTCGATTTCCGCCGCCAGCGCCCAGGGGTCAATCACAACGCCATTGCCGATGATTGACAGCTTGCCGGGCCGCACAATGCCCGACGGCAGCAGCGACAGCTTGTAGGTCACGCCGTCAATGACCAGCGTGTGCCCGGCATTGTGCCCGCCCTGAAAGCGCACCACCACATCGGCGCGTTCCGACAGCCAGTCCACCAGCTTGCCCTTGCCTTCGTCGCCCCACTGGGCGCCGACCACTGCCACATTGGCCATTTCAAATTCCTCACGGTCACGAAAAACGGCCCCGGAGGAATGGCCCCGGAGCCGTTGATAGCTCTTATATCAGCCCGCCCCGCCCGCCAAGGGCGGATGGGCGTTATCAGTCGCCATAGGGCAAAAGTTTCATGTCTTTGGGCCAGGTAATCTTGTAGCCGGTTTTCACCACCTGTTCGGCGCCGGGGGCCAGTTCCACCGCCCAGGCCGAAACGCCGCGCTTGCCGTCCACGTCCCGTGTGGTGGGCGCGCTGGCGCCGGACACCGCCTCCACCTTGATGTCCTCATGGGTGGCAAACGGCATGCGGTCCATCACCGTCACCGGCAGGGCAAAATCATGCAGGTTCTTCAGGCTGATGTCATAGGCCCGGACTTCGCTGTTGCTGGTGGTGAGCAGGCCCTCCTCGCCCGCCTCGCGCTTCGTTTCCTGCACCTTGACGGAAACGAGATCATCGACGCCGAAGCCCAGCTTTGTCACCTCGCCGCCGTTGAGCAGCGGCAGGCCGCCCTCGCCCATGAACACGCCGTCGCGATAGAGACTCACCCGCCCCGGCAGCATCGGCGCGGTCAGTTCCGCGGTGAAGGACGCCGTCAGATAGGCATGGGGGTCAAGCCGGGGTACGGCAAGCGCCGACAGGGTCGGCTCATAGGTGTCGCTGCCAATGGCCATTTTGCGCGCCGTGCCGCTATTGTCCACATTCGACAGGCCCGGCACCACATAGACCGCCTGAAAACCGGCCATCACCACCCCCGCCTGCTGCATCTCGGCGGGCTTGTCGGCGGCGACGGCTTCCGGGGCGGCCGCGTCCAGGGCGACCATGGCCTCCGGCGCTGCTGACGGGGCGCCGCCCGCCTTCTCACGGGTCAGCCAGCCAGCCCCGTTCTGGGCCATGGGCACCGGCGGCTGCCACGGCCCCACCTCGCTTTCCGTCAGTTCCGGCGCCGCCGTGGCCCCGCCGGGCCGGGCGGTGGACAGCGCCAGCGCCACCCCCTCCCAGCTCTCGCCCGTCTGCTGGGTCACCTCGGCCTGGCGGCTCACCAGCAGAACCGGGGTGCCGCCCTTTCCGCCGGTGGAAAGCCTGGCGTCATAGAGGGGCTGCCAGCCTGCTGCCGCCACCCGGTATTTCACCTTGAAGGTGGCTGCCCCCGCCTGGGCCGCCGTCACATTCACCGCCACTTCGGTTGCCATGCTTCCATCCGGGGCCAGCGTCTCCAGCTTGCGGTTGAGGTCGGCTGTCTCCTCGTCAATCTTCCGCTGGCGCACCCGCGCTTCCTGAATGGTCTTTGACAGGGCGGCAAATTTGGCAGCCATCAGATCAAGCACCGGCCCCAGAGTGGCCGCATCGGGCGTGGGGCTGGCACCCGCCGGCAGGGGCGCGCGGCCAAGCCCCATCAGAAACTGTTTCTGCGCCTCGGCATCGGCAATGCCTAGGTCAAGCGCCGCCCGCTCATCAGCCAGCGCCTTGAGGGCGGCCTCGGTCTCGCGCCGGACCTGGTCATTGGCCTCGCCCAGCACGGGCACAGCCTTGGAATCGACCGACAGAATGAGCAATCCTTCCGGCCCCTCGCCCTCCACCCGGATGGAGGTGGTGTCCACATCTTCCGGCAGGCCGGAGAGCAGAAGACGCTGCGGCCCCGCTGCCAGCGTCACCGCAGCCGTGCGCGTCACATCCGCCCCCTGCGGATAAACCGTCACCGCCGCCACCCGCGAGGGCGTGGCCACATCACCGGCAAAGGCGGCAAGCGACGTCGAGGCCAGAAGCAGCACGGCAAGGGCAAGGCGCATGGAAATCTCCTGTTGCGGGGTGTCGGGCCGAACACAGACCCGTGATCCGGCGAATGAAGGACGGGATTGCGGCGTAATCGTGCCGAAACCATCAGCAATGGAATTAGATTGACGGCGGGCCGGGCGAATGGTCCCCTGCGGGCGAATCGGAGACCCGCCATGAAACATGTAAGCCTCGCTGCTCTGCTCCTTCTGTCCTGCGCCCCCGGCGCACTGGCCGCCGCCACACCCGAAGGGGCCGCGGCGATCAAGACCAGCCTGCAGACCTATTTCGGTGCCACAGCCGGCGTGGTCGAGGTGGCGCCCGATGGCGACGCCTACAGGCTGACCCTCGATTTTGCGCCGCTGGCCGCCGCCGCCAAGGACGTCAAGATCACCACCACCCCCATCATCGTGAAGCTGACCGAGCAGGGCGGCGGCAAGTGGCAGGTGGATGAGGATCAGCCCCTCAGTTTTGTTTTGGACGCCGGTGAAAAGGGAACGGTCCGTTACGAATTCGGCCAGATGAAAATGTCCGGCGTGTTCGATGAAGCCCTGGGCACCTTCGCCAGCCAGGACGCCACCCTTTCCAATATGCACATGGTGCAGAACTTCAAGGATGACAAGGGCAACAGCAACGCCGTTGACTACACCATCGATACGATCACCAGCACTCTCGCTGCCGTGGCGGCAGGCAGCGCTGCTGACATCACCGTCAAGCAAACCTACTCCGGGCTGAAGGAAACTGTCACCATTCCGCCTGATCCCAAGGTGGGCACACCCGCCGTCACCCTCACCGTCGCCTCGCCGCAGGGGGCTTTTGACATGACGATCAAGGGCGCCATGACCCGGCCGCTCAACCAGTTGCTGGCCTGGTTCGTGGCTCACCCGTCGAAGGAATTGATGACCACCGACCAGGAGGGGCTGCGCACAGCGGTGCGTGCCGCCCTGCCGCTGTGGAACCGCATGGATATGACGGGATCGCTGGATAAACTCACCGTGTCTTCGCCGGTTGGGGTTTTCAGCGCCGACACGATGCCGATGGAAATTGGCATGACCGGCTTTGTCGCCGATGCCAGCTTCCGCGAGAAATTCGCCGTCACCGGCCTGAAGATGCCGCCCGGTCTGGTGCCGCTGTGGGCGGCGGGCACCGAACCGAAGGAAGCCTCCTTCGGCATTGCCGTGTCCGACATCGACCTTGACCGCCCGGTCCGCATGTTCGTCGACAACATGGACCTGAGCAAGGACAAGCCCGTGTCCGACGACATCAGCAACCAGATGCTGGCCGCCCTCATGCCCAAGGGTCACGCCACCCTCACACTGGAACCCAGCGCCATCGTCAGCGAGCTCTATCGCCTCGGCTATGAAAGCACCATCACCATGGCCCCCGGCAAGGTGCAGGGCAATGCGCTGATCACCCTCAAGGGGCTGGATGAGATCATGAAGCTTCTCAGCGCCGCGCCGCCGGAAAGCGGTGCCCAGGGCGCGGTGGGCGGCCTGATGATGGCCAAGGGCATGGCCAAGACGGAGGCCGACGGCAGCCTGAGCTGGAAAATCGAATCATCGCCCGATGGTGGCGTGCTGGTGAACGGTGTGGACATGAGCAAGATGATGCCGCCCCCCGCCCCGCCTGCGCCGCAACAGTAACCGAAAACAAAACCGCCCGGTTCGCCACCGGGCGGTTTCATTTTTCAGCGGGCCTCAATCAGAAGCTCAGTTCGCGCGCCTGCTTCACATGCGGCAGCTTCTTGACATCTTCGAGAAGACCCGGCGGCAGGTCACCGTCAAACTCCACGATGCAGATGGCATCGCCCCCCTCCTCCTTGCGGCCAAGGTGGAAGGAGGCAATGTTGACCCCCGCCTGGCCCAGCACCTGGCCCAGCGAACCAATGAAGCCCGGCTTGTCACGGTTCGTCACATAAAGCATGTGCGCGCCGAAATCGGCCTCAAGTTCAATGCCCTTGATCTGGATGATGCGCGGCTTGCCGTCCGAGAACACCGTTCCCGCGATGGAGCGCTCGAAGTCCGGCGTTTTTACCGACAGGCGCATATAGGTGCCATAGGCGCCGCGCTTGGTCTGCTTCACCTCATCCACCTTGATGCCGCGTTCCTTGGCCACGATGGGGGCTGACACAATGTTCACCGAGCCAAGCTGCGGCTGCAGGATCCCCGCCAGCGTTGAGGAGGTCAGCGCCCGTGTGTTCATCTCGCCCACGTCGCCCGCATATTCGATGACGATTTCGCTGATCGGTCCTTCGGTAAGCTGGCCGGCGAAGGAACCCAGTTTCTCCGCCAGTGCCACGAAGGGCCTGAGCCGCGGTGCTTCCTCGGCCGAAATGGCGGGCATGTTGAGCGCATTGGTGACAGCCCCATGCAGCAGATAATCGGCCATCTGCTCGGCCACCTGCAACGCCACATTTTCCTGCGCTTCACCGGTGGAGGCGCCGAGATGCGGCGTGGCCACCACATTGTCCAGGCCAAACAGCTTGTGGCTGGTGGCGGGCTCCACCTCGAACACGTCGAGGGCCGCCCCCGCCACATGACCGCTCTTGAGGGCGTCATAGAGCGCCTCCTCCACCACCAGGCCGCCGCGGGCGCAATTGATGATGCGCACCCCCTTGCGGCACTTGGCCAGGGCCGCCGCGTCAATGATGCCGCGGGTGCGCTCGGTCAGCGGCGTGTGCAGGGTGATGAAGTCTGAGCGCCGGAAAATCTCGTCCAGTTCCACCTTCTCCACGCCGATCTCGATGGCGCGTTCGGCGGGCAGGAAGGGATCATAGGCCAGAACCTTCATCTTCAGGCCAAGCGCCCGGTCGGCCACGATGGAGCCGATGTTGCCGCAGCCGATGACGCCCAGTGTCTTGTTGAACACCTCAACACCCATGAAGCGGTTCTTCTCCCACCTGCCGGCATGGGTCGAGGCATTGGCTTCAGGAATCTGCCGGGCCAGCGCCATCATCATGGCAATGGCATGTTCAGCGGTGGTGATGGCATTGCCGAAGGGCGTGTTCATCACCACAATGCCGCGCGCCGTGGCGGCGGGAATGTCGACATTGTCAACGCCGATGCCGGCCCGGCCCACCACCTTCAGCTTGTTGGCAGCGGCAATGATCTTCGGCGTCACCTTGGAGGCCGAGCGGATCGCCAGCCCGTCATAGGCCGGAATGGCGGCAAGGAGCGCATCCTTGTCCTTGCCCAGTTCGGGCTTGTAGTCCACCTCGATGCCGCGATCGCGGAAGATCTGCACGGCGGTTTCAGAAAGCTTGTCGGAAACAAGAACACGCGGTTTCATGATGTCAGTCCACGGATGAAAGGATCGGAATGGGTTCAGGCTTTGGCGGTGGCCTGGGCATAGGCCCAGGTCAGCCACGGCATCAGCGCCTCAAGATCGGATGTTTCGACCGTGGCGCCGCACCAGATGCGCAGTCCCGGAGGCGCATCGCGATAGCCGCCGATGTCATGGGCCACACCTTCCGCCTCCAAGAGCTTCACCATTTTCTTCGGCACCGTTTCATCGCCCTTGAGCGTGAAGCACACCGAGGTGTTGGAGCGCGTCTCCGCCACCTTGGCCAGATTGTCGGCAAAGGGCGAAGCAGCGATCCAGCGCTCCACCACGGCGGCATTGGCGTCGGCCCTGGCCTGCAGGGTCTTGAGGCCGCCGATGCCGCGCGCCCAGTGCAGCGCCACAATGTAGTCCTCGACGCACAGCATGGATGGCGTGTTGATGGTCTCGCCGGTGAAAATGCCCTCAATCAGCTTGCCGCCGGAGGTCATGCGGAAAATCTTGGGGACGGGCCAGGCGGGCGTGTAGGTGACCAGCCGCTCCACCGCGCGCGGCGACAGGATGATGACGCCATGCGCGCCCTCGCCACCCAGAACCTTCTGCCAGGAGAAGGTTGTGACATCGAGCTTGGCGAAGTCGAGGTTCTGCGCGAAGGCCGCCGAGGTGGCGTCGCAAATGGTCAGGCCCTGCCGGTCAGCGGCAATCCAGTCAGCATTGGCAACCCGCACGCCCGAGGTGGTGCCGTTCCAGGTGAACACCACATCACGGGCAAAATCGACCTTGGACAGATCGGGCAATTCACCATAGGGGGCGGTGAGCTTGCGCACATCGGCAAGCTTCAGCTGCTTCACCACATCGGAAATCCAGCCTTCGCCGAAGCTTTCCCAGGCCAGCATGTCCACCCCGCGCTGCCCCAGCAGCGACCACAGCGCCATTTCCACCGCGCCGGTGTCGGAGGCAGGCACAATGCCGATGCGGTAATCGGCGGGTACGCCGAGAATCTCGCGGGTCAGGTCAATGGCCAGCTTGAGGCGCGCCTTGCCCTCGGCGGAACGGTGCGACCGTCCGGTCAGGGCATCCTGAAGTCTGATGGGGGTCCAGCCGGGGATTTTCGCGCACGGGCCGGAAGAAAAATTGGCGTTTTCCGGCCGCCGGGCCGGTTTCGTCATGGTCATGTTGATCTCCATCCTTACAGATGGACTGGCCCTCGTTGGGGAAGGCTAGCCCGGCTCCGGGTTTACCGGATACGGGCTATTTCGCAAGTGCGACATATTATCTATGAAATGCGTCATCCCTGCCCGGGCCTGTGCCCAAGCAAAGGGGCGGAGGTTTCCCCCCGCCCCGATGGCCGATCACGCGCGATTGCGGATCAGAAGCTGTAGCGCAGGCCGATGGTGGCCTGATGTTCCTTGCTGTCCGGACCCGAGATCATGATGTCGCGGAAGCGGTAGCCCGCATCCACGGCCACATTGCGGGTCAGGTCCACCGCCACACCGGCGGCAAGGCCCATGGCCAGGCCCGAATCATCCACCGCGCCACCCGAGCCGTTGGCCCAGCCATAGCCGAGGCCGGCGCCGACATAGGGGGTGAAGGCAGACGTGTTGGCCCAGTCGAAATACATATTGCCCAGCACCGTGGTGGTGGACAGCTTGGCGCCGGGCGCCACGTCATACTTGCCCGCCCAATCCACCGTCAGGTCGGTGCGGAAATTGTCATTGTAGCGATAGCCAACACCGCCGCCGAGCAGCAGGGCGCTGTCATCGGCACCGCCGCTCCACTCCAGGAACGACCAGCCGATATCACCACGCAGATAAAGGCCCATGGCCTCGCTCTCGGGCGCGGCATAGCCGCCGCCCATGTCGGCCGCCTGGGCACTTGCCGCCAGCGGCAGGGCCACAACACCGGCCGCCAGGATCATCTTGAACATTTTCATGACACACCTCTCCAATCATCCACCTCGGATCTTCCGACCCCCTTGGATGACCATGAAGGTAAGCGCCCGCTGCGGCGCCAACCGGGCGCGAATGCGGCGACAAAAAGACCGCGCTGACCTGTTGCCTTCGCGCCACAATATTTGTGCCGATCCGGCACAGGCCGTTGACCCGCCACCCACCATGCCGTTAACCCTCAGCCATCATGAGCAACAAAACCGTTACCGCCCAGGACTGGCTGTTGCTGGCGGGCCTTGTGGTGGCCTGGGGGTCATCCTTTGCGCTCACCAAGATTGCCGTCACCCATCTTGATCCGGCCTGGGTGACGGGCCTGAGACTCGCCATTGCCGCCGTCATTCTGCTGGCGGTGGCGGCAGCCCGGGGCCAGCTTCCGCGCGCCCGCTGGCCGCAGTGGCGCAAATTCTCCTGGCTCGGCTTCATCGGTCATGCCGTGCCCTTCTTTCTCATCAGCTGGGGCACCCACTTCGTGCCCTCCGGCATTTCCGGCCTTCTCATGGGCACCATTCCGCTCATCCTCATCGTCATGGCCCATTACACCCTGCCCGACGACCCGCTGACCCGGCCCAAGGCGGCAGGCTTTGTCCTCGGCTTCATCGGCATTGCCATTCTTCTCAACCCCGATGACCTGAAGAACTTTTCCTTCTCCGGCGGCGCGCTGATGGGCGAGATTGCCATCATCGCCGCCTGCCTGTGCTATGCCGTGCATTCGGTCAGTGCCCGGCGCATGGGATTTGAAAAACCGCTGACCCAGGGCTCGGGCGTGATGACGGCGGGCGCCCTCTTCGCTGTCGCCCTGGCGCTGGCGCGCGCCCCCCATGGTCTCATGGATCAGCCAGCCTCCGTGTGGTGGTCGGTGCTGGGTCTTGGCGTCCTGCCCACCGCCATCGCCACGCTGCTCATGTATCGCGCGCTTGAACGGGTGGGGGCCAGCTTTGTCTCCACCTCGAATTATCTGGTGCCGGTCTATGCCGTTGTCTTCGGCTGGATGGTGCTGGGCGAACCCCTGAGCTGGCGGCTTGTGGCCGCCCTCGCCTTCATCCTCACCGGCATTGCCGCAAGCCGCCTGTCCTTTGCAGCCAATGGAGACGTGCCATGAAAACCCCCGTCCTTCTCTTCACCCTTGCCATTCTCTCCCTGTCAAAGCCTGCTTTGGCCGATTGCGGCATTGATGCCATGATGGCGGCCATCGAAGCTCCGCTGGACTCCGTTCAAAGTGTTGAACGCGATGCCTCCGACGTGAAATCAACCGAAGGTGCCGACTGGAAAATCTATCGGGACAAGGATGGACGGCTCAACACCATTATCCGCACCGACTACGGTGAAACTTTTCGCCTCGAAACCCGCCTGTCGGTCGTCAACAGAAAAGACTACATCATAGAGGAACATCACGAACGCTATTCAAACCCCATCGGCGATCTTCTGCCAAAGTTGCCGGGTGAAAATGAAGCTGTCCGTCTCCCCAGCTACAGGATCATAAAGACATATTTCTTTTTCTGTGGCGGTCGGGCCATGATGCCGCAGAATTATGAGCCGCTCCCTGGAGAAGAGAGTTACGCTGCCAAGGCGGCAGAACTCAAGCGCATGATGCTCGATCATCCGGACATCAAGGAATTCACCGTCGGCCTGGTGCGATGATCGCCTGGGCCTGACTGGGATTACGCGGCCGCCTTGGCAATGATGCCGCACAGTTCATCGACCACGCGATTGACCAGCGGTGCGTCATCACCCTCGGCCATCACCCGGATCACCGGCTCGGTGC